>MAAT01000023.1 GCA_002162815.1 Gammaproteobacteria bacterium 53_120_T64 | reverse complement strand
AGAGGTATTTCCCGGATGAGCGAAAGCTTTGCTGAACTTTTTGAAGAGAGTTTATTAACGGTTGAAATGGCACCTGGTTCAATAGTAACCGGTGTTGTTATCGATATAGACAAGGATTGGGTAACCGTCCACGCTGGCTTGAAATCGGAAGGCGTTATCGCCTTAGAAGAATTTTTCGATGACAACGGCGAATTGGCTGTAGCGATTGGCGACGAAGTACAGGTCTCGCTGGAGACGGTAGAAGATGGCTTTGGTGCCACTAAACTATCTCGCGAGAAGGCACGTCGTGCCGAGTCCTGGATTGCACTTGAAGCGGCACAAGCGGCCGACGAAGTGGTTATTGGTATTATTAATGGCAAGGTGAAGGGTGGCTTTACTGTCGACCTGAACGGCCTGCGCGCCTTCTTGCCGGGCTCATTGGTCGATGTTCGCCCGATGCGCGAAACTTCTCACCTCGAAGACAAGCCGCTGGAATTTAAAGTTATCAAGCTTGATCAGAAGCGCAACAACGTTGTGGTTTCTCGTCGTGCGGTGATGGAAGCGATTAACTCTTCCGAACGCGAAGAGCTGCTCAACAACCTCGAAGAGGGCATCACTCTGAAAGGTGTGGTTAAAAACCTCACCGACTACGGCGCCTTTGTTGATCTAGGTGGTATTGACGGCCTGTTGCACATCACCGATATGTCTTGGAAGCGTATTAAGCATCCTTCCGAAGTGGTTAACGTTGGTGACGATATCGACGTTAAAGTGCTGAAGTTTGATCGTGAGCGCAACCGCGTTTCCCTCGGCATGAAGCAAATGGGTGAAGATCCCTGGAGCGACATTAAAGGTCGCTACCCAGAGAAAGTGAAAGTTAAAGCTACCGTTACTAACCTTACCGATTACGGTTGTTTTGCCGAGTTGGAAGATGGTGTTGAAGGTTTGGTTCACGTCTCAGAAATGGACTGGACTAACAAAAATGTTCACCCCTCCAAGGTTGTTCAGGTAGGTGAAGAAATTGAAGTCATGGTGCTCGATATTGACGAAGAGCGTCGCCGTATTTCCCTGGGTATGAAGCAGTGCTTTACCAATCCTTGGGACGACTTTGGTGGTCAACACGCCAAGGGCGATAAGATCTCCGGTACGATTAAGTCAATTACCGACTTCGGTATCTTTATTGGCCTCGACGGCGGTATCGACGGTTTAGTGCATCTTTCCGATATTTCTTGGAATGAAGCCGGTGAAGAAGTCGTTAGAAATTACAAGAAGGGCGATGAGCTCGAGACTGTGATTCTGGCTATTGATTCCGAGCGCGAGCGTATCTCTCTCGGCATTAAGCAACTTGCCGATGACCCCTTCTCCAACTTTATTGCCGAGAATGAAAAAGGCGGCTTGATAAAGGGTGTGGTTAAAGAAGTCGATGTGAAGTTCGCGACTATCACCTTGGGTGAAGATATAGAAGGCATGCTGAAGGCCTCTGAAGTTTCCCAGGACAAGGTTGAAGACGTTCGCTCCGTACTGAAAGTCGGCGATGAAATTGAAGCCCGCGTTATTGGCACCGACAGAAAAAATCGTGTTATTAACCTGTCGATCAAAGCGAAAGATATGGCTGCAGAAAAAGCAGCGGTTCAGGATCACAAGAAGCAAGAGACTGACAATGCCGCTTCGCCGACTACCATTGGCGACCTTATCAAGGCGCAGATGGAGAGTAACGACAGATAGTAGCCAGCTGGATATAGGGCAATATTGGTAGGGACAAATGACCAAATCTGAATTGATTGATCGAATTTCACAATTCCAAGATCAGCTACCGCCAAAGGATGTTGAATTGGCAGTGAAGATGATACTGGAAGAAATGACCCAGGCGCTGGTGAATAACCAGCGTATCGAGATAAGAGGATTTGGTAGTTTTTGCCTACATTATCGTAACCCGCGCGTTGGGCGGAACCCGAAAACGGGTGAAACCGTTGAACTACCGGGTAAATATGTACCCTATTTTAAACCCGGTAAAGAACTGCGGGAGCGAGTAAACGCTGGCATTGGCAAGTAACTTAGCCTGCAGGTAGTTTAATTAAAAACGGTAAAGCGAGAGCTTTGCCGTTTTTTTTCGGAGATGACAGTGACAAAAGTAAAGCGATGGATTGGCCTATTATTATTGTTGGTTTGCGTATTACTGGGTATTTGGCTTGTACAGGACAACCCTCTGGAAGTTACCGTGACCTTACTAGGCTTTTCCCTCTACCAGCTCCCCATTGGTATTTGGCTGCTGGCGGCCTTTCTGGCTGGTAGTGTGCTGAGCTATGTACTGGGTTTACCAGGTTACTTTACTCAGAGAGCTCAGACGCGACGCTTGCGAAGTCAACTGGCGTTAGCCGAAACGGCGCTCAAAAAGTTGCAATCTAAGGCCTCTAAGGGCTAAACATACTCACAGTGAAATCAATTGAAATGCCTGTTGCCGTTATTGATAAGCGCATAATTGTCGCGTTAGATTACCCGGATCAATCCGCAGTTCTAAATTTTGCCGATAGCGTTAGCCCCGACCTATGCCGCCTAAAAATTGGTAAGGAAGTGTTCTCTCACTCCGGCCCCGATGTCGTAAAGGCTTTGGTTGAGCGGGGTTTTGATGTTTTTCTCGATCTTAAATTTCACGATATCCCAAGCACCGTTGCAAAGGCCGTTAGCGCGGCGTTGGATCTCGGCGTGTGGATGCTTAATGTACATGCGCTCGGTGGTTCGCGAATGATGGCGGCGGCGCGGGAGGCCTTGGAGCACCAGGGTGGCGATGCCCGCCTTATCGCCGTGACAGTACTGACCAGCATGCAAGACAGCGATCTCGCGGAGCTCGGTATGCCGATGCCCGTTACTGAACTGGCCTCGCGCTTGGCGGGGCTCGCCAAGCAATGCGGGTTGCACGGGGTGGTGTGTTCGGCACAAGAGGCTGGAGCCATTAGCGGTCAATGGGGTGAGGCGTTTTTACGCGTCACACCCGGTATTCGTCCCAGCGGTTTTTTATCGGCGGATGATCAGCGTCGCACCCTGAGCCCGGCACAGGCGATTGCGGCGGGCAGTAGTTATCTGGTGATTGGCAGGCCGGTTACCCAGTCGAAAGACCCTGTGGCAACACTGCTTGCGATAAAAAAGGAAATTGGCGAAGATGCCAGTGGGGGATAATCCCTCGATGTTATACCTTTACATGGAGCACCTCGGTGCATGGAGCATGATATGAAACGTTTAAGGATGATGTTGGCTGGTGTTTGTACGGTTTTGTTATTGGGTTTAGCTACGGTGGGGCCGGTTCAGGCAGAGATGCAGGGCGAAACTTCAACGGCGACGATAACAACCGTTAATATCAACACGGCAGGTGCGACAGAGCTCGCTGCGGTACTGTCTAATATAGGCCCGAGTAAAGCAGAGGCGATTGTAAAGTACCGAGAGGAGCACGGGCCCTTCAATCGTAAGGAGCAGCTGTCGAACATCAAGGGTATTGGTGAGAGTACAGTCAAAAAAAATGAAGCATTGATCGTCTTATAATTCAAAGTACGAAGAGTAAAATGGTCACTTAGATAAGTGGCCATTTTGCTGTGAGGGACTGTAATAAGTGAGTGCTAGTGAGCTTAGATGGCTAAGGTAAATACGAGTGTGGTTTCCGGGGTTTCTATTCTACCGGTCATCGTTGACATTACAATAATGGTGCTAACCGGCTATGTTAGTTTCTTTCTGCGTTTTGGCGAATTGAGCCTACCGCCGTATTACCATCTGTTCATTGTTTCCGCTAGCTTGATGACGGGGTTCACCTTTATCGCGGGTAATTCGTATCCGCATGCGGGCTCAACACTGAGAAGAACCCTGCTTTATTTTTGTAGTCGGGTGATTCTGGCCTTTAGTATTTTCATGTTATTCATCGTCTTCCTGAAAGCAACACACATGTATTCTCGCCTTTGGCTGGGTTGGTGGATCGGCCTCAGCTGTCTAGTGCTGTTTATTGTCCACGCTGGTTACTACCAGTTAATAGCGCAATTACAGGCTAGGGGCAGGATGCTGAATAAGGTCTTGATTATTTATGGCTCTGAGCAGGGTTTTGAGACCTTGAAAAATATGGAGTCTTCAGGCTATGTTATTTGTGAGGCGCTTGATTTACAGAAGGGGAATATGCCCTTAGCGGGGCTGGCTGAACGGGTTAATAGCTCGGGCGTGGCGGAAGTCTGGATGAGTATGCCTTTTAGCGATTGTGCCAATATTGATGAAATTAGTTACGAGTTACGCCACACCTTGGTGAATATCCGCTTTATCCCGCAACTTGAAGACGTGAAGTTACTTAAACACAGGATCAGTTACCTCGGTTCGCAATACGCGATTGACTTGAGTTATACCCCCCTCGACGGCTTTAACCGTGGTGTAAAGCGGCTTGAAGATGTGGTTCTGGCGACCTTAATTGGCATTTCGGTAATTCCCGTATGTCTGCTTATTGCGCTGGCGATACGACTGAGTTCCAAGGGCCCGGTGTTATTTAAGCAAAAACGCCACGGCATAGGTGGTGAAAAAATTCATGTTTATAAATTTCGCAGCATGGAGGTTCACAATGAGCAGGAGGGTGTTCTAACTCAAGCTGAACGGGATGATCCTCGCATACCCCCGCTGGGTCATTTTCTTCGCAGAACCAGTCTCGATGAGTTGCCGCAATTTTTTAATGTACTGCAGGGTCGCATGTCGATCGTTGGGCCGCGCCCCCATGCGCTAGTGCACAATGAATACTATAAAGATCTTGTGGAGTCCTATATGTGGCGCCATAAAGTGAAGCCGGGCATTACCGGTTGGGCGCAGGTTAATGGCTATCGGGGTCGCACGGATACCCTGGAGAAAATGAGTAAGAGAGTCGAACATGATCTTTGGTACATTAATAATTGGAGTCTTTGGCTCGACCTGAAAATTATTCTGAAGAGTTGTTACAAGGGGTTTTTCCATAAAAATGCTTATTGAATATGGAGAACACGAAAGTGCTTCATGGCTGGTAAAACAGGCAATCTTATTTGAGCCTTTTTAGACGCATTTTTTTCCCTGTCAGGCTGGATGAGAAGCAGGTTTCGGTGTTATTCGTTTGCACGGCCAACTATTGCCGCTCACCCATGGCCGAGGGTATGTTAAGACAGGAATTAGCTAAGCGGGGTTTGTCGCGGCATATTAGAGTTGATTCGGCAGGTACCCACGTATCGAGAAATGGTCAGCGGCCAGACCTCCGGGCACAGCAAGCGGTACTATCTGCGGGTGTGGATATCACTGGCTTGCGTTCGCGCAGTCTTCAGCTTGTCGATTTCGTTGAGTTTGACTATGTTCTAGTCATGGATGAAGGCAACTTACGGAGTGTATCCAAGCTTTGTCCCGGCGAATATCGTCATAAATTGGCGATGGTAATGGCTTTTGCTCCCCGGTCAGATGTGATCGAGGTTCCAGATCCCTACTATAGTAATAAAGAGGGGTTTAAGCGGGTGTATACTTTTCTGCAAGGAGCCATTGCCGGGTTGCTAGATTTTATCGAAAAAAAACATGGCTTAGGTCTCTAACGCAAATGTATAGATTGCTGGCCTCACCGTCTTCGATGCGGCCTTGTTGGGTAGCGGCTTGGGGGCGGAAATGTAGGCTTTCCCTCGGCACGGAGGAGTATGGGCGTCGGATATGAACGATGAAAAGGCTTCACTCGCAGAAAAATTTCTTCAGTATTTCCAGGTAGAGCTGGCGACGAGTGTCGAGGATAAACAAGCCGCTTTCGAAGTGCGCTATCGTGTTTATTGCGACGAATTCAGATACGAGCCAGCGGGGCGCTTTCCCGACAAGGCGGAATTTGATGAGTACGACGAGAGATCCTTGCACTGTCTGATCCGCCACAGGAGTAGTGGGGTGGCGGCGGGTTGTGTGCGGCTTGTGCCGGCCGCAGAGAATGTTGAAGGCCTCCTGCCGTTTGAGAAATATTGTACTGAGAGCATCGACAGAGCCTTTGTGCAAAACTTAAAGGCTGAAAGAAGCGCCATGGCGGAAGTGTCTCGATTGGCCGTTGACGGGGCTTTTCGTCGTCGTTCTGGGGAATCTGCAACTCGCTTTGGTAAGGTTGGTACTTTGGATTGTTCTGAGGCTGAACAGAGGACCTTTTCTTTGATTGCCATTGCGGCCTTGCTGGCCTGTGCGGCTCTGGCCAACCTATCTGGGCGCCGTGATGTTTTTGCAATGATGGAACCCTTCCTACCTCGGCTGGTGAAATCTTCTGGCATTCTCTGGCAACAAGCGGGTAAAACGATTGAATACCATGGTGAGCGAGCGCTGTATTACATTAAAACTCAATCTGTCATTGATCAAATGGTACCCGAGCTGAAGGAGCTTTACGGTGTAATCTATCAGGAATTATCCAAAACTTACTCTCAACAGTTACTGAATATAAGCTGAAGATTGAGTGTGCTAAACAAGTGATGATAAGAACAATTTAGGGAAAACAAGGTGTCGCAAGGTCGGTTAGATAGGGAAATAATGTCAGTGGAGAATTTTAACTATGAGGTGGCATTTTCACGCAACCTCGGTTGGGTGACTGAAACTGAGCAAGCCATTTTGCGCGCTAAGCGCATCGCTATCGCTGGTTTGGGCGGTGTTGGTGGCAGCCATCTTTTAACGTTAACGCGCCTGGGCATTGGCCATTTCAATATTGCCGACCTCGATATTTTTGAGCAAGAAAATTTTAATCGGCAAGCTGGCGCGAGCATACGCCATGTCGGCCGTGAGAAGATCGAGGTACTGGCTGAGCTCGCTCTCGATATTAACCCGCAACTGGATCTTGTTAAATTCCCCTCCGGAGTCTCTACAGATAATCTGGATAGTTTCTTGGAGGGGGTTGACCTCTATGTTGATGCACTGGACTTTTTTGCCGTCGAAATCCGCCAGGCCGTGTTTGCCGCTTGCGCAGAGAAGGGCATCCCGGCAATCACAGCAGCGCCACTCGGTATGGGCGTCGCATTCCTGGCTTTTTTACCCGGACAGATGAGTTTTGAAGAATATTTTCGTTTGGCCGGGCAAACGGAAGACGAGCAGCTGCTGCGTTTTTTACTGGGTTTGTCACCCGCCATGTTGCAGGCGAAATACCTGGTCGACGATACTCGTCTCGACCTCAATGCCCACAAGGGCCCGTCGACAGCCATGGCCTGTGAGTTGTGTGCGGGTATGGCGGGCACCCATGCACTGAAGATCCTCTTAAACAGGGGCGAGGTTCCGGCTGCTCCAAGGGGCCTTCATTTTGATGCCTATCGCAACAAAATGGCAAAAACCTGGCGCCCCATGGGTAATGACAACCCCTTGCAGCGCATGGGCCTTAAAATTATTCGCAAACGATTCTCGGAAAAACTGGCTATGGCCCCTGTAAAAACGGAGGTGCTTCCTGCCTCTGCTGTCGAGAGAATACTCGACTACGCACGCTGGGCCCCCAGTGGTGATAACACTCAGCCCTGGCAGTTTGAAATCCGTAGTGACGAGCACTTTGTTATCTATACCCGTGATACACGGGATTGGTGTGTCTACGATCTGGATGGCCGCGCTAGCCAGACATCGGTGGGGGCTTTGCTAGAGAATATTGCCATTGCCGCTCGCAGCGAAGGTCTCGATGCCAGCTTTTCTCTAGACGACCCGAGTGCTGATGCCGAACCTCTTATCGATGTGTACTTGGCTACCCGCGAACAGCCCGCAGAGCAGTCTTCTCTACTACCGTATATAAAGGCGCGCAGTGTACAGCGCTTACCATTGGCCACGCGGGCCTTGATGGCGAAGCATAAATTGGCACTGGAGGCTGCAGTCGGCCCGGGCTATCGACTTATCTGGATAGAGGGCCGTCAACAGAAGTGGCAAATGGCGCGCCTATTGTTACGTGCCGCAAAAATTCGTTTGACCATTCCTGAGGTCTATGAGGTTCATAAAAGAATCATCCACTGGGGGGTGCAATTTAGTACCGACCGTATACCAGATCAGGCTTTGGGCGCGGATGCCCTGACCCTTAAAATGATGAAATGGGCCCTGCAAAGTTGGTCGCGGGTGAAAATGCTCAACCGCTATTTCGCCGGTACCCTGATGCCGCGCATACAACTCGACCTGATACCGGCGCTGCGCTGTGGTGCTCATTTTATGATCGTTGCCGATGTGCCCAGAGATAAATGCAGTGATTATTTAGCCGGTGGGCGGGCGACCCAGCGTTTTTGGTTGACCGCGACCCAGCTCGGTTTACAGTTACAGCCAGAGATGACACCACTGATTTTTTCGACGTATTCTCGGAAGGGGCGGCGTTTTACAGACTGTCCAGAGAAGTTGGCTGAAGCCGATTTGCTACGAGGAGAGCTCGATGCCTTGAGTGGTGGCGAAGTGGATGCGGTTTTTATGGGGCGTCTGGGCTTTGGGGCTAGTGCGTCTTCGCGTTCACTGCGCAAAAGCCTACAACAGTTAGAGCAGTAAAAAAAATGGGAACAGATCGTCACCTATACACCGTTCCCAAGCTATAGCCTGCAGCAGTGTTAAAGGCTAACAATCAATTAATGCGGGTTTAATTGTCACCATGAAGTACTTCTACAGTATCGCTCTCTTTATTTTAATGAGCCAATGGGTTGCGCAAGTGGCCGCAGACGCGACACCGGTGACCACCAAAAAATTGGCCGATGTGCTGTTTTACCCGGTGCGCGATGCGCCGGCAACCACTCTGAGCTTGAATGACACCCGTGTCAGTACTGAACTCAAGGGCATCCTCAAAGGTATTAATGTGCGAGTCGGTGACAGTGTAAAGCAGGGCGATATTGTTGCCAGCATGGAGTGTGAAGACTATCAAATTGCCGTAACCCAGGCTAAGGCTGCCTTGACCGCCGAGCGGGCAACATTAAAATTCAATCGCTCCCGGCTCAAAAAAGTCACTCAGCTGTCGAAGAAAAAAAATATTTCTGCGGAAGAGGTCGAGCGGCGCACCTCCAAAGCCGCCATTTCGGTGGCTGATGTCGCGGGTTTAAAGGCTTCCTTGAAGGCCACCGAGCGAGCTGTCGCTAAGTGCTCTATTCGCGCGCCCTTCGATGCGGTGGCGATCTCGAAGTTGGCGAATTTGGGTGACTACCTGATACCCGGTAGCCCGGTATTGCGTTTGCTGGATAGGGATAATGTTGAAATATCGGCCAAAGTGCAGGAGCAGGATCTAGAACAGCTAGAGCAGGCCAAAAATATTGCTTTTATCGTTCATACCAAGCGTTATCCACTCAAGTTGAGGGCTACTTTGCCCCTGATGGAAAGCCGTATTCGTAGTTATGAGGTGCGTTTGGAGTTTACTGGGAAGAAGGCCTATCCGGGTAGCGCTGGGCGTACTGAGTGGAATACACCATCGGCCTACGTGCCGGCTGAACTTTTGGTGCGGCGTAAAGGCCTGGGTGTTTTTGTAGAGCATGCAGGGTTTGCTAAATTTGTGCCTATTAGCGGGGCGCGTGAGGGCCAGCCTGCCGTTTTGGCAAGTAACATGGCGATGGATAGTAGAGTGATTATTAATGGACGTTTTGAAATAAATGATGGTGATTCTGTGCGTGTGATCAAGCCCTGACCTATGTTTTACAAGCTACTTCAAAACCACACCCTCACCAACCTGACATTTTTTCTAGTGCTTGCACTAGGTTGGTTGTCCTATTACCAACTACCGCGGGAACAAGACCCCAGCATTAATTTTAATTGGGTACAAATATGGGCTTACTGGCCGGGAGCAACGGCTCCTGATATCGAAGCTCGCGTGACTGAGCCTTTAGAGGAAGGTATTAAAAAGGTACCTGATGTTAAATTTGTCTCCAGCACTAGCCGGGAAGGCGTCTCAAGTATTTTAGTTCGTTTCTCGGATATGGACGAAGATCAGTTTGATAAAAGGATGACTGATTTGCGGAGAGAATTACAGGCTCGGCAAAGCGACCTCCCCGATACAGTAAAGCAGCCTGATATTTTTGTAATATCGAGTTCTAAGGCATTTCCGACAGCAACATTGGTGGTCTACGGGCAGTCTGGCGAAGAGGTGATGCACGATACCGCAAAAAATGTCAAAGATGACTTAAGCCGGATGAAAGGCATCGACGATGTCCTCTCAGTAGGCGACCGGGATGCCGAATTACAAGTTGATTTCTTACCCCATCGCTTGCTTGGTTTGGGTATATCGGCGGTAGACCTTGCAGATACGGTACGTGCTTATTTTAAAGACTTGGCAGCAGGTGATTTACAAATAGGTGATCAGAAGTGGTTGATTCGTCTTTCGGGTACCAGTAGTGATCCCGAATATATAGGTTCTTTTCCCATTGCGAGTGGTCATGGTGAGGTTCTTTTACGCAATATAGCCGATATTACAAGGGGGCGAGAGAAGGCGCGTGAATTAGTACGTTTTAAGGGACAGCCCGCCGTGCTCTTGCTGGTGTATAAAAAAGGTAAGGTGAATAATCTTGAATTGCTTGAAAAAGTAGACGCTTATATCCATCAAAAAAACCAGCTTGCTCAGCGTACAGGTGTGCACTTAGCTTTACTGGATGATCAAACCGAATCTACTCGCGCTGCACTTTCTGTCATGGAGCGCAATGCTCTTATAGGTTTACTGTTAGTTCTGCTCGCTACGTGGGCCTTTCTAGGTTTTAAAATAGCGATGTTCACCAGCTTGGGTATTACCTTTGTTTTGGCCGGGACTTTTTGGGCGCTTTCTTTGGTGGGGGAGACGCTTAATATTTCCGTGCTACTTGGCGTGGTGATCAGCCTGGGTATGTTGGTTGACGATGCCGTAGTGGTGGTTGAGGCAATTTATTACCGCATGCGCCAAGGTGTTGACGCTTTGTCGTCTGTGACGGCCGCCTTACAGGAGGTTGGGCCAGCGGTAACCACGGCTGTATTAACAACCATAGCCGCTTTTCTTCCTCTGATGCTTCTACCAGGGGTATTAGGGGATTTTATGCGAGTCGTCCCCTTCGTCGTCAGTGTGGCATTAATCATCAGTTTGATCGAAGCCTTCTGGATATTACCAAGCCATATCGTTGAGCTTAAACCGAATCTTAGTAGTCGCCACCGAGTGCAATTGTTGCGTAACAAGGCAACGCGGCGTCTGCGTCACTTTTATACGGTTTTATTGATACGTTTACTGCGACGGCCGAAACAGGGGTTATATGCACTTCTAATCCTTCTCGCATCAATTTCGTTGATACTTTTTTCAGGAGGGGTTCGCATTGATTTTTTTGCAGCAGATTATTATCGATTATTTTATGTCAATGTGGAAATGCAACCGGGTACTACCCTCGAAAAAACCAGCTCAACACTGGATGAGATACAAACAGTAATTGAGGAGGCTTTACAAGCCGATGAGGCCCGGGGCGTAGTTAATTATGTTGGACAGCAGTTTACGGATAAGGAAGTTCTCAGCGGTGATAATCGTGGCCAAATATTAGTTAGCCTTAAGCCATTGGGTAGTGGTGGTCGCGATGTACAAGCGGTGATTGACTCAGTGAGTGAGGCTGTGTCAGACATTCCAGGGCCTATCAATGTCTCTTACTTAAAGCGCAAGATGGGTCCCCCTACCTCGAAAGCCATCAGTATAAAAGTCAGGGGCGATGACATTGTTGAAATTCGACGTGCAGTCAGCACCTTGCGAGCGATACTTGAGCAGACACCCGGTGTGGCCGATATTTACGATGATGATAGCGCTGGTGGTATGGAGTTGCAGCTGCAACTCAACCCGGATGCGATTACGCGAGCAGAGCTTGATCCTGTAGAAGTTGTGCGCGCGGTACACCTGTATGCCGCTGGCGAAATTGTTGCCAATACCCAATATATGGGCGATCGTTTGAATGTGCGTGTCAGAGCGAAGCCCCAGGCCATTCAGGACATCGATACCTTTATGAATAACTCTATTGGTCTTAGTGATGGTGGCGGTATCGCGCTCAGTGAATTACTGACATACAAGGAGCGCAGTACAGTCAGTAATATTCGCCATCAGGACTTCCGTAGAGCCATCACCCTAGAAGCGAATCTTGACACAGCTATTAGTAATACTCTGCTGGCGAACAGGCAAATAGAGCAGCAGTGGCAAGCATTCAGTCGCCAGTTTCCAGGCGTTAACCTCGACTTTTCTGGGGAAATGGATGATGTTGAGGAAAGCCTCGGTGCAATGGTTGCCCTCTTCATCCTGGGAATCGGCTTGGTTTATTTGGTGCTGGGCACTCAGTTTAATAGCTATATTCAGCCGCTGATAGTGCTTACCGTTGTGCCCCTTGCCTTTATCGGCGTGGTGTTGGGGCTTTTTATCAGTGGGAACCCCTTAAGCCTTTTCACGTTGTATGGTGTAGTTGCCCTAGGGGGAATCGCTGCCAATGACGCCATCGTGCTGATTTCCACTATAAATGGTAAGTTAACAACAAATACGCCCGTAGCAACGGCTGTTGCCTATGCAGCACGACGCCGTGTTGTACCCATCATGATCACCTCTATCACCACCATCGCGGGCTTGTTCTCCCTGGCGGTTGGCTTGGGCGGTAAATCTTTGATCTGGAGTCCGGTAGCTACAACCATTGTCTGGGGCTTGACGTTTTCCACCCTACTGAGCTTGTTTGTGATTCCTCTAGCTTATATTGTTTGTATTAAAACTTCGGTAAAACAATACACCATGCTCGGTGCCTTAGACACATCGCTCGGGGTTTATGGGCAAATGCTCTATCGTATCAAAGTCATTCTTGGCTTTTCAGATAGGCAAGATGATCCCGTTTTGGCTGTAGCCTTGAATAATGTTGAGCATAAGCAACTCTACGATTCCGGTATTTTAGCGTGGCGTGAAGGTGATAGTTTTAGCGCGATTAAATGTTTTGAGAATTTATCTGATGAATATAAGAATAGTTCCACGCTGAATTTATTTGCCGCTCAAGCGCTAATACGGTATATGGAAGAAAATGGTTGGGATGTGGGCTACATGCCCAGAGCTAGGCGGTATTTGATTAGAGCCAGGCAATCGGGTGCCGATTATCACACCTTAGATATTCTTGAAAAGGCATGCGACGCGCTGGACGAGGACCGTGTTTAACCTGTTTGTTTTCCGAGCTTCCAATCAATGGTAGTCAATCCTAGATTTCCAACATAACCGACACACTTGGCCTAGCTATCGGATTGTGGGTGCCCAGTTTAACAGCTGTGCCAATCCTGATCGTTCTTGCTCCCGATGATACTTACCGCCAGCGTTATGACGCGGGTATAATGGGTTGATGGCACTAGCGAGGCCATTAAGTTCTTCGAATGGCTGAACAAACACTGACAGCGAAGGGTTTCAATCTGTTGGAAGCTCAGGCCTCGGTTCTCCCTATATGCCGGCCTTTGAGCGGGATGTTGGCTAAGTAAAACGTTTTATCCGCTACATTACAGGTCTTGAGGATGATGTCTTGCAGAAGAAAGAGTGGCTTTGTTGCAGAGACTGATGGAAGAACTTCATACTCACTATGAGTGGCTTGGGGAGCGAGGCCGTCAATTGAGAGCCAATGCTTGGTATCTTTTTCATCCATGCCGCAGAAAAGAGCCAAAAGTTCCGGGCGCATCAAGCTACGTCGATATTGGCCCGGTGCAAAGAAAGTGTAATATTTGATAAAGTAAATAAAGACGGCAACCTTAATACTCGTATCATCCCTTTCTTAATTGGCATGATAAAAATAAATGGGATGAGTGTTTACTCCCTTTGGGCATTAATACAGGACGATACACAATGAAGTTGATCGACGCGGGGCACTTGAAACCCTTCTTTTTAGGCCATGTTCTCTTTTTACTGGCTATCGGTTTGTCTGCTTGCAATTTCTTTGAGCGATCGCCAGAAGAATATATTGAAAGCGCTTACACTTATCTTGAGCAAGGTGATTTTACTGCAGCGATTATTGAACTAAAAAGCGCTCTGCAGATAACCCCTGACAATGTTGAGGCACGAAAACTGTTGGCTGATACCTATCTTTCGTCAGGTAAGGGGGTTGAAGCGGAGAAGGAGCTTCGTCGTGCAATTGACTTGGGGATGTCCCGTGTAACGGGTGAAACGACCCTTGCTCGTGCCTTGCTAATGCAGGCCAAATTCCAACAGATTATTGATAGCCCTATCGGGCCTAGGGCTGCTCCCAAGCATAAGCAAGCCGAACTGTGGTCGTTGCGGGGCGAGGCTTATGTTGGTTTGAACAATTTGCAGGCTGCAGATACTGCCTACCATTCAGCACTGGCCCTTGATGCGACCTTACCAGAAGCGCGAATCGGCAGGGCTCGTTTGGCGGTTTTTATGCGTAATGACCTGAATACTGCCCGAAAAGTTGCCCAAGAGGTGTCGGTTTCGAATCCAAGCTTCATGCCGGCTTGGGCTTTATTGGGGGATGTTCATCTAACTGAAGGTGAGTTAGAGCAAGCCGAAGCCATGTATGGCCGGGCTATTGAACTGAGTTATTACCTAACGCCAAATAGCTTGAAGCGGGCAGACGTGCGACTCAGAAATGGCGATATTCCCGGGGCAATTGAGGATATAAACTCACTCAAAGAGATTGGCTACGTTGATCCTGCCTTGTTTTATATTGAAGGACGAGCACATTTTGAAAACGCAGCTTGGACTGATGCGCAAAGAGCCTTTGAGCAAGCCATTGAATTGGCCCCCAAACACTGGCCCGCTAAAGTCTATCTGGCTTCGATACATGTGTCCCAGGGGCGTCGCCAGCAGGCTTTGACTCTGGCTCAGCAATTAACAGCTCAAAAACCAGATGTAAATTATCTGAAAGGTTTGTTGGCGGTTGCTTATATTAATGAGCGCGATTTTTTACAGGCAAAAAAACACCTAGAACTGGCCGTAAAAAACAGCCCAGGTGATGTCTATATTCTCTCCCTGTTGGGGCAGATCACACTACAGGAAGGCAAGCCAGAGCTGGCCCTTGAATATTTATCCCGTGCGGTAGCAATTGATCCCGATTCCGCAGAGCTCCGCCAGCAACTGCGTGTTGCGCAGCTGATAGCCGGTGAGGGTGTTTTATTGAATGCCTTCGGTGACGATGAAGAACGGTTCCTGTCTGCACTACATTACTTTAAAAAAGGGGATTACCAGGCGGCGTTGGCAATTGCACAGCAGCTACATGATGAAACCCCACAGGCGGTTGACCCGCTTAATTTGGCTTCGGCTTGCCTTCTGGCCTCTGGAAATACACTGCAGGCTAAATTGACTTTGGAGCGGGTGCTAAAGATCGAGCCCAACAACCCTTCCGCTGCGAGAAACCTGGCAATCATTGAGTGGCGTTCAGGCAATTTAGCGCGAGCTGAGGTGATTTTATCGAATCTCCTTGTTGTTCATCCACAAGATGAGGCCGCTGTGTTGGTGCAAGCTGCGGTTAAATCAGAACAGAAAAAAACAGAGGAGCTGGTCGAGCTGCTGCAGCAATCTTTACAAGTGAACGCCAGTAGTTATCGGATTAGGTCTATGTTGGCTCTTGCTTACTACAATGCCGGGCGTATTGATGAGCTGCTGATGTTAGTCCGCAATACGCCTTCTCGCCAGCTGTTGGAGCAATCCCGCTTATTGGAACTGCAAGGTAAGGCGTATTTATTACGTGGTGAGTTGGATTTGGCTGTGACGACTTTTGCGTTGTGGGTTGATCAGCAGCCGACGTCAGCCCATGCCCACTTCTTTTATGCTGATGCTCTGTCGAGAGCGGGTAAGCCAGGGCTGGCCAAGCAAGCTCTTGCACTTGCCGTCAGTGCCAATCCGAATTACCTGGCGGCTCGTGTTGGCGAGGTGAAAATGTTGATGCAGGACAAGTTGCTTGACCAAGCTAGACGGGCCATGGCCAAGCTCAAGCAGGACTTCGGGGTATCACCCGCAGTACTGGGGCTGGAGGGGTGGTTGTTATTGGCTGTCGGTGATTTTGCTGGTGCCGAGGAGGCTTTATCACAGGCCGTTGAATTGCAGCCGAGTATGGACGTTAGCTTATTGTTGGCTCGTGCTTTATGGGCACAAGCGAAGTATCAGCCGTCGCTACAGGTTCTACAACAAAGTTTGACGCAGCGTCCAGGCGAGTTGCCGGTGTTGTTGCAGTTGGCAGAAGGGCAAATGGCAAGGGGCTTGGCGCTGGAAGCCGTGGATACCTATCAAGTGATTTTGTATCAAGCCCCGGATAACGTCTTGACGCTGAATAATATTGCCTGGTTGACAAGGGAGAGCAATTTAGAACAGGCGATTATTTATGCTGAGCGCGCCCATCAGCTCGCGCCCGAAGCATCGGGTGTGGCAGATACGCTGGCAATGTTATTACTACAGCAAAATAGCGCATCAGACCGGGCCTTTAGCTTATTGCAAAAAGCGGCGAAGCAGGCGCCGTATAATGCTGAAATTCAGCTGCATTTCGGTGAAATCCTCCTCGCTAGAGTGAATCATAAAGAGGCACGCAAGGTGCTAAAAACGATGGTGTTAAATACTCCGGACTCCCCGTTTGTTAAGCAAGCTCAGCAGTTGTTGAGCACCATTCCGCAACCTTGACGGGGCTTGCGTGCTCAGTTCTCGTTCAAGTACAGCCCCCAGTGAGTAACGGCTAAAGTCGCTTGGCTTTGGTCAGATCTACGCCAAGGGAGAGCTGTGGCGCAAACAGCTCCATCACTATGCCGTCTCAACCTCTATTTCTGTGCTTGGTGGGGGCTTTGAGGTAGCTCTGCACCTCAGGACTTGGAAGTGTCAGTTTTTTTTACAGTTCAAGGTGTTTAGTACACGTTGTTTTAAATAACTTACCTTTTTATTCCTTTAGCCGATGTTTTTATGCTGGATT
>MAAT01000071.1 GCA_002162815.1 Gammaproteobacteria bacterium 53_120_T64 | reverse complement strand
TAAAGCATCGCTCATAGCACCGGCGGTTTTCTGTCTGTCCTTCGCGGCCCAGCCTTCGTTGATTCCTTCAGCGGCCTCATCAAAGCCCGCCCAGGCGAGGAAGCGGTTATACACGGGGGTGGCGTAATAGGGTGCGAAGGCGGCGCGAAATAAATCGCGGGCAGCGGCTTTGTCGTCGGTGACTAAGACCATGGCGCGGTTGACGATTTCCACAGACTGCCAGTCTTTAGCGGCTTTTTCGGCACCGACTTTAACGTGGGTTATCATTTTGGCGAGGGCGCGCTGGGGCCAGAGATTAAAAATCACGCCATCGCCGATCTCCGCGGCCATTTCAATCATCTTCGGGCGCAGGGCGGCAAGATAGATGGGCGGTGGCTGGTCGATGGGGTCTTGCCGATAGCCCTTGCTGTAAAGACCGTCGAGATCAAAGTTGGATTTCTCACCGGCCAGCATCGAGCGCACCATAATGGCGGTGTTCTTAACGCGGGTGACGGGTTTTTCCAGGGGGATGCCGTGCCAGTTATTCATCATCGTTTGGCTCGATGCCCCCAGGCCCATCACAAAGCGTCCGGGTAAAACTTGGCCCAGTGCATTGGCGGTGGCGGCCAGCACCACGGGGGTGCGGGTGAAGACGGGTGTGACGGCAACACCGATGCGAATAGTTTCGGTGTGGGCCGCGAGTGCGGCGGCTGTCGTTAATGCGTCGGGCGCGCCGCCGTCGGCAAACCAGGCGTCGCTATAGCCCTCGGCCTCGGCCCATTTAACGCGGGCGATGGTTGCGCTGATCAGGGGACTGGCGGGCAGGGTGACGGCAACGCGTTTGGCTAGGGGTTTTGTTGATGACATGAGTGTTCTCTTAGCGAATCAATAAAGTGCAGTTTCCCATTTTGCGGCCAGCATGTTCAAGCTGTATGCTGGGGCTCAAATAATTATAGGGGGATGAGCATGAGTTCGACCACAGAATTAACGGCGGTACGTGCGGGTCACGAGTTTGATGAGGCGGCACTGTTAGCATTTCTCGAGCAAAATATTGAGGGCTTTAAAGGCCCATTAAACATTCAGCAGTTTGATGGTGGCCAGAGCAACCCCACTTTTAAGTTGTTTTGTGGTTCCGGCGTGTATGTGATGCGCAAGCAGCCACCGGGTGAGTTACTGCCCTCGGCACACCAGGTCGACCGCGAATATCGCATTATGAAAGCGCTGTGGAGCACCGACGTACCGGTGCCGCAAATGCACTGCCTGTGTGATGACGTCAGTGTGATTGGCACTAAGTTCTATGTTATGGCGATGGTCGAGGGGCGAATCTATTCCGAGATACTCCTGCCCGATGTTAGCCCGGCCGACCGCCGTGAAATGTACCTCGATATGATGCGTGTCCTCGCAAGGGTGCATGCGGTTGATTACCAAGCGGTGGATCTGGAAACCTACGGGCGCCCCGGCAATTATTACGAGCGCCAGATTTCCCGCTGGACCAAGCAATATAAAGGCGCGGAAATTGACAAGTTGGCGAGCATGGACAGCCTGCTCGAGTGGGTGCCGAAACACCTGCCCGAGTCGAGTGAAACGACCATTGCCCACGGCGACTTCCGTCTCGCCAATATGGTTTTCCACCCCACCGAGCCGCGCATAGTCGCCGTGCTCGACTGGGAGCTATCGACCCTCGGTCACCCGCTGGCCGATCTTGGCTACAGCTGTATGGAATACAACGCGGACTTTTACGGCGAGGTACGCCTGCGCGGGCCGGAGCGGGAAGGTCTGGGTATTCCCAGTGAAGAGGAAATGGTTGCCGAATACTGCAAAAACTCGGGGCGGGATAAAATTGATAATTGGACTTTTTACGTGGTCTACAATTTATTCCGCTCTGCGGCCATTGTGCAGGGCGTTTATAAGCGCGGGCTGGATGGCAATGCCAGTTCGGAGTCGGCTTTAACCTACGGTGATGAGTGTCGCAACCGGGCGGATAGAGCCTGGGAGTTGGTGCAGGAGATGGAAGCCTGAATGTGGTTTTAGGCTGAAATTTTAGATAAATACAAAGGGGCTTAAGGGCCCCTTTGTATTGGCTTCTATTAACGCGATTACATTATGAAAGCTGACTTTATAAGATAATATCAGCCATTAATTCCAGCCCTTCTTTGGTGGTTTCGCCACCCAGTAGCATGGTGGAGACGTGGCCTTTTTTACCGGCCTCAATCCAGCGCTGTGAGCGCTCGCGAATGCGCTCGACCGGGCCGACTAAATGCGCAGCATCGACCAGCGCATCGGGCACGGCGGCGGCGGCTTCGGCCTTTTTGCCATCTAAATACAAATCCTGAATTTTAACGGCGGCGTCTTCAAAACCCAGGCGCTTGGCGTAGTCGTTATAAAAGTTCTTAGCGCGAGCGCCCATGCCGCCGATATACAGCGCCATATTGTCTTTCAGTGGCTTCATGCAGGCGTCAATATCGTCGCCGATAATGACCCGCACGAAGGGGGCAATCTCGAAATCATCGAGGCTTTTATTACCGACATCGGCAAAACCCTTTTCGATGGGTTCGGCAAACACGTGGTATTGCTCAGGGTCCATCCACACCGGGAAAAAGCCATCGGCATGGCTGGCGGCAGCGCGCACGCCCGCCGGTGTAATGGTGGCCGCGAAAATAGGCGGTTGCTCTTGAATGTGCAAAATACTTTTCAGTGGCTTGCCCATGCCGGTAGCGCCTTCACCCTTGTAGGGCAGTTGATACTGCTTGCCTTCGAAGGTGACAGGCCCTTCGCGGTCGAAGATCTGCTTCATAATGGTGATATATTCTTTCAGCCGCGTTACGGGCTTGCCGTAGGGTACGCCGTGCCAACCCTCAACCACCTGCGGGCCGGAGGCGCCGAGGCCGACAATAAAGCGGTTACCGGAGAGCTGGCTGAGGGACATCGCCGTCATTGCCGCCATCGCCGGGCTACGGGCGGGCATTTGCATAATCGCTGTGCCGACCTTGATCTTGCTGGTATTGGCGAGTATCCAGGTGGCGGTGGTCACGGCATCGGAGCCATAGGCTTCGGCTGTCCACACCGAGTCGTAGCCGAGTTCTTCGGCAAAGCCGATGGTGTCGAGGGGTATTTTTACTGCGTTGCCGGAATAGCCGGTCATTAAGCCGAGTTTCATAAGCCTGTCCTGATACGGTGAGTTTTACGCTGTGCTAGTGGCGTGGTTTTACAGCGAATCGAAAGCCTAACGATAACAAACTGCCGAGTGCGGAGCTAGATGCGCTGCTTGCTTAGATTGTGCTTTAACGACAATGGCGATGCTAAAAGCCACTACACTGTTGATTAAAATAAGGGAGATAAAGCGATGGCGAGATTTGATCATAAAACAGTGGTAATTACCGGTGGTGGCGGGGGCATCGGTTTGGCGGCGGGTAAGCTGTTTGCTCGCGAGGGCGCCAATGTCATGCTGGTGGACTTGACGGAAGGAGCCTTGGAGACAGCGGTTAAGGCTATCGGCGGGGGCGCAAGCGTCAGTTATCAGCTGGCCGATGTGTCCCAGCCCGAGCAGGTGCAAGGCTATGTCAGAGCGACTATCAAGCGTTATGGTGCCATCGATTACTTTTTAAATAATGCCGGTGTCGAAGGGGTTGTCGCCCCCATCGTCGACTCACCCGTGGCTGCCTTCGACCAGGTGATGGCGGTCAATGTTAAGGGCGTGTGGCTGGGTTTGAAATATGTCATCCCGGCGATGCTCGACAACGGTGGCGGCAGTATTGTCATGACCTCATCAATGGCCGGGCTGAAGGGTACGCCAAATATTTCGCCCTATATCACCAGCAAGCACGCGGTGGTGGGCATGATGCGCAGTGTTTCCCAAGAATACGCGACCCAGGGTATTCGTATTAACACGGTCAACCCGGCACCGATTGAAACGCGAATGATGCGCTCACTGGAGCGTGGCTTTGCACCGGGACAGGAAGCGGCCGCGAAGGCCCAGCTCAGCCAAATGATGCCGATGGGGCGCTATGGTGAGCCGGAGGAGGTGGCGAACTTGATGGCCTTTTTGTGTAGCGATGAGGCTTCGTTCTGCTCGGGCGGGGTGTATTCCGTCGATGGCGGCGGCTCGGCAATGTAGCGGCCTCTTATTCGATAGGCGCTATCAATCCCTGAAGTTATTAAACTGAAAGGCCTGGCCCAGGTCTGCTTCGCGCACCAGGGCCATGGCGGCCTGTAGGTCATCGCGCTTTTTACCGGTGACCCGAATTTTGTCCCCCTGAATGGCGACCTGCACCTTGGTTTTGGCGGCCTTAATGAGTTTTACGATTTTCTTAGCGGTGGGCTGGTCGATACCCTGCTGAAAGCGAATAGCCAGTGCGTAGGTCTTGCCAATGTGAGTGCAGTCGTCATCGGCATCAATACTATTGGGGTCAATCTTGCGCTTAACGATATTATTACTGACGATATCGAGCATTTGGCGGCATTGAAAATCCGACTCCGCCGAGACGGTGATGACATCATCTTTCAAATCAATACTGGCCTTAACACCGCGAAAGTCAAAGCGGGTGGCGAGCTCGCGCTCGGCATTTTCTGCGGCATTGCGGATCTCGGTAATTTCTACTTCGGAAACCATGTCGAAAGAGGGCATTGTCTTATTCCTAATGTGGCTTGTCGGCGTGGTGGCGTCACCGCTTACCAAGTTGAGTTTGCAGGGGCTGCAAGAGATGCTTGAAGCTATCGCGGCCCCGGGGCTGAGTGTTTTTTTGAGGGTAGAGGTATTCTATCTCAGCGCAGAATGTTGTGCTCAAGTCTCGCTCGGTTTGGTGTCAGTGACGCGATTAAGCGGGTATCACCGCGTTGCCATGTAGCAAAGACCACCAGTTCACAAAAGCGAATTCGCGTTGCCTCGTCCCGACTTGTATCAGCTCTTGTCGGCGGTTATATTTAGTCCGCTATACAGTGTAAGCACTGATTCATTGGACTTTTTATAGGGCGGGTAGCAAAGGTAATGGCAAAGGATAAAAAAGCCATAGAAGAGTGGAAAACCAAGTATTTTGACCAGCTTGAGCAACTGGAAAAAAAGGAAGCTAACTGGGAGCAATTACAGGCCACCTTAAAGCGGGCGATTGGACGCTTGAGTATTGCCGCCGAAGGTCAGCACGAGGGGCTCGATGGACATCTCGCGAGTTTGCGTAGCTGCATTAAACGCAATGTCAGCCAGCAAAAACTTGAACCTATTATCGATGATATCTCGATCATTCTGGCCCAGTTAGAAGAAAAAAATTCGGGTCCTAACCGCGAAATCACGGGTGCCCTGGTACTGTTGATTAGCAGTTTGCAGTTGCCCGATAGCCAGCAGAAAGCCTGTAAAAAAATCATTAAAAAGCTGGAGAAAACGGACGATAGCCAGTGGCAAAGTGTGCTGGGTGAATCGGTGGGGTTTTTAAATACAGTGATTAGCGCCGATGCGGGTCAAGCAAAGGCGCGCTCCGGTTTTTTGAGTCGTGTCCTGCCCTCGGGGTCTAGCGCTGGCGAGCCACCAGAGCTCCTGAGCCCTAAGCCCGAAATGGCAGAGGGGGAGGCAGAGGCGATTGATATCGTCCCCTTGGTCGCGGTCTTGCATAAGTTTTTCGCACAACTACCTTGGCCCGCCGATCAACAGCAGAAGTTTGATACCGAGCTGGCAAGCTTGTTGGCCGTGACCTCGCTGAGCCAATTACAGGAAGCTATCCATCAGCTCGCCATTGTCGCCTCTGAGTGGAGCGTTAAAAAAACCACTGTCGAAAAATCCTTTCGATTTTCGGTGTATAAGGATTGTCTTATCGATCTTATTGAGTCCTTGGAGGGTGGCGATGAAACACGACATTTAGGTTCGTTAAAAACCAGTGTCCAGCTTGCCGGTGAGGAAGACGCACTCGATGAGCTCGTGCAACAGCTATCGAGTTTATTGCTGCAGTCTCCTGTTGAGGGCTCTGAGGCTTCGGTAAACAATACAGAGCTTGCTTACTCCGCTAAAACCCCTGTACCCGCTGATGGCGCTTTATCGACGAAGGGCTCTTTACCCGCTGATGGCTCTTTGCCCGCTGATGGCTCTTTGCCCGCTGATGGCTCTTTGCGAAGGCGCTCTTCAAGTGACGATGAGTCCCTGCAACCGACGATACAGGAGCTGCTTATTCGTCTTCTCGAGCAGC
Organism: Gammaproteobacteria bacterium 53_120_T64; assembly: GCA_002162815.1. GTDB lineage: Bacteria > Pseudomonadota > Gammaproteobacteria > Pseudomonadales > Porticoccaceae > Reddybacter. Next base: position 11,240 of record MAAT01000071.1, on the reverse strand, counting down.
TTATTGTGCCTAAAAGTCTTGAAGAGGATGCCGAGCGGCTAAAACACAACCTGGAAAATAAAGCCAACTCAGCAGATTGGCGCCAGCTCTTAAAAGACGTTGCCAATCTCATTAATTCAATTCGAGTGAGTATACAGGCGGAAAAAAATGATTTTGAGGGTTTCCTGCAACAGGTGACCGACCGCTTGAAGGATATGGATTTATTCCTGCTCAATGAAACGACGAAACTGGTAAGTTCTCAGAGTGATGGCCGGCAATTTGACCAGGACATACAAACAGATGTAAATACCATTCGCGATGATATTCACCAGGCGACCGAATTACCACAATTAAAGGTTCTGGTTGATAGTAAACTGGAGATGATTTCCGAACATATCGGCGCCTACCGCGAGGCGGAAAAAAAGAGGGCGGAGGATTCTCAGAAAAATGTTGAGTCTATGCATGAGCGTATGCAGGTGTTGGAAAAAGAAACGGAATCACTTAAAAAAGTGATTGTCGAAAAAAACCAACAGGCGATGTTCGATACCTTGACCAATGTGCCGAATCGGCTGTTTTATGAGCAGCGCATAGCGGAGGAGTTCTCCCGTTGGCAGCATTCTCAGCATGCCTTTACATTGGCTATATGGGATATCGATTTATTTAAAAATGTCAACGACAATTATGGCCATAAAGCCGGCGATAAAGTCCTGGCAACGATCGCTCAGCTGCTCAACAAGGGTATTCGCAGTAGCGACTTTTTTGCCCGTTATGGTGGTGAAGAATTCGTTATGCTGTTGCCCGAAACGACGGGTAGCGACGCCCTTAAACGGGCTGACGCCCTGCGCGAAAACATTAAAAGTTGCAGTTTTCACTATCGCGGTGAAGATGTCCGGATTACCGCCTCCTGCGGTCTCAGTAGTTTTGGCGCGGGCGATAGCATTGAGGGGGTTTTTGAAAGGGCCGATAAAGCACTGTATGAAGCTAAAGATCAGGGTCGCAATCGCTGCCTACTAGCCGCCGAGTCAACAAGCCGCTGAGTCAACATTGGCTGAGGCCTCAATATGATCGCTCTGCAGCTCTGTTAGTGTTCGAGAGCGAATCAAGTGTAATTAGGCGTGAATAAAAACAGGTAAAGTAAAGTGCCTTTGGTCAGTTTTACCCGGCGGGGTGTTAACTGACTCACGGCTCTACATTCACATTTTGGCGATAATTGCATTTAGGTGTTGGTACTGCCTTTGTAGTGCATACAATCATATGTGGATGGCGCGATGGACGATAATTCAAAAAACTCGACGCAAGGTACTCGCCGCGGGCGAGGTGCTAAGACAGAGAGCCTCGTTCGTGTCGATATTGCGAATCTACAGATGGGTATGTATATCGCCGAGCTCGATCGACCTTGGTTAGAAACGCCCTTTCTTATACAAGGTTTCAAATTACTCAATAAAGCGCAAGTGCAGACTTTGGAAAAGTATTGTCAGTACGTCTATATAGCCAGTAGCTCGGAGGCGATGAGGAAAAAGCCTCCAATCGTTGCACGCAAACAAGCCCCCAGTTTGCTCAGCAAGGGGGACAAGGGCACTTTATTTAAGCCCTTGGGAGAGGCTGGTAAACATGGGCGCAAAAGGCAGATTGCGCGTTCGCGCCCGGCCCACGAGGTGGTACTACCGATTCGCGAGGAGCACCCCGCAGCGGCGCAGGCCTATCGTGAGGGTAAAGCGGATATCAAACAAATCCTCCACTCCGCTCAGTTCGGTCAAATGCTGAATACCGAAGTGGCTGAAACGGTAGTGACGAACTGTGTCGAAAGTATGTTGCGCAACCACGATGCATTGATCTGGATGAGTCGCATTAAGCATGAAGATGAATACACAGCCGAGCATTGTTTAAATGTCTGTATTCTCGCCATTGCCTTTGGTCGTCACCTCAACTTCGACAAGCCCGATTTGAAGATGCTGGGACTGTGCGGTTTATTACACGATGTCGGTAAAATGAGGACACCGCGTATCGTGCTTAATAAACGCGGTGCTTTAAGCGACGAAGAGTTTCGTATCATGCAGCAGCACACCATCGACGGCTATAAGCTACTGAAGGAAGCGGGAACGACCACCGCTCTGCCCATTGACGTAGCCCTCAATCATCACGAAAGGCCCGATGGCAGTGGTTATCCACGCGGCTTGAAAGCGGGTGAAATATCAGAGTACGCGAGAATTATCGCCATTGTTGATAGCTATGATGCGATGACCAGTGATCGCTGTTACTCCAAGGCGGTGGCACCTGCCGATGCACAGAAGGAAATTTATAAATGCCGGGGTCAGCAATTCGACGAAGAATACGCGCTGGCCTTTATGCAGGCGATAGGCCCCTACCCACCGGGGACAATTGTTGAATTACACAATGGTATGCTCGGTATCGTGTTGTCGGGCCGACGTAAATTTCGTCACTTGCCAACGGTTATTCTACTTCGCGATGCTGAAAAAAATGTTATCGCGGAGCAGGCCGTCGACCTATTTCTCACCGACCGTGGAGGCCTGGATAAGGGTTTCCTGATCCGCCGCTCTCTGCCCGATGGCTCCTTCGATATCAAGCTGGAAGACTATAAGGTTAAGCTCAGTGAAGAACCGCTCAGCTAAGTTTCACTCCTGCGGGGCGTAGCGAATATCAATAATCAGATAATCACGGCGAGTACCGTGCAGGGTGAAGGCAATGTCGTCGTCGAGGTTCTTTCCGATCAGGGCTTTAGCGAGGGGTGAGTCAACACTGATATAACCCTTACGGGTATCGAGCTCATCGGCACCGACGATGCGATAACAGACGCTTTCCTCCGCGTCATCCTCCAGTGTTACCCAGGCACCAAAAAACACTCGTCCGGTATTACTCGGCACCCGGTCGACGATGGTGATATCTTCCAAACGATTCGTTAGATAGCGCACACGACTGTCGATTTCCCGCAGTCGGCGCTTGCCGTAAATGTAATCGCCGTTCTCCGAGCGGTCGCCATTCTTCGCCGCCTCGTGTACCACCGCCGTTACCTGGGGGCGCTCGACCTTCCACAGTTGCCGCAGCTCATTGCGCAATTGCTGGGCACCCTCAGCGGTGATGTAGGGGCTGGACGGTTCTCGAGGTGGTCGGTAGCGGCCCATAAATACGACTAACTATCCTCGTCGGCAGGGGCAGGCAGGTCAAAGCCAAAGACTTCACTGTAAAACTGCAGTTCTTCCAGCAAGGCGCGCTCGGTGTTTTCTGCTTGGCGAAAACCGTGGCCCTCGCCGCTAAAAGGCACGTACTTCACTTTAAGCCCCTTTGCCTCGAGTGATTCAACCATTGCCTCGGCCTGTTGCGGCGGCACGACTTTATCGTCGAGGCCCTGAAAGAAAATCACCGGACAATTGAGTTTGTCGATATGGTTGATCGGCGAACGCTGTTGGTAGAGGGCTTGCTCCGCCGGGTAAGGGCCAACCAGGGTGTCGAGGTAGCGCGATTCGAATTTGTGCGTGTCGCGGGCCAGCGTTTCAAGATCGCCAATGCCGTAATAACTGGCACCGGCCTTAAACAGGTCGTGAAAGGCGAGGGCGGCGAGTACGGTGTAACCCCCGGCACTGCCACCGCGAATCATGATGCGCTCGGGGTCGGCGAGGCCCTGTTTGATCAGGTGCTGGGCACCGGCCACCACATCATCGACATCTTTAATGCCCCAGGCACCATCGAGGGCCTGGCGATAAGTGCGGCCATAGCCGGTGCTGCCGCGATAATTGACATCGAGCACGGCAAAGCCGCGGCTGGTCCAGAATTGTATTTTTAGATTGAAGCCGGTCGATGTGGCGCCAGTTGGCCCGCCGTGGCAGAGCACTAATAGCGGCGGTTTTTCATCCGCGGTGTGTGGTGAATAGGCGGTATTACAGGGCGCGTAATAAAAGCCGTGGGCCTCTTCGTTATCACTCGTTGAAGAGCCGCTGGTGATGCAGCTGCTTGTGGAAAAAGTGACGGCCTGAGGCTGAGCGTAATTGTCTGCGGCGATGGGCAAGGCGGGGAAGTGGTGGATGATTTGATATTCGCCGGTGCGAGTATCCAGCTCCACTAGGCAGCCACTCTGTGAGGGTGATGCAGCAATAAACCAGACCCGCTGGCCCCGGCTGAGTAGGGCCGATATTTGTGTAAAGGGCAGCTCAAAGGTGTTCAGGCTCTTGCTGTGTTTTTCAATGAGGCCAAGGTGCCAACAGCCATCTTGGGTGTAGCAGGCGGCTAGCTTACCGTCTGTGCAAAAACCGTAGGTCGACATACCCAGTGTCCACAGGGGTGTGGCGAATTCTACCGGCTGTGGGCAGATGGCCTCGCTGCCGTGTTTGCCATCGTCTGTACTGGTGCAGCGATAAAGATTCCACCACTCACTGCGGTCCGAGACAAAATACAATTCGCCAGCGGGTGACCATTGGGCTTGAAAGATGGATTCATCACAGCTGCCCGCCAATTTTTTAGGACTGGCCAATAAACCCTCATCCGATAAACTTGCCAGCCACAATTCACTTCCCTGCCAGGGCATTTGCGGGTGCTGCCAGCTTATCCAGCTGAGTTGTGTGCCGTCAGGACTGAGGCGCGGGTAGGCGTAAAAGTCGGCACCGCTGTGTAACTCGCTGAACGCGTACGGCGCATTGATAGCGAGCGCGGCAATAAAATTGCGCGGCTCACTCTGTGTGGCGCAGTTGGCTTCACTGGCTTGCTCGGCGACACAAATTAGACGCTGGTGCTGTTCGTCATAACAGAAATCGGCAAAGCGCAGATTTTGATCGGCCGGGCTGATGGCCTCGGGCTTGGCACCTGTTGTGCGCGTGTCGAGGCGATAAATACGCTGGTCGCGCTGTTCGCAAAAATACAGTACACCGGCAATAACGATATAGGGCGTACCGCCGTACTCGTGGACCCGGCTGCGGGCGCTGAAGGGGGCGGGCAGTACATCGCTTTTTTCGCCATTGGCCGCGCGCCTGACAATGGCATTGCGCCCCCCCTCTTCGGGCCGCGCTTCCAGCCAGTACAGATCGTCGTCGGCTCCCACAGTATCGAAGCAGGGGTAATCAATCGCGGGCGCGGCGCTGGCCACCTGCCGAGCACTGATAGGTGATGTCCAGCTGCCGTAAGGGCTGTGACTTATTATCTTGTCGGTCATCTTAGCCACCCGCCAGTTTCACGGTATAACCGTCTTTACTGAGCAGCTCGCGCATCTTCTCCCGATGGTCGCCCTGTATTTCGATAACGCCGTTTTTCACCGAGCCACCAGAGCCACAGCTTTGTTTTAACTTTTTGGCCAGGGCTTTCAGTTCAGCCTCGGGCAGGGGTACACCGCTAATAGTGGTTGCCGCATTGCCCTTGCGGCCGCTGGTTTCGCGGCGGATACGGACAATACCGTCGCCGTCAGGCGTGGCCGCAGTGTCGTCATCAGGGGTTTTAATGCGGCCCTTGTCGGTGGAGTAAACCAGCCGGGAGTTCTTTTTCATGGTGATATCGACTTCCTCTAGGGCGTCAGAATAATTTTGCCAATATGGGCATTGCTCTCCATCAACTGGTGGGCCGCAGAGGCTTCACTCAGTGTGAATTGAGAGTGGATCACCGGCTTAATTGTAGCGGCATCCAGCAGCGGCCAGACCTGTTCCTTCAAACCTGCGGCAATGCGTATCTTATTCTCAATCGGTTGGCTGCGCAGGGTAGAGCCGGTGAGCACCAATTGCTTGAGCATCACCGCACCAAAATCGACCTCGGCCTTAGAACCGCGTAGAAAGGCGATGGAGACAATGCGCGCCTTCGGTGCCGTGGCCTTGATATTCTTCTGAATATAATCGCCGCCGATCATGTCGAGAATTACATTGGCACCCTTGCTGCTTGCCTTAATGCCCTTAACGAAGTCCTCATCGTGATAGTTAAAGGCTTTCTCTGCCCCCAGCTCTTCACACACGCGACATTTTTCAGCGCTGCCCGCCGTGGCAAATACCCTTGCACCAAAGGCCTTCGCCAATTGAATCGCCGTGGTGCCAATGCCACTGCTGCCACCGTGAACCAGAAAAACATCACCGGCCTGTAGCTCGGCCCGCTCAAAGACGTTGTGCCACACGGTAAAGAAGGTTTCCGGCAGGGCCGCGGCCTCGACCATCGACAAGCCGGTGGGTATCGGCAGGCAAACAGACTGGTGAGCCACCGCGTAATCGGCGTAACCGCCGCCATTGAGCAGGGCACAAACCTTGTCGCCAAGGGCCCACTCGCTAACCTCGCTGCCGATAGCCACAATTTCGCCAGCGGCTTCAAGCCCCAGTAAGTCAGAGGCACCGGGTGGTGGCGGGTAGGCGCCCTTGCGCTGAATCACATCGGGGCGATTAACCCCGGCGGCGGCAATTTTGATCAAGACCTCATCCGGGCCACATTCGGGCAGGGGGCGTTCGCCCATGCTCAGTACTTCGGGGCCGCCGGGAGTGGTGATTTCAATGCAGTTCATTGTTGATAGGGTCATTAATTGGCTCTTTATATCGGGGTGTTTGGTTAATAGTGTGATGCATTTATATACATAAACGCGGGATTCATTTAATAAAATTAAGGATGTTGTCACCATTAAAATATTTGTGAATATAAATTTTAATGGTGATTTTACAAACCATTACAGTCTCACCCATCAACAACGACTAAAAACTCACCAATCACCATGAAATCTTCAGTGGCATCTTCAAGTACCATCGGCAAATATCCAAAGGCATTGGTATCAGGTTTTAGAGTTACTTTGTGATTTGCAACTGTATCGTCGACCATGGTTTTTTCGCTGTGATATAGCTTCACTGTGTAGCTGCCCCCATGATCGGGATCATCGATATCTCGATGTTGCACTAGCACAATTTTACCATTTCTGGTGCCGCCGGGGTTGGCTTTAAACAAGCACCATGATCCATTCGGAATACGGCGATTCATCGATTCGCCAATCACACACATTACAAACATACCCTCACTGACCTTGATGTGCTCAGGCAGTTCTACCCATTGGAACTCTTCTGTCGTTTGAGTCTCACTAAAACCACCGGCTGCCGCTTGTATGTCATAGATGGGTACGTGGGTTTCATAGGGCCGGGCTTCGTCAAAGGATACTATTTGTAAATCCAAACCTTGATAGGGAGATGCGGCAGTGCGGACTTGCTCGTTCTGGCCCTGAGTTATGGACATAAAGTAATCGCGAGTTTCGGCGTCGGTACAAAAGATATAACAGCCTTTCTGTCCGCGTGTCATCAATGTTCGGTAGGTGTTTTTGATGATTTCAGTGGTTAGCAGACGTGCTTTCTTTGGGTCTTTTTTCCTCATGGTTTTAAAACCACGTATGGAACGATCATTAGAAGAACGCTTGCCAGCATCAGTTATTGCAATCCCATCACGGATAACAAAATCATCCCCAACAATCACGCCAATATAATCCAGCTCCAATCCCTGGCAGGTATGAATACATCCAACCTGCTCAACAGAGTGTTCGGCTATCATCCATAAGCTGCCATCTTCAGTTAAATTCCATTGCGCCTTAAAGTCATATTCGGGAATGACAATATCGTAAGCAGACTTGTCTTTCTTACTGGCCCAATCCCAACAATAACCTGCTACTAGGCGTGCCTTGTTGTTTTTGTGGTTTTTGTCGAGTATCGCAGCACGAAGCTGACGGGGGTCATCAAAGATTTTGACTTCATAATCTATATCTTCAAGTGTTGGGTTGGCAGTTTCTCGAATTTGCAGACTGTTATCTACCCAGGCCAAATAACCATCTGAGCCATTACAACGAAACTGGGACGCTAATTCTAATTCCGTCACAGTAGATTTCAGTTTATATGCCCAGTGTCTGATAGCCTCGATACTACCAATATCCTTCAGGGTTACTCGCTGTGCTTCATCAATAAAAAAGATGTTGAAACATGACCCCACTATCAGCTCTTTAATCTGGTTTTCACCCTGATTGCCATACAGGCCTGATTTTTCATTAAGACGATGAGCCTCATCAACTAATAATGCGCCAAACTTATTAGCCTCGGTCTCAGTGTAAGCACCTGAGCCCTTAAACATCTGGTCAATATGAGTCTTCTTTCTACTGCCTGTGAGCTTCTTTTTAAAGACTTCACGAGGGGCCGCATTTTTAGAGACATACTGCACCAGTATTTCTCGCTGGGTTAGCTCCGCTAACAAATTAATAGCCACTACAGATTTACCCGTACCAGGGCCACCTTTGACAATAAGGGTTTGCTTGTCTCCTTGCTGAGCGGTATGAGCGAGATTGAGAGCAGTTTCATAAACCAGTTTTTGTTCATCGATCATTAAAAACTCTGGATTACCATCTAGCATAGAGACTAATGCATCAGCCAGGTTCTTGGACGGCTTGATAACGCCATGCTCAATGCGATACATGATGTTGTCACTATCGCCGTACTTCACATGCTGCTTGAGAAACTCTGAGAGTTTTAGGGCGTCCGGTGAAATAAATACTGGTGCTTTAGCGGTGTGATTCGCATAAAAAGGATCATTGATCACTTCGCGAGACTTCATGTTATGAAGATAGGCGCAAGGTTGTAGACGAATCGATTCTTGCCGAACAGTCTCGTTGTAATCTTCAATCAACGCTGAATAAGACCATGCCTGGTACGAGGGGTGGTTTGTCTCCCTTTCACCATGTTGAAAGCGCGTTTTAACAATGGCATCTTTATTGGTCTTTTTTACTTCCTGCCACTGTTTAAGCTCAACGATGACAGCGGTATCATTGCGCTCAGGATCTTTACCCGTAAGGATAAAATCGACCCGACGATTAGTCATGGGCAGGTTGTACTCTATGGCTACTCCAGCTGAAGCCGGAATATCCACATCCCAAAGAACCTGTGACATATATTGCAGGGAGTTCTCCCACGACAGTTTCTCATTACGTGGCGAATTGCGATTAAGCTTACGTAACACTTTATTCTCAATAATATCGGCAATCCGGTTCGAGCGGACATCCTCAATAAACTCCCTTTTAGTGGCCGAATAAACAATCATTAAGTGCGCCCTTTTCCTTATTCGTATTCGCTGTACTTCTTTGAGCTACCCCTGACCTTCGCGGCAGGGTACTTGGCTTCATTCTTCTCTATTTTCTGCTCAACTGCCGTTCCTATATCGACACCGACTTTATCTGCCAGTCGAACTAGATATAGCTGAATATCGGCAATTTCATCAGTTACCGCCGCAAGCTGCACGGCATTTAGTGAGTGCGATTGCTCCTCGGTTAACCATTGGAAGCACTCCACCAACTCGCTGACCTCAACACTTAAGGCCATCGACAGGTTTTTTGGAGAGTGGAATTGATTCCAATCACGGGCATCGGCAAATTTACGCAGATGCTGACACACTGCCTTTAGATCTTGCATCGGAACCAACCTGTATAAGATATGATCGTTGTGTGCAGAAATACCGCGCACGTTTTTAAACGGATTACCAGTTCTTGAACTCAGATGATAACTGCAAAGCTTGAAATAATAGAAGGACTAGCTGTCGTTCGAATTGGTTTCTCTTCATTGTTTGCGTTCCAGCGTGTTCAATAATTCAGCAAAGGCGAGAATGGCTGGGCGACGGCCTGCGGCCTCGCGTACGGTTTGAAGTACGCCTTCGTTGAGCAGGCTTTTAATTAATTTGTGGATGGTTGGCTTGGGCACACCGGCCCGTTTGGCAATATCGGTGGCGGTAAATATAGGGCGGTCAAACAGGGCATCAATCAGCTGTAAGCTGTGGGGCGAATGGGTAATGTCGCGTACTCGCCGTTTGGTAGCTTCGTGCAGGGCCATGATTTCGCGCAGTGTCGAGCCGTTCTGTTGTGCCTGGGCAATCACTGCACGTAGGAAAAAGGCACACCAGCCGGTCCAATCGCCCTCTTGTGAGATGGCACGGAGGCGGGCGTAGTATTCATCGCGATGGCTTTCCAGGTAGGCCGAGAGGTAAAACATGGGGCTGGTCAGGCGACCTTTGCCGTACAGAAACAGAGGGATGAGTAAACGGCCAATACGACCATTGCCGTCTTTAAAGGGGTGGAGTAATTCAAAGTGGGCGTGGACGATGGCGGTTTGCACAATCGGGTCAATATCCTCACTGCCGAGATAGGTTTCCCAGGCTTGCAGATGGTCGAGTAGTTGTAAGGGAGTGGGTGGGACAAAACTCGCTTGCTCTATAGTACAGCCGGGCGCGCCAATCCAGTTTTGATCTTTACGGAATTGCCCCGGTTCTTTGTTTTCACCGCGCACACTATCCATAAGAATGCGGTGTAGCTCGCGGATTAAGCCTAGTTTTATAGGCCTCCCCTCAACGTATTCCTTGGCCAGCATGAGTGCTTTCCGGTAATTCAATACTTCCTGTATATCGAGGCCTTTGTCCCCGGCATACTCTTGCCCAGCCTCGTGTTCGAGTATCTCTTCCACCGTGGCCTGGGTGCCTTCGATTTTGGAAGAAAGCACGGCTTCTTGATTGGTCAGGGGGGAAAGCATGACGGCTGGGTTAACCATGCCAAGTAGCAGGCCATCGTAACGTGCAAGGGCTGCATTGGCTTCGCCGACGGCTGTAAACAGTACTGACTTATCCAGCGTGTTTATCGGTAGTGTTTCGGGTTTATAGGGCTGCACAAAGCGCCTTTAGTGGCTGTTGTCGATTGAGCTATGCTATGTCTTTTGTGTATCTTTATCAATGAAATATGATACATAAATGTATTTTGTGTTTAAGGGGTGATACACAAGATGTTTTAGAGATAAAAGATATTTAGTTCTTTTTGCCTTACCTACAATGGCAATAACCCGCTCAGCAGAAGTCCTTTTGATACTGCTCAGCTTGTGCGTAGGTCTAAACTTTTATACTTTGCATTTTATATCCTACAGAAGGTGAATAGCCATGAGCCAGCCGGTATCAAGCTCAGACAGCCACGCTCCCCTGCGCACTGATATTCGACTGTTGGGTGGCCTATTGGGCGAGACCATTCGCGAGCAGGATGGCGAGGCGGTGTTGGCGCTGATTGAGGAGATTCGCCATTTCTCCAAGGCGGCACTGGCGGGTGATGCCAGCGCCCATCGGCAGCTTGAGGGCCTGATGGCGGGTCTGGATGACGACAGCCTACTTCCGGTGGTGCGTTCCTTCGGTTTGATGCTGAATTTGATGAATATCGCCGAGCAGTACCACCGGGTGCGGCGCCTGAGTGCGGCCAGCACCCGCGAGACCAGCCATCGCAAATCCCTGCCGCAATTGCTTAGCCACCT
>MAAT01000062.1 GCA_002162815.1 Gammaproteobacteria bacterium 53_120_T64 | reverse complement strand
TCGCGCAAAAGGGTGGGTGTTTTCCAGGCTCACTTTGCCGCGATTGGCCTTGCGAATATGGCACAGCACATTGTTGCTTTTTATCGAGTAGCTTTGTACAAAGCGGGCAATTGCCGAGTCGGCGCTGGCCCCCGGGTCGTGGAAGGCGCGGTAACCCTTGCCCTCGTAAAAAGCGATGCCCCAGCCGTCTTCGTGGGGGCCGGTATCACCGCCTCTGCGCATTAAGCCGGCGAAGCTGAAGCATATGTCCGTTGGTACACTGGCGCTCATCCCGAGGAGTTCACACATCTTTGCGCTTAACCTTTGTTGTTGAGTGGCACTGCTGGCCAGACTGTTGGCAGGGTGTGGCTAAGTGTGATCTGGCCCATATTTACTCCGCTTGCCTTGCCCATTTCAGCGGCAGTGATTGTATACTTTGTCGCAAATACTAAGAGTAGATCTCCATGGAAAATATATTAATTGTGGTCAGTGACACACAACTGCTGGGCGACTTGAGTGATTGCTGCCGGGCTGAGGGCTTTACACCCCACGGTATAACCCATGGCTCCTTTGTGCTGCCCTGGATAGGCGAGCGTGCACCGGCGGCGATTATCCTCGATACGCGAGCGGATGGTGTTCACGGCTCTGCCCTGTGTCGTGAAATTAGCGCTAGCAGTAATGCTCCCGTTTTTGTCTTAACCCAAGACGACAGTGAAACAGATCAGCTGAAGGCCGAGGGTTTGGGCGTGAAGGCTTTCTTTAGCAAGCCCTTGAAGCCCGAGGCCGTCTTTAGCCAGATTGCATCCCTTATGTCCTAAGGCTAGCGGCGTATTGCCAGGGTTAGTCTGTACCTGGCTTTGCGGCCTTATCCGCAGTATTTAGATGGTCTATTTTCTTTCCCAGTTGAGCTAATTGCTGCTCGATGGCGCTTAAGCGCAATTCTAGGTTTTCCTCTGGGCTAATCAGTTGCTCTTCTTTTTGACTAATAAAATACGACGTAAAACTAGCGGTTAATGCGGCAAAAAGGCCGATGCCGAGAAAGATAATGATGCCTGCAAAAGCTCTGCCGATAGGGGTTTTGGGTACGACATCGCCGTAGCCAACGGTGGTGATGGTGACCCAGGCCCACCAGATTCCCTCCCCAGGACTATTGATGCCGGGCTCTAGGGCTGACATCAATATGCCGGCCATAATAACGACAATCAGTGAGGCGAGCCCTGTGGCGGCTAGCTCGTTGCGCAACAGCATCTTTTTGACGCGCCCGCCGATGTGCATCAGCAGGGTGAGGACGATAATCACCCGCAGTAGGCGCAGTGCCCCCAAGTGGGTGGGCCAGCCCAGTAACATCGGGATGCCGGTGAGGATAATGACTAAGTTGAGCCAGTTGCGACGTAAATAAAGCCGCGAGTCGTTAACTAATAACGATAGCACCAGCGTTTCAATAATAAAGAAGCCCCAGAGGTAAATATCGTAGATATTGTAAGATGCCGAGGTGCTTCCACTGATCCAGTTGAGCAGTATCCACAGTGAGGCGATCAGCATCGGTACTTCGAGGACAATGCCGGTGCGTCGGGCCGCGCGGCTCTCGTTTCGGTCAACGCCGGAGGCGCCAATAAGGCGCGCAAAGTTATAAATTTTGGGGCTTGCTGCCATCGTATTCATCGACTGGATTAAAATCAAATACTAGCACAGCCACCTAAAATGAAGACCCTTGAGAGGGTTAGATTGAGGCTGGTGAGTAAAGCAGGGTTTGATTAGCTCTGCCAAGCGGTGCGACAATGTTGAAAACCTTTTTTTGGTGGGATTGTGACAACAACAAGTACAGACAGAATACGGCAGAAAAAGCAGCGCTTCCTCGAGCGAGAACAGCTTATAAAGGATACTACTTTGGGCTTGCTGATTCGCGATGGTGTCGAGAGGGTCACCGTGTCTGCTATCGCCACCGAGGCGGGCATCGGCAAGGGCACTGTGTATAAACACTTTCAAAGCAAAGCCGAAATCATGATGCGTATCGTTTCCGACTACGAGCAGATGCTGGTGAGCAATGTCAATGCGGGTATAAAAGCCACGGAAAATGGTGACCCAGGGGCGGCGGCGAAGGCCTATTTTGATTCGCGCCTGGCCAATCCGGCCTTGGATCGATTGGTACAACAGCTCGAGTTTCGCCTCGAAGCCGATAAATCCGTGGCTATTGAAATGGCTCATTTACATAAAACCCGCCATTCGATGGTCGAGACCTTGAACAATATGGTCTCGAAATTAATCGCGCGCGGTCTGCTGGAAGACGTCCCTCCCCACTACCATTATCTGGCTTGCTGGGCCCTAGCTCAGGGTGCGGTCGATGTTTGCTTTAACCAGGGCTTTGCCGACCAGTTCGACGATAAGGAAAAGCTACTCAATTTTATCGCCAATATTGGTGTGACCATGGGTAACCGTGGCCAGTTTAGGGAGCACTAGGTGTCCAGTTCCTCCCTTGATGACTGGTATCAAGAGCTGCATGAAAACCAGCTCGATGGGGGCCGTTTACCGCCCGTAGACAAATGGAATCCGCCGCTGTCCGGTGATATTGATATTCGCATTACTCGCCAGGGTATCTGGTTTCATGAGGGCGGTGAAATTAAACGCCAGCCCCTAGTGAAACTTTTCTCGAGTATTTTAAAGCGTGAAAACAGCGAATATTTTCTGGTGACGCCGGTCGAGAAGTGGCGCATACAGGTCGAGGATGCCCCCTTTTTCTTTACGGTATTAGGTGTTGAGCACAGGGGTGATGAGCAAGCCCTGGTCTTGACCAGCAGCACGGATGATGTGGTTATTGTCAGTCGCGAGCACCCGCTTAGGGTTGCCGTCGATGCCGTCAGTGGTGAGCCCTCGCCCTATATTCGCGTGCGTGGTGGTATGGAGGGGCTGCTCAGCCGCAGTGTTTACTATCAATTGGCCGATATTAGCGAGGCGCAGCAGGTGGCTGGCGAAGAGATATTGGGCGTTAGCAGTATGGGCTGTTTTTTCTCTCTCTATTAAGGGCCGTAAAGTCCTTATTTCGTCAGCGCGTACCACCCCCATAATAGGGCCAAACCTTATACAAAAATGGCAGTGTCTACGTGAGTCTTTAGCAATGAGCACCTGGTGGCTAGCCCGGAAAATAAAATGGCAGATAGTGCTATTACTTTGGCTATGCAGTGGTTTTTGCGTAGCGGCTGATCTCGATACTCGGGACTTACTGAGTGACTATATTCGTCTCGACACCAGTAACCCACCGGGTAATGAAGTATTGGGCGCGGCCTTTTTTGCCGAAATTTTTGCCGCTTATGGTATAGAACACGAGGTGATAGAGGTCGCGCCGGGCCGGGCCAATATCTGGGCGCGTCTACCCGGTGGCGACCAACCTGCGCTGCTGTTACTTCACCATATGGATGTTGTGCCCGCGGCCCCGGCGCGTTGGCAGCAGCCACCCTTTAGCGGTCTTATTGACGATACTTACCTCTATGGTCGCGGCGCCTTAGATAGTAAGTCACTGGGGATTTTTCAGCTGCAAGCGATGCTGGCGCTAAAAGCACAGGGCAAGGCCTTAAATCGCGATCTGATTTTTCTCGCTACGGCGGATGAGGAGGCCGGTGGCCAGATGGGGCTGGCTTGGCTATTGGATAAGCGCCCCGAGCTGTTCGAGGGCATTGGCGGGGTTCTCAATGAGGGCGGGCGCGGCGATAGGCGTGGCGACACGCTAAGCTTTGGTATCGAGGTGACGCAAAAGCTGCCCCTGTGGTTGCGGGTCAGCGCCAGGGGTGAGCCGGGGCACGGTGCGATACCGCGCAGTGAAAGCGCCAGCCAGCGTTTGATCGCGGCACTGGCAAGGCTAGAGCAATTGGTGTTTACGGCGCAACTCTTGCCGGGGGTGAAGAGCTACCTGAATAAGTTGGCGAAAGATTTTCCCGCGCCGTGGCATGAACGTCTGTTAAATGTTGAAGCTCTGGTCAGTTCGCCCCAACAAATGGCTGAATTGCGTGAGTTTGACCACCGCCTCTATGCGCAATTGCGTAGTACCTGTGCCATCACCCGCCTACAGGCCAGTGCCAAAATCAATGTTGTCGCGCCGGAGGCGTGGGCAGAAATAGATTGTCGCCTATTACCCAATCACCAGCCGGAGCAAGCCCTGCAAAGCATTACTCGGGCGCTGGGTGATGCGAGTTTGCAGATTACGCCTTTACTGTCTTTCGAGCCGGGCATCTCGGCGCAAGAACACTTCCTCTATCGGGCGCTGGAGCAAAATCTTGCCGAGCGCTTTCCCGCTGCGACGATAGTGCCGCGTATGACGGCGGGTTTTACGGACAGTCATTTTTTTCGTGAGAAGGGCATTCCCGCCTACGGCTTTATACCGGTGATACTCGATGCCGAACAGGCTAGGGGCATTCACGGCGACAACGAAAAAATTTCCTTGCAAAATCTGCGTTTTGGCCGTGATTTTATGACCAAGTTGGTGACGCAGATTTGCCTCGATTAACCACAAGGCAATGGCTGGTGGTCTGTGTAGCCCGTACCCGCAGCGCTAAGTTGGGAGAGATAGCTCGGGTGTAGACTTCTTCCCGATGTCGTTGGCCTAGCCTACGTTTCCGTGAGTATGGCGATAGCCGCCAGCGCCTCGGGGTCTTGAGCTTTGATTTTATTGGCGATGTGATGTTGGAAAAAGTAGCGAAAATCGACATCGGAAGCGGTGCTGTAGAGGCAGTTATCACCGGGTAGCACTGGGGTTGTCTGCACCTTGCTTTGATCGGCGACCTGAGCGTGGATTTCGCCATTGTGCAGCAGACGCCAGCTGACGACTTCTGTTAAGCGCAGAGTTTTTAGGCCGTCGTTGGAAAACACCGCGTGGGTGCCAATGCTATCGGGTATTTCCTGAACGACATCGCTGGCGTTTTCGAAACTGTACTCGTAGTACTTGGCGGCCATTTCTAGCTCTAGAGCCTTGTGCAAGGGGGCGTCGTGGAAGAGCTCTTCGGTGCCGGGGTCATAGTAACTCTCCCACTTGCCATCCAGTGGATCCCTCATGTCGGGACAGGACGTGATGTTGTCGAGCCAGGGCACTAGGCCGACAATGTCACCGTCTTCACGCAGGCCCCAGCAAAGTATTTTGATGCTAAAGCTAGTGTCGGGATGGGCGCTATTGGAGTAGAGCATTTCGAGCCCGTCGAGCTCGGGTGCCAGGCGGATAAAGGGTGAAACCCGTGCCGGGGACCAGGTCTGGCCGGTGAAGATATCCACAACTTTGTCGCTGTTGTGCTCGGGTACGGTGATCGTCATAACGTACTCCTGATGATGGGCCGAAAGCCGTGTCAACGTAGTATAAGTGCCAGCTGACGCTTCCTACAGTACCTCTCAATCTGCCAATACACAATACTTGGTGTCGTCGGGGCTTATTAGCCCGCTAGCCCTCGGGTAAACATCTCGGCCATTTCGTCGGCGACCTCACGCGTGGTCATCTCACCATCCACCTGATACCACTGCGTCATCCAGTTAATGGCGCCAAAGATGGTGAAGGCGGTGATCTTGGGGTTGCAGGCGCGAATGGATTTATCCTCGATACCGCTGTCGATGATGTCGCGCATCGCCGCATCGAGTTGCTGATAGAGGGGGGCTATCTGCTGCAGGTATTTGTCTGACAGGGGATCGGGGCCGGGGCGGGACAGGCAGCGGCCATATTCGTCATCGAAAATAGAGGTGAATAAATAGATAAAGCGGCCGAGTTTTTTGAGTCCAGTGAGCTCGGTATTTTGGATGCTGGCGGTTTGTTCGAGCATTTGAGTAATGGCGGTGAGCAGGCATTGAAAGAGGATGTCTTCCTTATTTTCAATATAGTAATACAGGGTCGGTTTGGTGACCTGTAGTTCCTGAGCCAGGTCGTTGAGAGAGGTTTCGCGGAAGCCGTTTTGATTAAACAAGCGGGCGGCCGTTTTGAGAATGGCGGTGCGTTTCAGGTCGTGCTGTACATCTTTACTCTGAATGGCTTTGCCCCAGCGCGTTTTATTGGTTTTGCTCATTTCTATTATCGGTCGCTAGTTGGAGGGCCCCCAGTGTATCGTATTGGCGGCTGTTTTCCAATTCACAGTAACTCTTTGTACCAGTGGGTAAGTAGGTTGTCATAGTTTTTATATAGTTATTTAAAACAAGCTCTTACTGGTATTTTTGAGCTGATTTTACTGGCTGTTGTGCAGTATGTTTTCACTGGATGTATCAAGGGGTAGGGGGTTCGAACCGCAAGGCCTATAACCAGAGCGTTAAAAAGGGGCCTGGGCTTGGCTGTCTACAGGCCCCTGTAACTTCGCTGGGGAGCTAGCGTACCGCTCCTAGGGCCTGCTCAACATCGCCAATGATGTCATCAATATGCTCAATGCCCACCGAGATACGCACCAGGTCTGCGCTGACGCCGGCCTTGGCTAGCTCGTCGTTGTTGAGCTGGCGGTGGGTGGTTGAGGCGGGGTGGCAGGCCAGTGATTTGGCATCACCAATATTCACCAGGCGCAGTATCATTTGCAGGGCGTCGATAAACTGGCCGCCAGCCTCGGCGCCGCCGGCTATGCCAAAGCTGAGAACCCCCGAGGCGCGGCCGCCGCAAATTGTCTGACAGGCGTCGCGGTAGGGGCTGTCGTCGAGGGCGGCGTAGTTCACCCATTGAACTTTATCGTGCTGGTGCAGATAGTTGGCCAGCGCGAGGGCATTTTCACAGTGCCTATCCATACGCAGTCCCAGGGTCTCAAGCCCCTGAAGGATTTGAAAAGCGTTCTGTGGCGAAATAGCGGCCCCGGTATTGCGCAGTGGCACGATACGACAGCGGCCAATATAGGCCGCCGGGCCAAAGGTTTCGGTATAGACCACGCCATGATAGGAGGGGTCGGGTTCGTTGAGCATGGCAAAGCGCGCCTTGTGTTTCACCCAGTCGAACTTACCCGAGTCGATAATCACCCCGCCAATAGATGTGCCGTGGCCGCCAATGTACTTGGTTAGGGAGTGGACGATGATGTCGGCGCCGTGTTCAAAGGCTCGGCACAAATAGGGTGTGGCTACGGTGTTGTCGACAATCAATGGCACGCCGTGGCGGTGGGCAATCTCGGCCAGCCGTTCAATATCGACAATATTGCCCGCCGGGTTGCCGATGGACTCACAGAACAAGGCCCGGGTTCTATCGTCGATTTGCGCCTCGAAGCCGTCGAAGTCATCGTGAGACACCATTCTGGCTTCAATGCCCTGGCGGGGGAAGCTGTGGGCAAACAAGTTATAGGTGCCGCCATAGAGTTGACTGGTGCTGACGATATTGTCGCCGACCTCGCAAATGCATTGAATCGCGTAGGTGATCGCCGCCATGCCGGATGCCACCGCCAGTGCACCGACGCCGCCCTCCATGGCCGCTAGACGCTTTTCGAGCACGGCGGTGGTGGGGTTCATAATGCGGCTGTAAATGTTGCCCGGCACTTTTAGGTCGAAGAGATCGGCGCCGTGCTGGGTGTCATCGAAGGTGTAGGAGGTGGTTTGATAAATTGGTACGGCCGCCGCTTTGGTGGTGGCCTCCGCTGCGTAGCCGTGGTGGAGGGCGATGGAGTCAAGTTTCATATACGTGGATGTCCAGTTGCTAGTGCTGGGGTTTGAGAGAGTACCGGTGTCGGCTTTATATCTGTGTTGATGTGGCGCGCTAGTAGGTTAAATCTCTATATCGCCCTCAAGGTATTGCACGGCCCGCCCGGAGATAATGACGGAATCTGTCTGCATACGGCAGTGCAACAGCCCCCCGCGCTGTGAAGCCTGATAGGCCGTGAGTGGGGTCTTGTTGAGTCGCTGGGCCCAGAAGGGTGCCAGGCCGCTGTGAATAGAGCCGGTGACGGGGTCCTCATCGCCACCGGAGGCGGGCCAGAAATAGCGGGAAATAAAGTCGTAATCATGGGCCGCCGCGCTAATCACCACATCGTAGGGGGCCAGTTTTTTTAACTCTGCCAAGTTGGGTTTGAGTGAATGAATATCGGTTTCGCTGGTGTAAATGGCAAAGTAGGCCTGACGATTGATAAGTACCTCACTGGGCGCAATCGACAAGCCGGCCAACAGTGGCGGGGGTATATCGCTGACGGGCTCTGGCATCTGTCGGGGAAAGGTCATGGCAATCAAGCCATCCGTTTCGCGTCGGACTTTTAAGGTGCCCACGGCCTTGGCGTAAAACTCAAGGTCGTCCAAGGCTTGATCTTGTTTAAACAGCACGTAGGCACTGGCCAGCGTGGCGTGGCCGCAAAAGTCGATTTCGCTAAGAGGTGAAAACCAGCGAATCTGATAGGTATTGTCAGCTGTCTGTTTGACGAAGGCCGTTTCCGATAGGTTATTCTCGGTGGCAATCGCTTGCATAAGTGCTGTGCTGAGCCACTCGTCGAGGAAAATAACACCGGCATAGTTACCCGTGAATAGGGTGTCGGTAAAGGCATTAATGTGGTGGAGTTTGAGTTTCATGATCTCTTGTAACGTTGATGAGAGCGTACGGCCATTACGGCAAGGTAATAATTCAGCTCGGCTTGTTATTTTGCCGTAAAACGGACTATTGCGGTGTGATTTTATAAATCGCCGTATTTAAATCGGAGCTGACATAAATATTGCCAGCGCGGGACACCACTACCCCGGTTTGGATATAGCCCGGCGGTGTGCCCTGGGCTGGGGCGAGGCCGATGGCCAGGTTGCGGGCAATCTCGCTGATCTCTCCGCTGTTGGGGTCGATGCGCACAATACGCAGCTTGCCGACTTCGGCCAGGACGATACTGCCATCGGCGGCGACATCGAAACCCTCGGGGCGCTCGAGTCCCTCGGCGATAATGTCGATATCACCGTTGTCGTCGATTTCTAACAATTGGCCCTTAAGTACGTCGGTGGCGTAGACGCTATCTTCATCGGAGCCCTGGCGCAGTGCGGCGATACCGGGGAGTCCGTCGACCAGTACCTCGCGGTCGCCGTCTGCGGAGACTTCAAGTATCGACCCGGTGCCGTGTTCGGCAACCAGCAGGGTGCCATCCACTAATTCGAGAGCATCAACGGGTTGCTGAAAGCCGTGGTGCACGGCGAGGCTTTGGTGGCTGTTGCGATCGAGAATTTCGACGCCGCTGGTAAACCAGCTGGTGACAACCACTCGCTCGCCCCGGATATTGACCGACATCGGCAACTCAAAGTGGTCGCGCAGGCCGCGCTTAATATCCGTCACCGCACCGCTAGCGCCGTCAATCGCGCTATAGGTAAAGAGGTTGCCGAGCAGCAGGGTTTCTTTACCGTCTGCTTCGATCAGGTCGAGGCCGCCGGGTACGGAAATATCACTGCGTACGACAGTGCGCGCCGCGCCGGTGCGGGTGTGGATTTTGAGCAACGCGTTGTCGTTCATATTGGTGATGTACAGCTCATCGCGGCTATTCAGGGCGAGGTTGTCGATGCCCGGTTCAACGGTGGCGACCAGGGTTTTCTCACCGCTTTTGATATCGACCCGCAACATACGGCCGAGGGCTGTGTCGGCCACATAGAGATTGTCATGGCTGTCGAGATTGACGGCCACCGGGATTTTAAAGCCACTGGCCAGGGTGGTCATATCACCGCTGTCGACATCAATTTTGACCACTTTGCCTTTGTAGAGCAGGGGGCCGTAGAGATAGCCGTCTTTATCGAAATCAAAGCCATTGAGATGGCCCATATTTTCGATCACCTTGCGCGGTGGTTTGTGACCGGCGAGATCGAGTTCCCACAGCGCGTCACCCCACAACACTTGTGTGACAAAGAGGCGGCCGGAGGGGCTAAAGGCCACCGAGTTTATACCCGGTAGTTTATCGGCGACCAGATAAATCTCACCATTGGGACGGCGTGCGTGTACCTGACCGGTGAGGATGGATGTCCACACTAAAGTGCCGTCGGGGCCGAATTCGAGATCATCGGCCATGCCCTGGGGTGGGCCGACAAACACGGTGGATTCGCCGGTCAGGGTGTCGATTTTGTGGATGCTCTGGCCCAACACACTGCCGGCGTAGATGTTGTCGTCCTTGTCAAAGGTGATGCCGTGAATACTGAGAAAGTCTGAGCCGGGCACCAGGTATTGCACCAGATAGGGGTCTTTGCTGCCGTCGGCCTCAAGCAAGCCTTTGCTGGTTTCGGTGTCAGTGCCGCAACTACTAAGCGCCAGTGTTGCGAGCAGGGCAGAGAATAATGCCTTTAACTTTATGGTGTGCTTCATTAGCGCCTCGTAAATTATTGTTTTTATGTGTTGTTTGTCTGTATGTGTTCTGGTTTTAATCGGTGATGCGTGTCATTAGAACACCGCCATTGACTTTGTTTTCCGGCTTATTAAACCCGCCAATGGCGTGTATTTATTTTTGCGCGGCGCATTTGTAAAATATCTATAAATGATTGTATGTTTTTACGTTTATTATTTTATATTTAAAATAATAGCCTGCTTATCCGTGAGGTAACCCGACCAGCTGTCGCGCCATTACCACGCGCTGTATTTGCCCGGTGCCCTCAACAATATCCATGGCCTTAACATCGCGAAACAGCTTTTCAATAAGGTGATCGCCACGCCCGCCGACCATGCCCAGTAGTTCCATACCAAAGCTAGTGGCCTCAAAGGCGGCGGTGGGGGCGACAGCTTTCGACATTGAAGCCTCGACAATATTGGGTCGCTGATTGTCGGCCAACCAGGCGGCTTTAAGGCACAACAAGCGAGCGACGCGCAATTTGCGGGTGACCCGTTCGAGTCGGTCGCGTACACGTGAGTCGTCGAGCATTTGATTTTCTCGGGCGAAGGCGAGGGACTCATCCAGTGCCGAGCGGCCAATGCCGACCGCCATCGCCGCGATCAGTGGGCGGGTAGCGTTGAAGGTGGCCATGGCACCTTTAAAGCCGGCGCGGCTTTCATAATAGGCCTCGCCGCCGAGCAAGTTTTCGCCCGGTACGCGACACTCTTCTAGCCGAAACGAGGTGGACTCATAGGCCTTGAGACCCATTTTCTTTTCGATGTGAAAGTCTTGTAAACCGGGCATGCCGCGCTCAACCAGAAAGGCGCGATGCCCGCCGCGCCCCAGAGAGGGATCGACGGTAGCCCAAACGAGGATGAAGTCGGAGCGGCTAGAGTTACCCGAAAATGACTTGTTGCCAATGAGTACCCAGTTGTCGCCGTCTTTAATGGCGCGGGTTTGTATGCCGGCGACATCGGAGCCGGCAGCGGGCTCGGTCATGGCGAAGGCACCCCAGCGGGGTTTGTCGAGCTTGATAAAAGGGCTGAGGTAGCGCTCTTTTTGATCCTCCGTGCCCATCGACATGATGGCGCCCTCACCGAGCCCCGGGCCGGGTGCCGATACGGCAACGCCACGATCCCAGTAAGACATTTCTTCTGACAGCAATAAACTGGCGCGTGAGCGAGCCCTTTTTTTGGCCTTGTTTTTGTCAGCGCTTTTCACCGGCGTGTCATCCTGCCCTTTACGGCCCTTGTAGCGGGTGCGGCCGTAGCCCATGGCAACCAGTTTTTCAAAATAGGGGTGATCGGGTGGTGTCGGGCGCCCGAGTTTGTCGGCCTCGATACCCAGGGGGCGCATGTGTTCGCGGCCCAGTTCCTGCAGTTTCTCGATGCGCTGCTGGGTGGCGCTGTCAATTGCAAAATCCATTGTTAAGGTCCTGTTTGAGCGCGTTGACTTTCTACATCTAGTGTCCGCGCTATTATTCGAGTGTCTATTTGCTTGGCGCGTGTCTGTGCAAGTGCTTAGCGGCTCAATGCGAGGGCCGATAGTTCTACTGTGCCTTCGATACGGCAAAGCGCCTGACCGGCGATCTCTTTAGCCCGATCAATACCACCGGCCAGCAAGCTGAGGGTGCGGGCCTCGCGCATATATTTTTCCAGCGGCAGGTCTTGCATAAAGCCCTGGCCGCCAAAAATTTGCAGGGCGTTGGGAGTCACGAACAGGGCGTTTTCGCTGGCTTCAACAAAAGCGGTAGCGGCAGCTTCTACAAAGGGCTGACCTGCGTCGGCGCGACAGGCAGCATCCTGTACCAACAGACGGCTGCTATCGACAGCGGTGTGCATATCGGTAATTAAAAAGGCTAGGGCTTGATGGTGGGCGATGGGCTTGCCAAAGGCGACCCGCTCCATGGCGTATTCGCGGGAGGTCTCGGCCGCGACGCGGCTGACGCCGACTAATAGCGCGGCAATATAGAGCTGCCACTTTGCCAGTGCGCGAGCGGCGCCAGCGGGCTCGTCCCAGCGCTCGATGATGGCGGCTTGATCAAGAACGAGTTCTGCGGCACCGGCTGCGCGCAGGCCGCTACCTCTTAGTGGGCTGAAGGTGAAACCGCTTTCAATCAGAGAGGCACCCTGTTTATCGAGAATAACCAGCAGATCGGCATCGGCGCAAGGCAGCCAGGGCACAGTGCCGCTGTAGCGATTGTCAGCACGGCACAAGCTGTCTTTTTTCCGTGCATCGCCATCGTCCCAGATAAGCGCTATACGAGCGGAGGGATCACTGAGACGCGGCAAAATAATGCGCTCTACCGCACTGTCGCCACCGAGTTCGGCAAGCGCGTAAAGGGCCGGGCCAATGCCGTCGAGAGCGAGGGTAGCACCGGGGTCGCCGTAGCCGAGTTCTTCGAGAATGGTGCATTTGGCACGACTGCCGAGACCGGCACCGCCGAGGCTTTCGGGTAGCTCCATGGCGCTCAAGCCCAGCGCTGAATAGCTGTTGAGTACGGCCTCGGGGATGGCTTCGTTGGCTTCAAAATCGCGGTATTGCTGGCTGAGAATATCGGTAGAAAAACGCTGTACAACGTCGACAATCAGGGTGAGATCTTCACCGGGGTCTAGCTCGAACATGGTTTACTCCGGGTGTCGGCAAACGACACCGAAGCTGCGCGTAAAGGCAGTTTCGGTGCTTATTTTTTTATTATGTGTTGTTAAACACGGGCTCACGGCGCTCGGCAGTGGCTTTAATACCCTCGGCAGAATCGGCGGTTTGTATCAGCCATTCCTGCTCATTGAGTTCATGGTCGGTGGCGGCGCGCACTCGGTCAGCCAAACCTTTTCGCACGGTGGCACGAATGGATTGCACGGCCAGGGGCGCGGAGCCGGCAATCTCACTGGCCAGTTCCGTCGCTGCTTTAAGCACTTGATCCTGCGGCACGATTTGATCGGCCATGCCCCATGCTAGGGCCTGCTCGCCTTTCACTCTGCGCCCGGTGTAAAACATCAGGTGGGCGTTTTGCTGGCCAATGAGTGCTGGGAGGGTGTGGGACAGGCCAAAACCGGGGTGGAAACCGAGCCGCGAAAAGTTGGCGGCAAAGCGTGCCTCGGGGCAGGTGACGCGAAAGTCGCCGACTAAAGCCAGGCCTAGCCCACCGCCTATGGCGGCGCCCTGTACCGCGCAAACCACGGGTTTTTTATTGCCGAAGAGGCGCACGGCCTCGCCATAAAGGCGGCCGGAGCGGCGTCGAAAGGCGCTCTCTGCCGATTTGTCTTGCTCGTCGTCGCGGTTGATGGCATCGCCGCCACCGAAATTGGCGCCAGCGCAGAAGGCTTTACCCTCGGCGCCAAGCACAATAGCGCGACAGTCATCGAGTTTGTCGAGGTCGTCAAAGGCATCGGCGATGGCGCAAATTAAGTTGTAGTCAAAGTAATTAAAAGGGGGGCGCTGGATGGTGATGGTGGCAACATGCTGTTCTAAAGTGACCTGTATATCTTGGTATTCGCCGATAGTGGGCATTGATTATTCCTTCAATAATGAGTGTTTT
The DNA here is from genome assembly GCA_002162815.1 of Gammaproteobacteria bacterium 53_120_T64. GTDB lineage: Bacteria > Pseudomonadota > Gammaproteobacteria > Pseudomonadales > Porticoccaceae > Reddybacter. Next base: position 73,779 of record MAAT01000062.1, on the reverse strand, counting down.
GATGGCGGCCCCTAGCGACGCTATGAAGCTGTCGTCGGCACGATTTTACCCGTGAGGGGTGGGCGCAGGATTTTTTATGGTGCTTGGCTAGGGCGCTTTTAGTGTTGTTTTGCGACTTAATTTAACCTGATGGCGGCAATTTTGGAAGTACTGCTTACTACGGAGAGGGGCTTTTCATGGGGAGGACTGAGCCTGATGTCTACTTGGGGTTTACTTTAGGGCGGCCATTGCTGACAACAAGATTCTCGGCATTGACTAGGGGGGTAGTAAATGCCGAGATAAAGGGTGGGGTAAATGCTGTTCAGATTTTTTTGGTGAAGGTTAGGGTGTTTTCGGCAACGGCAAGATCGCATTTTATTTGCGCCGCCATTTGTCGTGCCACAGACATGTAAGTAATTCTGTCCTGCTCGTCGACGTCGCGACAAAAATGTTCGCGAATATAAATCAGTGATTCGCCTTTTGGTAGGGTCTCGATTTCGTGGTAGAGATTGGTGTTCGACATTATTAACTCCCGACTTATAGTATCTTTGTGTAGAGTAAATAAAAGGCGGTGTAATCAGCGCCTGCGTTGGAATAACTTTGCCTACGTGCTCTATTAAGCTAGGACAGTATGTTAACTCTGTCAAGAAAATGGCAGAATACCTTACTCCTATGTGTTGACATTATTTTTACCCGACGAAAATAATCTCTTATTAAGCTCTGATGATGAATGTTGTACGTGGTTTTTGAATCCAGCCCTAAGCAGTCTTAGCGCTGGATTTATTTTTATAGAATAAAAAACAATAAATAAAAATTTGTTGAGATCATTTCTAATAATAAACCTTATGAATACCTGTCGGAGGTATCGATGTCGGTACATGGGCTTAAAGAAACCTTGGCTTCCAGAGCCGTGCTATTTAACAATGCGCGTTTAATCGACGGCTTGTCTGATCAGCCTCGCAATGGGGTGTCAATCTTGCTCGAGGGCGAGCGGATTACTGAGGTGTTACCGGGGGAGATTGTCGTGCCTGAGGGGGCGGAGACGATTGATCTCAGCGGCAAGACGGTAATGCCAGGCTTAATCGATACCCATGTGCACACGGTGATGATGGATAGCGAATGCCTGCCCTTGTTTTTAGCGGCGGGGGTGACCACGGCACGGGATGTCGGTGGGCGCCTCGATCTGGTTTTAAAGAACCGCGATGACCTCAACCGTGGTAAAAAGCTGGGGCCACGCTTGTTTGTTTGCGGGCCCTTGCTCGATGGGCCGGGGTGCGTTTTGAGAATCCCGGCTTCACCATTGTGCTCGATGCCATACAGTCCCTTGAGCAGGTACCGAGTAAAATTGGTGAGTTGTTGAGTGCCGGTGTCGACGCTATTAAGTGTTACTTCACCATGACACCCGACATCGTGCGCGCGGTGATCGACTTCATGGACAGGCGAGTGCCGGTCGCGGGCCACCTGGGATATTGTTCGTCGATGGAGGCGGGTATCGATGGTCTCGAGCATGTCTGGATCTCGCCCTACAACGACATCTGTGCCTTGAATATGCGCTTTGCTAAAGATGCCAGCATGTTCGATGCTTCTTTTTGGCGTGACACCATGGCCGGTTGGGCGCAGGCCGACTTACAGGGCGTCCGGGTGCGCAAGTGGATAGATGCGATGGTCGACAAATAGGTGTATACGGGTACTACCCTCGACCTACTGTGGACCGCGAAGGCGGGGCTTGAGGCTTCGCTAAAAGACCCCGATCGTCGTTTGATAACCCCGCAGGGGCTGAAACGAAAGCGCAAAATGAAATAACACTTGGGTGATCGCCCGACTGGGATATTCACCCGGGGTTTTACAATACCGGTGCCGGCAGCCTGGCGCTGGAAAAACAGCAGCAAATTACCCGCATGTTGCACGAGTGCGGTGGGCGTGCGGTTGGCGGTACGGATTGCGGCGCACTGTCGTATCCGCCACCAGGCTTTGCGTTATTGCGCGAAATTGAATGGCTGGCGGAGGCGATCGTCAATATGGCGGCGCTGCGGGCAGCGACTTCTGTGGCGGCTCGCTATCTACGTGCCGATGAGGATATTGGTGTTATTGCGCCGGGGCGTTATGCGGATTTCCTGGTACTGTCCGGGGCCCCTTTAAAGGACGTCAAAGAGTTGCGCAGCCTAGAAACGACTTATCGCGGCGGTATCGCCTATAATCCCCAACAATTAATTGCCAATGCACCCCAGCACGAGCCCGATGGTTTGGATTGATGTCGCCTTTATTGAAGGTGGCGTGGTAAGAGCTAGGTTGCAACGCCCCACCGTTTTTATTTAAACAGGAGTAATGATGTGAGCGCAGGAAAAAGATTGCCGGGTACGCCGGAACCCATGCACCGCTGGCCGGGTGCAGACGGAGTCACTATTGCCGGTGACTCATGGGGTGACCCGAAGGGGCCGCTAATATTGTTACAGCATGGTGGTGGTCAAACGCGCCATGCCTGGAAGGGTGCGGGTGAAGCGCTGGGAGCTGCGGGTTATTACGCCGTGGCTTTTGATGCCCGTGGCCATGGTGACTCCGACTGGGCACCCGATGGTGTCTATGGCATGGATATTATGGTTGAAGACCTAAAGTGTGTGATCAAAGCTCTCGGCGGCACGCGCCCGGTCTTAGTTGGCGCCTCTATGGGCGGCGGTACTAGCTTGGTGGCCACCGGTGAAGATCACATCGATGCCACGGCTCTGGTGATGGTCGATATCGCCCCGCAAATTGAAGCGGCGGGGGTCGATAAAATTATGGCCTTTATGAGTCAGAAGCCCGAGGGTTTTAGCTCTTTGCAGGAAGTGGCGGATGCGATTGGTAGCTATCAGCCCCACCGCAAGGCGCCTAAAAATCTCGACGGTTTGGCGAAGAACGTGCGCGAGGGTGAGGACGGTAAATACCGCTGGCACTGGGACCCCCAATTTCGCACCATTCGCCGCGATATGAACAAGCGCAAGGATAGGCTCGAAGCCTGTACGCGCAATCTGTCATTGCCAACCCTGCTGGTGCGCGGTGGCTTGTCCGATGTACTCAGCGAAGAGGGCGCGCAGGGTTTCCTTAAGCTTTGCCCTCACAGTGAGTACGTCAATGTTACCGACGCTGGGCATATGGTGGCGGGCGACCGCAATGATGTTTTCGGTACGAGTGTGATCGACTTCCTGTCGCGCACGGTGCCGATTGCCGGTGCGCCGGTACAACAGGCCCACGAGGTCCACCCTCACCACGAGGGGCCCCCCGGGGATACGGTGGATATTCCCTGAGGCGGGGCTTGAGCTGAGATGGTTTTTACAAGGCAGCTTTAGTGCAATAGAGAAAGGCGGGGTGTATCCCGTCTTTTTTTCGTCTTGATTCTTTCTACGGTGGCGGGGGAAATCGAGAAAAACACTTTATTTTAGCTATTTTTGTTATCGCGCTTGACAGCTAAGGACTGCCTGCATAGAATGCGCGCCTCTTCAGTGATAAGCACTTGAGAGCATAGTGTCCCGTTCGTCTAGAGGCCTAGGACACCGCCCTTTCACGGCGGTAACAGGGGTTCGACTCCCCTACGGGACGCCATTTTTTTTGGCAGTAAGTTGGCAGTACAATTGCGGGAATAGCTCAGTTGGTAGAGCGCAACCTTGCCAAGGTTGAGGTCGCCGGTTCGAACCCGGTTTCCCGCTCCATTTTACTCATTGACCGTTCGGTCGGTGAGTTCTGAAGCACTAAACCAAGTAATACAAGGTCGCTAGTTAAGCCATGGGTTTCATGGTGGTCGACTATTCTTGGATAGCTGCATTTTCTCTCCGGATTATTTCACTTTAGCGCAGATACTGGTTTTTTATCCGCGCGCCGAGAATTTTTCGTCTACCTCGAAAAGCCTTTGCAGAGCCTCTATAATTCAAACTTGTTTTCAGGTTGATAAAGACAATTTATCGAACGTGAATTTTTGCGCTGCTTGCTGGTACTCAAATGAATAGTGATCTTCCCGCTCTACGTATTAAAGGCCTGACCAAGGCCTATGACAACGGTTTTCAAGCTCTCAAAGGTGTTGACCTTGAGGTGATGCCGGGAGACTTTTTTGCACTGCTCGGCCCCAATGGGGCGGGTAAATCCACCATCATCGGTATTATCAGCTCCTTGGTGCGCAAGACTGCGGGCGCTGTTGCCGTGTTTGGCCACGATATTGATAAAGATTTTCCCCGTGCCAAAAAAGACGTTGGCGTGGTACCCCAAGAATTCAACTTTAATCAATTTGAAAAAGTCTTTGATATCGTCGTCACCCAGGCCGGTTACTACGGCCTGCCGCGCAAAGAGGCGGAACAACGGGCGGAAAAATACCTGCGGCGTCTCGATTTGTGGGACAAGCAGGATCAGCGCTCGCGGATGCTCTCCGGGGGCATGAAGCGACGCCTAATGATTGCTCGCGCGCTGGTGCACGAGCCGCGCTTATTAATACTGGATGAGCCGACTGCCGGTGTCGATATTGAGCTGCGTCGCTCGCTGTGGGACTTCCTGCGAGAAATTAATGAGCGCGGCACGACGATCATTCTCACCACCCACTATTTGGAAGAGGCCGAGAGCCTGTGCGGTCGTATTGCAATTATTGACCAGGGGCTGATTGTGCAGGACACCACGACGCGCGCGCTACTGGCACAGCTGGATAAGGAGGTGTTTGTGATCGATACACGTGAGGCTCTCGATACTTGCCCGCAACTCGATGGTTATGGCACCCAATTAATTGCCAGCCACAGTTTTGAAGTGGTAGTGGAAAAGGGCCAGTCGCTGAATGAGGTGTTTGCACCACTCACCGCTCAAGGTATTCATGTCAGCAGTTTGCGGAATAAGGCCAACCGGCTGGAAGAATTATTTTTGTCGCTGGTGAGCGGCCGTACTGAGCAAGAGGAGGGCGGCCAATGAGCGCTCGCGAGCAGTGGATCGCCTTTATGACGCTAATGGTGAAAGAGATTCGCCGCTTTACCCGCATTTGGCAGCAAACCCTGTTGCCCCCGGCGATCACTATTGCCCTCTATTTTGTTATTTTCGGTACCCTAATCGGCCCGCGTATTGGCACTATGTCGGGCTTTAGCTATATGGAGTTTGTGGTGCCAGGCTTAATTATGCTGTCGGTGATCACCAACTCTTTTGGCAATGTGGTGTCGTCATTTTTTGGCAGTAAATTTGCTGGCAATATTGAAGAACTGCTGGTTTCACCGACGCCGAATTACATTATCCTCGCCGGCTATGTACTGGGGGGCGTAACTCGAGGCCTGACGGTGGGCTTTATCGTCACGCTCTTATCCCTCTTCTTTACCAAGCTGCAAGTTCAGCATTTGGGGGTCACTATCGCCGTGGTGATTTTAACCTCGGTACTCTTTTCCCTGGCTGGCTTAGTGAATGCCGTGTTTGCGAAAAACTTCGATGATATTTCGATTATTCCGACCTTTGTCTTAACACCGCTAACCTACCTCGGCGGGGTTTTTTATTCGGTGAGTTTGTTGCCAGAGTTTTGGCAAAAGGTGTCCCTGTTAAACCCGGTGCTGTATATGGTGAATGCCTTTCGCTATGGCTTTCTGGGGGTGTCAGATATAGATATTAGATGGGCATTTTTAATGCTCTCATTGATGATTGGCGTGCTTTTCTTTTTCGTTATGCATCTGCTTAAAAATGGCAAGAACTTACGGTCGTGACTATGTCTTCTGATGCCAATGCGTTGAGTAACAATAAGGACACTCCTCTCGGTAAAGTGGTCGATTACCCCTCTGCCTATGCGCCGGAATTGCTGTTTGCCATTCCACGAGACGCGGGTCGTGCCGAGCTTGGTCTTACTCTTGATGAGGTTGTTGAGAAAAATGCGGAGGCGGCCCCCCTACCTTTTTCTGGGCAAGATCTTTGGACAGCCTATGAAATTAGCTGGTGCGACCTGCGGGGTAAGCCACTGGTCGCGGTGGGCGAATTTAGTTTGCCCTGTGACTCGCCGAATATCGTCGAATCCAAATCCCTCAAGCTTTATCTTAACTCCCTCAATCAACATCGCTTTGCCTCCTTCGAGGCGGCGCGACGGACGATCGCCGAGGACTTGAGCCGTGTGGCTGGGGCCGCGGTTGCGGTGCAGCTTTACAGCATTGATGACTATGCTCGTAGGGGCTTGACGGTATTTTCCGGGCAGTGTTTGGACGAGCTGGATGTGGGCTGTGAGGTGTATCAGCCGGACGCCGAACTCCTGGGGTTTTCTGCTCCGGCCGATGAGCGGGTCGATGAAACCTTGTACAGCCATTTAATGAAATCGAATTGCCCGGTCACCGGACAGCCCGACTGGGCGACACTGTATATACGCTATCAGGGGCGGCCCATTTGCCAGCGCAGCTTGCTGCGTTATGTGGTGTCTTTCCGTGAGCATCAGGGTTTTCATGAACACTGTGTCGAACGGGTTTTTCTCGACATCCTCAAACATTGCCAACCATCGAGCCTGTTGGTTAGCGCTCGCTATACCCGTCGCGGTGGCCTCGATATCAACCCGCTGCGCAGCCTGGGCAGCGAACATCTTGACTGGACACGCACGGGTCGACAATAGATGGGGGCGCTACCGGCGGCGACTCAAGGTGTGCCCGCACACAGCAGTATTGATCTCGAAGTATTGTTTAAACAGTGCTTTTATAAAGACTATCAAACGCTGTTGATGGGCGGTGCCGATGAACCCTTGTATCGTCCCGCTACCGCAGCCTCTGAGCCCCACCGTATCTATTACCGGGCCGATTATTTCGCCAGTGCTCTGCATGAAATTGCCCACTGGTGTATTGCCGGTGCCGAGCGCCGTCGGCAAGAGGACTGGGGTTATTGGTATTGTCCCGATGGCCGCAGTCCGGAGCAACAGCGCGCCTTTGAGGCAGTGGAAGTCGTACCCCAGGCCATCGAGTGGATGTTCTCGGTTGCCGCCGACACAGTCTTTCGTCTTAGCAGTGACAATCTATTGGCTGAGGGCAAGCTCGTAGCTGATGATGGCGGCTTTCCGCATGCCGTCAGCGCCCAGGTACTGAACTATCGCCAAGGTGCTCTGCCGCTGCGCGCGCAACAATTTTTATCCGCTTTGGCAGCGTTTTATGGCGTTATGGATCCTCTAGCAGAAGAACATTATCGCGAGTTTGAAGCATGAAAATTATTGCCGATGAAAACATGAGCGCGGTGCAAGAGTGCTTCGCTCCCTATGGCACGGTGGAGACCTTAGCGGGGCGGGATATGCATGCCGCCAGTGTCGCCGAGGCCGACATCTTGCTAGTGCGCTCGGTGACCCGGGTCGATGCGCAATTACTGGCGGGCAGTCGGGTAAAATTTGTTGGCTCTGCCACCATCGGCACCGACCACATCGATATCAATTATTTACAGCAAAAGGGCATCCACTTTGCCCATGCGCCGGGCTGTAATGCCGAGGCCGTGGTGCAGTATGTACTGTCCGTTTTCTGCACTCTCGAGCCCCAGTGGCGGGCTAAAAAGGTCGGCATCGTCGGTTGTGGCAATGTCGGTGGCCGCTTGTGGCGTCGTCTCTCCGCCTTGGGGGTGGCCTGCCAGGTGTACGACCCTTTTTTAAGTGCCACCGCCTGTGACTCGCTAACAAATCTGGAAGCGGTGCTCGACGCCGATATTATCTGTCTACACACCCCCTTGACTCTAGGCGGGAAATTCCCGAGCCATCACCTGATTGATCAACGCATACTAGAAGAGTTTATTCGCCCCGGTGCCTTATTGATTAATGCCGGTCGTGGTGGGGTTATCGACAACGCCGCATTGCTCACCCATCTTCAGGCCGGTGCCGATTTAAACGTGGCGCTGGATGTGTGGGAGGGTGAGCCCGCCATCAATCTCGCCCTGTTGCAGCAGGTTAAACTGGCGACGCCACATATTGCCGGGTACAGTTTGGAGGGCCGATTGCGAGGCACGCAGATGGTGCGCGATGCCATGTGCTGCCAATTCGACCTAGGTGTCCCAAAGGCTGCGGTGAGCAGTTTGGCAGTGGGTGGCGCGGCGCAGCGCACTGAGCTTGGTGGCCGTATTCTTTTGGCCGCGGATGAGACGGCGGACCGGGCCGTGCTGGCGTCGTATTCTGTTGGGGATGACGACCAAAACATGCGCGCTGTGCTGGCTGGGTCTGGCGTTGGTACAGAAAGTCACGGACAGTTATTTGATGGTTTGCGCAAAAATTATGCGCAGCGCCGTGAATTTAGTCATTATCGTGTTGGCGGCCCCGGTCAGCGGGCTTGCCATAAGGAGCTTGAAATACTGGGTTTTAAGACTGGCTAGCTTGGCCTTACTCGGCTAGAAAGCCCCCCGCAGGCTTTGCCAGCAGGTTTGATCTTAGCTATCCAGCTCTGCTTTAAGAGCTTCTTGCCGCTTCAATGGGCCCTTGTCGGTTCGCGCTGTATTGAGCGCTCGATTTCATCACAGGCTCGCTTAATCATGGCCTCGGTAATCGGCGTTTCGCTGCCGTCGGGGTTAACAATCGCCGCGCCATGGAAATCCACTGGGTCAATTTCGTGCTCTTGCTTGTGGGGGTGTTTGTTCATTACGTAGACCTCTTACAGCAATAATTTAAATAAGAGACGACTAAAAGTAGCACAGCTTGATAAAAATGAAACCCTGCTCAGTCACAATTACCGAGCGTCCATCGGGTGATAATTTATCCCTTTGAGCTGACATCACCTTAAGACCTTCGGTTTCCCTACCGGTGCTGGAGATTGGCTTGATTTGTCCTTGCTTACTCGGCTGGGAGGGGTTTGGCTAGCGTATAATCTTGGCGCTAGTGCCGATGGTCACAATAAGTGGTCGTCGGTTTTTTTATGCTTGCTCAGGAGTATGACTTGGCCGAAGTTCGATCCACGCGTCACGGCTTGATTGTGATCGCCACGCTATTTTTAACCCTCGGTTTGCTCTACGGCATCTGGTATTCCTATTCGGTTTTTTTGGTGGCATTGATCGAACACTTCGGCTGGTCGCGCTCGGTGACAGCCGGTGCGATGTCGGTATTTATTCTCAGTCATGGGCTTTTTGGCCCCTTTGCCGGGCGTTTGGTGGAGGTCTTTGGTCCGCGCCGCTTGATGATGACGGGTTCGGTTGTCATGGCCGCAGGGCTTTTACTGACCTCACAAGTCAATCAATGGTGGCAGCTGTATTTGTCTTTCGGGGTGCTCAGCGCCCTCGGTCTAGCGGCCTGCGGTTGGGTGCCCTCGGTGATCCTCACCGAAAAATGGTTTCCCGATAAGGTCGGCACCGCCCTGGGTTTTGTCACCGCGGGCATTGGCGTTGGCATACTCAGCATTGTGCCACTGACGAATGTATTGATAGAAAGCTATGACTGGCGTCTGGCCTTTCAGATCCTGGCGGCCCTGGTGGTATTACTTATCCTGCCCGCGGCCTGCTTTATTTTGCGCGAGCCTCCCCCTGCACAGGTTTCTACGGGTAAGCGGCAGGGCAGAGCGGCGACTGCGGGGTCAGCGCTTTCCTCCGAACCCTCCCATGATTGGACGGTGGCAACGGCGGTGCGCTCGCGCAGTTTTCGCTTTGCGGTGCTGGCCTTTTTTGCCGGGGGTTGCCTCTCACAACTACTGATCATGCATCAGTTTGCCTTTATGGTGGATCACGGTGTGGCTAAAACCATGGGCTCGGTGATTGTCGGTGTGATTGGCATCACCAGCATCCCCGGTAAAATGATCTGGGGCGCCCTGTCCGATCGAGTCGGCCGCGAGCTGGCCTTTACCGGTGGTATGGTTTGCATTCTCTTTTCGGTGGGTGCCTTGACGCTAATGGGTGTCGTCCCGGGTTTATTGATGCCCTTTGCCTTTGCGGTGTTGGTGGGCGTCGGTTATTCGGTCAATGCGCCAATCATTCCGGCCGTGACGAGAGATCTGTTTGCCGGGCCACGCTTCCCCAGTATTTTTGGCACCTTGTCGATGTTCTCTGCCCTCGGTGGGGCGATGGGTTCCTGGCTCGGTGGTGCCTTGTATGACTGGACGGGGGGCTATCAATTAATGCTGATGGTCGCCGCCGGTTTAACGCTTGTTGGCCCACTGATGCTTTGGTTTGCCGCACCGCGCCAGCCCGAGACTCCGCCAGAACCCTAGATAGATGAGCTTTTAAGGCCCGCTAGAGGTTTTTACAGAGCGCGTCACCGATGGCGATCACCTCATCCACCAGCTCTTCTGCGTGATGCGCCAGGCTGCGTGCGCCAATAAAGCAGGGACGGATCACCAGCGTCTCGTCGATCATGGTGGTGCTCGGCATATTCTCGCCATTGCGCAATAGTTGGCGGTGAATGCTGCGGTTGAAGGCATTCAGGTCGGCGACTTTAGTGCTGACATAGCGGAAACAGCAGATCGACAGAGTCGGCTCGCGCACTAATTCGAGGTTCGGGTGTGCTCTAGCCCGCTCGGCAATCCTGCGGGCCATGGTGTTGTGACGGCAGATACGTTCGCGCATACCGACCTTGCCAATTTCTTTGATCAGCGCCCAGACGACGGCCCCGCGAGGGGGTGAGGAGAGTTCTACGCCAAAATCCGCATAGGGGATACCCAGCCCATCGAGGGAACTCTGGGCTTTTTCGTCGCTGATGGTGCCCTCTAAGTAGTCTGCGGCACCCTGGGTGAAGGCGCGGTGCAGGATGTCTCGGTCGCGCACGAAGGTGGCACCGATGCCGATGGGTGCGCCCAGCCATTTGTGGGGGTCGACGACGACGGAGTCTGCGAGTTCGAGGCCGTCGTAGAGAGGTGTCACTCGTGGGTCGAGAATACCCGGTAGGCCATAGGCGCCATCGACATGGAACCAAACTTTGTGAGCACGGGCGATATCACCCAGTTGGCGTAGGGGGTCGATGTCACCGGCGCCGGTGGTACCCGCGGTGGCGACCACGGCGACAGATAGATAATGACTGTTGGCATCAGCGTCAAGCTGGCGCTGTAAGTCGTCGGCACACATGCGCCCGTTGCGGTCTTCTTTAATGGCCACGACGGCATTGCGTCCCAGGCCCAGTACGGCGGCGGAACGGTGAATGGTGTGGTGGCTCGACGCCGTGGCATAGAGGCGGCAGGTCTTGAGCACGCCGTCTTGGGCGGGGTCGATGCCAATTTGTTCAAAGGCCCATTGCCGTGCCGCTCCCAGTGCTAGGAGGTTCGCTACCGAGCCACCGCTGCTGTAAATGCCCTTCATATGCGGGGGTAGGGTGAGCATTTCCCCCAGCCACTGCAGAGATTGTTCTTCGAGAAATTGAAAGGCGGTCAGCCCCAGTCGCTGCGGTGCGGCGATGCTGGCGGCAAAACTCGTCAGGGCACCAAGAGTGGTGGGGCCGGTGGTGATAAAAGAGCTGAAGCCCGGGTGGGGGATTTTTGAGCCATTGGGTATCAGGTAGTGGCCGATCTCGTCCATCACCGGGCCAATACCCACGCCTCGTTCGGGTAGCGGGCCACGCAGGGCGTTTTGCCATAATTCAGGCTCATCCATGGCGTCGCCGTGATCGAAACGCAGGAAGCGCTCCAGCTCATTGCCAAGTTGCTTTAAAAAGTGGGGCAAGTGATCGCACTCGGCGAATTCAGCAGAATTACTCATATTTTTGGGGCCAAGAGGTTGAGTGAGCCAAGCGGCTGGGCAAAGGCTTGGGCCTTATGACTCGGTGGTGCAGTTTTTTGGCGGTCAGCGACAGCTTATTATTATTTTTCGTCCGGTGTGCTGTTACAGCTGGACTTTGGACATTGGGAGCAGCCGGAGCGACCTTGTTGACGTTGTCGCAACCAGCGCAGGATAAATACAGTGGCGACCAGACAAACCATGCCCAGGGCGAGCCATTCCTGCTGCTGGCTGTTCATCGCGCTAGCTCATCCCAGCTGGGCACAGGCATAGGCGCCGAGATAGCCGAGGCCGGTCATATAAAACCAGGCAAAGGCGGGCCAGCGCCAGGAGTTGGTTTCGCGGCGAATAATGGCCACGGTGGCGGCGCACTGTAGGCAGAGGGCATAAAACACCATCAGGCCGACGGCGATGGCCGGGGTAAACACCTTGCGGCCATCGGGCCAGGCGGCGTTGCGCACGCGCTCGCGCAGGCTGGCATCCTCGGCGTCGACATCGGCGCCAACGGCATAGGTGGTGCCGAGCACGGCGATCACTACCTCGCGGGCGGGGAAGGAGGCGATGACGGCGGCGGAGAGCTTCCAATCCCAACCGAGGGGCTTGAATAGCGGGGCGATGGTTTTGCCCATGCGCCCGAGCAGGCTTTGTTCCATTTGTGCCGCGGCCAGTTCATTGTCCAGCTGGGCAATGGCCTGTTCGCGTTCGGCCTCGACCTGGATGCTGCTTTCGACGGCCAGCTTTTGGCGCTCAAACTCGGCGGCGAGGATCTCCGAGCGGGGGAAATAGGCGAGGCTCCAGACCACCACGGAGACGAAGAAAATCACCGTGCCGGCACGGATTAAAAAGGCCTTGGCGCGTTCTACAAGGCGCAGTAGTACCGACTTAATATTGGGCGTGCGGTAGGGCGGAAGCTCCATCAAAAAAGTTGGCGTCGAACCGCGCAGCACCGTGCGTTTCAGTAAAAAGGCGGTGAGCACGCCGCCGACAATGCCGAGTAAGTAGAGACCGAGAAGAACCAGGCCCTGGAGATTAATCAGCCCGTATACATAGTGTTGTTGGGGAATAAAGGCGGCGATGAGCAGGGCATAGACCGGCAGTCGTGCCGAGCAGGTCATAAAGGGTGCGGCCATAATGGTGGCGATACGGTCGCGGGTATCGGGGATCACTCGGGTGCCCATGATTGCCGGCACGGCGCAGGCAAAGCTCGAGAGCATGGGCACGAAGGAGTGACCGGATAGACCACACCAACGCATTGAGCGGTCCATTAAGAAGGCCGCGCGGGCCATGTAGCCGGAATCTTCGAGGACGATGATAAAGGCGAATAAAATCAGGATTTGCGGCAGAAAAATAATCACGCTGCCGACGCCGGCGACGACACCATCGGCGAGCAGACTGGCGATGGCGCCCTCGGGCAAAGCGGTGTAAACCTGCGCCGTGACCCAGCTGGAGCCGGCGTCGATCAGATCCATCATGGGTGTTGCCCAGGAGAACACGGCCTGAAATACCGTCGCCATCACCAGTACAAAGAGTAGGCTGCCCAGTATCGGGTGGCTGACGAATTGGTCGACGCGCTCCGACCAGCTGGACTTTAGTTGGCCACTGGGTGCCTGCACAATGCCGTCGAGGGTACTGGCAATGTAGGCGTAGCGTTGATGGGCGTCGCGCTCTGCCAGCGTCTGGTCGGGAGAAAGCTGGTCGCGCAGGGTTTGCAGGCGCAGACTTAAATTGTCGCCAAACTCTGCAATCAGGCGTTTTTCGGCTTCACCGCCCTTGTCGATCAGAGCCCGTTGTACCTCATAGGCCGCCACGGGCTGAGTTTCGCCGTCGCCGCTGGGCTGAGGCGTGAACTGCCGGTTGGTGTCGTCGGCCAGTTGTTCGGCGGCGTGTTTAATATCGTCTAATAGCGCCCAGGGCTTTTGGGTTTTTTGATCGACAGCCTCGGACAGTGCCGCTTTTAAGGGCTCGAGGTTATTTTGCCCGCTGGCGGCGGCAATGGTCGCAATTACGGTGGTGTCGAGACGTTTGGCGAGGGCAGCGGCATCGACGTGGATATTTTGCGCTGCGGCGAGATCGACCATATTCAGGGCGATGACCACGGGGATGCCAAGTTCGAGCACCTCGGTGGCGACGAAGAGGTTGCGCTTAATGTTGGTGGCATCGACGACGACCAGCACCGCATCGGGTGGCGGCATGTTGGCAATGCGCCCGAGTAGCACATCGATGGCCGCGCGCTCGTCGGGGGAGTGGGCGGCGAGAGAATAGGTGCCGGGCAGGTCGATCAGTTGGAAGTGCCGCGCGCCGATCTTCAGTTCGCCGACACGCTTTTCAACGGTGACCCCGGGGTAGTTGGCGACTTTTTGTCGCATCCCGGTTAAGAGGTTGAAGAGGGTGCTCTTACCGGTGTTGGGGTTGCCAATAACGGCGATGACGGCTTGCGGGCTTTGTTCTATGTCGGTGGCAATTAAGTGGCTACGATTGGTGGGCGTCATTGTTTGTATAGAATGTGAACTCAGTGGGCCTCGACGAGGATGCCCGCGGCTTCGGCGCGTCGTAGCGAGAGGTTGTAGCCCATCACGCGGTATTCAATGGGGTCGCCACCGGGCGCGGAGCGTAGAAGTTCGATCAATTCGCCCTTGATCATGCCCAGTTGCATCAAGCGTTGAGCAGAGGGATGCTCGGCATTTTGAAAGCCGAGAACCTGGGCGGGTTGGCCTTTTTTCAGGTCGGCGAGGGTTTTATCCTCTGCGCCAGAGCCATCTTGCTTGACAGTTTTCGTGTCTGCGGCGAAACCAAAAAGTTGGGCAAGTTGTAAAATACTCATCAATATCATCTCTATTTAGTCTTCACCCGGGTTGCCGTTGTGATGGGCTTATAGGGTGATAAGCAGGCACTAGTGTCGCTTGTGTTGCCGCTGAATGCAAACGATTCTTATTATTAGTCGCGATTAGTGTTGATTTGCCACCGAGGCTAGAGCTTGAGGCCGCTGTCTTTATTGGCACAGGAGGTGGGGTGTTAGCTTGAGCGTTGACAGCTCTTATGGGCCTATTTAGCTACCCATGCCAGCCAGCAATACGATATATTGCTGCGGCTAACTACTAAATCGATGGGGTTTTAGGTCGTGACTGGCGGCCCCAATTCGAATAAAAATACATAATGACAGGGGATAATCATGAAAGACGTTCAAGGTAAGGTTGCCTTTATTACCGGTGCTGCCAGTGGCATGGGATTGGGTATGGCGCGGGCATTTTCTGCCGCTGGTATGAAAGTCATGCTCGGCGATATTCAGAAAGAACCGCTCGACGCAGCCGTCGCCGAGCTGCAAGGCCAGGGTCGCGATGTCGCCGGTGTGGTGGTTGATGTCACCGATAGAGATTCGGTGTTTGCCGCAGCGCAGGCCACGGTCGATGCCTTTGGCAAGGTGCATGTTTGCGTCAACAATGCCGGTGTCGGTGCTGATGGCAGTGCGGAAGATACCAGTGAGAAAAACTGGCGCTGGACCATCGATGTCAATATGTGGGGCGTGGTCTGGGGCCTACAGGCCTTTATGCCGCTGATCAAGGAGCACGGCGAGGGCGGCCACGTGATCAATACTGCGTCGATGGCGGGTATGTTTAGCTGGAAGAACCTCAGTGCCTACAATGCCTCGAAGTACGCGGTAGTGGCGATGTCTGAGACGGCGATGGCCGAGCACACGGAAGATAATATTGGTGTCTCGGTGCTTTGCCCTGGTGTGGTCAATACCAACCTCGGCACCTCTGCCCGCAATCGTGGTGAAGATTACGGTGGTTCGACCGATAAGAAGTCTGAGCAAATGGTCGCGATGTTGAAAAAGGGCCTCAATCCCGACGTGGTGGGTGAGCAGGTACTGGAGGCGATTATCGATGATCAGCCCTATATCTTCACCGATCCCGGTTTACGCAGTTGGGTAGAGAGCCGCTTTCAGCGCATCCTAGCCGGTTACGACTGGGCCGATAACTGCGAAGCCCTGAAAAAAGCCGATCAGCAAACCGCCATCGATTTGTAATTCGATTCACCAGCTCGGGTGGCACGCTTGTGCTGCCCGGGTTTTGCTGTGTATGAACAAAAAATAATTAGCATTGATCAATGCATAATAAAAAGCGCAAGGGGTTGGGCATGAAATACAGAATACTGGGTAGTAGCGGCGTAAAAGTATCGGCCATTGGTCTGGGTTGTATGGGCATGTCTGATTTTTATGGCCCTGCCGATGAAACGGAATCGATCGCCACCCTGCATCACGCACTGGCTAGCGGACTGAATTTTCTCGATACCTCCGACGTCTATGGCAAGGGCCACAACGAGAGCTTGATCGGTCGCGCGATTGCCGACTGCCGTGACCAGGCCTTTATCGCCACCAAGTTTGGCATCGCCGGTGCGCGCTTAAAACCTGAGGGTGGGCTGGAAATGCAAATCGACGGGCGCCCTGAATATGTGAAATCGGCCTGTGATGCCAGTCTTAAACGCCTCGGCATCGACTGTATTGACCTTTATTATCAGCACCGCGTCGACCCCAATGTGCCGATAGAGGAAACCGTGGGTGCCATGGCCGAGTTAGTTCGCGCCGGCAAGGTGCGCTTTCTGGGTCTGTCCGAAGCCTCTGCCGACACGGCTTTAATTCGTCGCGCTAGTAAGGTGCACCCGATTGCCGCGCTGCAGAGCGAGTACTCCCTGTGGACCCGCGACCCCGAGGCCGAAGTGCTAGGCGTTTGTAAAGAACTGAATATCGCCTTTGTGCCCTATAGCCCACTCGGCAGGGGCTTTTTGACCGGTACCATTAGCGATACGGCGGCGATGAGCGATAAAGATTTTCGTAAGTCCAACCCGCGTTTTCAGGCCGGCAATATCGAAGAAAACTTGAAGCTGGCGGATAAAATTAAACAAATGGCCGCCGCTAAACATTGTCAGCCGGCGCAGTTGGCACTGGCCTGGCTGCTGGCTCAGGACGGGCAGATCATGCCGATTCCCGGTACACGCCGGATTAAAAATCTCGACAGTAATATTGGTGCGGTGGAGCTTGCGTTGTCGGCCGCTGAATTGGCAGAGATCAGTACGGCCTTCCCCGCCGGAGCCGCAGCGGGCAGTCGTTACGCTTAAACTTGCCCAATAATTCCGAATAAAAACTGCAGTCAATTAAACGAAAAAAGTTGTGAAAAAATATTTAGACAATAGCGATATTATCGATTGGCAGCACCCTGCGGTGTTGTCGCAAGCAGCGGAGATTACAGGTGATCTCAAGGGTGACGAGGCCATAGCCGAGGCTTGTTTTCTGTTTGTGCGCGATCAAATTACTCACAGCTGGGACAGCCAACAGAATCCGGTAACCTGCAAGGCCTCGGCGGTACTCGAGTACGGTACCGGCTATTGCTACGCCAAAAGCCATTTATTAGTGGCCTTGTTGCGAGCCAATGCCATTGCGGCGGGCCTGTGCTATCAGCGTTTAACCATCGATCACGATCGGCCGCCCTTTTGTCTGCATGGCTTAGTCGCTGTTTATCTTGAACAATACGGCTGGTATCGCATCGACCCTCGAGGCAATAAACCCGGTGTCGATGCAGCCTTTTGTCCACCGCAGGAAAAGCTCGCCTATACGACGGATCTTGACGGCGAGGCCGATTTGCCAGAAATCTGGCTCGAGCCATTGGCTCTGGTTGTTGATGCCTTGCAGGCCGGTAACGATTATCTTGATGTGGCGCAAAACCTACCCGATATTGCAGTAGTGAAAATCTGATCCTGGCAAAATTAAATTATTGACCAATAAACTATAAATAAAGAAGGAGTACGTCGATGAAATTACCTGAAGGCGCTTATTTAAAGCTCAATCCCGAAGACGAATACATGCACCCCCTGGGCAGTGAAGTTAACTTTAATGAAAGTATGTATTTCAATGTCTACGATCCCAAGGGCAAGATCGGCGGCTGGTTTCGCATCGGCAATCGTGCCAATGAAGGCAATGCGGAAATGACGGCCTGTATCTATCTACCCGATGGTTCCGTTGCCTTTATGTTTCAGCGCGCAAAAATCGCCAATAACGATGCCTTTAAAGCCGGCGGCATGGAATTTATTATCGACGAGCCCTACAAGGCATTGAGCGTAAAATACAGCGGTGAAGTGCTGCTGCTGAAAAACCCCAGTGAAATGATCGATCCCAGCAAGGCCTTTAAAAATAATCCGAAATTACCCTGTTCGGTGGAGTTGAGCTATCGCGGTGTGTCGCCGATGTACGGTGGTGAGCCGGTGAATGCCGATGGCTCGCCCCTGGAAGACAATCCCAACGCTGGATTTTATCTCGGCCATTACGAACAGCATATTGCCGGCACCGGCAAGATTGTTGTCGGTGATAAGACCTATACCATTGACGGTCTCGGTTTGCGCGACCACAGCTGGGGGCCGCGCTACTGGCAGAACGTGCAGTACTATCGCTGGCTGCCAATGAACTTCAGCGAAGACTTTGCCATTATGTGCCTTAATAAAACCCTCGGTGACGGCACTAAATTGATCGGCGGCATGGTCTTGAATGAAGGGCGCTACGATTTAATTCGCGAGGCCAGCATCGAAACCGTGTGGGACGAAAACTACTACCAAAAAACCTTAAAGGCCTGGGCCAAAACCGATCACGCTGAATACGAAATTGAGGGTCGGGTGATGTCTTTGATCCCCTTGCGCAATCGCCGCACCCTTGACGACGGCACCGAATTGATGACCCGCATTACCGAGGGCATGACCGAATACCGCTGTAATGGCAGGGTCGGCTATGGTTTGTCGGAATATCTCGACCAGATTATCGATGGCAAACCGAACGGCATCTTCTCATGAGTGCTGCGAGTCGCAACGTCGATACAGCCCCGGGCTTGAGCGATAGTGACGTCGCCGGGCTCCTAGAGAAAGAGGCTGCGGCCTATTTTCCTGCAGGCAAGGCTAAAAATATCGAAAAAATGTCCGGCGGTGCCTCCCGTGAAACCTGGTCCTTCGATTGGCAGGGTGCCGATGGCAGCAGCACCGGCTTGATTTTGCGTCGCGACCCGGGGAATACCGGCAGCACCGGTGAAGAGGGCTGGCGCGGTGGTAAAACCACCTATTCCCTTGATCGCACCACCGAGGCCGAGCTGCAGCGCACGGTGTATGAAGCTGGCGGGCTAGTGGCTAAGGTGCATTTTGCCCTGCCCGAAGATCACAGCCTCGGCGGCTGTTATGTGATGGACAGGATTGAGGGCGAGGTGTTGGCACCGCGTATTTTGCGTGACGAGGCCTACGCTGGCGCGCGTAAGACCATGGCGCGGCAGTGCGGCGAAATCCTCGCCGGTCTGCATGCGGTCGACCCGGCAGCGCTGCCCAAGAATTTAGTGCAAATGCCGGTCCAGCCTTTAATTGCCTACTACCGCGAATTACTCGATGGTATTAGTGAGTTCTACCGTGATAACACCAAAGTAGGGCGGCCTGAATACCATCCTGCCTTTGAATTAACCTTTCGCTGGCTCGAACAAAACATGCCCAAAAATGCACCGTCGGGCATGGTTCACGGTGACTTTCGCAACGGTAATTTTGTCGTTGGCGCGGAGGGTATTCGTGCCGTGCTCGACTGGGAGCTGGGTCACGTTGGCGATGGTATGGAAGACCTCGGCTGGCTCTGTGTGCGCGCCTGGCGCTTTGGTCAGCACGACAAACCGGTGGGTGGTTTTGGTCAGCGTGAAGACCTCTTCGCCGGTTATGAAGACGCCGGTGGTCGCAAGGTCGACCCCAAGGTGGTGCATTTTTGGGAAGTACTAGGGACGTTAAAGTGGGGCATTATTTGCATGTTCCAGGCCTATAAACACCTCTCCGGCCTGATTGATTCTTTCGAACACATGGCCATTGGTCGTCGCGCCTGTGAAAACGAAATTGACCTGTTAAAACTCATTGAGGAGGCGTAGCCATGCCACAAGATAGAGCCAGTGCCGAAGAACTACTGGGCGGGGTTGAAGCCTTTCTGCGTAAAGATGTACTGCCGCAGCTCAGTGGCGCCAGTATTTATAAATGCCGTGTCGCGGCAAATATTCTCAGTATCGTACAGCGCGAATTGGCGCTGGGTGAAAGCGCCGATAGTGCTGAATTACAGGGGCTGCAAAGTCTGTTGGGGCGAGAAGGCGAGGAGGGCGATAGTGCAACACAACTCGATAGTCTCAATGCCGATCTCTGCGCCAGTATTCGCGGTGGCGAGCTTGATGACCAAAGAACGGCGGTGATGAGTCATGTGCGCTCCACCCTGCAGGACAAGTTGGCGATTGCCAATCCAAGATATGCCGGTTATCGCGAGAGTTTAGGCGACTAGCCCAGTAAGATAATGGCCGACAAGCTCCGAGTAAATTCTAATAATAAAAAGAATTTTGTTGTCGATAAGGTGCCTTTTTAACGTGCTGTAACAACTACCTTGTCGGCGGCAGGCTTCGCAGAGGCGCTTTTAAATGACAGAGTTAAACAGTATTAAACCGATGCTAGAGGGCGTGCGCGTTCTCGATTTTACCCAATATGTCGCCGGGCCGACGGTAACGCGAATGATGGCGGAACTGGGTGCAGAAATTATTAAGGTAGAACAGTCCCCGGGCGGGGACCCCTCGCGCAGTATTCCGGTTTTTAAACAGCGCCGTAGCGCCTATTACGTGCAGCACAATCGGGGCAAGCAAAGCCTTTGTGTCGATTTTGCCAAACCTGAAACCATCGAGGTGCTGCACGAGCTGGTGAAAACCGTCGACATCGTGGTGGAGAATTACGGCCCAGGAGTGATGGCCAAGCGCAAACTCGATTACGAGACGCTGAGCGCCCTTCACCCGACATTAATTTTTCTGTCGATATCGGCCTTTGGCCGCACCGGGCCATTGTCGGATCGGGTCGGCTTTGACCTGATCGCCCAGGCTTTTTCCGGTTTGATGCATATGACCGGCGAGCCAGATGGCCCCCCTCAATTCGTTAATATGGCGATTGCCGATGTTAATGCCGGGGTCCACGGTTTTGGTTTTCTCGGCTATGCCCTCTATCACCGCGAGCGCACCGGCCGGGGTCAGAATATTGACGTGGCGATGGTCGATGCCCTCTATCATATGCACGAGGCCAACGTTGAACTCTGCGCCAATGCTAAGACTGAATATCACCCGATGCGCTGCGGTGCTCACCATCAAGGCTTGGCGCCCTATGGTGTGTTTAAAAGTGCCGAGGGCTGGATCGCTATTCTTGCCGGTGACCTGCAGTGGCCGGGACTACCCCGGGCGATGGGTCGCCCCGAGCTAATGGACGACCCCCGTTTTGTCGATATGCGCAGCCGTGCTGCGAACCGCCTGGAGTTGGTGGCACTGGTGGAGGCCTGGATGGGCGATATGCCATCCGACGCGGTTATTCTCGATACCTTAGCCGAGTATCGTGTGCCCTGTGCACCGGTTTTGTCGGTCGCCGACACTATCGGCCACCCGCACTTTATCGAGCGGGAAATGGTGCGCAAGGTAGCGGACAAGGTGATCGAAGACGGGGTGATTATTCCCGGTTTTCCGATTAAGTCATCTGAGTTGCCGAGCCTGCCCGAGCTGTGGACTTCTTTTCGGGGCGAGGATAACAAGGCAGTGTTACAAGCCAGCCTTGGCTATAGCGATGCACAGGTGCAGGCGCTGTGTGACCGTGGCGTGCTGCACGCCGAAACTGGCGCGCGCTAATTTTATTACTTGTAGCCCCGGGCGCTAATCATCTTTTGCGTCTGAGGACTTTGTAGAAATCTCAGGAAGGCCTCGGCAGCACGATTGTCTCGGCCTCGCGTTAACATCACTGCCTGTTGTCTAATGGGGCTGTACATCAGCTCCGGCACTCGCCAGGTGGAGCCGCGCTCGTTTTCTGGCAGGGCGAGAAGCTGGGTTTTTGCAATAAAGCCGAGCTGGGCATTGGCCGATGCGACAAATTGAAAGGTCTGTGCAATGTTTTGCCCGGTGACGCGATAGGGCTTGCTGGCATTGAGTAAGTGCATGGCTTTGAGGGTCTGCAGGGCGGCCCTGCCATAGGGTGCCGTTTTCGGATTGGCGAGGGCGATGTGGCGGATGCCTTTTTCACGCCAGTGGCCAGCGCGCAGCACATCGCCCCGTGGGTCGACGAGCTCGGGCTGGCTACTCCACAACACGAGCAGGCCGGTGGCATAAATAAACGCGCTGTCGGCGATGGCAAGCTGATCGTCAATCAGTTGTTGCGGTCGTTGTTCATCCGCCGATAAAAAAACATCGAAGGGTGCGCCATTGTGTATTTGCGCAAAGAGCGTTCCGCTGGAGGCAAAACTGCTGACTAAGCGGTGACCGGTCTCACGTTCAAATAGCGGTTTTAGCTGTCGTATCGTGCCGGCGAAATTAGCGGCAATCGCTGCCGTAACCTGCTCCGCCTGAGCGCCGATGCTTGCCGTGACAGCAAGGCAAAAACAAAAAAGGCCTCTGCTAACAAGTGATATTAGGTGTTTTCTCTTGGCGCCTAAAAAAATCAAAGGTGTAATAAGGGCTGTGCGCATTGTTGGCCTGTAGGGCGTGGCGGGTTGCCTGAATGGAGATTCGAGCTTGATGATAATCGTCTTTAAATGTAGGCAAAAGCTTTATCGCTTGAAGGGAGCATTTCTTCTGTATAGTGGAAAGCGATTTTGTTCCGGTATCGATACCAGTTCGCCATGGAGTGTTGTCTGAAAACAATAAAAAATGCTACAGACATGAACTTGGAGGGCTTTCTGGCCTGCCCCTCCTGCGACGTGTTATTCGATATCTCCACACTGGAGGATGGTGAATCGGCGCACTGCTCGCGCTGTGGGCACTTTCTCTCCACCTATCGTGCCGATGCAACGCAGCGGGTGATTGCCTATACCTCCTCGGCGCTGATGCTGTTGGCGCTGGCCTGCAGCTATCCCTTCATGTCCTTCAAGGCTAGCGGCTTGGAAAGCGTGATGACCTTACCGCAGACCGCGCTGAATCTTTGGCACTACGGCATGCCGGGTCTGGCCTTTTTAGTGGCGGCGTTTATTATTTTTATCCCCGCACTGGTGCTTGTTTTAATGCTGGCCTTGAATGTTGCCTTGCTGTTTGAGCGCGATTGCGATTGGCTGCGGCCGGTGGGGCGGCTGATTTACTGGCTGCAAAACTGGAGCATGGTTGAGGTCTTCTTTATCGGCGTTTTGGTCAGCCTGGTGAAAATAGGCCATATGGCGACGGTTATTATGGGTCTCTCATTTTGGGCTTATGCGCTGTTCAGTCTGTTTTTTGTGTTGTCCCTGGCGGGGCTCGATCGAGCCCAGTATTGGCAGCGCATTGAGGCCCTGCAGTCATGAGAAATGTCGCGGTTGACGCGCCGTTAACCGCCGCCTCCCAAGGGCTTGCCTCCTGCCATCTCTGCCTCAAGTTGGCGGCTGCCAATCAGCAGCGCTGCCCACGCTGTGGTGCTGCTTTGCACTTGCGTAAAAGCAATAGCCTAGAGCGCACCTTAGCTCTATTGTTGACGGCTTGTGTGCTCTATATCCCGGCCAATGTCTTGCCAATTATGGTGACCGACCAATTCGGTCAACCAACACCGAGTACGATTATTGGTGGTGTGGTGTTATTAATTGATATGGGCTCGGTAGCAATTGCGGCGGTGATCTTTTTTGCCAGTGTGATGATTCCCGTCAGCAAGTTGGCGATGATGTTCTACCTCTGCTGGAGTGTGCGCAAGGGCCCAGCCGAGACAGTGCGTCAACGCACAGTGCTGTATCGCATCACCGAGTTTATTGGCAAGTGGTCGATGATCGATGTGTTTGTGGTGGCGATACTAGTGGCCTTGATTAATTTGAGTAATTTACTGGTGATTCGTCCGGGTGCCGCCGCGATGGCCTTTGCCGGGGTGGTG
Source organism: Gammaproteobacteria bacterium 53_120_T64 (assembly GCA_002162815.1). Lineage (GTDB taxonomy): Bacteria > Pseudomonadota > Gammaproteobacteria > Pseudomonadales > Porticoccaceae > Reddybacter. Next base: position 50,316 of record MAAT01000062.1, on the reverse strand, counting down.
ATTGTTTCGATGCTGGCGGCGGAAAGTTTTGACCCGCGCTTAATGTGGGACCAAAGGGAAAAGAGCGATGAGTGAAATGAAGGCCACGGTGAGCAGTGGTAGAAAATTTTCTGCGATCTGGATTCTACCGCTGCTGACCCTAGTCGTGGGTGCCTCGATAGTCGCTCATTCGCTAATGACGCAGGGGCCAACCATTACCATCGACTTTGCCACAGCGGATAGCCTCGAGGTGGGGAAAACCCAGGTGCGCCTGCTCAGTGTCGATGTCGGAGTGGTTGAGAGCGTCACCATTAAAGAGGATTTGTCCGGCGTCAGGGCAACGATTAAGCTCGATCAGGAAGCGCGAGAGCTGCTGGTCGAGGACACCCGTTTCTGGGTGGTGCGGGCACGTATCGGTGCCGGTGGTGTATCGGGCCTGAGTACTCTGTTAGCCGGGGCCTACATCGAAATTGCGCCGGGTTCTAGTGCGACGCCACAACAGGCCTTTATTGGCCTTGAAGACCCGCCACTGACCGCCGCCGATGCTCCGGGGCTGCGTTTGAGTCTGTACAGTGACCGGGCGGGATCGGTCAGTACGGGCAATGCCGTGCTCTATCGCGGTTACCCCGTTGGGCGTATCGAGGCGATGGAGTTTGACGCGCAGCGACGCCAGGTGCGCTTTGATGTGTTCGTCGATGCGCCCTTTCATCAGTTGATTAGTAGTACCACGCGCTTTTGGGATACCAGTGGCATTGCCTTGAAAGCGTCCGCAGGGGGCTTCGAGGTGGACATGGGCTCGATGGATACCATTTTACTCGGGGGTGTCGCTTTTGGCAGGGTTCCCGGTCTCCCGGCGGGCGAGCTTGTTGAGAGTGGCGAAGAGTTTAAGCTCTATCAATCCTATGACGAGATTCTCCAGCAGCCCTATCGCCACGGAATGCACTATGTGGTGGCGTTTTCCCAATCCCTGCGTGGCTTGGTGCCGGGTGCGCCAGTGGAGTATCGGGGCATAGAAATAGGTCGTGTCGAGCGCTTGCTTATAAAGGAGTTGGCGAGTAAGGGTATGGTGGGCACGGGTAAGGCGATACCGGTGTTAATTTATCTTGAGCCGGGTCGCCTAGAAGCCGGTGATAGCGAGCAAGCGGTGGCAAGACTGGCAAAGGTCATCGCCAGTGGCGTCAATGCCAATGGTCTGCGCGCCTCATTGGAGACCGGCAATTTACTCACCGGCAAACAATTGATTAACCTCGATTACTACCCGGATGAAGCGCCCGCAGAGTTGGGGACGTTTGAGCAATACCGTGTTATTCCCAGTATAGAGACCGGTGTTGCACGGCTAGAACAGCAGGTTGGCAGCTTTCTCGATACGCTCAATGGACTGCCTTTTGAGGCCACGATGGTGGGAGCGAATCAGCTCATCGGCAGGGCTGACGAGACCTTGAATTCCTTGACGGCAGCCATCGATTCGGCCAATAGCATTTTGGCGAGTGATAATACGCAGGCTTTACCCGAGGAATTGGTGGCGACACTGAATGAATTGCGTACGGTATTGAAGGGCCTTGCGCCGAACTCGACAATGGCGCAAAGCCTGGGTTCTTCGGTTGGCACGTTGAATGCGACCTTGATTAGCCTCGATGCCTTAATTCGCCAGCTGTCGATTAAGCCCAACGCGATACTGTTCCCCGTTTCACCGCAACCCGATCTGATACCCGAGGCCAGCGCGCAATGAAATTTCTTATTTTTATAGTCTTGGTGTTGGCCAGCGGCTGTACGAGTACGGTACCGGCACTGAAACAGTATCTATTGCGCAGTGAGGCGCCTAGTCAGTTTTCTGTTGATCAGCAAAGCGCTGTAGTGGGGCTGGGTACTGTCGTGGTAGCGCCCTATATTGACAACCTGGGTCTGGTGCAGGAGACCAGTAGTGGCGAGGTGCGCACAGCTCGCGATCATCAGTGGGCGGAACCTTTACGGGCCAGTTTGCGGGTATTTATGGCGCGAGAAATATCTGCACATAAGGGGCAAATCATCCGTGTCCATGATAGCGGTGAAAATGACTGGCAGCGCCGTATTGATTTGCGTATCGACCAGCTGCACGGCACCACCAGTGGAGAGGCCACCCTGGTTGCCTACTGGCAGGTATTTGCTCTCGATCGGCACAGCGTCGTTTCTGAGCATGGCTTTGCGGAAAGCCAGGCCCTGAGTGTTGATGGCTACGAGGCATTGGTGACGGCGGAGAAGTCGTTGTTGCGCAAACTGGCAGTGGCGATAGCGGCTTCACTGTAAGTGTTTTACTTGAAGAGGCCACGCTTAAGCAGGGTGGCGACGATAACTCGCCTCGGTGTCAGGCTGGTTATCGGCGCCGCTCCTGTAAGCCCTGTGTTTTATCGAGAGTGCTAGGGAGTACCGCAGGATTTATGTATGGCTTTCTCGGTGACTACCTAGCCTTAGGGTAGAACAAAGTTAACCACGCTAATTACCGTGCCAATAAATACCACGGTAAAAACAATGCCGGCCACCACAAAGGTTTTAATATTGCCGTGCTTGAAATCCCTTTCGCGGTTGGCATTAGTTTGCACGCCGATGGCGGCCGACAGGGTACTTTTCAGTAGATCGATGGCGCCGGGCCTTTGCTCGTCATCAGCTTCATGCTTATCATCCTGCTTATTCATCAGCAAGTCCTCAATCGGGGTTATAGCCTAGCACTGGGCTGAGCTCGCGCTCCAGCTGTTTGGTACTGCTGTTTTTACGCTGGGCTAGGCTGTCGATTTGATCCCGTTGCATCTTGCCGGTATTAAAATAATGGGCTTCGGGGTGGCCAAAATACCAGCCGCTAACCGAGGCGGCGGGAAACATGGCGTCACTTTCGGTCAGCGTTATTTCGGCATTTTCCTCGGCATTTAATAGAGCAAAAATGGTGCGTTTTTCGGTGTGGTCGGGGCAGGCGGGGTAGCCAGGGGCGGGGCGAATACCCTGATATTTTTCGCCAATTAATGCTTGGTTGTCGAGATTTTCGTCGACGGCATAGCCCCACAATTCTCTGCGCACACGACGGTGCATATGTTCCGCTAGGGATTCTGCCAAACGGTCGGCGAGGGCTTTGACCATAATTGAATTGTAATCGTCACCCTTGGCTTCGTACTCCGCTGCCAGTTCGTCGGCGTTAATGCCGGTGGTCACCGCAAAGGCACCGATATAATCTATTTTTCCCGATGTTTTGGGGGCGATAAAATCGGCCAATGAGGTCAGCGGTGAATCGTCTTTACCCTTGCGCGTTTGCTGGCGAATTGCATGGCTGGTGGCGAGGGTCTCGTTGGCACTGGCATCGCGGTATATCTCGATGTCATCACCGTCGACCCGATTGGCCGGCCAAATACCCAACACCGCATTGGCCTTGAGTTTGTGGTTGTCGACCAAATCGCGCAGCATGGCCTGGGCATCGTCGAATAAGTTTTGCGCCGCTTCACCGACCACCTTGTCTTTAAGAATCTTTGGGTATTTTCCGGCTAGACTCCAGGTAATAAAAAATGGCGTCCAGTCGATGGTGTCGATCAGCTCTGCCAATGGATAGTCTTTAAACACCTGCACACCTAAGGTTTTTGGCTGTACGGGGCTGTAGTTGGCCCAGTCGTACTGCCAGCCAGCGGCGACTGCTTTGTCGTAGGGCACAATGTCGCCACGGGGTGTTCTGTTGGCGACACGCTCACGCACGACATTGTATTCGGCGGCGGTGTCATCGTAGTAGGCCTGACGCTTTTCCAGGTTCATCAGGGTGCTGGCCACGCCCACGGCGCGGGAGGCATCGGCAACATAAATGGCCTGGGCGCGCTTGTATTTGGGGTCTATTTTTACGGCGGTATGGGCCTTGGAGGTGGTTGCCCCACCGATCATCAGCGGCAGGTCGAAGTCGAGCCTTTCCATCTCGGCGGCGACGTGAACCATTTCATCGAGGGAGGGGGTGATAAGACCGGAAAGGCCAATGATATCGACGCCTTCCTCTTTGGCGACGCTGAGAATTTTGTCACAGGCCACCATCACGCCGAGATCAATCACTTCAAAATTATTGCACTGCAGTACCACGCCGACGATGTTTTTGCCGATGTCGTGGACATCGCCCTTTACCGTGGCCATTAATATTTTGCCGTTACTGCTGGCGACACCGTCTTTTTCTGCTTCAATAAAAGGTTGTAAATGGGCGACGGATTGTTTCATTACCCGTGCCGATTTAACCACTTGGGGCAGAAACATTTTGCCATCGCCAAATAAATCACCGACCACATTCATGCCGTCCATCAGCGGCCCTTCAATCACATGCAGGGGGCGTTCGGCCTGTAGGCGAGCCTCTTCGGTGTCTTCAATAATGTGGGTGGTGATGCCTTTCACCAGGGCGTGTTCGAGGCGTTTGTGAACGTCGAACTGGCGCCAGGCTAGGTCTTCCTTCTTTTCTTTGCTGCTGCCGTCACCGAGGTAATCAGCGGCAATGGCGAGCAGGCGATCGGTGCTGTCATCGCGACGATTGCCAATCACGTCTTCCACGGCCTCGCGCAATTCCGCGGGCAGGTCGTCGTAAACCGCGAGCTGGCCGGCGTTAACGATGCCCATGCTGAGGCCAGCTTTAATGGCGTGGTAGAGAAACACCGAGTGAATGGCCTCGCGCACCGGATTATTGCCACGAAAGGAAAAGGACACATTGCTGATGCCACCGGAGATTTTGGCACCCGGCAGATTGGCGGTAATCCAACGGCAGGCTTCGATAAAATCGACGGCGTAGTTGTTGTGTTCCTCAATACCGGTGGCGACGGCAAAGACATTGGGGTCGAAAATAATATCGTTGGGGTTAAAGCCGACCTCATTGACGAGCAGCTCGTAACTGCGCCCGCAGATCTCGATGCGCCGTTGCAAATTGTCGGCCTGGCCGTCGGTGTCAAAGGCCATCACCACGATAGCGGCGCCGTAGCGTTTGCACAGTTTGGCCTGCTCAATAAAGGCCGCTTCGCCCTCCTTCATGCTGATGGAGTTGACCACCGGCTTGCCTTGAATGCACTTTAAACCCTCTTCAATAACGTGCCATTTCGACGAGTCGACCATGATCGGAATGCGGGAAATATCCGGCTCAGAGGCGATCAGCTTTAAAAAGGTGGTCATCGCCTCGACGGCGTCGAGCATGCCCTCGTCCATATTGATGTCGATAACTTGTGCGCCGTTCTCGACTTGTTCCAGGGCCACGGCGAGGGCGGTTTCGTAGTCGCCCTCGAGCACCAGCCGCTTAAAGCGGGCCGAGCCGGTGACATTGCAGCGCTCACCGACATTGACGAACAGGGAGTTGCCGTCAATGGTGAAGGGTTCAAGGCCGGAGAGGCGGCAGCTCTGGGCTTCTTCCGGTACGCTTCGTGGCGCTTTGGCCTCGCAGGCCTCGATAATGGCACTAATGTGTTCGGGGGTGGTGCCGCAGCAGCCGCCGACGATATTGATCAGGCCACGGTCGGCAAACTCGGCAATAATACTGGCCGTTTCTTCCGGCGTTTCATCGTACTCGCCAAAGGCGTTGGGCAGACCGGCGTTGGGGTGGGCGCTGATCAGCGTGGCACAAATGTTCGACAGTTCTTCAATGTGGGGGCGCAGTTGCTCACCACCGAGGGCGCAGTTGAGGCCAATGGCAAAGGGCTTGGCGTGGGCCAGGCTATTCCAAAAGGCCTCGGGGGTTTGTCCCGATAGTGTGCGGCCGCTGGCATCGGTGATGGTGCCGGAAATCATTATCGGCAACTCAATACCCAGTTCTTCGTAGACATCCTGTACCGCAAACACCGCCGCCTTGGCATTGAGGGTGTCGAAGACGGTCTCGATCATAATGATGTCGCTACCCCCGGCAATCAGGGCGCGGGTGGCATTGCGGTAGTCCTCGGCCAACTCGTCAAAGGTAGTATTGCGGGCGGCGGGGTCGTTGACGTCGGGAGAGATCGATGCGGTGCGGCTGGTCGGGCCAATAACACCGGCCACCCAGCGGGGTTTGTCGGGGGTCAGTGCGCTGAACTCGTCGGCGGCCTCGCGGGCCATTTTTGCCGCCTCGAAATTGAGCTCATAGACGATGGCCTCCATGCCGTAGTCGGACTGGGAAGCGCAGGTGGCATTAAAGGTATTGGTCTCGATAATATCGGCACCGGCCTGGAGATAGGCGCGGTGGATGTCGCGAATAATCTGTGGCTGGGTCAGTACCAACAGATCGTTGTTGCCACCGAGATCTTGATGCCAGTCGGCAAAGCGCTCACCGCGAAAGTCGGCCTCGCCCAGTTTGTGGCGCTGAATCATGGTGCCAGTGGCGCCGTCGAGAAAGAGCAGGCGGCTGGCGGCGGCTTGATGGAGGGCGGTGATGCGATCGGCGAGAGTAGTCAACAGTTTATCCGGTATTTGGGGTCAGAATCAGCGGCCCATTTTAGCAGCTTGGTGGCCGCCGTGCTGTGGGTAATGCATGAAGAACTGTGGGGTTGACTTGCTGGCCTTGACGGAAGGCATGAACACCAATGACCGCTATCCGTAACGACGAGATTCCTCAGCGGTTAATTAAACGATCGAGGAGTACGTGACTTTCGTGGGACAGAAGAGTGATTCCCAGGGCCTGATAGGTGACGGGTAGGGGTTGGGCGTCTTTCTCAGCATTGAGCGGCGGCGGCTTTCTGGGTACAATAGGTGAGTAATTTACTCAGGTATAGGTCGTCGCAATGAGCAGTATCGAAATCACCGAATCAGCCCAAGAATATTTGTCCGACCTGCTGGTAAAGCAGGACTGTGAGGGCATTGCCATACGCTTGTTTGTCGCCGATCCGGGCACTCCGAAAGCCGAGACCTGTATTGCCTATTGCCGTCCGGGTGAAGAGCAGGAGGAGGATCAAATACTCGAACTGCCCGGGCTTAAGGCCTATCTCGATAAGCGCAGCATTCCCTTTTTGGAAGATGCCAAGGTTGACTATTCCCCCGACCGCCTGGGTGGTCAGTTGAGTATTCGCGCACCCAATTCACGCATGCCTCGGGTCAGTGATGACAGCCCGGTTGAAGACAAGGTTAATTACATTCTGCACAGTGAAATCAATCCCGGCCTCGCTGCCCACGGCGGCAATATTAGCCTGGAAGAGATGGATGGTGATATTGCGGTGCTGCAGTTCGGTGGCGGTTGCCAGGGTTGTGGCCAAGCGGATGTGACCCTGAAAGACGGGGTTGAGCGGACTTTGTTGGAGAAAATCCCCGAGTTAAAAGGCGTGCGCGATATTACCGACCACAGCGATAGCTCCCAGGCCTTTTATAAATAGCGACCTAGTACAGCGCCACTGCGCTTTGTCGTGGCGTTTCCCCTCTCGGCTATTCTTTTTCTTATCAGCCGATATCGATTAGTGGTATATTTTCTACCCTTCTTCAATACTAGACACGTCTATGCCGCGACCGCCGGAATACAATCGACTCGAGGTCGTTAATGCTGCCATGCAGGTGTTTTGGGCGGAGGGCTATGAGTCCAGTTCAATCCAGAAGTTGCTCAGTGCCATGGGCCTCAATCGTGGCAGTTTATACGCGGCCTTTGGTGATAAGGAGGGGCTGTTTCTCGAGGCTCTCGACCTGTACGTCGAAGAAGTGGCGGTCACGTTAAAGGCCACGCTTTGGTCCATCGATGATCCCTTGCTGGCCATCCGCAGCTTCCTGGAAAGTGTTTGTTTGATCGAAGATGAGGCGATTCGCTCGCGCGGCTGCCTGTTGTTTAACAGTATTTCTGAATTTGCCCACGTCAATCACCACCTGGCCGACCAGGCCGAGCAGCGCACCAAGCCCTTAAATGCCCTGTTTGAAAAGCGCTTGTCCGAGGCCCAGTCACTGGGGCTGCTCGATAGTGAAAAATCGCCAAAGGCAATGGCCGATTATTTATTGACCCTGGCCGTTGGCTTGCGGATGCATGCGAAGATGAATACTAGCCGCGAGACCTTGCAGGGCATTATTAATGTGGGTCTTTCCGCGCTGTAGTTTTAAAATGTTGCTATCGACGCGGTTTGGGTCTCTAATTATTCAGTGAGCGCTTAGCTGGTCGCAAGAACGGTGTGGCATGGAAAGAGTTTACCCCGTTTTCCTGCCGCCACAGCGCACGACGTTATGCACTGCAGATTTGAACCCAAGGCTTATTGAGAAGCGGGGTTAATAGTTATAAATTCGGCTTCGTTAACACCTACTCGTAATGGAGCACTTACTCGACAGATGATGGCGCCATCGTCATCCAATGTTTTTTTCGACTCGATGTAATTTCGGGCAAGGGAATCGCCAAGTAGCCAAAACAGCGAATACATTACACCGTATTCTGGCTAAGCTCTCATTTTCCAGGATGGATAAACACATGAAGAAAAGATGTCACTACAGTCTTATCGCAGTCCTCCTATCACTTTCTCCGCTACTTTATGCGGCAAGCAGCCCCAATGAAAAATCTGCCATTGGCATCAATCTGAGCGAATTGAACTATTGGTCGACCCAGTGGACCTTGATTGACGTGATGAAACATGCCGCCAACGGCAGCGGTGGTTTGTGGTCCACCTACAATGCCGATACCTATACCGCGAGTACGGAGTATCTAGAGCGGCTTGATCTCGATGAGCAGGGCTGGCCCCAATCATTGCCGGAAAGAGATGACCCTGATTTTCATTACGTTCACACCATCATCTACCAGGACAATACGCATTACCCCGTTGGTGAATACACCATCCTCTATGATGGTGAGGGCGAGCTAAGTTATAACGGTGTCACCTACCTTGACGATAAATCGGCCCCGGGTCGTCATATTGTTCAGCTCGATGCCGGCGCTCACTTTCATCTGCAAATAAGAAAAACCGATCCCAATAACACGGGTAATTATCTGCGCAATATTCGTATTCTTGTACCCGGCGGTATTTGCGGCACAAGGCCAACAGCTTATGCCGCCACAGCCGATGAATGTGAAACGCCATCGTCATTTGCACGCTTTGAGCAAATCTATCATAACCAATCCTTTCATCCACTCTTTTTGCAGGACCTCAGCCAATACCGGGCATTACGTTTTATGGGTATGCTCGCCACCATTGCCAGCGAGCAGCGGGTGTGGAGCGACCGCCCACTGCCTGCGAATGTATCCTGGGCCATTGAGAATGGCGTGCCTCTGGAGATGGCCATTGATTTGGCCAATAAAACCCAGGCCGAGCCGTGGCTGAATATGCCTGTGCGTGTTGACGACGACTATATGCAACAGTACGCCCAACTGGTTAAGGACCAGCTGGATGAAAATTTAACCGTTCGAATTGAACTGGGCAACGAGATTTGGAATGACGCCTACCCCTATATTATCGATGCCAACTGGATGGAGGCGCGTGGTAGAGAAACCTGGCCCAATGCCGGCGCCGATGCCTTTGATTATCGATTAAATTATTTTGGCAAACGTACGGCGCAAATGTGTCAAATCTGGAAAGCCACCTTTGCCGATCAAGCCGGACGTGTGAATTGTGTCATGGGCGGCTTCGTCGCCAATGTCTGGGTCAATCGACGCATTCTCGATTGTCCCTTATGGGCCAGCGAGCGAGAGGGTAGAAAATGCGCCGAAGATGTCGACTCTTTGGCGATTGGCCCCTATTTTGGCGGCTACGTTAACAATGATCGTTATTTACCGCTCTGGACGGACTGGCTGACAGAGGATCCTGCGCTGGCCATTGACCGCCTGTTTGCAGAAATCAACCAGGGCATTTTACGTGATCTCAGCTATGACCCTGAATTGCCAGATTGGGCACAGGCACCCGAAGGCGGAGCGCTGACTCAAACGCAAGGTTTTATTGATGAGAATATTACGCTTGCCAATGAATATGGCCTTGAACTATCGGCCTATGAAGGCGGGCAGCACTTAACCTTTGCCGGTGATATGCGCGATGAGCGCGCCATTATTAATGGGCAAGTGCTCTTAGCGGGCAACCGTGACGCCCGAATGGGCACGGCCTTTAGCCAGCATTTTGATGATTGGCGAACCGCTGGAGGCACACTGTATATGGTCTTCCAGAGCACTGGCCGGTGGGGATCGTTTGGCGCATTCCCACTCAAGGAATACCAGCAACAGCCCATGGCAGAAACGCCAAAGCTCGCCGCTACATTGCAATATATCAGCGACTATCCTTGCTGGTGGGAGGGCTGCGATCGCACAACTCTTGCTTATGACTATGTAGAGCTCATGCCTGCTCCAGAGCCAGAGCCAGAGCCAGATCCAGAAAATGATCCGATTGAACTTGGTGTAACGGCCAGGGCCGAAACCCGAGGGCTTGCACTCACCTGGTTAGCCTTAAATATTCCTGTCCATTTCTACCAAATATTTAGAGATGAGCAGTTTGTCGGGCATGTCGATGGCGGCACGCTCACGTATAACGATGACTGGTTAGCACTCGGGGTACTTTATGCCTTTCAAATCAAAGCCGTTGATACTGCGGGTGCAGTAATCAGCACATCGAATAGTGTTCACACGATGGCTGGGGACTCCGAGCCATCCACAGCACCCTCTAACCTTGCGGTAAGCTTTGATGGCAATTACGGTTTTAATCTCACCTGGACGGCCTCATCCGACAATAGCAGCGTCGCGCGTTATAGCATTTACCGTAATGGCGAAGTCATCGCCTCGACTGAGCAAACCGTCTTCGCCGATAATTGGCCACCGGGTGAGAGTGCGACGTATCAGGTCATTGCCTATGATCTTTATGACAACGCCTCGCCGCCCTCAGCGTCTATCGTCGGCACTTTACCCGCCCGCTCCATTACGCTTGCCGCGCAAGCCAGGCCTGAAACCTGGGGTATCGCACTTACCTGGAGTGAGGTGCAAAGTGATCCTGCAAACCCGGTTACCGCTTATCAGATATCAAGAAACGGCGTCATTGTTAGCCACACATCGGCCACTATGACAGCAGCGAATCAAGACTGGTTAACGCTGCATACGCAATACCGCTTCGTAGTAACTGCACTCAATGCCGGTGGCGAAGTACTTGCAGTGTCTAATGAAGTGCGGCTTACAGCGGGTGATTCAGAAACACCAAGCCAACCCCAAGGCTTGCAAGTAGCCTTTAATGGCGCCTACGGGTTTAACGTCAGCTGGAGTGCCTCATCAGACAATACGGGCGTTGCCTATTACAAAATCCATCGTAATGGCCAAGCCTATACGCATAGAGAGGGGCTGCTGCTGGAAGATGAATGGCCGCCTCAGGGCGCAGTCAGCTATCAAATCATTGCTTATGACCATTATCACAATGCCTCGCTGCCTTCTGACATTATTTTCGGCGAGCGGCCGCAATAGTTAATCTGGAGACCTGGTATACACCGGGGTGAAGCGTAAGGGTTCAGGCTGAAACTGGTTATTGAATTGTTGTTTGCGAAGTTCGGTGAGTGGTTGAACTCGTGGTAGTGATTTGATGAGTGTGCGAAGGGTATAGTAAAAAGGTCGTTACGTTATAAACCGCAGGTGAGGCTAGTGTTCAAAACCCTGTGTCATTTTATTAAACCGAGCAATAAAAAAGGGGGCCTTCAACGTGAAGGCCCCCTTTTTTATAACAGTGATGTCAAAAGGCTTGCTGTATAAAGCGTTTAATCCGCTTGTAGGCGCTTCGGTAGCACATCTTTTAATTTATCGTGCATCTCGAGTATGGTGCGCTCGGTCGTCTCCCAGTCAATGCAGGCATCGGTGACCGACTGGCCGTAGACCATCTCGTCGCGATTGGCGGAGAGTTTCTGATTGCCCGCCACCAAGTTACTTTCCACCATCATGCCGACAATGGAGCGGTTGCCATCGACGATTTGACTGGTGATGTTTTCCATCACCAGTACCTGTAACTCATGGTTTTTATTGGAGTTGGCGTGGCTGCAATCGACCATAATATTGGCCGCGATGCCGGCTTTTTCCAGGGCCTGCTCACACAGTGAAACACTGACCGAATCGTAATTGGGCTTGTCGTCACCGCCGCGCAGTACGATGTGGGAATAGGGGTTGCCATTGGTTTTGATAATGGCGACGCTGCCCTCGGAATTAATGCCGAGGAAGCGGTGGGGATTGGCCACCGACTTTAAGGCGTTAATCGCCACGGTCAGGCTGCCATCGGTACCATTTTTAAAGCCGACCGCAGAGCTTAGGCCACTGGCCATTTCACGGTGGGTTTGCGATTCGGTGGTGCGCGCACCAATCGCCGACCAACTGATCAAGTCTTGTAAATACTGGGGTGAAATAGGGTCCAGGGCCTCGGTGGCGGTGGGCAAGCCGAGCTCGGAAATATCCATCAATAACTGGCGACCAATGTGCAGACCATCGGATATTTTGAAGGAGTCATCGAGGAAGGGATCGTTGATCAGTCCTTTCCAGCCCACGGTGGTGCGGGGCTTTTCAAAATACACGCGCATCACAATCAACAGGGTGTCGCCGACTTTATCGGCCAGGGCCTTTAAGCGGACGGCGTAATCTTTAGCGGCCTCGACATCGTGAATGGAACAGGGGCCGATGACCACAAATAGGCGGTGGTCCTGGTGATTGAGAATGGCTTCAATATCTTTCCGGCCCTGGGTGATCGTCTGTGCCGCCGCTTCACTGAGAGCGACATTTACTTTTAATTCACTGGGCGTCAGGAGGACTTCCTGTGACTGGATATTGAGGTTTTCGAGTGTGCGCTGGACCATAACCTTACGACCTGAATGATCTGATTGTTTAAAATGGGTCATCATTCTACTGCAAAAACCGTGACAATTGGGTGAAAAGCCATAACTTGAAACGGATGCTATTGATCGATCACAATTTCGAGGTGGGATAGCAGGGGAAAGTACAGCGCGGCTTTGAGTTTGGTCGGGTTTTTAAGGGGTTTTTCGCTAGCGTTTTGGTTTGTCGCGTGGCTCTGTAAGTGAGTTAAAGTATGGGCGTAGAGTTTCAGTTGTGCTTCATAGGTTTGTCGCTGTTGGTGCAGAAAGTCGCAGAGTTCTTGCTCGGGCGCCGGCATTGATGTTTTGTAATCAACGATCCACTGAGTGTCATCGATCACAAAACAGCGGTCGATAATGGCACTGCCAATATGGCCCTTTTGATCCAAGTAATTGAGGGCGAATTCACAATAGCTATGGCGGTGATGGCGGTCAAAGATCCAGTGCTGACTGTGATCGGCCAGACACTTTAGCAGAGCCTCGTTCAGTACCTCGAGTGCGGTATCGGCGTTGACAATTCCCGCCGATTTGATTTGTATCGCCCAGCTCGCTTGTTGATGAGCGATGCGCTCGGGGCTCCATTGGTCGATGCCCTCAAGCACCAGCAGTCGCAAGGTGCGGTGCAGTAAGGTGCCTATCTTTCGTGGGTCACTGGCCCCGGGCAGGCTTATTACCGGGGCTTTATTCTCCGCCATTGGCGGTAAGTGATTGGCCTTCAGCGCGGACTCACCTGTGTCAAATGGGCTGTGCCACTCGGGCGGCAGTCGCCAGCTGTAGCTGTGGTTATCGGCGCTAGCGTGCAAGTCATCGTCAGCGACTTCGCTGCTGGGCGGCGAAGTCGGAGGGTGCAGGGTTAGCAGGCAGTGGTCGAGGGGTGGCTGTCCCTCTTCGTCTTGCTCTTCGTCACTGTCTTTACCGACCTCTGAGTCCACCGGCAGATGTTTTTGCAATACCGGCCATATGGCGGCGAGCAAACTGCCGGCAGCGGGGTTTTTAAGGGGCTGACGAAAGAGCAGGTGCAAGCGTTGAATGGCGCGGGTACAGGCGACGTAGAGTACCCGGGTGTTTTCAAGACGAGATTTAATACTCTCTTCCCGTTTTAGGTGGGTATAGAGAGCGTCATCGCCAGCGCCGAGTTGTTGCGGTGGTGAGAGGAGTAGTTGATTATGGCCGCTGTGGTCAACTCGTTCACGCCACAGCAATAAGGCGTGGCTGTTGTTGGCGCCGCGTCGATCGAGGCCGGGGATAATCACCGTATCGAACTCCAGTCCCTTGGATTTATGGATGGTCATAATCTGCAACGGAGGGGAGGTCGCTGCACTGGAGGGTGACGGGCTATCCGCTAATGGCTCTTTATTGGTTAAAGGCTCTGCATAAAGCTGCTCAATGGCGTATTCAAAACTGGGCCAGTCGGCGATGCTGACGCCACCCTGGGTGTGACTTTCGAGCAGTTCGAAATACTGCTGGCACTGATGCAGGGCAATGTCGGTTGGCGCTTTATCGCCGCCCAGTGCGGCGGGTCCACCGAGGGCTAGCCAGGTGCCTTCAATCCAGCTGCGCAAGGGTTTGCGGTGGCGTTGTTGCCAGGCGTTGGCGATCACGCCAGCAACCCTGCGAACAATGTCTGCACCCTGGGCCGATAGTTCTAGCCCTGGGTCTACGCCCATCTGCTGATGGTTTAATAATTGTAAGAGCAACAGGGGGTACTGGGCTTTTTCCGGTGTTGGGTTGTCGCTAATATTTGCGTTGGTAATGGTCAATAGGTCGGCCAGATCGAGCCCGCACCAGGGGGCGCGTAGAATCGCCAACCAGGCGATGCGATCCGCCGGGTTGAGCAGGGCGCGGGTCAACGATACCAAGTCGATGACCGGCATGGCCGAGGCCAGTGGGTCGATATCTCGGGCTTGCCAGGGCAGTCCGTGGGCGCGCAGGGCCGGGAGTATTTCGCGCAAATGTCGGCGCCCCCGCACCAGAATCGCAATACTGGCATTGGGGTTTTGCTGGCGTGTTTGCAGGGCGTGTTGGGCCACCAGTTCGGCTTCTACCAAAGGACTGTCTTCATCGTCGCTGCTTAGTACGTCGATGCTAACGGCGGGTTCATTAAGTGCGGGTTTGAAGCCATCGGCGTGGCTGTAGGGCACGGCACCACGGCCACTGTCGATCACCGCCGGGAAGGCCTCGGTAAACACGGTGTTGACCCAGTGAATAATATTGGCCTGGGAGCGAAAATTAACACTGAGATCGAGAGGCTGTAAGTGCAGGCTGCCGATGGGGTGTTGGCGGGCATCGAGAAACAGGCCGACATTGGCATTGCGAAAGCTGTATAGCGACTGCATTCCATCGCCAACAATAAACAGGGTGCGGCCATCGCCGTTCTGCCAGCCGCTGGTGAGCAGGCGCAGCAGGCGAAATTGCACCGACGAGGTATCCTGAAATTCATCGATCAAAATGTGACTAATCTGCGCATCGAGACGCAGGGTGAGGTCGGTGGGTTCATCCTCGCTACCCAGCGCTTCCAGGGCGTTGAGGGTGATTTCCGAAAAGTCGCTGGCGCGCTGCTGCTGAAAGATCAGTTTTAATTCCGCCACTAGGCGGGGCAGCAAATTAGTCAGGGCTTCGAGGACTTGCCATTGGCCCTCATCGTAGTGGGCGGGGGGCAGGGCGCGGATATCTCTCAGCGCGTCGAGCAGGCCGGGTTGCTGTTGCGCCCAGTCGCGCAGTTCGGCCCATTCCGCTTTGCGTTGAGCGGCGAATTCTGGCTGCTGTGAATCCTTCTTGGTCGGAAAGCCGGAAGACTTATTAATGGTTTTACGCCAGTCGCCATCCTTTTTTAGCAGCAGTTCGACAATGCCGCGCCAGGCGGGCAGGGCTTGGCTGTGATTCTCCGGCAGCCCGGCAAGGCCTAGGCACGGATTGTTATCGGCGGGTAGGTGCATGGAGGCGTAGTCGGCCAGTTGCGCGAGGTCACTGGCGCGCTCGGTGAGTTGCGCCGCTGCGAGCTGTAGGCTTTCTTCGATTAAGCCCTGCAGGGCCTGTTCGAGAAGCTCGCGTTTATTGCCGGGGGAAAAGATCACGCCCAGCCATTGTTCGCGCCGACCGAGCAGACCCAACAATAAGCTCTCAAGACGTGGCAAATCGTTATCGAAATGAATTAATAAGGTTTCCAGCGCTTCGCCCGTGATGCCGGGTTTTTCCAGTTCGGCGCAAACCTGCTGTATGGCGAGGCGGTAGGCGACCTGGGGGTTATCGCTGGGCTCGGGCAATTGGCCGATGCCGAGATCGACGGCGAGCTGGCTGGCGAGGTGGCGACAAAAGCTGTCGATGGTCAAAATACGCAGCCGGTTGGGCGCGGCAATCAAATTCCAGCCCTGTTGGCGATCGCGAGCCAGGGCACGCAGCGCCAGTTCGCGGTTTTGCGCGTCGTAGTCGTTGTCGATCGGTGTGTTGTGTTGCGCGGCGACCAGTGCGGCAATCAGACGCGTGCGCATTTCACCGGCGGCTTTGCGGGTGAAGGTCATGCAGAGCACTTCTTCCGGTGTCGTCGCCTGGGCCAGCAGGCAAAGTATGCGTTGGGTGAGCAGGCCGGTTTTACCCGAGCCAGCGGGCGCAGCGACGGCAAAAGAGCGGTGAGTATCGAGGGCCTGTTGGCGAGCGTGGGCGTCAGCGGGTAGGGGCATGTTTAAGGTCTTCGTTCGTCGTGGCGGGGTGATTAATGGGGGTAATTAGCCGGGATGTTAGCCGAGCTAAACGTCGAGTTCAGCATCGAGGTCGTCGGCAGCGTTGCCGCGTTGGGCAATCTCGGGCCAGCGATTTAAGGGGTAGAGGTGGCTCTGGTAGCGCAGGGCAGCACTGGTGTAAAAGGCCACCTCTGCCTGGCCGTCGAGAAACTCTTCGGCCAGCGTCTCGAGCTGCTCACGCCAGACCTCGAGGCAACTTTGCCAGTCGTCGAAATTGATTTTCGCCAGCGGCTGCAGGCCGGGAATCAGCTCTGGGGTGTCACTCACGCCCTTGGCGACAACACTTTTTGCGGTCGATATTTGCCCGAAACAAAGCGCGCCCACTTGCTCGGGTAGGGCCAGTGCATAGAGCGGCAGCTGGGGTTCCTCCAACCTCTCTCCGGCCCAGCAATGGATATTGGTGGCGCCGGTTTTGTAATCGATAAGTACCACACGATTATCTTCGAGCCGGTCGATGCGGTCGATACGCAGCTTGAGGGGCAGGCCACCGATCGACATTGTGAGTTGTTTTTCCGGGGCTATTACGCGAAAACTCTGGCGCTGCAGCTCGATATCGAGCCACTGTTGTAGCAGTTGCTGCAGGCGCCGGGCCTCGATGGCGGCAAAGCGCGGCCCGAGTATATCGCTGCGACTTTGCTGTAGCGGGCGCATTGCCTCGGCGATAACCTCGCCAATTGCCTGCTCGAGAGCGCTGCTATCCAGCGCTTTAACAGCGGCCTGATCATGAAAGCGGGTCCAGAATAATTCCAGACAGCGATGCACCAGATTGCCGCGCTCAATGGCCGACAGGCCACTGCTGGGTTGGGCCAGTGCTTGGGCGCCGAGGCGCCAGATGGCGAAGGCATTAAAGGGGCTACCCGCCTGGGCTTGTAGAATCGCGGTGCCGCCGCGAATGCTTTGCCCGTCGGTCTGCAGCGCTGGCCCCTTGGTGGCGTCTATCTTTTGCAGCGCTACTGGCGGCAACGCGGCGTAGAGGGGGTGAGGGCAGGGGGCGAGCGGCACTGTCGAGGTCGGTGGGACAAGACTGGGCTCGGGCAGCAGGCGCGAGGCCTCAAGTTCGGTATCGCCGTCCTGTGCCGCGTAGCTGAAAATAA
Organism: Gammaproteobacteria bacterium 53_120_T64; assembly: GCA_002162815.1. Lineage (GTDB taxonomy): Bacteria > Pseudomonadota > Gammaproteobacteria > Pseudomonadales > Porticoccaceae > Reddybacter. The sequence goes on along the minus strand of MAAT01000062.1, from coordinate 32,810 downwards.
GCTGAGGGCTGTTGTGTTGAAAGCCCTCTAGCAGTTGTCTGGCGAGGTCCAGCTCCTGTTGGGCACTGCTGCGGGGTAGCTGGTAGCGCTGTTGTACATCGACGGGGAGCAAAGGGCTGAGGGAGGTGGGCTGGGGCCACTGCCTGTCGTCCATACCGGCTATCCACAGTTGGTCGAAGGCCAAGCCGGCAGCCTCCAACAGGCCCAATACCTGTACCGGGCTATCGTGACTTTGCGCCTGAAAGATCGTGGCTTGAGCCATGCGTGTGAGCTGTGTCAGCGCCGCGCTGGCGGCCAGTGGTGGGGCACTCGTATCGAGGCTGGCGAAGTCTTCAAGCAGGCTTACGTAGTTCTGGTATTGCTGGTACTCGATGCTGTCAAGTGCGCGGGGGCCGGGCCAACCGAGAAGCTCGAGACGTTGGGCGAACTCCTGGGCCCAATAACAAAAGCTAGCGCTTTGGGGTTGGCGGCGCACGCGCTCGGCGATCGCTTGCCAAGCCGTGGCCAGTGATGGATAGGCTTCTGCTGAGGGAGGTTCTGGGGCTGGTTTTTCACTGTCGGGCGCTGTGTTCTGGCTTTGTCTTTCGGCCTCGGCGAGATAGGCGCGAAAGGCCGCTGGCGAGTGCATCAGTTGATTGCTATCGCGCAGTAGCAGTTCGCAGTGGGCACGGGCAATCAAATGATGATTCGCCACGCGGGTCTGTAATTGCTCGGTGTCAGTGGCCTCGGCTTGGGCCTTGCTGGCACCCCAAAAAGGATCGCCGAGCAGCTGGCACCAGCGCTCCAGTGGCAGCGCATGGTTTTGTACAGCCAGCAAGCTAAAGGCGCTTTCGAGCAGGGGGCTGCGGCCTAGAGGGCTGCCGGCCGAGAAGTTGAAGGGGGCAATGCCGCGTTCGTTGCTGGGTAGGCAGTGGCTGGCGACGAAGGTGTCATGAAAAATGCGCGACACCTGCTGCTGGGACTTGGCGAGATTGCCAAAAACGATGCCGATACGCTGCTCGGGATTGGCCTCATGCTGTACCTTGGCCCATTGGGCGGCGGCGCTGATTTCGCTCTTTTGATCGTGCGCCCTGTGGATGGTGATATGGGCGGGTTGCGCTGGCACTTGGTAGTGGGCGATATCGCTTGTGGCGGCATCGATAATATCTTGCTGTAAAGCCGCGAGTGTTTGAAAACCGACCAGTCGTATGGCCTTGTAACCGGGAAAATCACCGTCCTTGTAGGCTTGCGCAATCAGGCCCTGAGCCTGCTCCCAGGTGAGGAGTTGTCGTTGCTCAAGGCCTTGTTTAAAGGTCTCGAGCCAGCGTAGCAAGGAGGCGGTGCCGGGATGGTGGCTGTCGGCCAGTTCATTCAGCGGCACTCGGCAACGCTGTAGCTGCTGCCAGGTTTGCATGGCCAGTTCTGCCAGCGAGGCGGTGTCGGCGGTCACTGGCAGCAAGTCGTCTTGGCGAATACTCGCCTGCCAAAGCAGTTGTTCGCCGTGTTTATCGATGACGGCGCGGGGAGGGGCGAGTAGGGCGAGGTCAGCGCTTTCAATCAGTTCCTCCCAACAGCTCGCGAGCCAGGCATCAAGGGCCATGACCAAGGGTTGACGCCAGGTCTGCAGCCCCTGTGCAGCGCAGTGCTGGCCCCAGGCCTGGGTAATGTGTCGAGCCAGGCGGTAGTTGGGTGTGAGGATTAAATGCCCGGCCGTAATGCTGGCGATCAAGGGCGCGATATTAAAAAAGGCGTTGGGCATAGGGGAGCGGGTTCCGGGGGGGGACTTGGGCAGCAAGCACCGAGCGCTGGCTGTGTGGGATACTGCCACAGAGCTCCAGTAAAGTCCGCAAATCCGCTTTTATGTCCACGCCTTGCTCGGCTGAGTTTAGAGCTTGCTTGTGATGGTGCTCGATAGTCTTGAGCTCTCTGTCGCATTGTTATGGCAAGTCTTTGTTTGCTCACAGTAATGCTAGCAGGGAGACCTGTTCCACAGAATTTAAGAGGCGATTTAATTAGCATTGGCTCCAGCAGACAAAAGGCGAGAAGAGGTGATGAGCGGGGTGCTTGACTGCGTGCAATGACTGTCAATAAACGATGGGAAAAGAGGCTCTGCCCCGCCTTGTATTCAGCTCTGGAGATCAGCTTTATTCAATGTATATAACAAAGACAATGCTCAATATCATGAAAAAAATTATATGGCTCAGTGTCGCAGTGGCGACAACCTGGCTCGTTGCGGCCTGTGCGCCAACACCAATAGCGATGTCGGATCACCATATTAATGCCACCCCCACTGTGGCGCTAGGTGATGTGCCAGCCCCTGTTTTACTGCATCCGCAAGTCGCTTCGGCGCGTGAGGTTGGCGGCGAGCAAGACGATGCACCGTTGTCGGATGCCGTTTACTCTGTGGTGGTTAACAACGTTAACCTTCGCGAGCTGCTATTTGCCTTAAGCCGTGATGCTGAAATTGATGTCGATATTGCCTCGGATATTAGCGGCAGTATCACCTTAAATGCAGTCGACAAAAGCCTGTTCCAAATACTGGATCGCCTCGTCAATTTATCGGATATTCGCTACCAATTGAACAATGGGGTGCTGGTGATTCAGCGCGATAGGCCCTATTTTGCTTACTACGATGTGGCCTATCTGAATATGGGGCGCTCGAGTAGTTCCAATGTGTCGATTTCGACAGAGGTGGCGACCACTGGGGTAGGCGCGGATACGGGTAGCTCAAACTCGGGGAGTTCGGGTGATAACAGTTCAAATACGATCATTCGAAATACCTCGAACAATAATTTTTGGCGCACCTTAACCGAGAATGTTGCTGCCATTTTAAATGGTGGCAATAGCACGGGTTCCGCTTATACGGATAATTCACCGCCGCAGGCGAGTTCATCTGAGCAAGCGTCTGAAACGGATGATGCCACGTCTCGGCCAGCTTCTAGTGTGATCGTAAACTCGGAAAGTGGTCTGTTGACGATTAAGGCGACCCGCAAGCAACACCGGCAAGTCCAAATATTCTTAGACCGCGTGCTCGATGGCGCTCAGCGCCAGGTACTGATTGAAGCGAGCATTGTCGAGGTGCAATTAAATGACGCCTATCAGGCGGGGGTCGACTGGTCTCGTTTGGTGCAGTCGGGCGCCAGCGGTTTTAGTTTTGTACAGGACTTGATTGGCTCGAATTTAGCACAGGCTCCCGTTTCCACCTTGAGCTATAGCAGCAATGGCAAGCACGATATTAGTGCCACGGTGAAGTTACTGAGTGAATTTGGCAATACCAAGGTGCTCTCCACACCAAAGCTGATGGTGCTGAATAATCAAACAGCCCTGCTCAAGGTGGTCGATAACCTCGTTTATTTTTCCATCGATGTTGAGGAAGATGTGCAGGATAACTTTATCAACAGAACGTTTACCTCTGACATCCATACGGTACCAGTGGGACTGGTGATGAGTGTGACGCCTCACATTTCCAAGCGGGACGAGGTGATCTTGAATGTCAGGCCGACAATATCGCGGGTGTTACGCTTTGTGCAAGATCCCAACCCGGCTTTGGCAGCGTCTGAGGTGGAGAGTTTGATTCCAGAAATATCGGTGCGTGAAATGGAGTCGATGATGAAAATCAATGGCGGCGATACGGCGGTGATTGGCGGCTTGATGCAGGATATCCAGGCGGATAATTCTTCGGGTGTGCCGGGGCTGTCTAAACTGCCCTACATTGGTGAGTTGTTTAGTTTAAAAAGCAGGAATTACACCAAGTCTGAATTGATCATTTTTATTCGCCCGGTGATTATTGAGCAGGCGAGTTTAAAGAGCAAAGCGCTGTCGCCCTTCCAGCAATTTCTACCCCGCAATCTTACTGCGGATGGCGCGGAGTAGCGGTCTTGAGTTTATTACTGGATGCATTAAAAGAAGCGCAAAAACAGCGGCAAGTGAGGGCAGCGGGTGAGCAGAGCGAGCTTGATGATCACGACACGTTACCGCTCAATGAAAATGAAGAAGCGCTGGAACTGGAGTTAGAGCTCGATTTAGAGCTTGCGGTGCCGGCAGAAGAGGAGCCTACGGCGTTAGTGTCGGAGGATATCAGCGCAGATAGCAGGCCAGCGCTGACTGCCTCGCTACAGAGTGAAACAGCTGCTGGATTAGTGGCCAGCGATGTGCCTCGCGATGTTAGCTCGAGTGACGCCACCAGTAATCCGCCCTTACCCTTAGAGGCGCAGCCCTCTGCGGACTCTTCACCTGTACTCGAGCGGCCGGCACTGGGTACCCGTGTCAACATCGATTCAGCGCATTCGGCAAATGCGGTATTTCGCAACCGTGGCGGACTGAAGGAAAAACGGCCGCTGGTGATTGCTTTAGTTTTACTCTGCTTGGTGTCGTTGGCTGTTATGGCGTATGTCTTTTTTCTAGCCAACGAATATTCACTAGCCCCACCAAAGGCCGTGGGGGTACAAAAAATGAGTAGCCCCGCCACGCCTGTTGGCGCACTAGCTGTTGCCGGTGATGTTACTACCCGTAATGGGGCAGCAGGGGTCAACAATGCGAGCTTGCCCGCTGAGGGCACTGCCAAAGCAGCTGTTATAACGGTGAGTCCAAGCCCTGATGAAGTTGAAAGGCCAGCCGCTCAGGAAAATCCCGCCCCGAGCCTTGCTGAGCAGAGTCAAGTGTCGGTTAAGGTGCCGAGTAACAAACAGAACGAAGAGTCGAATACCGCGCAGTCCAGTGCGAAACAGCGTCCCGAGTTGGCAGTGGCCAGTAACCCTCGGGCCTTAAGGACTGAGCCCGAGCCAGCGCAAGATGCGGTAACAGCATCGCAAGTCGGCTTTTCTGGTATTCAGATTCATAAACGGCGCATTCCCGAAAAACGTAATGAGCAGTTGCGGCTTGCCGAGGAGGCATTACACGGTGGCCAGTTACACCGTGCCGAGGTCGGTTTCAGTGCTGTACTCAAAACGTCACCGGCTAATGTTACCGCCCTATTGGGCATGGCAAATGTATTGGTGATGCAGGGGCAACATCAGCAGGCACAATTGTTTTATCGCCAGGTACTAGTGGTGAACCCACAACACCTTAGAGCCCGGGCGGGTTTGTTGGGCCTTGCCAGTTCATCCTCTCTCAGTATTGGCAGTGGCTTGCAACAACTGATCGAGGAGAACCCCGCCCAGGCGTTTTTACACGCTAGCCTCGGTAATTATTACTTAAAACGGCGCGAGTGGGGCGCCGCGCAAGAGGCCTATTTTGATGCCTTTAGCCGCGACGCTAAAAATGCAGATTACGCCTACAACCTGGCCATTTGTCTCGATCAGATGCTGAAACCAAAATTGGCTCTACAATTTTATCGCCAAGCCCTGGAGCTAGAGAGAACATTCAATGCGCATTTTGAGCGCAGCGTCGTGTTGTCGCGGATCGCTGTATTAAAGGCGACTCAAGGATGAATAGCCCTATTCAGCCAAGAAAAAGAATTGGTGATCAATTAATTGATAGCGGGGTCATTAGTGCCGACCAATTATCGATCGCCATACTCGAACAAAAACGCTCCGGTGAGCGTCTCGGCGCCGTTCTGGTACAGCTGGGCTTTCTTACCGAGTCGGTACTCAAGGAAGCACTCGGTGAGCACCTGGGTCAGGATAGCGTCAATTTACGCGAAGTAATTCCCGACTCCGACGCCATCAAATTGATCGACAAGTCACTGGCGGTAAAGCTCAAAGTGATGCCGGTGAGCTATATCATCGACCAGAAAAAATTACTGCTGGCGATGCCGGACACCTTTGATATTTTGACCATTGACCGGGTCACGGCGGCACTGCCCGAGGGTGTTCATGTCGAGCCCCTACTCGCCAGTGAGCAGGAGGTGATGTTTGCCATTGATCATTTTTATGGTTTTGAATTGTCTATTGACGGTATTCTCCATGAAATTGAGACCGGCGAATTTGATGTTCGCAGCTCTGAGCAGGAGGGTAAGGAATACAGTCACCCAACGGTGCGGCTGGTGGATGCCTTTCTCACCGATGCGGTGAAGCAGGACGCTTCGGATATTCACTTCGAGCCGGAAGAGGGCTTTCTACGGGTGCGCTATCGCATCGATGGCGTGTTGCGGCAGGTCAGAAGCCTGCATAAAAAGTATTGGCCGGCCATTGTAGTGCGTTTAAAAGTGCTAGCCGGTATGAATATCGCCGAGGTGAGAGCGCCCCAGGACGGGCATATCTCCTTGAAAATTACCGGCCACCCAATCGATTTTCGCATTGCCTCACAGCCCACTCTGCATGGCGAAAATGTGGTGTTGCGTATTCTCGATAGAAGTAAAGCGATTGTGCCCCTCGACGAACTGGATATTAGCGACTACCAGCGCAATATGTTCAAGTTGATGATGGCGCGCCCCGAAGGTCTTATTTTGGTGACCGGGCCCACTGGCAGTGGTAAAACCACCACCCTTTATTCTCTGTTGAATTACCTCAATGACGAATCGGTCAATATTATGACGCTGGAGGATCCGGTGGAGTATCCGATACCGATGATTCGCCAGTCTTCCCTCAATTCTGCGGTAAAAATGGATTTTGCCGGGGGTATTCGCTCACTGATGCGCCAGGACCCCGACATTATTTTGGTCGGCGAGATGCGCGATGGCGATACGGCCAATATGGGTTTTCGGGCGGCGATGACCGGACACCAGGTGTTTTCAACCCTACACACCAACTCCGCACTGGGCGCGTTTTTGCGATTGCGCGATATTGGCGTCGCCTCCTCTATGCTGGCGGGCAATATTATCGGTGTGGTGGGCCAGCGCCTCGTCAGAAAGCTGTGCCGGCATTGTCGGGTGGCCAAGGCGCCGAGTGAATTAGAAATTCAGCTGCTCGATTCTACAGAGCCCTTACCCGAACATATCTACCACGCCGGGGGCTGTGACAAATGCGGTCAGCGCGGCTATAAGGGGCGCATTGCCCTCCTCGAAATCTTGAAGATGGACGACGATCTGGATGAGCTGGTGGCGCAGCAGGCACCACTGCGCGAATTGAGCGAGCTGGCTACCGCGAAGGGTTTTTTACGCTTAGTCGATGACGCGATTGCGCGAGTGCGCAGTGGTGATACCACCATTGATGAGGTGTCGAGGGTGGTCGACTTTAGCTCCCGGCTGGGTATGTAGAGATGGCTGAATATGCCTACCGTGCAATCGACAGCAATGGTAAAAAATTGCGCGGTTGCCAGCAAGCGAATGGGATGGAGGACCTTACCGCACGTCTTGATAAGCAAGGGCTTTATTTATTAGACGCGAAAATTAGCAAGCAGGCCTTTTCACTTTTCCCTCAGCGGCAGGTCGACCGCCGTAGCCTGATTGTGCTCTTTATGTATCTTGAGCAAATGGCAGTAGCGGGCATTCCCATTCTCGAAGCGCTAATAGAGATGCGCGATAGTGAGGCGTCGCCGCTGATGCGCAAAATGCTCGGTGCCTTGGTGGATGATATTTCGTCGGGGCAGACACTGTCGAGGGCCATGCAAAGCCATGACAAGATTTTTACTGAGCTGATGATTAACCTGGTCATGGCGGGCGAGCAAACGGGCAATATGGCCGCCGTTTTTTCTGAGCTAAGAGATATTTTAGTGTGGCAGGATGACATTATAAGAAAGACCAAGAAGCTGGTCTCCTACCCACTCTTTGTCGGTGCGATTGTGCTCGCGGTAGTGTGTTTTTTAATGATTTATTTAGTACCACAACTGGTCAGTTTTATTATTTCCATGGAGCAAGAAATCCCCTTGATGACCCGAGCCTTGATAGGCGTGTCGAATGTTTTTGTTAACTATTGGTATCTGATTATCGCCGCGCCTGTGCTGGTTTTTATAACAACGCGGCAGATCCTTAAGCGCAGCTCAGCCGCGAAGTACTGGTTTGATCGCAATAAGTTGTCTCTGCCGGTATTTGGTGAGGCCATTAGTAAGTTAGAGTTGGCACGCTTCAGCAAAAACTTTGCCCTGCTCTACGATGCGGGTATTAGTGTTATAGAGTGCTTGACGATTAGTTCAAATACCTCATCGAATGTTTATATTAAGGGTGAGTTCGCCACGATTAAGGCAAAGATTTCCAGTGGTGACAGTATTTATGTGGCCTTTTCATCGGCCCAACTCTTTCCCCCGCTGGTGTTGAGAATGCTCAATGTCGGTGAACAAACCGGCGCCCTGGGTGCTTCACTGATGCGCATCAGTGAGTTTTACAGCCGCGATGTTAATGAGCTTATTGAAAAAATACAGTTGATGATTGAGCCAGCAATGACGGTCATTATGGGTGTCTTGCTGGGCTGGATTATGCTTTCTGTACTGGGGCCAATTTATGACATTATCAGTACCATACAGTTGTGATGAATAGCGAAATTATCCTCTGTCTGAGTGATAGCCAATTAACGGTATACCGCTATGCGGCCCATGTTATTACCTGGGTTAATAGCTACGAATTGGGTGCCGCCGAGGGCCTAGAGGGCTTTGCAAGCTGGTTGGAGGATAAGCAGGGGCAATCGATGGCACTGCTGCTCGATGTCTCATCTGAAGATTATTATGAGGAGCAACTACCTCATGTGCGGGGGCGCGATCGCGAATTACTGCTGAGTAGAAAAATCGCCAAGTTTTTTCCAGCAGAGGGCTTTTCGCAGGCGACCTTGTCGACGCGTCTGGCGTCGGGGCGGCGTGACGATGTCTATTTTCTGTCCGGCATAACGGATTGCGCCACTATTGATCCGCTGATTGACGTTCTTGCCGATAAACATATTGCTATCCGCGGTGTGTACTCCTGGCCTCAGTTTGCAGCGGAGTTGGTAGGCTCCATCGAGCACAGCGACAAAGTCCTATTGATTACCTGCGATGCCGACCCTTCGCTCGATGACCGCTATATTTTTCGCAATACTTTTGTGGTCAACGGTAAATTGTATTTTAGCCGCAAGACCTCGATTGCCACGGCCGATGCGAGTGACATTCCCGGCAGTGTGCGCAAAGAGATCGATCGTACCTGGCAGTATTTGAATAATCGACGGGTAGTGCCTGCGGATAGCCGTATGCAGGTATTGATGGTTTTACCCCGGCAAATGCTGACTTGTCTTAGAGGGGAACCGGAGGCCTCCCACTGTGATTACATTTATGCCGATGTTGAAGAGTTGGCTCAACAGCATGGTTACAGCAGTGATGGCGGGGCATTGAGCAGTAGCTCTCTGGGTGCCTTTTTACTGGCTAAAGCAGGTGGGCGCAAGACTCACTACCAACCGCCACGACTGGGTGTCATTCAACGGCAGCTGAAAATAAAGCGTCTGCTGAACGTTGCCTGTATCGTCAGTATTGCGCTTGCCCTCGTTTATACCGCCTCAAATATAGTGCGTGGCCTCGAGTTAGTGGACAACAATGTGGCGTTGACGACCCAGACTCGGCTATTAGAAGGCGAGTTGAAATTACTGCGTGAGGGCTTTCACTACCAGGGGCCTGCGCCACAAGAAATGCAAGATCTGGTGGAATTATCAAACCAAATATTACAACAAAGTGCTTTGCCGGCACCGGTATTCGCGGTTATCAGTGAGGGTTTGTCGGGCTTTGAAGACCTCTTGTTAACCGATATAGAATGGCGCAATGCCGGCTTTGAGGCGCTTAGCGGAACACGACAAAATAGGGCCGCGCGCCAAGGCGGTGACGCACCACAAACTGAAGCCTTGGTGGTGGTCAGTTTGCGGGGTGAATTGACAGACTTTGATGGCGATTTTCGTTATGGCATCGAGCGAATACAGTTGCTGATCAGTCGATTTCGTGCCGATGAGCGGGTTGTGGCCATTACCGCGAAAAGGCTACCTCTCGATATCGGCCCGGCGTTTAAAATTAGCCGCGCCCTATCTGACCAGCGCGCCGCCAATTTTGCGATTGACGTGACACTCAATGGGTCTGTGTTCTGATGGGGAATATGCAGTTTTCGTTGATTAAAAAACAGTTCGTGGTCTTTGTGAGCATAGTACTTTGCAGTCTTGTTCTTGTGCTGGCGAGTTTCCTGTATACGCAACAGCAATTGGATGAAGAGAAATCGATTAAAACGAGGATGAGGTCTTTACGAGTAAATATTGCGAATATTGCCCACGATAAGGTTTTGATTAAAGACTATCAATTGAGCTATGAAAGCCTCACCAGCAAGGGGTTTTTCGATAGAGAAAAACGTCTTGCTTGGATCGAGCAATTGCAAATGACGGCCGATCGTTTGGGTTTGCCGAATTTACGCTATCAAATAAATTTACAGACAGAAATCAAGCAAGGCGAGTTGCCAATGCCCTCGAGTGTGACGCTGTTTAAATCCCAGCTTAATTTTCAGACGCGTTTATTGCATGAGGGTGACCTGCTGAGTTTGATCGGCGACTTACAGAACCATAATTCGGGCTTACTGGTTGTCGACCACTGCAAGTTGTCACGCAATACCGGCAGGGACAATCATTCTAGGAAGTCACAAAACGATACATATCATTTCCACTCTGAGTGTGATGTTTCTTGGTATACCTTGGGTAAACGTACTGCACCAGGCCTACCCAGGAGGGATGGGGCATGATGGCAGCCTTTATTCGCCGATTTTATCCTGCCGTATTGGTGGCTTTACTGGTAGGGCTATCGCCTCACAGCGCGGCCTTTGGTCGACTGTTGACCAGCCCGGCCGAGCGCGCGCAACTCGATAGTCAGCGCCTTAATTCGGAGGGTTTACCAGCCCCCTTACAGACGCTGCAAATAACTAAGGCTAGACAGTTTATTTCTTTAGAGGGTTGGGTGTCGCGGCGCAATGGCCCGGCCAGTATTTGGCTCAATGGCCAGCTACAGGATCAACCAAGCACCAATACCGGGATAGAGGGACAGAATAAAGCGGGGATAGACGTGCCGCTGTCAGCCTCACAAGGTTCTATTAGAGTGCAACCGGGCCAGCTTTTACATCTCGATAATGCTGAGCTGCATGATCTGTATCTTATTGACGCTGCAAGCAGTAAGGCTAAGCCAGCGGCACTGGGAGAGAGAGCTAGCCAGAAGGACGGCGATGCGTCTTCCGTCAGAATCAGTCAATAGTTGATGATTTGGCTAATAAGTGGGCATCAGCGACACAACTTACCCCGCCAACAAAGGGGTGCCGCGCTATTGGTTTTCCTGATGTTAGTCGTCGTCAGTGTGTCGGGGTTTTTACTGTCGGGCATGAGCCGTATCAGTCACCAGCTAGCCAGCCCCTTTCATAATGTGCGTGTGCTTGGCGAGGCAAAAAATGCTTTGGTTGCCTATGCGCGCCTTTCTGACCCCGACCTGAGTGCCGATACGGGCTTAAATTATCGCTATCTTCCCTGTCCCGATCAGGATGGTGATGGCCTAGAAGAAACACCCTGCGGTACGGCGAGTGCGGCGGGGTGGTTACCTTGGATGTCTTTGGGTTTGGCCCCGTTGAGAGACGCCAGTGGTGCCTGTTTACTGTATTTCGTCGGCGCGGCCTACAAACAAGGCACAGCGACGGCACCATTAATTAGCGCACTGCCCAATGCCGAGTTCAATATTAATAATGCCAGCGCGGTGGTTAGCGAAGATGTGGCCGCGGTGTTGATCGCACCGGGCAAGAATGTATCGAGCCAATCGCGGAGCGTAGCCCCGGGTGTCGCGACCGAATGTGGTAGCTCATCGCTGGCAAGTGAAAAAAACCAGATGGCTAATTACCTAGAGACGACAGCCGGTATTAATAATGCCTCCGCTCCGGAATTTATAAGCCTGCCATTATCAGTGAATAGTCTAAGCGGATTTAATGATATTTTACTGGGGGTGTTGTCCAATGAGTTGTGAGCCGTTAAGGGTGTTAGTGCTATGAATAACAGGGCGAAGTCTTCTTGCCGCACCGCCGGCTGCCATCGTGGCTTTTTGGCAGCGGGTTTTAGTCTGCTTGAGATGTCGATCGTCCTCCTGGTTATTGGTGTGCTTTTGGGGGGTTCCTTGGTGCCCTTGTCGGTACAAATGGAGAAACGTGATAGAGATGCCACGCGCAGTCAATTATTGGATATGCGTGAGGCGCTGACGGGTTATGCCTTAGTTAACGGCCGTTTGCCCTGTCCGGATACCGACGGTGATGGCGTCATTGATATCTCTACCACCTGTACCAATGTGGAGGGGGGCTTCCCCTGGGCTGACCTGGGTTTGGGTAAAGAAGATGCTTGGGGCCGGGCCTTTACCTATCGAGTCAGCGGCAATTTTGCCGATACCACCGACGGCACCGGGTGTGCTTCGTCGCCCACCGCAGGGCTGTCTTTCTCCTTGTGCTCGGTGGCCGATATCAATGTTGTGGATGGTGCCAGTGGCAGTGCGGTGGCCTCCACTATTCCCGCTATTATTATCTCTCATGGCAAGAACTGGGCAATAACCACCAGTGGTGATGAAGCTGAAAATAGTGATGGTGACGCTGTTTTGGTAGAGCGCAGGTTTTCGAATAGCGCCAGCCCGACCTTTGATGACTTAGTGGTTTGGGTAGTGCCCAATATCCTCAAGAGTAAAATGGTTTCCGTAGGCCTGGTTTTTGGCGATTCAAATGACGATAACGGCAATAACGGCAATAACGGCAATAATAATAGTTGTGAAAATAGCAACGGCAACAGCAATAACTGTAATTAACTAAAGCCTTTACTCCTTATGCTTTTATATTGTTTTGCCACAAAATTTTAAGTGAATAAGTTCACAGATGTGTCGGGCCGACTGGAATGTATCTATGGTATTCGTATACTGATTTAACGTTGCTTACAAAGTGTTCAGGGATGATCGTGTTCGGCGGAGTTGCCACTTTATAACGTAAAGCCATCCTTGATAAAAAATAATTTGGTATAAACAATGCGAAGTAAATTTTTTCAGTCCCATCGAAATAAACAATCGGGTTTTACCCTGGTAGAAATCGCCATTGTCTTGGTCATTATTGGCTTGATTCTGGGTGGTGTGCTGAAAGGCCAAGTGTTGATAGACAACGCCAAGTATAAAAATTTTGTTAAACAAGTAGAAAGCTATCGTGCCGGTGTTTATACCTTTCAGGATACTTACCGGGCTCTACCGGGTGATATTGGCGTCATCTCTGCACTTGATGCTGCAGCTACTGCTGGTGATGGCGATGGCGCTATAGAAGGGGCTGAGTGCTCTACCAATGGCGAAGAGTCGTGCCTCGTGTGGTCGCACTTACGCTATGCGGGTATTATCGCTGGGGATCCCAGTATCACCACTACCAGTGCCCCCCCCACTCATACCTATGGGGGCCGGGTAAGCTCTATTGCCACGGGTGATTGGGCGAATGGCGTCAGTGCAATAAAAATCCTTACCTTAGGTATTCCCGGTGATGTTGCACAGCGCTACGATAATGAGTTTGACGATGGCAATGCCACCAGTGGTAGTGTGGCGCGCTATAAACCCGGTGAAGACTCGACGACCTATGACCTTACCGCCTCACATTCCGTTTATATTGCACTCTAAACAAGCCATAATCAGTAATCCATTTGATGGTGTATCGAGCTTCTATTGACTAAGCAAATACCCGGCGAACATCGCCTTGAACGACGACTGCCAGGACTGAATACCTCGGTTAAAATTCGCCGTCGTGGTTTAGGTTTTAACCAATGGCGTGCCGACCTTGAATTGGTCGACCTCAGCGCTAACGGTATGGCCCTACTGTCCCCTAGTTTAAGGCTTGAAGCTCTGCAGAAAATTGATTTTGAACTGTCATCCGGCCAGTGTAAAACCACTGGCCGTGCCGTGGTGTGTTATGCCGGTAACGATGACAGTCAACATCGCTATGGCTTACTTTTTATCGATACGGACGCCGAATTTGACGGTTTCTTGACGGGCGAGTCGCTTTCCTCTAGCGAGGTTAAGCGCCTGGGTGAAGAGTTAGCCGAACAGTTTATGCAGAAGCGTCAACTTGAGGCTGGTGAGCTCTATAGTGTTCAAAACCAGCGCATGGTCGATGCCGTTAGCGCTCTGGCTCAGCGCTTGGGTCAAATGGGTTTGTCTATTATTGGTGAGGCGGGAAAAGTCTTATTGCCGGTCGATTCACTGGTGGTGGGCAAGAGCGGCGGTTTAAGTCTGCCGATGAAAGATGCCTCTAGTGGTGCAATCGTTCGCACCACTATTGCGTTGGTTCAAAGTACCGAATCGATGGATTTTAGCTATCAGATCGAAGGTGGCCCAGGGTTTGACAATATTATCGATTTACTCGACCAGCTCTGCCTTTGTTTCGATCAAATTTCGCAGCCTTAAGTTATCATGCGCCCACTTACCGGTAAGCATTTTTAGCGCTTGTTGATGATGGTGAGACTTCTTCTTGCTGGGAAACCTTGTTGAATAATGTACAGTCAATTTTTCGGTCTACAGACCTCGCCTTTTGGCATTACTCCCGACACCTCCTTCTTTTATTCAGGCGGTGAGCGGGAGGCGCTTATTAGCGCCATTGCCTACGGTATTTCCCATGGCGATGGCATTATTAAAGTGGTCGGTGAGGTGGGCAGTGGTAAAACCATGCTGTCACGAATGTTGGCCAGTCAGCTGCCGGATAACATTAACCTGGTGTTTTTACTCAACCCCAGCTTGCGGGCCAGTGATTTAATTTTTGCCATTGGCCATGACTTAGGTGTGCAGTTCACTAGCCAGTGCAGTAAAAATCACGCCCTGCGATTAGTACAGGATAAATTACTGGCGATGCATATCTCTGGTCAGAGGGTTGTGGTATTCATCGACGAGGCCCAGTGTATGCCGTTGGAAACCCTCGAAGAATTGCGCTTGCTCAGTAACCTCGAAACGGAAACCGATAAATTATTGCAATTGGTGCTGTTTGGTCAACCGGAGCTCGACGAGCACCTTGGCCACAGTTCTGTTCGCCAAATTAGAGAGCGCATCATCCACAGCTTCTATTTAAAACCCTTCACCCGGGGCGAGGTGGCAGAATACCTGTCCTTTCGTTTGCATAAGGCGGGCTACAATGGCGCGCCAATATTTTCCGCCTCGGCACTACGGTTGTTAACGCGCTGTTCCTCGGGATTGCCTAGAAAGTTGACGATACTGGCCGACAAGTCCTTATTGGCGGCTTTTTCGGGACAATCGCGCAGGGTAACGGCGGCTCATGTGCGTCTCGCGGCGCAGGATTCGGGGCCGAGTCCAGGTCTCGTCTCAAGTAAGGGTATGGTGGCGATGGCGCTAGCTTTTGCCCTGTTGCTGGTAGTCGTGGTTTTTTATCGGCCGTTCTCACTCGCCCCCTCAGCGAGTGGTTCGCAACAGCAAGGTGCGGCTGTCCCGCTGTCTGCGGAGCAGTTCTCTGTTAGCCAGCCTATGGTGGCCGATGTGCCGAGAGTCAAGCCTCAACAAGCGCTATCGCAGGCGAGCCCAAAGGCAGTGCTGGCTCAGCTTGACGTTACTGCGGTGACATTGCAGGCATTGACACTGAAAACCCAACGTTGGCTGGCCTCTTCAACGGACATGCTTTATACCATCCAGATACTCTCTGCCAATGTCGGTGACGATCAATTTCTCGAGCTGTTCTTTACGAATATTGCCGAACATATAGGCCTGGATGAACTCTACGTCCACCCCGTTAGCGTCGACGAAAAGCGCTTGCTCGCCGTTACATTGGGCGGCTTTACGTCGCACACACAGGCCGCAGCTTATCTCGCTTCCCTGCCGGATTTCATCCGGCGTTATCAGCCCTATATTAAAAATATCGACAGTTTTAAAAACCACAATTAAGCCCGACCGGCTCCTAGAGCCGAATATACTCGACTCGGCTGAGCTTAAAGCGTTTCAGAGCGCCCTTAAGTAAGTCGATATCGGCACTGGCTGCAGTGAAGATCGCGGTGTTTTCAGTGGCCTGTAGCACGGTATTTATAGTGGGCTGATCCGCGAGTAGGGAACTCACTCGCCGGGCGATGGCCTCTCCCGAGTCGATCCAATGGACAGCCCGTGGTGCGACGTCGATTAATGACTGGCGAATCAGCGGGAAGTGGGTACAGGCAAGGACAATCGTGTCTAGCTGCGGCTTATCAAATAGTGGTTTTACAATCGCTCGCAATATTTCTCGTGGCGCTGGCGTGCCCCGCAGTGCTTGTTCAGCGATGCTCACAAGCTCGGCACTGCCGACGCAAACCACCTCGCAGTCGCTGGCAAATTCCTCGATTAGTGCCTTTGTATAGGGTCTGGCGACGGTGCCGGGGGTGGCGAGCAAGCCGATAACCGACGTTGCCGATTGTCCGGCAGCGGGTTTGATGGCAGGAACGACGCCGACGACGGGGATGGTGAAATGCTGGCGAATACGCGGCAAGACCAGGGTGCTAGCCGTATTACAGGCGACGACGATAAGATCCGCTTGGGTTTTCTCGATCAGTGCTTGCAGCACGTGGTGGACGCGCTCAATTAAAAATTCGGCGCTTTTGGTGCCGTAGGGAAAGGCCTGATTATCGGAGGCGTAGTGGTATTCACAGCTCGGCAGCGCTTGTTGCAGGGCGTAAAGAATACTCAGGCCGCCAACGCCGGAATCGAAGACCAGAATTTTTGCCGCTACCGTTTTCGCCAATGGAGTGAGTTGCCCTGTGTGTGAAAGGAGTGTGGCATGGAGGTGGTTGGGCCGCGAGGCCGGCATTTATTTTACCCCATTGCCATGGGCTGAACTGCTAAAATCCGGCGCTATGATTTCTCTTCCCGCCGTTTCGTCGCTTCCTTGGATTGTTCTCGCCACTTTTATGAGTGCAGCTTTGGCTGGCCTGGTGGTTTATTGGCGTTACAACCGTCGCGACGTCGGCGCGCGCGTAGAGATCGCCAGCTTACAGAGTGCTCGGCAATACCTTCAGCAAACCATTGCCGACTTACAGGCCGAGGCAACTGAGCTCCGCCAGCAAAACCTCGCCTTAGGTGGTGACAATAGCGCCTTAACGGCCCAGCTAGAGTCTGCACGACTGCAGGGGCAGGGGCAAATGGCCTTGCTGGAGCAAACCCGCACCTCGCTTGGCCAGGAATTTGAAAACCTCGCGAATCGTATTTTCGAGAATAAACAGGCGACATTTTCGCGCACGAGTAGGGAGAGCTTGGATAGTAGCGTCGCGCCTTTGCGCAAGGATCTCGCCGACTTCCGCAAGCAGGTTGACGATGTCTACGCTAAGGAGAGCGCCGAGCGCAATCGCTTGGAGGGCAAAATTGGTGAGCTGCATTTGCAAACCCAGAAAATTGGTGAGGATGCGATAAAACTCGCCAATGCCCTGAAGGGGGATAATAAATTTCAGGGCAACTGGGGCGAGTTGATTCTCGAGCGTCTGCTCGAGGCGTCGGGCCTGCGCAAGGGCAGGGAGTATCAAACCCAGGTGGCCCTGCAAGACAGTGAGGGTCGGCAGCGCAATCCCGATGTGATTTTGCACCTGCCCGACCAGCGCGATATTGTTATCGACGCCAAGGTCTCGTTGAAAGATTACGAGTGCTTTTGCAGCAGTGACGATGAAAACCAGCGCCAGCAAAGCCTGAAGGCCCACATTGGCTCTTTGCGCAGCCATATCAGCGGGCTTAATCGCAAGGCCTATGAGCAGTTGGAGGGTGTTAATACGCTCGACTTCGTGCTGATTTTTATACCTGTGGAAGCGGCCTTTATACTGGCGATTGAACGCGACTCGCAATTGACTAGCGATGCCTACGACAAGGGCATTATTTTGGTTAGCCCCAGTACACTGCTGGCAACCCTGCGCACCATTCATAATATTTGGCGCTATGCCGATCAAAACCTGAATGCTGAAAAAATTGCCGCTCAGGCCGGTGGCCTCTACGATCAGTTTGTATTGCTGGCAGAGGGTTTGGAGGATATTGGCAAGCACCTCAATAAGAGCCGGGACGCTTGGTCCACCACCCGCAAGCGGCTGGTCTCAGGTCGCGGTAATCTACTCAAGCGGGTAGAGGATCTCAAAGCGCTCGGTGCGCGAACGCGTCGTGTGATGCCACCTACCTTGAGTCGCGAAAGCCAGTTGGCCGAACAAGGCCCCGTTATTACGGTCATCGGCGATGGCGATAACCAGCGGTGAGTGAGTGGCTCACGTGGCCAATAAGGGCGGCTAACATTGCAGCATCTTGAGGTTGTCGGCTTTGTGTTTACGGCTATTTTACCCGTCTATCTGCTCACCGCCCTGGGTGTACTGCTGCGACGCATGGGCTGGTTGAGCGAGGGCTTTCTGCACGACAGCTCGCGCATCGTGTTCAATTTTGCCGCTCCGACGATGTTGTTTTTAGCCTTGTCGAGTGCCGACTTAAGTATTGCTGAGGCGCCACGCTTTCTTTTTGTCAGTGTCGGTCTATTGATCTTGTTGTGCCTATTGGCCTGGGCGCTAGCGCCAATGATTGTCTCCCGGCGGGCCGATCGCGGCGTGTTTATTCAGGGCGCCACGCGTGGCAATTTACTGATTTCTGGCCTCGCCATGGCCTACAATGTCTACGGTGTTGAAGGTGTGGCCCTGGCCTCACTGCCGATGGGCATTTTTATTATTTTTAATAATATCTATTCCATTAGTGTGCTTAAGTTTTATAGCCAGCTAGAGGGCGCTCCGGCGAAGAACTATCTGTCCGATATCGCTAAAAACCCGATTATCATCAGTGTCTTACTGGGTACGGTCGCCGGTACTCTGGAACTGCAATTACCCGAGGCGCTGGCCAATAGTGGCCGACTGCTGGGGCAGATGACGGTGCCACTGGTGCTAATTAATGTCGGCGCCTCTCTGGATTTTGCGCAATTGCGCAGTCCCTCGTTGGCCGGTTGGGGCGCGGCCTTGTATAAATGCCTGTTAATGCCTGCCCTGGGTGTACCTCTAGCTTGGTATTGCGGTTTACGGGGCATGGAGCTAGGCATTATATTTCTCGTGTTGTCGTCGCCGACCTCGACCATTAGCGTGGTCTTTGCCCAGGTGTTTGGCGGTAATGCCAAGATGGCGGCAAATATTGTCTTACTGGGCGGCCTGTTTTCCTTCCTGATCGTGGTCGCTGGTTTGATTTTTTTAAGAAGCTTTGGCTTCGCCTGAAGTGGGCTTGCTAGCCCTATTTTGCCGATATTTATTGAGAGGTGGTCTGTGGTTTTTTTAATGGTAAGCGCGCTTGTTATTGTCCTGGCTTTGGCGGGTTATGCCCTGCAGCTGCATCGAAAAGTACAGCGTGTTGATGCTGAGCGCGAGGCGGCAAGACTGGCCTTTGAACAGCAGTTAAAGGACAAAGCGGCAGAGACGCGCAAAAGTATTATCATTTTGTCTAAAGGCTTAGTGGCAGGCGAGTTGAGTCTTACCGAGGGCTGCCTACGGATTTCTTGGTTGTTGACGCAAATTGACCCGCAGGCCCGGGAGTCCGAGGCCTACAGTGTATTTTACCAAGTCGCCGAGGCCACCGCCCATATCCCTATTCTTGAGGCCTGGAAGGCGCTGACGCGAGGGCAGCAAAAAGCCTTTGATTTGGAGCGCTTGAAGACGGAAAAGGCCTTTGGGGATTTCGTCCTCGCCGCCGCTAAAAAGCTCCTCGACGAGGGAGTGCCTAAGCCGGCAGGCGAGGCCGAGGGCCTTTACTACTCAGCCTGATCGACTTAAGCGTCGCTGGCTATTCGCTTCTTCAGCACGGCACCGGCTTCTAGGTGGTGGGTGTAGGGGAACTGATCGAAGGCGGCGAAGTGTTCGATACTGTGGCTGCTATCCAGCGCGGTTAGATTGGCGTGCAGGGTTTCCGGGTTACAGGAAATGTAAATGATATTGTCAAAGCGACGCAGCAACGCCACCGTGTCGTCATCGAGCCCCGCCCGGGGTGGATCGACAAATACTGTTGAAAATTGGTAACTCTTTAAATCAATATGGCGCAGGCGGCGAAAGGGCCTGACCTCATTCAGCGCCTGGGTAATCTCTTCGCTGGAGAGGCGCACAATCTCAATATTTTCAATCTTATTGAGGTCGAAATTGTAGGTCGCCGAGTTGACCGATATCTTGGCAATTTCCGTGGCCAATACCCGTTGAAAATTTTGTGCCAGCACGGCGGTAAAATTGCCGTTGCCACAATACAACTCTAAGAGGTCGCCGCCAAAGTCGGTGCTGTGTTGGCGCGCCCAGTCGAGCATTTTCTCATTGACTCGCGCATTGGGCTGGGTGAAACCGGTTTCTTTTTGCTGGTAGGTGTAGGTGCGCCCGGCGACCTGTAATTTTTCAATCACATAATCGCGGCCAATCACCAGCTTTTGTTTGCGGCTGCGACCGATAATATCGGTACCCATATGCGCGGAGAGGTCTTTGGCGCGGGCTTCCCAAATCGCGTCGAGGGGGCGGTGATAGAGCAGGGTGATGACGGCCTCGCCACTCAAGGTCGACAGAAACTCCACGCTAAACAGGCGTTGGCGCAGAATGTCGCAGTCATTGATTTGCTCGAGCAGCGGCGGCATCAATTCAGCAATGGTGGTCGAGCCCGCCGGAAAGGCCTGAATAATATAGGCCTGTCGGTGTTCGCCCTGGCGATACATGGCGTAGTCGGCGCGGTCCTCTTGTTGCCAGATTTTAAATTCGGCACGCATGCGATAGTTTAGGGGTGCGGAGGGGTAAGTCTCGAGCGCGGGGAGTTCAAGCGTCTGGAAACGGGCCTGTAGGGCCGCCACCTTTTCGTCTAACTGCTGGTCGTAGGTGGACGGGTCGATATCAGTCACAGAGGCTCCGGAAAAACGCCTATTATAGCGTTAATTGCGGCACCTAAGCCCGATACCTAACAATACGACGTAACGACAGGCGAGTAACGTAAATGATCAGCACATTGACACTCGATATTGAGCGCCAGGGCTTGCACGATTTCAGTGTCGAGCTGAATGCCGTCGTCAGCGGCGCGGAATTACACGAGGGTTTGTGTACCCTGTTTATTCAGCATACCTCGGCAAGCCTGCTGATTCAGGAGAGCTATGACCCCTCGGCACGCAGAGACCTCGAACTCTGGCTCAACCGTTTGGTGCCGGAAAATGACCCGCTCTACAGCCATACCCTCGAGGGCCCGGATGATATGCCGGCACACATTAAAGCGGCGCTAACGGCGAGTAGTGTGTCGATCCCGGTGATGGAGGGTAAGCTGGCGCTGGGCACTTGGCAGGGGGTTTATCTCTGGGAGCACCGTCACCGGCCGGGTAAACGACGGGTGATTGTTCACTTGACGTAGGGGCGCTGGGCTTGTTATTGGTGTTACCGACCGGTTCTTGTGCTTAGCGAAAACTCACGACATAATCGGCTCAGTTTAGTGGCACTATTTGGCTCCATTTGGGTCAAATAGTGGCGCGAGACGGTTCGTCCTTTTGAAAGGGATTGTAGGCCAAGTAAAGGCCTGACAGGGTGGATAACTATAACTGTGACATTGATACATGGGAGATCAGCATGGCTTTTCAACGGCCCGAGTTTAAAGAGCAATATGAGAACTACATTGGTGGTAAATGGCTTGCCCCAATTGGCGGACAATATTTTGACAATACCTCGCCGATTGATGCCGGCTTTATAGCGCGTATTCCCCAGTCGACGGCAAAGGATATTGACCTCGCGGTGGAGAAGGCCTGGGAGGCGGCGACGACCTGGAGCAAGAGTTCTCCCGCTGAGCGCAGTATGTTGATGTTCCGCATTGCCGATCGCATTGAAGAGAATATCGAGCTGTTGAGCATGGTGGAAACCTGTGACAACGGTAAAGGTATTCGCGAGACTCTGGGGGCCGACTTGCCTCTGGTGATCGATCAGTTCCGTTATTTTGGTGGCTGTATTCGCACCGAAGCCGGTAGCGTGACCAATATCGACGCCGATACTGTATCGATGGAGGTGCACGAGCCACTGGGCGTTGTAGCCCAGATTATTCCCTGGAACTTCCCTCTGCTAATGGCCGCCTGGAAAATCGCCCCGGCGCTGGCCACCGGTAACTGCATTGTTATCAAGCCCGCAGAGCAAACACCGGTTTCGCTACTGGTACTGATGGAAGTGATTGGTGACCTGTTGCCGCCCGGCGTGCTCAATGTGGTGAATGGCTTTGGTGTCGAGTGTGGCAAGCCACTGGCCTCCCACCCCGATGTGAAAAAAGTAGCCTTTACCGGTGAGACCAGCACCGGGCGCTTGATTATGCAGTACGCGGCGGAAAATATTATTCCCGCCACCACCGAGCTCGGCGGTAAATCACCGAATATCTTCTTTGAAAGCATCATGGACAAGGATGACGAATTCCTCGACAAGGCGATTGAAGGTTTGGTGTTGTTTGCCCTCAATCAGGGCCAGGTCTGCACCTGCCCTTCACGCGCCTTGATCCAGGAGAGTATTTACGACAAGTTTATGGCCAAGTGTCTGGTGCGCATTGAAGCCATCACCCGAGGCGACCCCTATGAGCTGAGCACAATGATGAGTGCCCAGGCCTCCAATGATCAACACGAAAAGATCATGAGCTACATCGATATTGGCAAGCAGGAGGGTGCCGAGCTACTCACCGGTGGCAATGCCTATAAGAACCCGCAGTACCCCGATGGTTACTATATTGAGCCCACCGTGTTCAAAGGCCACAATAAGATGCGTATCTTCCAGGAGGAGATTTTCGGCCCCGTACTGGCTGTGACCACCTTTAAGGACGAAGATGAGGCTCTGGAAATCGCCAACGATACCCAGTTCGGTCTGGGCTCTGGCCTCTGGTCGCGCGATATGCACCAGGTGCATAAAGTCAGCCGTGGTATTCAGGCGGGACGGGTGTGGGTAAATAGCTATCACATCTACCCTGCGGGCGCGTCTTTTGGTGGCTACAAAAACTCAGGCATTGGCCGAGAGAATCACGCGATGATGTTGAATGGTTACCGACACACGAAAAACGTGTTGATTTCCTACAACAAAAACAAGCTGGGCTTTTTCTAAAAAGCCCTTAAATACGGCCCGGCGCAATGTCGGGTCGTATTTTGGATGTCAACCGAGAACACAGGAGGCTTACCATGCCCGTTGAGCGAGTGAGTGTGACCGAGGCTGCGGCCGAGGTGATTGACCGTTTGCGTAGCGAGCACGGTGAGTTGATGTTCCATCTCAGCGGAGGTTGCTGTGATGGTTCATCGCCGATGTGTTTCCCCCTGGGTGAATTTCGCCTCGGTGGCCGGGATCTCTACCTGGGTGATATTCACGGTTGCGGCTTTTATATGCACGCCGACCAGTTTAACTACTATGAGAACTGCCACACCATTGTCGATGTTGTCGAGGGGCGGGGCGCTAGCTTTTCTCTCGAAATCCCTCTTGGCCTACGCTTTCTGATACGTTCGCGAATCTTCACCGATGCAGAAATGGCCGACGTGCGTCCGGTGACAGCAGCCACTTAAGCGGCTAGCCTGCGCTTATTTTTCGCAACGACGCTGGATTAATAGCTCTGGTCATCGATAGATGGGCTCCTGATAGACGGGCCTGAATAGATGGTGTCTCGATGGTTTTTTTCGAGAAAATGAGCGAAGCCCTGCTGCTAACACCTACCGCTATGGGGTGACAGCGCTAAGCGGCAATCAGGTGCCAGTCCACCTACATTCCAAGGTGCACCCGGAAAGTTTTTGCCATAGTATGGGGCTTGATATCTATGAGGGCCAAACATGAGTTCCAGCAAACTCGACAAACACCTTGCCGAACAGCGCGTCTATATTGCCAAGCGTGAGAAAGGCTATCGCGAAAAATCTCTGAAGCTCTACCCCTGGATTTGTGGGCGCTGTACACGCGAATTTACCCGCACCAATCTTAGCGAACTAACGGTTCATCACCGCGACCACAATCACGACAACAATCCCTCCGATGGCAGTAACTGGGAGTTGCTGTGCATCTATTGCCACGATGAAGAGCACACCAAGTTTGTCGATTTTATCCGCTATGGGAGTACCGAAGAGAATGAAGTTGCCGCCGCGACCTTCAATCCCTTTGCCGATCTAAAAGAGCGCATGAAGCAAGGTAAGTAGCGACAGAGGGGATGGGGCTAAATCTACTGTGGCCGTCTATTTCGCTGGAAAACCTCTCTGGAAAGCCCCGCCAAGGCATGGGCAAGAACACACGGAATTGACTGTAATTTGATAGGGCATACAGCATGGATGACGTAGAACCACTATTACAAGGCATTAAAGTATTAGAGATAGCGACCTATATTTTTGGCCCCGGCAGTGCCGCCATTCTCTCCGACTTTGGCGCAGATGTGATTAAAATTGAGGCGCCGGGGCGTGGTGACCCACTGCGCTATGCCCACATGGCGCCACCCTTTATGCCCCTTGAGTTTGGCTATATCTGGCAGCAGGATAACCGCAATAAACGCAGCATTGGCCTCGATATGAAAACGGCTGAGGGCCGAGAGATTTTATTACAGCTGGTGAGAGAGGCGGATATCTTGATCACTAACTTTCCCCCCGATGTGTTGGCGCGACTAAAAATTCGCTACGAGGATCTGGCCCCTGAGAACGAACGTTTAATCTACGGGCAAATTACCGGCTTCGGTGAAAAGGGCCCCGAAGCCAGTGCACCGGGTTTCGACGCCACGGCCTATTGGGCGCGCTCGGGCTTAATGGACGCCATTCATACCAGCAATAGCGAGCCCTGTATGTCCTCGCCGGGCATGGGTGACCACCCCAGCGCCATGACCATGTATGCCGCGATTATGACCGGCCTCTATAAAAGAGAGCGCACCGGGCGTGGTGGCAAGGTGCATAGCAGCTTGCTGGCCAATGGCCTGTGGACTGCCTCCAGCTCGCTATCTTGTATCTTGGCGGGCGGCGGCGCGGTTGCGCACCCCGATCTCAGCCAGCCCACAAATGCACTGTTAAACCACTATCAAACCCGCGATGGCCGCTGGTTATTACTGGTGCTGTTGCATCAGAATAAACACTGGCCGAATCTTCTCAAGGCACTGGCGCGGGAGGACTTACTTAACGAACCACGGTTTATTGATAGCAAAGCGCGCAATGCGAATGCCAAGCTACTTGCCCCAGTGTTGGCAGAGATTTTTAAAACCAGGGATTTACTCGACTGGCGTGAGCGCTTGGCGGCGCAAAAATTAACCTTCAGCGTATTGGCGACGATGGAGGAGGCCGTCAATGACCCCCAAGTCTTGGCCAACGATATGTTAATCGATGTCGAGGGCCATGATTATGGCCGTGGGCAGGCGGTGAACAGTCCCTTCTGGGTAGAGGGTTCCGACAAAGTCGCGGCCCACATCGGCCCCGAACCGGGTGCCAATGGCGCTGAAATATTACGCGAGCTGGGGTACAGCGAGGACAATATAGAGCGACTCGGCCGTAACGGCGTAATCTAAGCGCGAGCTTGGCTTAGGCCGCCATTGCCAGAGGGTTTCTTCACCATGTAGTTTGATATTTTTGTGCAGTATTGATGGCTCGGGTTAAAACGCTGAAGTGAAAACGTAATGAGCCGTCGATAAAAGCGCTATTTCTTCTTCCACTTGCTGAAATGATTGACCAAGAAATAATGGCCTACTTTCATCGAGAGGCTGGGAAATTCTGATGGTTACCTTGTTGTCATCTTGCGCCTCAATCAGTAATGTCCGTTGCGTTGTTAGTCTGTAGAGGCTGTCAACTTCATGCATTAAAATTAACCACGGTGTAGGCTGAGCTATTCCATGTCGGTGTTCTCAAAAAGACCAGTATTTCTTTTTTGTATTGATTTTTATTGAGGGGGTTTATCGGTATGCCGCTCAGGGGGTATTCGAAGTAAGCGAAATCCCCTGCCGAATAAGGGCCTTTAAGCAATTTTTATACGCTCACCTTGATTAATACAGTGTCTATTGGCTTTGAAAAGCCATTGTTTTGGAAGCGAGTGCGACCGGCAGAAATGGCAACAATGGGGCCGCGAATGATGGCATCTGACACCCTAATAGTTTGTACAGGTGTTAATGCTCGATAATCGATTTTGGTGCCGCCTAGTAACGTGAAAAATCGGTGTGCTCGGTGCTCGGTGCTCGGTGCTTTTTGTGTTGCGGGGCATATGTGCCGTTAGTTGCGCTAGGGTCCAGGGTGGTATGTAGCTCTACTGCCGTGGCCTGGCCATAAATCATCAGTAATCCTAAGCTTATAGAAATAAGGCTTTTCATCGTATTTCGCCAGGTAATTACAGGTTGGGGCTTGTCAATATAGACCTGTACTTTCAGAAGCGACTATTTTTTGTTTATAGAATCACGATGAGAGTGCGCTTTTACTTTTGTGCCTATAAGCAGTTTTCAGGCCTCGGTAGGCCGGCAATTTTACTCGCTACCCGTGCCGGGCTGGGTGGAAATAGCTGCATTAAATAAATACTGCGGCCCTTTTCTTTACCCAAATTCTGGGCGATGTATTTCACCAGGGGGCGCATGGGGGGCGACAGCGCGTAGCGCTGGTGGAATTCTTGCAAGAGGTAAATGATTTCCCAGTGGGCCTCACTGAGTTCAATGTTTTCACTGGCCGCGAGTTGTTGGGCGGCCTGCTCGGACCAGTCGGCGAGATGCAGCAGGTGGCCGTCGTTATCCAGTGGTAAAGCCTTGTCCATATCTACGCAGTCTCTGATTATGTCGGGGCGAAGTCGGGAGCGGGCTAAGGTCACGAAAAGGAATGTGTAAGCCGCCAGTTAAGCCTTTATGGCTTGCTCAGAGGCGCTCTAGATCTTCGTTAGCATGTTGTTTTAGTACCAGCTCTGTATCGCGGACGCTGCGCTGGCAAGGTCAACAAAGCCGGCGTCGTCGGTTATTTTAAAGGCCGGTAGTAGCGCGCGGTCTTGCAGTCCCCGCGCCTGACAGTCGGCCTGTAGTACATAAAAGCCCGTGCCATCGGCGCTCAGTGCTTGTATGCGCTCGACATACCCCGGCTCGCTTTGTGGCTTATTGAGCGCCCCATAAACCCCATTTTCGATCAGCAGAATAACATCTGTCGAGGTGACGACGCGCAGGCAGTCACCAAGGGCGTTATTGTCAAAAACCGATTTATTGACCGTATGTAAAATCATTAAAAGCTCAAAATATTTTTACTGCTCGCGAGAAGCGCTTGCACGCGGCTGGAGTCAATAATGTGACCGGCATTAATATCACTGCCACTGAGGTTCCGCTGCTTTAGGGAGTCTGCATCGACCCAGATCTCGTCAATATCATAGAGCGGTAGCGCGCTGGCCATGGCCGCCTGATTTTTACAATCGATAGCGCTACTGTCTTGTGGTGCGAGTAGCTGCCAGACACCCTCGTTGATATAGAGCACGCTGGTTTTAGCGCCCATGGCGCCACAGGCCAGTGCCGCCTCCAGACCCTCCCGCGCCAAGGCATTGCCATAGGGGGCGTGGCGGAACACCAATAATATCCCCGACTTTTTTGAGGGCTCGCTGGCAGATTTATCCAAAGGTAATCACCCGGTCGGCGTTGAGACCGGCGTCAACCAATTGCCCCAGCCCCGATAGCTCGTGGCCGTCGCCAAGGTTGTTACCGGCCTTGCCGAGACGTTTCGACTGTTGTTGGTCGAGTACGCCGCGCCGCGTAGCGGCGGCAATGCACACCACCGAGTCGAGCCGATGGGCCTCAATAAGTTGCTGCCATTGCTCGGGCAGGGTGCTTTCATCTTGCCCGGCGGTGACCAACGCGGAGGCATTGTGGACCCCGTCGTGGTAGAAAAATAGACGATAAATACCGTGCCCGCCGGCCAGTGTCGCACGGGCAAAGCGCAGGGCGCTGGCCGATGCCTGAGTGCTATAGGGTGGGCCCAATATAAGTAGCGCAAAATTCATAAGAGGTGTCGTTGGCTGGCCTGGGGGTTCCGCTCAATGTGGCGGGATGGCTATCCTAACAAATCCCGCGCAGGAGGTTGCTAAAACACCGTGGTCGTTCGCAAGGTGTGTGCAAGTGTCGGTAGCGATCAGTGGGCTTATGGGGGGTGACCACGAGCCACAGTGTTATGACCTGCGACAATGGCGCGTTAATCGCAGCTAACATGCCGATGCAATGTGTAAACCTCCTGTTTAAAGCCCTAGCGAATTGTTAATCTTAGCGGCAAGTAGATTGAAATATGATACATAGATTGCAGGAGAAGCAATATTAGCCAGTTAGCGATAAGACCCACAAGTTACGATTTCACTGAAATCCACGATGCCATGCAGCGCTATGTCGATGACAACCTGGTCAGCGGTTTATCGGCGGTCATCTTAAAAGGCACCGACGTTGTCGATGTCAAGACCTGGGGCTATATGGACATCGACGCCCAAACACCGATGCGCGACGATGCGATTTTTCGCGCTTATTCCAATACCAAAATCGTCACCTCGGTGGCCGCTTTGATACTTTATGAAGAGGGTGCTTTTGAGCTCGATGACCCTATTGCAAAGTACATCCCTCAATTCAAAGCCTTAAAGGTCCTGAAGAAAGGCGCCAAAGAGCTCGACGATACCGAAGCTTTGCAAACGCCACCCACTATCCGCCAGCTGTTTAGCCATACGGCGGGCTTTGCCTACGGCTTGTTTATGAATAATCCGGTGGATAAGGTTTATGTCGAGCAGCGGATCATGGGCAAGGAGTCGAGCCTGAGTGAAATGATCGACAAGCTGGCCAAACTACCGCTGCTGTACCAGCCCGGTGATGAGTGGCAGTACAGTATTGGTATCGATATTTTGGCGCGCCTGGTGGAGGTTTGCTCGGGCAAAAGTTTTCATGAATTTCTGCAAGCGCGAATATTTACCCCGCTGGGCATGGTCGATACGGGCTTTAATGTGCCCGAACAAGATCAGCACCGACTGACAACCCACTATTCCCCCATCGATTTGCGCGATCCCATGACACCGGGCCTCAAGCCCTGTCCCGATATCATGATAGGTAGTGTTTGCGAGCCCAAGACCTTCCACTCTGGCGGCGGTGGCCTGGTGACGACCATTGGCGATTACACTCGATTTATCCAGATGATTATTAATGGGGGTGAGTGGCAGGGCCAGCGAATATTGTCACCCAGCGCCGTCGAATTGATGCACACCAACCAACTGCGCGAGGGGCTCAAGGTCAAATTGCCCACCTGGGATATGCCCAATACGGTGTTTGGTCTGGGTTTTGCGATTAAGAACTCACCTGCCAAAGAAGAGCCAGGCAGCGCTATTGGTGAATATCACTGGGGCGGTATGTCGGGTACCCACTCGTGGATTTCCCCTCGGGCGGGTGTATCGGCACTGATCTTCACTCAGCGCGCCTATGGCTTTTGGCATCCCTTTAGCCACGAGTTTAAGCGCCTGGTGTATAAAATTGCCGGCTAGCGCCATTGTTTTATGGCAGGTATTACTTAACGAACAAAACTTGAATACAAGAAGAGAAGCAACATGGCAAGAGTAGAAGATAAAGTCGCACTGGTGACCGGTGCAGGTTCTGGTTTGGGTCGTTCAAGCGCAGTGCGTCTGGCAGAAGAGGGCGCGCGGGTAGTGGTTACCGATCTCAATGCCGAGGGTGGCGCCGAGACGGTCGCACAAATTACTGCTGCCGGGGGAGAGGCTTTCTTCCTTCAGCACAACGTCGCCGAAGAAGAGGAATGGCTCAGCGTACTGGCAGAGGTGGAGAAGCGTTATGGCCAGCTCGATATTCTGGTCAACAATGCTGGCGTGTTCCTCGTGAAGCCGATTGCGACCACTAGCCTCGAAGAATTCCGCTGGCAGAATAGTATTAATGTCGAAGGCGTATTTTTGGGCATCAAGTACGGCATTGAGCTCATGGAAAAGTCTGGCGGCGGCTCCATCGTCAATATCTCGTCCATTGCCGGATTGGTCGGCACGGCTGTATCCCCCGCTTATTGCGGCAGTAAGGGCGCGGTGCGTTTGTTAACAAAAGGCTGTGCGATGGAATGCGCACAGAAAAGGAATAAGATCCGCATTAACTCCATCCATCCCGGTGGCATGCTCACACCTATGCTCGAAGAGGGCATGAAGGCCCTGGGTGGTGGCGATAAAGTGCGTAAAGGTTTTGAAAACATGGCACCGATTGGGCATCTAGGTGAAGCCTTAGATATCGCCAATGGTGTTGTCTATCTGGCGTCGGAAGAGGCGAAATATATTACTGGCGCCGAGTTGGTTATTGATGGAGGTATTACTGCTGCGTAGGGTTGTTTTCTCACTAGACTCGATTGACCACTACGCGCTAATTTTCAGTAGGATTGGCGTGTAGTGGCTGTCTAGGGGACTAGCCCGGCTGGGTACCCCAATGTTGCAGCATTTTTTTTGTGCGGGAATTTTCTGGTTGCCGCCACAGTGCGGTAAATTAAACGCCCAGATTGAAAGCCTGAGCAGATACGCCTTCATACGCACATTTAAGCTCGCTTATATTCTCAATCAATGGGCTGGACGTAGGTATGCAAAATGTTACTTTTCGAACTGTGTTTATCAACAGTTGATCCGTCTTGTTTCAATTGTTTTGCGTGTTATCGTTCCGTGGCTTGCGCGATATCATTCCACTGTGTTTAGAACGTGCATAATAATCAGCGGTTTGGAGCTGTCATGGGGTGGGGGGAGATTGCATGCTGCGCATGCGCGTTTAGCGCGGGATGGAGTTAGGCGTGTTTGATGTTATTTTTTAAATCAATGGCTTGCGGGTGTTTTTCGAATATCAGGTTCGGCAAAGTGCGGATGCACAGTATACAAATGTTATGCCTCTTAGGAAATTATGATCTACGTAGAAGAGAAGGGTTTTGGTCGTCAAATTGAGCTGCGATCTTTCTTGGCAAACTCCCGCGATTTGGTTGTTTGTGCTTGGCTATATCCCGAGGCGGCAATGCCAAAGCTGGCAGGTTTTAAAGTAACTGACAATCCTGATTCATTAATACCTATTACTACCTCTGAAGATGGTTTTCAGCCCAAGTGCACGGCGCCTGTTACAGCTAATGAATCAAACATCGAGGCCTTTCGTTCTGCTTGCTCAGACCTAAAAAATAGCTGTGTGCACTGGTTGAACAATGATTTGTCGCCGAGTGAGCATGAGGATTTAATAAATTGATGTGCCCGGTGTTGTTGGCCAGAACAGTTGAGCATTGACGATAGGCTCGGCCTAATTTCTGTGCCGGCATTGTAGAGGCTGTGTCAAAAAACACCTCTTAAATTGATATAAGAATGATGACGATATATACCCATAAATAACAGTCGATATTTTTTCCTGGTGGATTTTGCCAATTCCGTCTATTTTAAGGTATGGTTATGTTGCTTTAAAAAATCGCCATGTATTCAACAACAATATGTTAGGGGTTTGTTATGAAACGCCATTATTTCGTGAGTGATGATTTAGACGATCTTGAACATGTAGAGGAAGAGTTGGAACGGGATGGGTTGGTAACGCCCCAGATACACGTGCTGAGCAATGATGATGCAGGAGTGGCCCACCATCCGCACCTGCACGAAGTTGAAGCCGTGATGCGCACCGACGTGGTTCGCTCGATGAAGATAGGTGCAGTGGTTGGCTTAATTGCCGCGCCCTTGGTTTTGGTTATAGCTCACTACTTTGGTTATGCCGAGCAATACACTTGGGTGCCCTTCATTTTTTTGTCCATTGTGGTGTTAGGTTTTTGTACCTGGGAGGGGGGCTTCTTAGGTATTCAGGTGCCCCATCATCAATTTAAGCAATTCAAGGCTGATCTCGACGCCGGGCGGCATGTGTTTTTTGTCGATGTAAACCTAGAGCAAAAGGCCATACTTGACGGCGTGGTCGGTACTCACCCGGGCTTACACTACGGTGGTGAGGCCAAAGCCACAGCCGGTTGGTTTGTTAGTGGCAACCAAAAAATGCGCGAGTTTATGAAAGCAATGCCCTAGGGGCTTTGCTGACCGCTTAAAGGCGGTTAATCAATGCGATGGTAAGTTGGTAGGGTGTTGTGCTTTTTAAGGCCCTGCTTTCCCCTAATGCTTGATTTCTCGACCCATAAAAAAACCGGAGATATTATCTCCGGTTTTTTTATGGGTGCTTCTATTACAAAAGTTTTCCTAATTACTACCCGGCCTGATCACCTGGCATACTGTTTTTAAGTACAGTATTGGTCATTGTGTCAGGGGCTAGCTATGGCTCAAAACAAAGTGCAGTTTCAAAAAAGTATCAGTTTTAGCCAATTTCTCAAAGATTACGGCACAGAGGAGCAGTGCTTCAATGCATTGGCTGAGTGGCGCTGGCCAGATGGGTTTCACTGCCCTCTGTGTAACCATGATAAGTATGGCCAACTGACGATCCGTAAACTTTACCCGTGCAATGCTTGCCATCATCAAACATCGGTGACTGCTGGCACTATCTTGCAATCGACCAAGCTCCCTCTAACTTTCTGGATTCATTGAGTTTGACGATGCTTATCTGGGCGTGGAGCCGCAGGTAAAACACCCTTTGTTGCCGCTGTTGAAACCACCAATTCCAAACAGCCAGTGAAGATTAAGCTCGGTGTCGTAAAAGCCTTTCGTCGCATTGAAATTGCAGCCTGGAGTCAGCAGCATTTAACGGCAGGTAGCACGGTAATTTCCGATGGGCTGGCCTGTTTCAACGCGGTTACTGATGCTGGCTGTGAGCACGATAGAATCGTTTGTGGCGGGGGCGAGCGCCTGTAGAGGAGCCTGAGTTCTATTGGCTAAATACAATACTGGGCAATTTAAAGACTGCGTTACGTAGTACCTATCACTCATTGACGCCAAAAAACGCACAGCGTTATCTGACCGAGTTTCAGTATCGTTTCAACCGCCGTTTTGACTTGGCGGATCTCATCCCTCGGCTAGCTTATGTTTGCCTCAGATGTAGTGGTCTAATAATTTCGTACATTTAGATAGACGGTATAATCCCCTATCAAAAGGTACCTACTAATGCCCAAACGAGTATTTTCCATTGAATTTAAAAAAGAATCGGCCAGCCTG
>MAAT01000075.1 GCA_002162815.1 Gammaproteobacteria bacterium 53_120_T64 | reverse complement strand
CGGGCCGCCCATATCTCCGGTCAGATTTTTGCTGTGCGTATGAATGAGATCTTCCTGATGGGTCAGTCGCGCCCCGAGCGCTCCAGCCACGCCGGTGATGGTTGGACCATCGACAGTATTTTTGAAACGGCCATGCCTCAGTTGGAAAGTCATTTCTATCCTCTGGATCGTTCACAGGATGTCTTCTCCTGGGATCCGGTTTAAAACGAGCGGATATAAAGTGAATAAAAAAGGGGCGCGTTGACGCTCCTTTTTTTGAAATACAGTTTTTAAAGGTTGAGGCAAAATAATGGCAATCGTTTACGAGACATTAAAAAACCGAAAGTTTGAAGAAATCGTCCACACCTATACCGAGCGCGACACGATGTTGTATGCCCTCGGTGCCGGTGTCGGTTATGACCCGCTGGATGAAAAAGCCCTGAATTATGTTTACGAAGAAAACCTTAGTGCGCTGCCCACCATGGCGACGGTACTGGCCTATCCGGGTTTCTGGCTAAAAGAGCCCGATACTGGTGTCGATTGGACCAAGGTGCTGCACGCCGATCAGGAAATTATTCTGCACAAGCCGCTGCCGCCATCGGGCACGTTGAAGGCCACCACCAAGGTTGATGAAGTGATCGACAAGGGTGAGGGCAAGGGCGTCTTTATTTATTCCTCGCGCACGGTGACGACCGAAGACGGCGAGCCCCTGTGTACCCTAATACAAAACACTATGGCTCGTGGCCAGGGTGGTTTTGGCGGTTGTACCGACCGCCCACCGGCTTCACAGGTGATTCCCGAAACGGCGCCCGATGACAGTTGTGAGCTGCCGACCTTATTGCAGGCGGCCCTGATTTACCGCTTGTCCGGTGACTACAACCCTCTCCACGCCGATCCGGCTGTGGCCAAGAAGGGCGGTTTTGAACGTCCGATACTTCACGGTTTGTGCACCTTCGGTGTCGCCGGTCACGCCTTGCTGAAGACCTGTTGTGACTACGATGTGACACTATTTCGCAGCATGAAAGCACGCTTTTCAGCGCCGGTTTATCCAGGTGAAACGATTCGCACCGATATCTGGAAGCTCGATAAGAGCGTGGCGTTTCGTTGCACCGTGGTCGAGCGCGACTTGGTGGTTATTGACAATGGCTTTGCCGATGTAGGTTAGTGGCCGTTGATCTATAGATCCGCTGCCATGTCTGTTGCTGGGTCGGGCCAGCTCGACCCGGACAGCTTGGCGCGGAGAATAGCCAGCAGGGACCACTTTGTGAAAGTGAATGATGGACGTTATTTGTGGAAAGTAAGGCTATGAAAAATATTCTCTCCGGACTGCGCGTTGTCGAAGGGGCCGCGTTTGTCGCAGCACCGTCGGGGGCCATGACTCTGGCGCAACTCGGTGCCGATGTGATTCGCTTCGACATGATCGGCGGCGGTCTCGACTATCGCCGTTGGCCGGTCGATAAAAACAATCAAAGCTTGTTTTGGGCCGGCCTCAATAAGGGCAAGCGCTCGATTGCCGTCGACTTCCGCAAACCCGAGGGGCAGGAGATTCTCACCCGCTTAATCGCCGCGCCGGGGGAAGAGGCGGGAATGTTTCTCAGTAATTTCCCCGCTAAAGGCTGGCTTGCCTACGATAAATTGCGTGAGCATCGCGACGATTTGATTTACATGAATCTCAGTGGCGATCGCCATGGTGGTTCGGCGGTCGACTACACGGTGAATTGCGCCATGGGCTTGCCGACGATGACCGGCGAAAATACTGAGCCGGTCAATCATGTACTCGCTGCCTGGGATGTGATCACCGGTCAGACATTGGCTCTCGGCATGCTGGCCGCAGAGCGCCACCGCCGGATTAGTGGCGAGGGGCAGCTCATTAAATTAGCCCTGGCCGATGTGGCGCTGGCGACCATGGGCAACCTGGGTTTTATTGGTGAGGCGCAAATTAACGCCGAAGATCGCCAGCCCTGCGGTAACTATTTATTTGGTGCCTACGGCAAAGATTTTGCAACCGCGGATAATCGCCGAGTGATGATTGTTGGTCTGACGGGTAGTCAGTGGAAGGGTATTTGCAAGGCGACGGGCTTAGGCAATGAAATTGATCAGCTGGCCGAGCGCCTGGGCTTAAATCTACGTCAGGAGGGCGATCGCTTTACCGCGCGTGTTGAACTCACGGCATTATTTGAACCCTGGTTTGCCAGCAAAACCTATGCTCAGGTGACCGCTCTACTCGATGCGCAAAAAGTTTGCTGGGGCAAGTATCAGAGCCTCAAGCAACTGGTCGATAGTGACCCCGAGTGCTCGGTCGACAACCCGATGTTTACGGATGTAGAGCAGCCCGGCATCGGTACTTATTTAACACCATCGAGCCCACTGCAGTTTGCCGCCTTTGAGCGCCAAAATGGCCAACCGGCGCCGGCACTGGGTCAGCATACCGAAGAGATACTCGCCGACGAATTGGGCCTCAGCAGTACAGAAATTGGCGGCCTTTACGATCAGGGTATTGTCGCCGGCGCGTAGAAGAATGGTATTTACAGGACGGTAATGCCGAGTTGAGGAATGTGACTTGTTAGGGCAGAAGTAGGGATAGGCTCGAACAGCGTAATTTTGAGATCAACCATGCAAATTCAACACCTGGGCCGTATGCCGATAGAGTCGGAGGCGAGTTTTCGCAAGCAGGTCGATATCGCCTGGACAGACTTTGTCAATAAAGGCGAGTGCCGACCGGGGCAGGTTCGGGATGTCATCCATGATTCCTGGCAGCGCTGTCGCAATAGGGGGGTGGAATGTACCCAGCACTATCCGCCGCTGGTTGCCTTCGGTACCCAGCTCGACCTGCTGAAAGAGGAAAATGAGGAGCTCTTACTGGCCTCCCGCAACACCTGGCAAATGCTCGCCGATATTCTCTCCGATAGTGAAAGCTTTCTCACCGTCGCCGAAAGTAATGGCGTGCTGCTCGATGTTTGTGGCGGAGATCGTTTACGTGAAAGCCTAGCCGGGCAGCGCATTGCCCCCGGTTATGATTGGAGTGAAAGTTGTACCGGCACTAATGCCGTCGGTACCGCAGTGGCCTTAAAGCGGCCGATTGAAGTCCATAGCGTCGAACATTTTTGTGAGACGGTGAAAATCTGGACCTGCTCGGCGGCACCGATTATCGATGTTATCGATGGTGACCTGCTCGGCGTCATTGACGTTACTACCCTCAACCATGCCTACAGCGCGCAGAGCCTGGCTCTGGCGATGACGGCGGCGCGACAAATTGAGCAAACTCTGCACTCGCGAGAACTGGTGCGCAATGTCACCTTGGTCGACTGGTTTGCCGGTAGTGTTGGCCGCTGGCGCCAGGACGGGGTGGTGTTACTCGATCGTAAAGGGCGGGTGGTGACGGCCAATGACAAGGCCAAACATTTATTCGCCAGCGAGCGAATAGAAGCGCAACTGGGGAAAAATTACCGTCTGCTGAAGCATGAAAGCTTGGCCGCCGTGAAGGACTGGGAAGAATTACTGCCCCGTGGCATTGTGCCGGTGGCCTACGAGGCCTATAACCGGGAGGGCCGTACCGAGGGGGGGATTCTGGTGATCAGACCTCGCCTGACTGCCGTGCGTCCGGGCTTGGCCGTTTCTAAGGCTATAGAGAGCTCGGCTGTCGATGCGATTGTGGGCCAGAGCCCGGGTATCCTGGCACTCAAAAGCCGCGCTTTACGCCTCGCTGCATCCCCGGCGCCACTGCTGATACAGGGCGAAACGGGCTCTGGTAAGGACTTATTTGCCCGCGCTGTACACGGCGCTGGCCAGGGCCAGGATTCACCCTTTATCGCGGTGAACTGCGGCGCCCTAACCGCCGATCTGGCGGTCAGTGAACTGCTGGGTTATGAACCCGGTGCCTTTGCCGGTGCGGCACCGCAGGGCCACTCGGGGAAATTCGAAGAGGCCCATGGCGGCACGTTATTTCTCGATGAGGTTGGCGAGTTGTCGCTCGATGTGCAGGTCGCGCTGCTGCGGGTTTTACAGGATGGCGTTGTGGCGCGGTTAGGCAGTAATAAAGAGCGCAAGGTTGAGGTGAGAATTATTGCCGCGACTAATTGCAGTCTCGCTGCGGCGGTAGAGGCGGGCAGCTTTCGCAAAGACTTGTACTACCGGTTAAAGGTCATGTCCCTAGATATTATGCCCCTGCGTGAGCGCCCGGGTGATATTGCGCTGCTAAGTCATTTATTCCTCCAGCAATTTGCCCAAACCTATACCACCGAGCTTCGACAGCTCGAGCCCTTATTACTTGAGGCCCTGTGCGAGTACCCCTGGCCGGGCAATGTCCGTGAGTTGCGGGCTGTACTCGAAAGTATGTTTGTGATGAGTGATGCTCAGGTCTTGAGTTGCGATGCACTACCCGCGGATATGGCGGCGGGGAGGCTGAATGCGCTGTCGGTAGGGGACGGCGATGGTATCGGGGATACTTCGCTACCCGCTGCCGATACACTGGATGGGCTGGAATGTCAGGCGATTCGTAAAGAATTGATTTTACATAAGGGTAATCGCTCGAAAGTGGCGCGAAATTTGGGTATTTCTCGCAGTACCCTGTATCGAAAAATAAAAAACTACGGTCTGGCGGACGATTAAATGAAATTAGCCCAGATAAGAGTTTGTGCCGGTTTACCTGCTCGCAGTGCTAAGGCAGAATGTCGAGCTGCATTGCGACTTGGTAAGTGGTCTGCGGCCGGTCAGTAGCCGCTGGGGCAATAACAATTAACGAAACAATTAACGAAACAATTAAACGTAAAATCTAAACGGCTCATAATTAAAGTCGAATGACATGGAGAGGGGATATGGCGAGTAAAGAAGCAGAATCAATAGTGGGTTTATACCGCGAGTGGTCAGAAAAGCTGGTGCTCGGTGGTGATATGGAACTGCCCGAGCTGCGCGAGTTGTTTGATCACTGGGGTGATTTGAGCAGCGAGCCAGCGGGTGTTGAATACCAAGAGACTGTACTGGCTGGTGTTGACTGTGTTTGGGTAACGCCCAAGGGTGCCGATAAAAGTCGGGTGGTCATTTGCTGCCACGGTGGTGGCTTTATGGTGGGTTCACCGAAGAGTCACAATAAAATGTACGGTCATGTGGCTAAGGCGGTGGGTTGTACCGCCCTGGTGCTCGACTACACCCGCGCTCCTGAAAACCCTCACCCCGGTATTGTCGAGCAAGCCGTTGCGGTGTATGGACAGTTGCTTGAACAGGGCTATAAGCCGGAACATATTGCCACCACCGGTGATTCCGCCGGCGGGAACTTATGCACCTCAATGATTCTCTATGCGCGTCACAAGGGCCTGCCCGTACCGGCTTGTACGGCACCGCTGTCGCCTTGGTATGACATGGAGTCGAAAGGCGCGAGTATGCAGACCAATGCCGACAACGATGCTTTGGTTGGCGGCGACATGTTAGAGGGTATGATTGGCGGTTTCCTCGGCGAGAGTGGTTCTAAGCAAGACCCCTTTGCCAATCCCCTGTACGGTGATCTGGCGGGCTTTCCAGCGACCTTGATTCAGGTCGGTGAGTATGAGGTTTTACTGGATGACAGCACGCGCTTTTATGACAACGCCAAAGCGGCGGGTGTCGATGTTGAGCTGCAAGTGTTTGATGAAATGCAGCACGTGTTCCAGTTTATGGCCGGCAATGCGCCGGAAGCAGACGATGCGATTGCTAAAATTGCCGCCTTTATGCGTCCACACCTGGGCTTGAACTAATTGGGTTTTAATTAACAATCAAAATTTGGGGGCTAACTCCAACTAAGAGCGGGCCGTGTCGCATCTGCGCGGGCCTATACAGTGAACTACAAGTGCGACATAAGAGAGAGTAGCGATGATCGAATACAATAAGATTTATATCAATGGTGAGTGGGTAGCCCCCTCCGGCGAAGGGACGTCGCACTTAGTTAACCCGGCCACTGAAGAAGTGTTTGCCAGCGTGGCAATGTCTTTCCCTGAAGATGTCGATAAAGCAGCGCAGGCGGCACGAGCGGCATTTATCCCCTGGTCACAGACGCCGGCTATTGAGCGTAAAGCCTTAATTGAAGCGATTTGCGCCAAGCTGAAAGAGCGCAAAGATGAGATGGCAACACTGATCTCTCAGGAAATGGGAATTCCCGTGCACTTTGCTCTGGGTATTCAGGTGCTGGGCCCGATTTCAGGCTTGAAGAATTTCGCGAATCTGGCCGCAACAATGGAGGCTGTGAAGGAGCACGATGAAGGTTATATCACCATTAAAGAAGCCATCGGTGTTTGCTCCTTTATTACGCCTTGGAACTTCCCGCTGTTTCAGGTGATTGCCAAAGTCGGCCCCGCGCTGGCCGCCGGTTGCACCTGTATTCTCAAGCCGAGCGAGCAGACGCCGCTGTCGTCTTATATCTTTGCTGAAGTGTGCGATGAGGTGGGCTTACCTGCTGGCGTATTTAACCTGCTGCCGGGCAAAGGCTCGATGATCGGTGACGAGCTGAGTTCACACCCCGAAGTTGATTTGGTGTCTTTTACGGGCTCCACTGAAGTGGGTGT
Organism: Gammaproteobacteria bacterium 53_120_T64; assembly: GCA_002162815.1. Classification (GTDB taxonomy): domain Bacteria; phylum Pseudomonadota; class Gammaproteobacteria; order Pseudomonadales; family Porticoccaceae; genus Reddybacter. The sequence continues at coordinate 81,377 of MAAT01000075.1, read as the reverse complement.
TGATGTTGCTAAATCTGCAGCTGGCACCGTTAAACGTGTGTGTCAGGAGCTGGGTGGCAAGTCGGCCTTTATCATTGCCGAGGACGCCCCGGTTGAGAAAGCCACTAAATACGTGGTCAAAGACTCGATGTTTAACTCCGGTCAGATGTGTGTGCAGTTGAGCCGCATTTTTGTTCACGAGTCACAGTACGAAGCAGCGCTGGCAACGGCGAAAAAGGTTAGCGATCGACTGGTAGTAGGCGATCCCACATCCACCGATACTTTCCTCGGCCCGCTCAGCTCGATGAAGGCTCGTGCGTCAGTAACACGAATGATTGACGATGCTGTTGCCAATGGCGCTCGCCTAGTCGCGGGTGGCAGTGAATTGCCTGAAGGTCTCGATAAAGGTGCCTATGTGCGACCGACTATCCTCGGCGACGTCACTAATGATATGCCGATTGCGCGCAACGAGATTTTTGGTCCCGTGCTGTGCTTTATTTCCTATAAAACGGAAGCCGAAGCCATTGCGCTCGCCAACGACACTGACTTCGGTTTGTCGAGCGGTGTTTGGGCGACGTGCAAAGAGACGCAAATGCGCATCGCTCGCCAATTGCGCGCCGGTCAGGTGAAAGTGAATGGCCCTGCCTTTAGCTTTGACGCCCCCTTTGGTGGCTACAAAATGTCCGGCAACGGGCGTGAGTGGGGCGCCAGCGGTTTGATCGAATACACCGAAGAAAAAGCCATCCTCACGGGCGGCTAAGCACTCGGCGATGTCTGCGACTTAAGCCCTTCTCTCTATGGAGTAGGGCTTAAGTCTCTTTACCGATGGCGTATTCTCGCCATAAACCAGTTTTGTTGAAGTAATCTATTGGAGAACAAGGTATGTCTGTAACCCGATTTCGTTTTCCCTTTGTCGAAATGCCCCCCGAGGCAACACAGTTACGACAAGAGGTTCGGGAGTTTCTTGCCGAAGAACGCGCCAATGGTGGTTATACGCCAATGGCCGACTGCTGGGCCGGTGGTATGAGTGCCGAATTCAGCCGCAAGCTGGGCCAGCGCGGTTGGCTGGGCATGACCTGGGACAAAAAATACGGCGGTCACGGACGCTCTTTTCTCGAGCGCTATGTGGTCACCGAAGAAATGCTGGCTGCCGGTGCACCGGTGATGGCCCACTGGATTGCCGATCGCCAGAGTGGCCCGCAAATCATTAAAAATGCTGCGCCCGAAGTGCGCGATGCGATTATTCCCCGCATTGTCTCCGGTGAGTGTTTCTGTGCCATTGGCATGAGTGAGCCGGGTACCGGTTCTGATCTGGCCTCGGTTTCAACCCGCGCCGAAAAAGTTGACGGTGGCTGGAAGGTCAACGGCACCAAGTTGTGGTCGACCGGCGCTCACGGCCCGGGCTGTGACTACATGATTACCTTGTTGCGCACCTCGCCGCTGGATACCTCGGCGCGCCATAAAGGCTTGTCACAGTTCATTATCGAACTGAATACGCCGGGTGTCGATGTGCGCGGCATTGCCGATATTGGCGGTCAGGTACACTTTAACGAAACCAACTTCGAAGACGTCTTTGTGCCGGACTCCCATGTGCTGGGTGAAGTCGGTGGCGGCTGGAATATGGTGGTGGGTGAGCTGGCTCTCGAGCGCTCCGGCCCCGAGCGATTCCTCTCTACCTTTATTGTGTTGCAGGAAGCGATGCGCCTGCTGGTGAATAACCCCAGTGAGCAGACCCAAGAAGTCCTCGGTCAGGTGGTCGCAAAAATCAAAACCTTGCGCCGTATGTCGTTGGGTATTGCCGGTTTGCTACAGGAGGGCTCATCGCCCGAAATGGAAGCCGCTCTGGTGAAAGATATGAGTACCAATTTTGAGCGTGAATTGCTTGAAAAGCTGCGCCGTATACTGCCGCAGAACGTGCTCTTTTCGTCTGCGGGTTTATTGCCGACGCTATTGCGTGAAGGGGTTTTACGCGTGCCATCGTCCACCCTGCGTGGCGGTACAAATGAAGTGTTGAAGGGCATGATTGCTCGACAACTGGGCATCCGTTAAGCCGATTGGCAATAGACAAAGGACATTAGAATGACAGATTCAGATAACATTATTTTTGATACCGCCAGTCGTATCTTCGATGACCTGAGCACTGCAGAGGTGATCAATGATGCAGAAGCGGGAACATGGCCCGAAGCCCTGTGGCAGGCGATTAGCGAATCCGGCTTGAACCTGACCTGGGTGCCGGAAGATAACGGCGGCATTGGCGCAAGCATTTTAGATGGCTTTGCCGTGCTAAAAGCCGCTGGCGGTGCCGCCGTTCCCGTACCTCTGGCTGAATCCCTGTTCGCGGGTTGGTTGTTAGCTCAGGCCGGTTTGCAGGTCAGTGGTGAAACGGCGACTGTTGCGGTCGGTGAGTTAAGTTTGACCGATGGTAAGTTAAGTGGCAGTGCCCAAGGTGTACCCTATGCGCGCAATGCCAAACAGATTGTCACCCTGGTCGAAACGGCCGGTAAGGTACAGGTTGTACAGGTGGCTGCGGAGCAATGCGAGCTCATTGAACAGACCAATATGGCGGGCGAGCCGGCAGATACGATCAGTTTTAATGCCGTGGCCGTGGTGCAAGCTGGCGAGCCGGGTGAAGGCTTTAATGGCGAGAATGTCGAGGCCATGGGTGCTCTAATTCGCTGTGTACAAGCGGCGGGTGCACTCAGTGCGGCGCTAGAGCTGACCATAGAATATTCCATGGAGCGGGTACAGTTTGGCCGCGCCATCGGTAAGTTTCAGGCTTTGCAACATTCGATTGCTGCTTTCGCGGGTGAAGTCGCCGCGATGAATGCCGCCGCAGATGCTGCTGCAGAAGCCGTAGCGCGAGCACCGAGTATCGATCATGATGCCTGGATAGAAATTGCCACCGCCAAAACCCGTCTCGAAGAAGCGGTCAATAACGGTGCTGCCGTCGCCCACCAGGTACACGGTGCGATGGGTTTCACTTACGAGCACAGCCTGCATCATGTCACTCGACGCCTGTGGGCTTGGCGCGATGAGTTTGGCAGCGATGTGGTTTGGGCACGCCGTTTGGGTGCAGAGGTGCTGAGCTGGGGTGCAGATGAACTTTGGCCGCGCATTACTGCCGTCACCGACGCGCGCTAGCCTACAGGCTCACCCTTAAATATTTTTTGCACGTAGATAGAAAAGAGGTTACGCAATGGATTTTTCACTGAGTAGTGAACAGCAGGCCATCGTCGATAGCATTAAAGGTTTGATGAAAGATTTTGATGACGATTATTGGCTGGAGCACGATAAAACCGGAGAATACCCCGAAGACTTTTATCAGGCGGTCGCAGCGGGCGGCTGGCTGGGTATTACCATGCCGGAAGAATACGGCGGCTCTAACTTGGGCGTTAGCGAAGCGGCGTTGATGATGATGACCATTGCCGAGGGTGGTGGTATGTCTGCAGCCTCTGCCGTGCACATCAATATCTTTGGCCCACACCCCATCGTTAAATTTGGTACCGAGGAGCAAAAGCAGCGCTGGTTGCCGCCCTTGATTCAGGGTAAGCAGAAGACGTGCTTTGGTGTTACCGAAGCCAATGCCGGCCTCGATACCACGCGTATTGAAACCTTTGCTCGACGCGAGGGTGATAACTACATTATCAATGGTCAGAAAATCTGGACCACCACGGCCCAGCAGGCCGACAAGATTATGATGTTGGCGCGCACTACGCCGCGTGATGAGTGTGAGAAGCCCCACGATGGTATTTCTTTGTTTTATGCCGATATGGATCCCAAACATGTCGAAATTAAAGAAATTGAAAAAATGGGTCGTAAGTGCGTCAACTCGAATATGACCTTCTACGACAACCTGGTTGTGCCCAAGGCCGACTTGATTGGTGAAGAGGGCAAGGGTTTCCGCTATATCCTCCACAGCTTAAACCCCGAGCGCATGTTGTTGGCCTCAGAGTCGGTCGGTATGGGTCGTAGTGCGCTGGAGCGCGCCACCCAATACGCCAAAGATCGCGAAGTGTTTGGTCGCCCCATTGGTATGAATCAGTCGGTTCAACACCCTCTGGCGGAAAACTGGGTGGAGCTTGAAGCCGCCTATCTGCTGATTATGTCTGCGGCATCGCGCTACGATAGTGGACTTGATTGTGGTGCTCAGGCCAATGGCTCTAAGTATTTTGCTGCCGAAGCGGGCTTCAAGGCTTGCCAGCAGGCGGTGATGACCCACGGTGGTATGGGCTATGCCAAGGAGTATCATGTTGAACGCTTGATGCGTGAGGCGATGTTGCCGCGCTTAGCACCGGTCAGTCAGAATATGATTCTCAACTTTATTTCGACCAATGTGCTGGGCTTGCCTCGCTCCTATTAGTCGAAGCAAGTCGTCGCAACAGATAGTTGCAACAATTGCGTGTAAAAAAGGGCTGCTAGGTGCAGCCCTTTTTTTTGCCCTGCCTTTCGGGCTAATGGTCAGGCTCTGGCAGCTTTATGGTGATGGTCTGCTGGATTGTCGGGCATAGCCCCAGCAATGATTGCTATTGAAGCGGACTTGCCCTAGAATTCGCGCCCCTGATCCCGGCTTATTGTCGGGTTTCTCCTTGTCACACCGCTAAACGTGGGTGGCTTTAACCCGTAAGGAGGCATAATGCGCCATTACGAAATAATTTTTATAGTACATCCTGATCAAAGTGAGCAGGTTCCCAGCATGGTGGAACGCTACACTTCTATCGTGACTGCAAACGGCGGAGCGATCCACCGTCTGGAAGACTGGGGGCGTCGTCATCTCGCTTACCCGATCCAGAAAATCCACAAAGCCCACTATGTTCTGATGAACGTTGAGTGTGGTCAGGAAGAGCTCGATGAGCTGACGTCCACCTTTCGTTACAACGACGCGATACTGCGCAATTTGGTGATTAGCTGCGATGAAGCGATCACCGAAGAGACCGATATCATGAAGGCCGAACTCTCTGAGAAGGCTGAAAAAGAAGGTCGCGCCCGTCGTGAAGCCGAGCGTACCGCGCGCGAAGAAGCCAAGAAAAAAGCCGAAGCTGAAGCTGCTAAGAGCGAAGCTACATCTGAAACCCCAACTGCCGAAGCGGAGGAATAAGCCATGGCACGTTTTAATCGTCGTCGCAAGTTTTGCCGTTTTACTGCCGAGGGTGTTACCGAGATTGATTACAAAGATCTCGATACCTTGAAAGCCAATGTTTCCGAAACAGGAAAGATTGTGCCCAGTAGAATTACCGGCACAAAAGCCAAGTACCAGCGCCAGTTGGCGACAGCTATCAAGAGAGCGCGCTTTCTTGCCCTGCTGCCCTATACTGACGGCCACAAATAAACCAGCGAACAAATAGACACCGCTATTGCCGATGCGCGCCCTAGCTGAATTTATTATGGCGGGTCGCCTGCGGGCGGGGCTGGTCGCACTGCTGGGTAATTTTTTGCCCTTGGTGAGCCCGGCAGCTGTTGCCTTGGTGGTATTGAGGCAGGGCTTGAGTGAGGGCTGCCTAGTTTTGCTCTGGGCGGTCTTGCCCTTACTGATATTGGTAAGCGCCGGAAATATGAATGGCGCCATGGTTTGGGCCTCCATATTTTCGCTGTTGGTGGCATTGATTGGTGCCAGTGTCCTAACGCAAACCAGGGCCTGGACCAGTGCACTGAAAGTGGTGCTTGGCTTGAGCATGGTAAGCGCGCTGGCGATGAAGTTATTGCTGGCGGCCGATGTTAGTGCCATGCGCGAGGCCTTAAATGAAATGCTGCGCCAGTTACAGCAACAAAATAGTGCGCTGGTGTTTGAGCCGAGCGAGCTTTTTGTCGCGGGTTTACTGGGCTGGGTTATTGCCTTAACAGCGGCTAGCGCTCTTATACTGGCGCGTTGGTGGCAGTCATTACTGTATAACCCCGGTGGCTTTGGCATAGAGTTTCACGCCCTGCGTTTTGACAAACTAAGCGCATCGCTGTTGTTTGCGGCCTTGATGGCTTGTTACTTATTGGGCCAAGAGTATGTGGCGTGGGGTAACTTGCTGGGCTTACCACTGCTTTTGAGTGGTGTTGCGCTAGTCCACCACAGTGTTGCATTTACAGGGCTGGGTCGACGCTGGTTAGTGGTGTTTTATATGGGCTTGGTGTTTTTACTGGGTCCTTTGAGTTCGGTGCTGATCGGGTTGGGATTTCTCGACAGCGTGATGGATTTTCGTTCGCGACTGGCGGCACGCCGGTCGTTGTGAACAGCATGATTTGAGAGGTTGAGTGATGGACGTAATACTGTTAGAAAAAGTAGGTAAATTAGGTGCTATCGGCGATAAGGTCGCTGTAAAAGCCGGTTTTGGTCGCAATTTCCTGATTCCCCAGGGCAAAGCCGTTTTCGCCACCGAGGCCAATCTGGCCGATTTTGAACAGCGCCGCGCCGAACTGGAAGCCGCTGCCACGGATAAGCTGGGCAAGGCCGAAGCGCGTGCTACGGCCCTTAAAGCCTTGGCGAGTGTCACTATCACTGCTGTTGCCGGTGATGAAGGCAAGCTGTTTGGCTCTATCGGTACTCGCGATATCGCCGAAGCCGTTAGTACTGCCGGTGTTGAGCTGGTAAAAAGTGAAGTTAAACTGCCGGAGGGCGCGTTGCGCGAAATCGGTGAGTTCGAGGTCGTTATTCAGTTGCACAGCGACTTGTCGTCTAGCATTCAAGTTGTTGTCGCTGCAGTAGAAGAGTAAGTTTTTACTGCCACTACAAGACTCCCTGTGGTGTAGGGGAGCTTGTAGTTAGACCTTGTTTGTTGGCACAATTGCCGGCCAAGACAACAAGCTCTGCTAGGCGATTCCCTCTGTTATGGCAATTACAGTCAATAATCAAACCGCGATCGATGGTTTGTTCTCTGCCAACTGTGCTGCCAGAGTGGCTTGCGACCAAGACGCTTTATACAAGCCACTGGGTGTTACTCACACTCAGTGGCTTTGTTGTCTCTTGCTTTTGTCGCCGTTCACTCAGTCCCTCACGGCGTTATCATGACTGAACTTGCCAGTGCCAATGCAAAAATACCTGAGTTACCCCACTCCATAGAAGCGGAGCAGGCGGTACTCGGTGGTTTGATGTTGGCCAACGATGCCTTCGATAGTGTCGCCTCTTTAATTAGTGAAGAGGACTTCTACGGTCAGGATCACCGCCTGATCTTTGCCACCATGAAGGAGCTGGCCGACCAGGACCAGCCCCTCGACCCGATCACGCTCTCTGAAGCACTGAAGTCTCTCCACCTGCTCGAAGACGCGGGTGGCGACAGCTACCTCGTCAATATTGCCCGCAATACGCCCAGTTCCGAAAATATCCGCGCCTATGCGCAGATTGTTCTCGAGCGCGCGATCGTCCGAAAACTGATTATTGCGGCCAGTGAAATTGCTCAGAAGGGCTACAACCCCCTAGGTTGGGACAGCGGCAAGTTGCTGGCTGAGGCCGAGCGGCGTTTGCTGGAAGTGGTCGAGGGCCGGCCCAAAGAGGGTGGCTTTCAAAATGTCACCGACTTGCTGCGCCAGGCCGTAGACCGCATTGAGCAGCTATTTACCAGCGATGGGGGTATTACCGGCCTCAGCACGGGCTTTAATGACCTAGATGCCAGCACCTCGGGTTGGCAATTGGCGGACTTGGTGATTATCGCGGGTCGCCCCTCGATGGGTAAAACTTCTTTTGCGATGAACCTTGTCGAGCACGCCATGCTCAATCAAGATAAACCGGTATTGGTGTTTAGTCTTGAAATGCCGGCCAATCAGTTGGTGATCAGGCTGTTGTCGTCAATGGGGAAAATTGATCAAACCAAAATGCGCAATGGCAACCTCGAGCCGGATGACTTTACCCGCCTCGCGGGTGCCGCCGCGCGACTCAAAGATCGGCCCCTGTTTATCGACGATACACCGGGTATTAGCCCGATGGAGCTGCGCAATCGCATTCGCCAGCTGAGTCGCGAGCATGGCAGCCCAGCCTTAATCATGATCGATTATCTACAGCTGATGAGTGCCAGCACCAAGGTCGATGGTCGGGTGCAGGAGATCTCGCAAATTTCTCGAGATTTGAAAATCATTGCCCGTGAGTTTGATTGCCCAATACTGGCGCTTTCTCAGCTCAGCCGTAATCTTGAACAGCGCCCCAATAAGCGGCCCATTAACTCGGACTTGCGCGACTCGGGAGCGATCGAGCAGGACGCCGATGTGATTATTTTTATCTATCGCGATGAGGTCTACAACGAGGACAGTCAAGACAAAGGTGTGGCCGAAATTATTATTGGTAAGCAGCGTAATGGCCCTATTGGCACCTCGAAGCTGGCCTTTGTCGGCAAGTACACGCGTTTTGAAAACTTGGCCCGGGATTATTTTTCTGAAGATTAACGGCGGAAGCGCCAAGCTACACAGGGAGTAAAATAAGCAGATGAATATTTACCACACGGTTTCCGGTTTGCGTGCCGAGATAAGGGCGCGGCGTCAGCGCGGCGAGAGCGTGGGCTTCGTGCCCACCATGGGTAACTTACACGAGGGTCACCTGCAGCTGGTGCGTTTGGCGAAAGAGCAGTGCGATGTAGTGGTGGTCAGTATCTTCGTCAACCCCCTGCAATTTGGTCTCAACGAGGACTGGGAAAAGTACCCGCGCACCTTTCAAGGCGATGCCAAAAAACTTGAGGCAGAGGGTTGTGACTTCCTTTTTCACCCTGATGAGAATGAAATTTACCCCAATGGCATGGCCGACCAAACCCGCGTGGTGGTGCCGACCATGACGGATATTCTCTGTGGCGCCAGCCGTCCCGGTCATTTTGAAGGGGTCACCACCGTGGTCTCTAAGCTATTACACATCGTACAGCCCGATACGGCCATATTCGGTATCAAGGACTACCAGCAGCTGGCGGTTATTCGGCGCATGGTTGAGGATCTGTGCATTCCGGTGGATATTGTCGGTGCGCCCATCGCCCGTGATGTCGATGGTCTGGCGCTGAGTTCGCGCAACGGTTACTTGTCTAAGGACGAGCGGCCGCGGGTCAAGGTCTTGTATGAAACCCTGTGCTGGTGTCGCGAGCAAATAGCGGCTGGCGAGAAAGACTTCTCCCAACTGGAAATAGAGGCGACCAAAGCCCTTGAAAAAAGTGGCTTTCGCACGGATTATGTTAGTATTCGCAACGCTAAAACCTTGGAACCGGCGGCGCACGACGATCAGCAGTTAACCATACTGGGTGCGATGTTTACCAAGGGTGCACGTCTTATCGATAATATCAGCCTGGCGCTTAGCGAATCGCCGCCGGCAGAACAAACAGAAGTGAAGTAGAGGTTTATTTATGTTGAGCAACATGTTGAAAGCCAAGTTACATATGGGCTCTGTTTCTCAAGCGGAGCTGTGGTACGACGGCTCCTGCGCCATCGACAGTGACCTGCTTAAGTTGGCGGGAATGCGTGAGTTCGAGCAAATCGATATTTACAACGTCGACAACGGCGAGCGCTTCACCACCTATATTATTCAGGCGGAGGCGGGCAGTGGCACTATCTCCATGAACGGCGCTGCCGCGCGACGAGTACAGGTTGGCGATAGAATTATCATCGCTACCTACGGCCAGTTCAACGAAGCTGAAATGGCCGAGCACAAGCCCAGGCTGGTGTATTTGAACAAAGATAATAGTGTGGAGCGCAGTGCCAACACCATCCCGGTACAAGCGGCATCCTGATATCCGGCCTTGCATTCGCGGGGCTTTGTTTTATTTCAAGAAAAAACCTGTTCCTCCCTGTTTCATAGTCTCCTATCTATGACAACGCCTTCCCATTGTGACAGAATGTCGGCCATTTATTAGCTGTCATTTTTGACTTACACAGGGGGTAGTATGTCCGAGTTTCCCGTTCATCCGGTGCCGGATACCTGGCGCGAAAGTGCCTATATCAATAAAGAAACTTACCAGGAGATGTATCAGCGCTCCATCAATGACGCCGATGCCTTCTGGGCAGAGCAAGCCACTGAGTTCCTAGACTGGGACCAGCGCTGGGATAAGGTCTGTGAATACGATCTGCGCCAGGCCGAGGCAGCCTGGTTTAGCGGCGGCAAACTCAATGTCAGTGTCAACTGTGTAGACCGCCATCTCGCCACGCGTGGTGATCAAACGGCGATTATTTGGGAAGGCGACGACCCCAGTGTCGATAAGAACATCACTTATCGCGAACTGCATCAGCAGGTCTGTAAGCTGGCTAACGTACTTAAAACCCAGGGTATTAAAAAGGGCGATCGGGTCTGCATTTATATGCCGATGATCCCGGAAGCCTCCTATGCCATGCTCGCCTGTGCCCGCATTGGTGCGGTGCACTCGGTGGTATTCGGAGGCTTTTCCCCCGATGCCCTGAAAGACCGCATCCTCAATTCTGACTGCCAGTTACTGATTACCGCTGATGAAGGTTTGCGCGGTGGCCGTTCGGTGCCCTTAAAGAGCAATGCCGATATCGCCCTTGAGCAGTGCCCCAACGTGCACACTTGTTTAGTGGTGGAGCGCACGGGTGGTGATGTGGTGTGGCAGGAAGGGCGCGATATTCAATACGCTGAAGCCATGGCTGCAGCCGACAGTGACTGCGCCCCCGAGTCAATGGATGCCGAAGACCCCCTGTTTATTCTTTACACCTCTGGCTCAACGGGTAAACCCAAGGGTGTTTTACACACCACGGGCGGTTATCTCTTGCAGGCCTCGATGACCCACAAATACGTCTTTGATTATAAAGAGGGCGACGTTTATTGGTGTACCGCCGATGTTGGTTGGGTGACCGGGCACAGTTATATTGTCTACGGGCCACTGTGTAATGGTGCCACGACCTTAATGTTTGAGGGCATACCGACTTACCCCGATGCCTCGCGTTTTTGGCAGGTCATCGATAAACATCAGGTCAATCAGTTTTACACCGCACCGACCGCACTGCGCGCCTTGATGGGTGCCGGCGATGACTTTGTGAAAAGCACCTCGCGTTCATCCCTCAAACTGCTCGGTTCCGTGGGCGAGCCCATCAATCCCGAAGCCTGGGACTGGTACCACCGCGTGATTGGTGAATCCCGTTGCCCGATCGTTGACACCTGGTGGCAGACTGAAACCGGCGGCATTATGTTGACGCCACTACCCGGCGCTATCGACCTCAAGCCCGGTTCTGCAACCCTACCATTCTTTGGTGTAGAACCCGCTGTTGTCGATGCCGATGGCAAAGAACTGGAAGGCGCCTGTGAGGGCAACCTGGTGATCAAATCCTCCTGGCCTGGGCAGATTCGCACTATTTACGGCGATCATCAGCGCGCCATCGACACCTATTTCTCTACCTACCCTGGCTACTACTTTGTCGGTGACGGTGTGCGACGCGATGCCGACGGTTACTACTGGATTACCGGCCGTGTTGACGATGTGCTCAATGTCTCCGGTCACCGCATGGGTACCGCTGAAGTGGAAAGTGCACTGGTACTGCATGCGTCTGTTGCCGAAGCGGCAGTGGTCGGTTATCCCCACGATATTAAGGGCCAGGGCATTTATGCCTATGTGACCTTGATGGGAGGTGTCGAGCCCTCTGAGGCCTTGCGTAAGGAGCTGGTCGCGATGTGTGTGCAGGAAATTGGCGCCATTGCCAAGCCCGACTTAATTCAGTGGGCTCCGGGTTTGCCGAAGACCCGTTCCGGTAAAATCATGCGCCGTATTTTGCGTAAAGTGGCCGCCAATGAGTTGGATAGCCTGGGTGACACATCGACCCTGGCCGACCCCTCTGTGGTTGAGGATTTAATTAAAAATGGTCACAACACGTAAGCGTTGATTGTGCGTACTCTAAGGCGCCTACGGGCGCCTTTTTATTGGCTCTGATTTACACATGTTACAAAAAATGAGGTAGGTAATGGAATCACTCAACAATAAACTCGCCGTCGTCACCGGTGCCAGTAAAGGTATTGGTAAAGGCATCGCCATCGCACTGGCCAAGCAGGGCTGCAAACTGATTCTCGCCTCCCGCGATGAAGATAAAATGAAGGCCGTTGCCGCTGAAATCACGGCTGCTGGTGGACGCGCTCAGGTCTGCGTCTGCGATATCACGGATGAGGTCTCGGTCGATGCCTTATTCGCGTTAGTGGCAGAGCACCAGCAGGGTCTGGATATTCTCGTCAACAACGCCGGTATGGCGATCTCTGGTCGTATCGACGAGCTCAGCTACGATAGCTGGCGCCAGGTGCAAGACGTCAACGTCAACGGCATGTTTCTTTGCTGCCGTGGTGCGGCGCGGCTGATGAAGCCCACAAAGAAGGGCCGTATCATTAATATCGGCAGTATCTCCGGGCAAATGCCGAGAGTGAAAAGCTCGCCCTATACCACGTCAAAATTTGCCGTGACGGGTTTGACCAAGGCGCTGGCACTGGAATTGCGGGCTTACAATATCGCGGTGTGCTGCATTAACCCGGGTAATGTGATGACGGATATTTGGGAGAAAAGCCCCCAGGTGCCGGAGAAAGAAGGGGTGATGGCGGTAGAAGACCTCGCCGAGCTGGTGGTTACCATGGCCTCACTACCCGACCACGTCAATTTGTTTGAGTCGGTTATTGTACCGGTCACTCAGCCCTATTTGGGCCGAGGTTAGCGGCAATTTCGGCAGCCGTGATAAACGCCTCCCTGGCTATTGAAAAGCCGATTGAGCCCCTTCGCGCAGGCGAGCAAGGTCGCCGAGGTCCGTAAAAAGGCCGACCGCGCTGCCGTAGCAAGGGGCGTGTCGAGCCGCATTTACAGCCTGTCCTGTGCCACGAAGGTGAGGTGTAGGCGCATACGATCCCGTTTGCTACTTAGACCGCCGTGACGATCTGTAGAGAGGCTTATCAGCTGCCGTCATCAGAAATACCCTGTCTGTTTTAGCGTCAATTTGTCGAGCGCGGTAGGAGCCTTGGAAAGCTGCCCAAGGCTAATTGCTATCTATCAAGCCTACCTATACGCCCAGCGGATGCGTTTTAAGGGTACGTGATAGTACCTTCGGTGCCGAGCTGGTGGCATATTTTGGCTTTGTTGTTTGAGCTGCTATGATGCCTGCCGGCACTCTTTTATTAACTTGACGAGCAGTTTGTAAGTTGTTGAAAGTAAATGTGTTTGAAGGTCTGGGGATGTACTGTAGTGACTTTTCAGGGTATCAATTACAAGGCCAAAGTGAGTGAAGTATTACATTTTGTTCAGAGATATTTAACGAGGAAAAAACATGACATCAACAGACACATATGACGCCATTGTAATGGGCGCCGGTATTGCCGGTATGTACCAGCTGTACACACTGCGCGAGCAGGGTTTCAAGGTTAAGGTTTATGAAACGGGTGACGGTGTTGGCGGTACTTGGCACTGGAACAACTACCCGGGTTGCCGTTTTGACTCCGAGAGCTACACCTACGCCTACTCCTGGTCGAAAGAGATTATTGACGAGTGGACATGGACCGAGCGTTTTGCGCCCCAGCCCGAGACGAAGCGCTACCTCAACTTTGTCGCCGACAAATTTGACCTACGCAAAGATATCCAGTTCAACAGCCGTGTTGCTAAAGCGTCTTATGATGAAGCCAACACCGAGTGGGAAGTTACCTTGGACGACGGCAGCACTGCCCGCGCCAAGTTCGTGATTTCCGCCACTGGCCCACTCTCGGCCTTTACCCTGCCCAACATTCCCGGTCGCGACAGCTTTGCCGGTGAGTCTTGCCACACAGCGCGCTGGCCCATGGGCGACAGCGGTTGGAAGGCCAACGACTTTAGTGGCTTGCGTGTTGGTGTTATTGGTACCGGCGCTACCGGCGTCCAGGTGATCCAGGAAATTTCTAAGACCGCTAAAGAGCTGACTGTATTCCAATTGGCGCCGAACTGGTGTGCACCGCTCAATAACGGTCCGATTGACGCCGAAGAGACTGCCCACAACAAAGAAAATGCCCAGGCTATTTTCGACCAGTGTAATGCGACCTTTGGTGGCTTTCTGCACGCTTTTGACGAGCGTTCAGCCGCCGATGTCGACGAGGAAGAGCGCGAAGCCTTCTTTGAAAAGCTCTATGCAGAGCCCGGTTTTGGTATTTGGTTGGGCAACTTTGCCGACATTATGACCAACCCCGAAGCGAATGAAATCATTACCAAGTTCATCGCCAAGAAGATCCGTCAGCGTGTCGACAACCCTGAAGTCGCCGAGTTGTTGATTCCTAAGGACCACGGTTTTGGCACGCGTCGCGTACCGATGGAAACTAAGTACTTTGAGTGCTACAACCAAGACAACGTTAAGCTGATTGACCTTAACAAGACGCCGATTGAAGAAATCGTACCCACAGGCATTAAGTGCAGTGATAAGCAGTACGATGTTGACGTATTGATTTACGCCACAGGCTTTGATGCGGTTACCGGTGCGCTGCGCCGTATCGACATTGCCGGTATTGGTGGTGAGAAAATGGTCGAGAAGTGGGCCGACGGCCCCAGTACCTACCTCGGTATGCAAACCACGGGCTTCCCCAACCTGTTTACCCTGGTTGGCCCGCATAACGGTGCGACTTTCTGTAATATTCCCCGTTGTATCGAGCAGAATGTTGAGTGGGTCAGCGACCTGGTCGGCTATATGCGCGACAAGAACTTCAATGAAATTCAGCCCACGCAAAAGGCCGAAGATGATTGGACCGTTCACGTCGACGAGCTAGCGCAGATGACCTTGTTCCCGACAGCCGATTCCTGGTTTATGGGTACCAATGTCAATAACCCCGATAAGAAGCGTATGTTTATGCTTTATGCCGGTGGTGCGCCAAACTACAAGGCCAAGTGTGATGATGTCGCGGCCAAAGACTACGACGGCTTTGTGCTGAAATAGTCTTTGTAAACGGCTGTTCATTAAGCAGTTAGAAAACGGTGGCCCTTTGGGGCCGCCGTTTTTTTTTGAGCGTTATTTCTCAACCTTTTTCTCCCTGACTATACTCTAACGGTATTAGCTTTTACTCAGGGTACGACTCAAGGGCGGAACAGTGATGCTTGTCGACAATAGATTGGTGGGCAATAACAAAACCTATAATAACAATCCTGACGGGGGCCGGCGGGCATTCGCCAAGCAGTGGCGCGATGCTGCTGTGAAGTTCCTTTGTTGCATCTGGTTGGCCCTCTGCCCAGCTTTGGGCTTGGCTACACCCGAACAACGTCAAACCATCAAAGCACTGTATATTCCTCTCGCCGATCACTACGCCGCCATCGTGGCCTATGAGCGCTACCGCGAACAAATGCAGTTTGCCGACTTTCAAATCGAGCAAATGGGTAACTGGGATTTACTGCGCGCCTACTTTCAGTCGGGCGAAGCCGATATGGCCTATGTGATGACGCCGCTGGCCCTGGCGATGTATCAGCAACAAGCAGATTTTCGCTGGATTGGTTTAATGCATCGCGATGGCAATGCCCTGGCCATCAACGACCTGATCAAACAGCAAGTTGAACTGCCCGTGCTGCGACAAGAGCGCAAGCCTAGCGCCGATCTTGCCGAGGTCTTTAAGCGCCTTCACGTCGAGCGCAAGGAGCCAACGGTGGTGGGTGTGCCACACCTGTTTTCGACCCACACGGTAGTGCTGTATCGCTACCTGCAGGAGCATGGGGCGGTGATGGGCCTGAATCTCAACGACAGTGTCGATGTCTTGCCGGTGGCGGTGCCCCCGCCGCAGGCTCCGGCATTTATTAAGGGTAAAAGTAATCGTGCCCAGCCCGCCGCCTTTGAACAGTCGCTGCCCTGGGCCGATGTGGTCGAAACCGGCGGCTTTGGCCACGTCGCCTGGTACTCCAAAGATGTGATGCCCTGGCCCGACGGGCATGTCGAGTGCATCGCTCTAGCTACGGACCGGGCGATCGCCGATAAATTTGCCGCGCTGCAAGAGGTCATGAGCTATATCCAGCGCGCGGGCAGGGATATTGAACGCGCTCGTGATTCCGGGGGCGAGACGATGCAGGCCATTGTCGATATCATCACTCAGCATATACCGGCTCATAATCAGCAGGCCATTGAAGCCAGTCTCGATGCCAATTTGCGGGTGATTAACTACCAAAAGCTGAATATTGATAAAGCGGGCCTGCAACAAATAATGGGCTACGCTATAGACGCGGGTTTACTGGCGCGAGAAGTGGATATTGATGCCTTTGCCGATACTCGCTTTGACGTACCTGAGAGCAATAATAACTAAGGGGAATTAGATGAGTAGGGGGCAGAGTTTCTCTTGTTACCCGCGAGTAGATGGTGGTTTTTTTAAGTGGGATTGAAATATGCGGGATGCTGAGAAGATAGTCTCTTTACTGCAACTGTTTACCAAGCGGGGTTTAACCCGCAGCCTTCTCATATGGTTTTTAACCCTGGCCCTCGTGCCGCTCAGTTTTGTCTGCTGGCTGGGCTATCAACAGAGTTCTCAGGCTTTGCGCGATAGCGCCGTACGCAGTCTGCGTGAAGTGACTATTCAGCAAAGCCGTTTTATTAATAGCTGGTTTGATTTTCGATTTAAAGACTTACGTGTGCAGGCCGAAAGTCGACAAAATAGTCAATTTATCAAGGCACTGGCCGAGGGGTTGCGCAACAGTGGTAAAAGCCCAGCGGACTATGTCGGTTCCTACCCGTGGGCGAGATTGGTCGAAGCCAATAAAAATGACCTCGTACAATTAATGCAGATTTATGCCTATTACTACGATCTATTATTAATCGATTTAGAGGGCAATATACTGTTTAGCGTCAAGCAAGAGGCCGACTTGGGAAGCAACCTGTTTACCGGTGCCTACCAATCGAGCCTGTTCGCCAAAATTGTGCGCCAGAGTTTAGACAGCGGAGAAACCTTATTCTCTGATTTAGAGCGTTATGGACCCAGTAATAATATTGTGGCCGGTTTTTTGTCGGCGCCGTTGATCGATGAATATGGCGATAAGGTGGGGGTCTTCGCGATGCAATTAAAGGTCGAAACCATTACCGCATTAACCACGAACGCTGAGTTGGGTCACAATTCCCAGGTGAGTTACCTGGTAGGTAGCGACCTATTGTCACGTACGGCACTGCACTCCTCGGACGATATTTTAACAACGAAAATTGAGACCGAGCAATCCCTGTTGTGGTTGGCAGAGCATGTCGACTCAGAATCCATGCCAGACCTGGCTGCGGAGGAGGCCTTCACTTATAGCGGCTCCTCGGGTGAAAAGGTGATTGGTATTCACCTTGCGTTGAACATTGCTCAGATCAAGTGGAGTTTGATTTCGGAACTCGATGAGTCTGAGGCCTTAGCTCCGGCGCGGTGGCTGGCGCAATTGACGGCTGTGCTTCTGGTGGCGGTGTTTTTGTTGGTGTTGGCGGCGGCATTGCTGGTGGCGCGGCGCATTACTCGGCCCCTTAAAAGCCTGGTCGACAATATTGAATTAGCGTCGGTGGGTGAGCTGAACGAGCAGGTCACTGTGAGCTCCAACGATGAAATTGGCCAGTTGGCGAAGGCCTTTAATTTTATGATTGTGGCGCGTCAGGCCTTCGAAAATGAATTAAAAGCTAGCGCGCTTGCAATTCAGCAAACCCTGACGGAGCTTGAGGAGCAGCGCTTCGCCCTTGACCAGCACTCCATTGTTGCTATCACCGACCCAGCGGGGACGATTACTTTTGTTAACGAAAAGTTTACCGCTATCAGCGGTTATAGCGAAGCGGAGTTAATCGGTCAAAACCATCGTCTTCTCAACTCCGGTCACCACCCTGCGGCTTTCTTTGAGGACCTTTATGCGACGCTGGATAGGGGTGAGGTGTGGCGCGACGAGATTTGTAACAGGACGAAAAGCGGGGATTTGTATTGGCTGGATAGCACCATCATGCCCTTTGTGGATAGTGGGGGTAAGACAAAAAGCTATATTGCCATTCGCACAGACATCACGGCGCGCAAGCTGGCGGAGTTCAATAGTGATAACTCCTTAGCCATTGTCGAGGCGACACTTGAAGCTACCGATAAAGGTATTGTGGTTATTAATGAACACCACAAGGCTTTGCACTACAACCAGCGCCTACTCGACATGTTTGATCTATCTAGCGAGAATGTGGTTTTTGGTGACGTCAAGTCATTGCTCAGCAATATAGCCGATGACCTACTGGATGCTGAGGCCTTTACTCGTATCGTCGAGGGGCTACAGCACACTGGTGGCCTATTTACAGCGGGCTCTATTCATTTTAAGGATGGTCGTATTTTTGAATACAACTCACGAGAGCTGGTGTTGCCCAATAATTCGGTGGGGCAGGTGTGGAGCTTTGGCGATATTACAGCGGAGACCTTGGTGGCCGCTGAATTGACCCGCGCCAAAAACGAGGCGGTGGAGGCGACCCGCGCCAAGGGTGACTTTTTGGCGAATATGAGCCATGAAATTCGCACCCCGATGAATGGCGTGTTGGGCATGCTCAATTTGTTATCGAGCTCCGAATTAAATAGTAAGCAGCGCCACCAGGTGCGTCTGGCGCGCTCCAGTGGCGAGGCCCTGCTGACGCTGATCAACGACATTCTGGATTTTTCCAAGATTGAAGCGGGCAAGCTGGAGATGGAATCGATTGATTTCGACTTGCGTCAGCTGCTGGGCGAACTGGCGGAAAGCATGGCTTTACAGGCTCAGGCTAAGGGCCTAGAGATAGTGCTCGACCTGGCTCAGATCAAGTACTCCCGGGTTAAGGGCGACCCGACGCGGGTACGGCAACTCTTTACCAACCTGGTGGGCAATGCGCTGAAATTCACCGCCGAAGGCGAGATCGTTATTCGTGCCGCCCTGCACGAGGGCGATGAAGGCGAGATGCTGCTGTCGGCCTCGGTTTCCGACACGGGGATGGGGATTGCAGCGGAGCGAATCCATCAATTATTTGATTCTTTTTCACAGGTTGACTCGTCGACCACGCGGAAATTTGGCGGTACGGGTTTGGGTTTATCCATTGTCAAAAGACTGTGTGAATTAATGAACGGCGAGATTAGTGTCACCAGTGAGTTTGGCAAGGGTAGTTGCTTTGCCTTTACCCTGCGGCTGGGGGTGAGTGATCAGGCGGCGTTAGTGAGGCCGACAGTCGATCTGCACGGGGTGCGAATTCTTATTATTGACGATAATGAAACGAACCGCGAAGTACTCGAGCAACAGCTCAGTCTCTGGGGTGCCTATGTCACCGAGGCCGATAGCGCGGCGAGTGCACTCCGTATTCTTGATGAACAGGTGGCAGAGCCCTTTCCGGTGGCTATTGTCGATATGCAAATGCCGGAGATGGACGGAGCCGCCCTGGGGCGGGCGATTCGCGCCGATGCCCGCTTTAAGGCCACCCAGCTGGTGATGATGACCTCGATGAGTGAGCCCGGGGATGCCCAGTTTTTTGCCAACTTGGGCTTTGCGGCTTACTTCCCGAAACCAACCACGACCTCGGATCTATTCGACGCACTGGCCGTGGTACTGGGTGGTGGTGAGGCGCTACTGGCTGCCAAGCCCCTAGTGACGCACAACTACCTGCAGAGCCTGAGTCATGAGCCGTCGCCGCCAAGTGCGAATGGTGGGCTTCAGTGTGGTGAGTCGGGCTTACTGCTGGTGGAAGATAACCTTATCAATCAACAGGTCGCCATCGGCATATTGGAAGATATGGGTTACTTCGCCGATATTGCTGACAATGGCGCGGTAGCGCTAGAGATGCTGCAGCAGGCCTCTGAAGAGAAGCCCTATCAACTGATATTAATGGATTGCCAGATGCCGGTGCTCGATGGCTATGAAACTACCGCCGAAATTCGTGATGGTGGGGCCGGTGAGCGCTACACCGATATCAATATTATTGCCATGACGGCCAATGCGATGGCCGGGGACAGGGCCAAGTGCTTGCGTGCAGGAATGAATGATTACATTGCCAAGCCGATAGACCCTGACCTGCTGGAGGCTAGCCTACAGCGTCATTTGTCTCGATCCAGCGTCGGTGAGCGGTCGCGAGAAGAGACTGTAGAGGATCAGCCTCGAGCCAATAAACTGTCGACGGATACCCCCCCAGCCGATAAAGCGCCACCAGCCGCGGCTCAACTTGTGGCTGTAGCCGATAGTGGCCAAGGCTTAGCAGATGATAGCCGCGAGCAACAGCCGATATGGGATCAGGAGGGGCTACTCAAGCGGGTCAGGGGTAATCAGACGCTGTTGTTAACCCTAGTGAAACAATTTGTCTCCGATGTGCCGGGGGACATGGAGCTACTTGGCGAAGCGGTGGCCGCTGAAGACTGGCCTCGCATAGCGAGTCTGATTCATACCATTAAAGGCATCGCCGGGAATATGAGTGCTACGCGTCTACAGGCTTTGTCCGTCACTTTTGAGGTGGCGGCTCTGTCGGGTGCGGGCGCTGTGATACAGGGTCAATGGGCCAATTTTTTTGAGCAATATCAACAATTGTATCTATGCTTAGATGAGTATTTACAGGCTCAGGAGCAGGCATCTTCAGATGGTGGCTTGTCGCGACCCCCAACCGTGAAGGGGGAGGCGTTGGTGGTGTTGATGAGGCAACTGCGTACTAAGCTAGAGCAGGGTGCTTATGTGGAGTTGGCAGATATCCATTTTTTCAAGCCCCATTGTCAACAGGGTCAGGAAAAACAGGCCCTGGAAAAGCTCAGCGCACAGCTGAATCAGTTTGATATGTCGAGCGCAGTGGCCTCTGTTAATGAGTTAGAAGTATTGCTTGTCGGGGATGTTAAAACCTAAATACAGGGAGTTGTAAACGCAGTATGGACACAATAATTGGGGTTTTAGCCTTAGATTACCCGGCGGAATACAGCGAACTCCAGGTCTTGGGGAAGGGTGTTTCCTCGATTTTACAACATCATTCGGTATTGGGAGAGCTCGAGGAATTTGTTTTTCTTATTGATCAGTTGCGGTCGAAGCTGGCGCGAGGAGATTTCCTCGACAGTGCCGACCTGATCAGTTTGCGACCTTATTGCCGACAAGAGCCCGAGGGTTCACTATTGGATAGATTGCGCGAGGAGTTGGGCCAATTTGATTTTGAAGCGGCAGTGGTCAGTGTTGAAAAACTGGGCGAGCCTTCAAGATTGCGTCTACAAGCTCGAGTAGACGAACGCAACGGTGGGAAAAATATGGAAACAAAGCCCCTAGTATTGATTGTTGACGATGCGCCATCCAACATCCAGCTTCTTGCGGGCCTACTTAATAGTAGCTACCAAATAAAAGTCGCCACCGGGGGGCTGCGTTGCTTAGAGTTGGCCGAGGCGGAGCCTCGTCCTGACCTGATCTTGCTCGATATTCAAATGCCGGATATGGATGGTTACGAAGTTTGCCAGCGCCTGAAACAGTCT
The DNA here is from genome assembly GCA_002162815.1 of Gammaproteobacteria bacterium 53_120_T64. GTDB lineage: Bacteria > Pseudomonadota > Gammaproteobacteria > Pseudomonadales > Porticoccaceae > Reddybacter. The sequence continues at coordinate 60,121 of MAAT01000075.1, read as the reverse complement.
GAAATTACAGAGAATATCCCGGTTATTTTTGTTACCGGAAAAGACCAGGTGGAAGAGGAGGAGCTAGGTCTGAGTATTGGCGCCGTCGACTACATTACCAAGCCCTTTTCTCCGGCCATTGTTGAAGCGCGCATTGCCACCCACATTACACTTAAACAGCAAAATGATGCCCTGCGAAATTTGGCCATGCGTGACCAGTTGACAGGCCTATATAACCGACACTTTCTAATCGATGTCGCCACGAAAAGAATCAGCCATGCTCATCGCCACCAGCAGCCACTGTGTTTAATTATGATCGATATCGATTTCTTTAAAGCGGTGAATGATCAGCACGGTCATAGTATCGGCGATGATGTGCTGCGGGATGTGGCTAAAATTTTTGTTGCACAGAGTAGAAATGAAGACGTCGTTGCGCGTTTTGGTGGTGAGGAATTTGTTTTTTTACTCGATGGTTGCGATCTACAGGCGGGTGTCAATAAAGCCGAGAATGTGCGCCTAAGCCTTGAAAATTCTTGTGTCCAGGGTTTGGCCATCACGGCCAGTTTTGGCCTCGCGCAATTAGCCCATGGTGAAGACTTTATCGGTGTCTTAAATCGTGCCGATGAAGCTGTGTATGCGGCTAAAAGTAAGGGCCGCAATAGAGTTGAAGTGGCTGAGATCACTCCTTCTTAGTCCAGATTCATTACCGAGAATAGCAAAGGTCTTTCTACAGGGGGGGGTAGCGTAATAAGGCATGACCTTTAATGTACTCGGCGTATATTTTTTCATAGGTGATTATGGCCGGAACTTACTTTCCAGCCAGCGCCGAGAATATCCGCTGTCCAAAACGGAAATGACCAATAGGGTTAATGAAGTGCTGGAAATCAACCCGCCGATGACAAGGCCTGCCAGTGGGCGTTGAATTTCCGAGCCGACAGCGTTCGATAATAACAGTGGAAACAGCCCCGGAGCGGTAATTAATGCTGTCATTAATACCGGGCGCAAGCGTGAATGAGCACCGGCTTTAATGGCCCCTTCAAAATTGCCAGAGCTACTTTCTTGCTGGCCAATGCGTTGATTCATCGCGGCCCCCCAGCATCACTACGCCGTTGAGTACCGCGACACCAAATAAAGCAATAAAACCGCTGGCGCCGGGCACCGATAAATATTGTCCCGATAGCCATGGGGCAATAATGCCGCCAATTAAGGCCAGGGGTACGTTGAGCATCATCAAGGCGGCCTGACCCCGTGAGCCAAAGGCGAAATACAGCAGTACAAAGATAGGCGCTAATGTGATGGGTACGACAACCAAGACAAGCGGTAGCCATCTTCTACACCGGCGCTCAGGCCACGGCTGGGATCGCGACCTGTTCGCGCTTGCGTAAATTTACCCGGGCACTGGCAGCATCGACACGGCGTTGGGCCATTTGTACATCGGGCAGAGCCAATTACAGAGGCTGGGGCATGGGACGTGTTGCTAGCCTGGGTGGTTGGCTGTTTAGCTGTGGCAAGGGTGTACCGTCTGCATTTGCCAAAAACCTATTCAGTGTTTGCCGGACGGCAATGAGCCCAGCATTGGCGTGGGCGATGTTCGCTTCGGCTGCGAGCAGGGTGGCGAGGTTTAATTCAACGCGGGCAATGTCCCCGCTGGCAAAACCTTGTGTCGATAACACCGAAAATTTAGCCATTAAAGCCACACGCTCCAGGCCTAAGGCCTTGCGTTCAATACCGCGTTGATAGATGGCGAGTGCGTTGAGCGCGCCAATGCTCAGTTCTTGGCGTGCTAGGTGGTACTGAGGCTCTATGGGTAATCGCTCTACTGTCGAAACAGTGGTGCGGGCTGAGCGCTTAGCAGAGCAGTCGAGGGTTTGGCTGATGCCTACAGTGAAAGTGTTGACCTCAGTGTTTTCCCCCTCAAACTCAGGATTGTAGAGCGCTTGTGCCGCTGCGGTCTCAAATTTTTCGCGGGTATTTAAGGTAGCACGAGCGGCCTTGATGTCGCGGCGTAACTGGAGAGACGGGTCATTTGCAAGCAGACAAGCAGTAAGGCTGAAACCGTAAGACGTGTGCCCATGGTTTTAATTCCTAATTAAATAAAACTAGCTTCGCCAGTGCGCTAAAAAGAGCGCCAGCGAAAGACACTGTAACAGTGCTTAAATTTAAAGAACGCGGGTCAGACAGGGAGGGCGAATGGGCGGTGCCAAAGCCAGGCTGGCGAACTGGGGCTGAAAGCAAGAAAATAAAGCGTGGCCGGGATGGCTGCTGACAGTACTGATAGGGGCCGTAATACTACTGGTGTGGCCGTGGCAGTAGTGCTGGCAACACCATGAGGGTGTTCTGAGTCGACAGAATCCATGGCGCCTTCGCTGCTAATGAACAGCAGGGCGAAGATTAACAAATGTGTGAGCGGGGTTCGCAACATGGCCGAAGTGTCTATTGATTGATACGGGCTTGTCAGGTGCCCAGCTCAATAAGTAGTGCTTTATTGTGAGCGCACATTTTTAATACGGTTTTCTCAAAGCGCAGCAGCTTTCGAGTGATTTTCTTTTTTGCCAAAGAATCAATATAACTGCAAATAGGAATAAAGTCTGAATTGCCAATATTATCAATAAGAATCAGACGGCCCTCGTGGGGGCCGGTTTTTTTATACATAATATTTTTTGGCGACAGGGTCATGGTGATAATCGACTGTCGATAAAGCGCTTGTTTGAAAATACTTATAGCCTGGCTTATGCCAGGGTTTTCTGTGCTCTCTAAGTGCTCACAGGAAAGATAATACTCCAGCGTTTTTGAGACCTCGCCATCGACATCTCTGATCAGGTCAAAGACGGCGCCCGCGCCCATATTGGTTTCTATTTGGCCGTGGAAACGAGGCAGTATGTCCCAGCTAATGCCCCTTTTTTGCAGCCGTTTATAGTAGCTTTGTTCGCGCTTACTCTCCGATAAATCCCCGGCGACGACGACCTTGACGCAGAGTTGATCGTTATCGGGGTGGATATAACACTCGCGGTGCAATCCCTTGCCGACGAAATGAGAGGCGTTCAGTAAAATCATTTTTGCACCGGGGCCACTATGGCTTCAAGGTTGAGTCTGTAGGTTGAATCTGTCGGGCTAGCAGGGTGTTGGACGCTTGCTGATAGCGGCGACGATTATAGACGATAGTGGGGACAAGGACTTACTCCTGATCAATAGTGGTCAAGGCCAGAGTGGCGGTAAACTCTACGCCATCGGCGCTTGGTAGGTTTACCACGGATAAATCACCGCCATGACGCTCGCAAATCAGTCGTGCGATATAGAGCCCCAGGCCAATATGCTGCTCAGTGCTATTGCTGTGCTCTGGATCTCGGCGGCTGTGAAAAAGTTGGAACAGCACCGCCAATTCTGCTTCGTTGATCGTTGGCCCATAATTTTTAATGCGAATCAAACAATGGGTTTTTGTGCAGTTGAGGCCTACGGCTATGCTCGTGCCGGGCGTGGCGAAGTCGCAGGCGTTGTCGAGTAGCTTGTCGAGTAATTGTTCTATATGGATGTCCGAGCCCTCTATCCAAATATCATTTTCGGGTAGGCTCAGCGCGATGTCATGTCGGCAGCGCTCGCGCAGATGCTTGATATAGACGCTGAGCAGGGCGCTTATGCTGAGGACTGATATCTCATCGCTATGCAGCGCATCTTCAAGACTGGCGGCCTCGGCCAGATTGTCGACGATGGCACTAATACGTTGTAAACCGCGCTGTGCACTCTCGACATAAACCCTGTCGCCGCCCTGTGCTTGCAGGTGCTCGAGTGAGGTGGCTGCGGTATTGAGGGGGTTGTTGATTTCATGGCGCAGGGTGCGAGGGATGGTGCTGAGGAATTGCTGATAGCGATTTAAGCGGGCCAGTAGCTGTTCGATGTTACGGCTCAGATCGCCAATTTCGTCAGCCGCTCGGGTGCCTCGGATGTTGGGCCTGTGCTGCATGCGCCCCCATTCATCGCTGGCCCTGTCGGTATCGCGGCCGAGTCGTGTAATGCGCCAGGTGAGGCGAGCGGAGAACAACAATAAGACGATGACGATAGCACTTAAACTCAGTAACGATAGCAGGGCGATATGTTGTAGGGAGTGACGCTGCAGGCTCAAAATTGTACCGGTGCTTTGTTCAATGAGCACCACACCTATAATGCTGGCGCCGTCGCGAATGGGCTGAGCGGCGGCAATAATTTGATGGCGGCCATCGAGCGAGGGGCGCTGCTGCGTACCGCCAAGGCCGGTCATGGCCGCATGTAATAGCGCATCGTCGCGACGGAGGGTTTGCAGGGGGTCAAAGTCTTCCAAGGGCTGGCTGGTGAGACCAATCAGTTGGCCCAAAACAGCATCGCTGAGGCTTTGCCAAAGTGGCTTTGCGCGCTGTTGCTCGGTGTTGAGATAGTCTTCCACTTGAGCACCGAGGCCACCGGTGCTGGCGCGAACATTGAGGGCGCGATCAAGAACCCAGATTTGTGCATCTTGCTGTTGTAAGCCTTGAAGAATGGCCTCTGTGGCGACGGAGCGCATTGACACTCGATTGTAATGGTCGCGATGAATATCGGGGAAGGTCGAGCTAATATGAGCCACGGTGCGCTGGTGGGGGTCGTCGACATCGGCCACGGCCAGCCCCAGTTGGCGCTGCTCACCGAGCATCGCCAACGGCAGGCTAAATTCAATACTGTAGCCATTGGCATCGATATCGACATAGCCCTGCAGGCGGTAGTCGGGGCTGCCCGGTGTCGCGATACGCCAGTCACTATCCACGGCATAAACGGTGACTTTACCGCTGCCCTCAAAGGTCATCAGCAAGCGTCCCTGTTGATTGTTGGTGTCCTTGAAATAGATCCGCACATGGTCGCTGTGGTCGAGTCTTAAATAGGCGGGATGGCGATAAATGGGTGAGGTATCGCGGACCTGTAGCAGGCCGTAAAGACGCTGTTTGTTTTCCCCGAGCAGCAGCGAAAACTGTGGCCCGGGTGCTCCACCATAGTCTTTACTGCGTTGCTCTAGGCCCTGCCAGTCCTCGGCAAAGCCATCGAGGAGGATGCGTCCGGGCAGTGGGTAGAGGGGCAGCGTGGCGAGCTGAGTGCTGGCGGCATGGTCATCAAATTGCTCAGCAAACAGCTCCCTGCGCCCGTGCAGCAGCGCGGCGATACCACTGGCGGTGAGCAGTTGCGCTGCCGCTTGACCCTCGGTTAAAAATTGTTGCATGGCGCGCAGGGATTGAAAGCCGAGCCAGGGAATCAGTAGCAACACGCAACCGGCGAGCAGTAATTTACTGCCCAGCCGGGGGCCGATAATACGCGAGCCAATTTTCATTCTTTGAGCGCCGCCTAGCTTTCTTTAAGCCAGCGGTAGCCGTGGCCATATTCATTGCCAATACAGGCAAAGGCGCTATCGAGGGCGCAGAATTTGCGGCGAATATTGCGCATATGGGTATTGATGGTATTGCGGGTGACATACTGCTGAATGGTGGCCTGCATTAACGCCTCGTAGGCCACTGGGTAGCCCGGCCGGCGCACCAGTGCCGCGATCAGGCGGAACTCGGTAATGGTCAGTTCCAGTAATTGCTGGCGCCAGTGAACCTGCATGGCGTCTGCGTCTATCGATAAATGGCCGGTTGCCTGGGCGGGGCGAGTGGCGGGAATCGGCTCGTCTCGCAGGGCTCTTAAACGCAGCAGGGAGGCGATGCGCTCAACCAAAAACGCCAGACTAACGGGTTTGGGTTGATAGTCCCAGGCACCGAGGCGCAGGCCCGATATTTTATCGATCTCATCGACCCGCTCCGTTAAAAATAATACCGGTAGGCTGGGGTCAATGGCGAGCAATTCCCGGCACAACTGAAACCCGGCGTCGATTTCGTGACCGAGAATAATGTCGAGTACGACCAAGTCGGGCATCGCCGAACTCATTGCCTCGCGAGCACTGCCCCTGTCGGCATAAGCGCTGACCGTATAGCCTTGCTTTTCAAGGGCCATGGCGTAGTTATGTCGCTGGTCGGGGTCATCCTCGACAATGGCGATCTGATAGCTCAAGTGCACTGCTCATCATTCTAGGGGGTGAGCACAGCATACCTGTTCGTTTTCGTGAGATCCGTTTAGCCGGTAATAAATCCATTAGATCTCCATTTTCTCACCATTAATCCTGCAGTCTTTTTAGCTTCAATAGGTGTAAACCGATGAGGAGTGTTGATGTGATGAAAAAATTTGTAGCGCTTAGCGATGATCTACTCGATAGCCAGCCCCAGGTATTGGCTCGACTGGTGCCCTACCACTGCGACTACCCCTGCCAGCATTTATATCGCCAGCCTCTAGAGCCATTGCAGGACTTGGCAGCCAGCGAAAGAACCCTGGATCTACAGCACGAGGATAAACGCCATGAACAACAATGAGCTGGGTGGAATGAGGAGGTTGAGGGGAGCGAGCTTGTCCGTGTTGTTGCTGGTTGGCATTTTGTCCATCGAGGCCTGTCAGCAAACGGTGCCAATAGCCACAGAGCGTGGCGCGCAGATATTGAATGCCGATGCTCCGAGCAAGGTTGAGAGAGTCCCCATAGCTATTAAAACGGCTGTCGAGGAGGGGGCTGTTTTAGCCGTTCGACAGGCGGTAGCAGCGCTGAAGATGGATGAGAAGCGCTTTATTATTCCCGTCGCCCGCAGTGGTGACTTTGCTCCAGCGCAGCTGGATGACTATGTGCTGAGTATCATCGAACAATCGCGCCAGTGGGATTCTGTGGCCGAGCTACAGGTCCACGGACATACCGACAGCGAGGGTTCGGCGTTAAGCAATATGCTGTTATCCCTTCGTCGCGCCAATTTAGTTGCCGAGCGCTTTGAAGAGTTAGGGGTGGAAGCGGGTTTGCTGTTGGTTGAAGCGCACGGTGAAAGCCAGGCCATCGCCGATAACACGACCTTGGATGGACGTATCGCCAACCGCCGTATTGAAGTTGTCTTGAAGGGTCATCCGGGGGTGGCGGTGGGCCTTGGCGTGGGAGACGGTGTCTTGCTTTCTCAGGGTGAGGGACCATGAACGCTGGTTTGGCTTGTAGCGGAATAAGCCATCGTTTACAGCGTCGTGTCAGTACACACCAATGTTTTTTATTGGCGCTGCTGCTATTTTCCGTTTGTATCAGTGCCAGTGCCAGTGCCAGTGCCGAGGTCGGTGGTGATGACGATGAAATAGGCCTGCTGGGTAGTGCTGTGCTGGCTCTACACTTTAGTGATGGCGGGGCCGAAGTTATGGCTCCGCAGCTAAGCAGTCGGGTGGACATCCATATTACTGGGCCGATTGCCCGGGTGAGGCTGGCACAGACCTTTAGTAATCCCTCCGATGCCTGGGCCGAAGCGGTCTATACCTTCCCGCTGCCCCCGGATAGCGCCGTCGACCACCTGCAAATGCGTATTGGCGAGCGCATTATCGAAGGCGAGATACAGGAGCGCGAGACGGCTCAACAGATCTATCAACAGGCCCGGCAGGCGGGTCAACAGGCCGCCCTCGTCGAACGACAGCGGCCGAATATATTCCGTACTCACATTGCCAATGTGGCCCCGGGCGAAGAGCTGACAGTGGTGCTGGAATACCAACAGCAAGTGATGCGCCGGGGTTCGCGCTTTAGTTTGCACTACCCGATGAGTATTACCCCGCGCTATGCCCCGGAGAACCGACTCGCCGGCGCGGATGCAGGAACCGCGTCTCAGCTGGCGACGGCGCTGCTGGATGAGACTCATAATGCCACGGAAATTTGGGTGGATTTACAGGCGGGTTTTGAACTCGACGAGATTGAAAGTCGCTACCACCCGGTGAGTAAACATCGTCTGGATGACAGTCATTGGCAATTGCGCCTTGATCCCCAAACACATCGCGCCAATGCAGATTTTGTTATTGAATGGCAGGGACGTGAATTGGCCGTGCCCCAGGTTCATGTTTTTACCCAGGACTTCTCTGGTCACGAATATGCCCTGCTACAGGTGATGCCGCCACAGATTGAACTTGAACAGTATCGCCAGCCCAGGGACATCGTGTATGTGATCGATACTTCGGGTTCGATGGGCGGTGAATCGCTACGCCAAGCCAAGCGTGCGTTGCTATGGGCCATCGGCAGGCTGGACGACCGGGACCGTTTTAATATTATTGAATTTAACTCCGAGGCCTGGTCCTTGTTCGACACCGAACGCCAGACTAGCGCGACCAATATCGCTAAGGCTCGACGTTTTGTGCAGAACCTTGAGGCCCGTGGCGGCACGGAAATGCGTAAGGCCCTGGACATCGCTCTTTGTGGTGCTTGTGCTAATAACGATAATAGTGGGCGCTTGCGACAGGTTTTGTTTCTCACCGATGGCGCCATTAGCAACGAGGCGGAATTATTGTCGGCAATAAGCCGCCAGCTCGGTAATAGTCGATTGTTTACGGTGGGCATTGGTTCGGCTCCGAACCGCTATTTTATGCGCAAGGCGGCAAAAATGGGGCGGGGGAGTTTCGTCAATATCGGTAAAGTCAGTGAGGTGGAGGGAAAAATAACCGAGTTGTTTGAGCGTATCGATGTGCCGGTGATGAGTGATATCGAATTGCAAATAAATGCTGATCATATTGACATCAGCACTGCGTTTATACCCGATCTCTATGCCAGTGAGCCACTTGTCGTGGCCATCAAAGCCGATAACTTGCCAGAGTCTATTATCTTGGGAGGCCGGCGACAGGGCGATGTGTGGCAACAGCGGGTAGCGCTGGACGTTGCTGCAGAGGGTAGTGGTATTCACATCGCATGGGCGCGAAAAAAATTGGCCTCACTGTTGGATGAAAGGGCCTTGCAGAGTGATGTCGATACCCGACTCGCGCTGCGCAGTGAGGTGCTTGATATTGCCTTGCAGCACCACCTAGTGACGCCATTTACCAGTCTGGTGGCCGTGGACAAAACGCCGCTCAGACCCGTAGTCGAAGAGCTTGAAAAGCATATCATTAAAAATAATGCCGCCAAGGGCCGGCGATTTTCCTTGGCACGCACAGCGACGGGTTTGAGTTATTTTATCGGGCTTGGCAACGGCTTGTTACTGCTGGCGGTATGTTTTTTTTGGCTCTCTAGGCAGCGCTCGCAAAGTTGCTGACTTCACCTATGCTAATAGTTAAAGAAAGTGGGCAAGCGAAGGTGCGGGATCGATACCGTAGCTACGTAAAGCATCTTGCGATGGCCTTGGTTCTCATCGCCATCAGTTTCTGGATCAAGGGCGCTTATATTTTTGTTAAGGCCGAACTTGGCCAATATTTAATAGCTCGAGCTTGGCAGCAGAGCCTAGAAAACACTGAACTCAGTAAGCCGTGGTTTTGGGCGGATACTTGGCCCCTTGTTCGTCTACGCGTTCCCACGCAAGGTGTTTCGCTAACGGTGCTGGCCGGCGATAGTGGTCAAGCTCTGGCTTTTGCTCCGGGGCACACCTCGGGCAGTGCGCAACCGGGAGCAAAGGGAGTGGTGATTATCTCTGGGCATAGAGACACCCACTTTCGGTTTTTGCAGTATTTACAGGTGGGGGATAACATAATTTTACAAAACTGGGAGAGGCAGCACACAGTTTATCGTGTTAGCGGTATGCAGGTGGTGAGTGAAGATGCTTTGATAGAGGCCAATAACAATACGCGAAGCTTGGTTCTGGTTACATGCTGGCCATTTGATAGTTTCGAGCCGAACTCAGCGCAGCGTTTTATTGTCCATGCTCAGGCGATTGATTCGTACTAGTGATCCCGACAAGGCCGTTGAATTGTTATTGGCATTTATTTGCAAAGACTCAGAAAGTAAAAGGTACGACAGTAGTTGAATTTTGTTTGGCAAGTTGCTCGACAGCGTTCGATTTCTGGGTGCAATCAAATACAGCTTTATATTTTAGGGATGGTGAATGATGAGTACAGATGATAAAGGCGTTAATGACAGCGATCGCACAATGGCTGCTCAACTTTCCAATCCGGAGGGTGAGCGCGGTAAGGAATTAGCGTCCGATATGAATAGAGCAAACGCTCTTGTCACCGCGTGTACCATAGATTGTCTTATTCCCGAAGCGGGGCAGAATGTTGTAGAAATTGGCCCCGGCAACGGCATGTTGTCCTTTAGTCTTACTTATACCCTCGAAAGTGACGGCCATTATCAGGCCATCGAACGCTCTGCGGATATGGCACAGCAGGTCCGTGACAACCTAGCAGAATATGCCGAATGTCAAATGACGGTACACAATGAAGACTGTTTTGACGCGCCTATTGACGATGCCTCTGTCGACGGTATTTTTGGTGTCAATGTGATTTATTTTATTGAGGATATGACTGAACTCTTTACCCTGTTTGATCGTTGGCTGAAGCCCGGTGGTCGTGTGGCTCTGGGTATGCGCACCTCAGATACCATGAAAGCTCAAGGTTTCACCCAACACGGTTTTAAATTGCGAGAAAAAGAAGAAATTGAAGCGGCAATGACAGCCGTAGGCTGGCGACTGGCCGGTAGTGAATACTTTGAAGAAGCGGATATTGAGTTAGAGGGAAAAACCTTGAAGGTGGATGCCCTGGTACTATCGGCACAAAAGCCAGAATAGTATTTAGTAACTATTTTCTAAGCTTATCCTTAAAAAATAGAACAGTATAATTTCATACCCACCCTTTAATCACGGCGCAGCGATGCGCCGTTTTTTATTTCCTAAGCTGGGGTTTTGAAAAAACACGCTGGTAGTGATAAGTCGGTGTCCACCTGTTTATTCTGTCTTGCTCTGTAGGTTCTGCTAAAAAATAAAAATTACTTTGGCTCTGGGTAGCGGTTCTATTCGGGCTTGAGCCTGCATTAAATCGCTCGTTTTTGCCGTCTGTACAAAAGTCTCAACGGCCTGATCACTAAGGCGATTTTAAAAGATACCGGGGTGATGTATTGTTGATGACGGTGGCTTCCCTACTTATCAGATCAGCTGGTCGATATCGGCTTGCTGGTGTTTTATTGCGTCGGGGAATGTATTGACGGGGGCAGGGCACGTGTCGAGCGTACACTGTCGGAACATCAATGTTTGCTCAACACCTCACAGAGTCTATAGTGCAGTTTCAGAGCTGTTCTGCTAGGTTGTGATTTAAAGCGGGGATAGTTAAGCAGAGCCGCGTACTAACACTTGAGTAATAAGGGACGAATAATGCGCAAAGTAAAAATAGCCGGCACCGGTATGACCCATTTTGGCAAGCGTATGGATGCCACGCTACGCAGCCTCACCACTGAGGCCCTTAACGAGGCGATGCTCGATGCGGCTATCAGCGCCGACCAGGTCGACACCACCTTTTTCGGCAATGCTGTGGGTGGCCTAATCACGGGGCAGGAGATGATTCCCGGGCAAATTGCCTTACGTGAGTCGGGACTGATGGGCAAGCCGATTATCAATGTTGAAAATGCTTGTGCATCGGCCTCTACGGCTGCTCATTTGGCCTGGTTGTCGGTGGCCTCCGGGCAGAGTGAAGTGGCCCTTGCCATCGGCTCAGAGAAGATGACCCACAAAGATAAAGCAATACCTTTTAAGGCGTTAATTGCCGCCATGGATCTTGAAGAAATTAAGGCTGAGACCGGCTCTGACGACCCACTAACCGCTGGCAGTGAGCCGGGTCGCTCTGGTTTTATGGATGTCTACGCCGGTAAAGCCCGTAAATACATGGAGAGAACCGGTGCGACGATGGAAGATTTCGCCCGTGTTGCCGCCAAGTCCCACAAGTTTGGCTCTCTCAACCCCAAGGCCCAATTTCAGAAAGCGTTAAGCGTTGAAGAAATTCTCGCCACCCGTTTAATTGTCGACCCACTGACCTTGGCGATGTGCTCCCCGATTGGTGACGGCTCGGCAGTACTGGTGTTTACCTCCGAAGACTTTGCCCGCAAACACGGCTGTGATGCCGTTACCGCCGAAACCATAACGCTGGTCTCCGGCCAGCCCGGCGGGCGCAGCTGCAACGACAGAGCCAGTGAGAAAGCCTACGCCATGGCCGGGCTTGGTCCGGAAGATGTCGATGTGGTTGAGCTACACGATGCGGCTTCACCGGCAGAATTGATGTATATCGAAGAGCTGGGTCTCTGCAAGCCCGGTGAAGGTGTGCAGATGATTCGCGATGGCCAGACCGATCTTGGTGGTCGCGTCCCCGTTAATACCAGCGGCGGTTTGGTGGCCAAGGGGCATCCTGTCGGCGCCACTGGCTGTGCGCAGTTGGTTGAATTGACGAATCAGCTACGTGGCCGTTGTGGCAAGCGTCAGGTTGAGGGGGCTAAAGTTGCCCTTGCCCAGAATGGCGGTGGTTGGATAGAAGACGATACTGCCGCGATGACACTGAGTATTCTTACCCGCTAATCAATACGGCGCCGTGTCCTTGGTGATCCGTTTTGATCGTCGAGGGGCTGGCCGCAGCGGTATCTTTCATTCCGTTGCAAGGCTATTCTTTGAATTCTGGGCGCTATAAATATCAGCGTAGACAATATCAGCGTAGACAGCCAATTGAGGGCCCTCGCCATGCACACCCCACGCCTTACCCACATTGCCCTGCACGTTGTCGATATCGATGCATGCATTGATTTTTATCAGCAGTGCTGCGGCATGGCAATTGTGCATTCGCGCACGGCGGGAGAGCAGCGGATTGTCTGGATGGCGGAGCCGGGGCGTGAGAGTGATTTTATTTTCGTACTGATGAATGGCGGACAAAATCTGCAATTACTCGATACCGACTACCGCCACTTCGGTTTTGCACTGGATAGCCGGGCCGCCGTCGATGCCATCGCCGAGCAGGGCCGTGCGCGCGATTGCCTGGTGTGGCCACCGCGCGATGAAGGTTTTCCGGTGGGTTACTATTGCGGTTTACGCGACCCCAACGGCAACTTTGTCGAGTTTAGTTATGGCCAGCCCCTGGGCCCGGGGGCTGAACAATTCGACAGGCTTGAATAGTTTAACTGGCTGTTAGTTTTATAGGGAGGTGTGAGGGATAATTCAAATAGGCTTTTACAGGGGGCGGGAATCGTGGCCCCCATTTGCTTGTTGGTTGGGGTGTCGTTAGCCGCTAGTCTCTATCCTGGCTATAGTCACTACCATCAGGCAATGAGCGAGCTTGGCGCAGTCGGTTCACCTGTGCACGCGCTATCGCCGCTACTAAATAATTACCCCTTGGCGGCTTTATTGATGCTCTTTGGCTACGGGATTATCAAAACCTTTGCCGACAGTAAAGCGGCTGTCCTGTCGGGTTTGCTGGTTGTAGTTCACGGGCTTTTTTTCCTGTGATCTCGCTTGTGATCTAGACTCGCCATCTCTGACTCAAAATATCCATAATCTGTCGGGCGTGTTGATGTTTTTTAGTCTGCTTTTTTCAAGTTTAATCTGGGCCTTTATCGCCAAGTATTTGTTAGCAGTTAAGTGGTTTTCGGGGTTCTCACTAAGCTGTGTTTTGGTCGCGATAGCACTGCTGCCCTTAATGGCCGCCGCTGTCGAATCGGGTCAGGGTTTTGGCTTGTATCAACGCTTAAATTATGCGGCTCAGATTTTGTGGGTGATGGTGTTTGCCGTTGTTTTATTACGTGCTCCGACAGTGTGCTTAGTAGATAATTCCGCTTGAGTGCGGCTTTGGCACTATTGGTCTATGTCGCTTTGTAGTTTGATCGTTGAGGGCTTAGTCAGTGTTCTACGTGTTGTGCTTGATACTGGGTTTGATCGCCGTATTCCCGCTGTTATGGTTTGTTGATAAGCTGAGCATTAAGGCAATGCAGCAGGTATTGGGCCTGAGCCTGATTGTGGCAGCGCTTCTTTATATCGGCTTTGCTGTTATCGGGGGCAGTACGAGCTGGCTTGCGGTGGAAATAATAGGCCTAGCTATTTATGGTGTTTTTTATTATTTGTCCTGTAAATATACAGGCATTTGGCTATCAGTAGGCTGGTTGCTCCACCCTCTTTGGGATGTGGTTTTGCATTTGAACGGTCCAGCAGGTCACGGGGTTCCGGCGTGGTACTCACTGGCCTGTGTCTCGTTTGATATCGCCGTTGCCATCTATATTTTATATCGCTTGAGATTATTGAAAAATATCTAGCGAGGTACTGCTGTATTTTTTGAGTGGGGCGTGGCGCAACTGCGCCACGCCCCCTTTGTCGTTTTAGAAAAACGCCTGAATGCCCGTCTGTGCACGACCCAAAATTAGCGCATGAATATCTGCGGTTCCCTCGTAAGTGTTGACCACTTCGAGATTCATCATATGGCGCATAATGGGGAATTCGTCGGAGATGCCATTGCCGCCGAGCATGTCGCGGGCGACGCGGGCGATATCCAATGACTTCGAGCAGTTATTGCGCTTCATCATCGAAATTAATTCGGGCGCGAGTTGGCCCTTATCTTTCAAGCGTGTCGCGTTCAAAGAGCCCAGTAAGCCGAGGTGGATCTCGGTTTGCATATTCGCCAATTTCATTTGTATTAGCTGATTGGCGGCCAGGGGGCGATCAAACTGCTTGCGATCGAGCACGTACTGGCGCGCCGTTTGCCAGCAGGTTTCAGCGGCGCCCAGTGCGCCCCAGGAGATACCCAGGCGTGCGCTGTTGAGGCAGCCGAAGGGGCCTTTCAAGCCTTTGACATTCGGTAGCAGGTGGTCTTCGGAGACAAAGACCTCATCCATCACAATCTCACCGGTGACCGAAGCGCGCAGGGCGAGTTTGCCCTCGATCTTGGGTGCCGACAGACCCTTCATGCCTTTTTCCAGCACAAAGCCGCGAATAATGCCGTCGTCAGTTTTGGCCCACACCACAAATACATCGGCGATGGGTGAGTTGGTGATCCACATTTTATTGCCGGTCAGGCTGTAACCGCCGTCGACGGATTTAGCGCGGCTTTTCATGCCGCCGGGGTCGGAGCCGTGGTCGGGTTCGGTGAGACCGAAGCAACCGACCCATTCACCGCTGGCCAGCCTGGGCAAGTATTTCTCCCGTTGTGCCTCGGTGCCGTAGGTGTAAATGGGGTGCATGACCAGGCTCGACTGCACGCTCATCATCGAGCGGTAGCCGGAGTCGATGCGCTCAACCTCGCGGGCAATGAGGCCATAGCTCACATAGTTAACGCCGGGGCAGCCATAGCCCTCAATGGTCGAACCGAGCAGGCCCAGCTCACCCATTTCATTAAAAATTTCCCGATCCATACGCTCATCGCGAAAGGCCATTTGTACGCGGGGTAGCAGCTTGTCCTGAGAATATTGTCGGGCGCTGTGCATAATCATGCGCTCGTCTTCACTCAGTTGTTCTTCGATAAGGAAGGGGTCTTCCCAGTTAAAACTAGCCCAGTCGGCGGCCATAGTCAGTCTCCTAAGTGGTCGATAAATCGAGGAAAGGGTGTGGATTTTGGCCGCAGAGTATACGCCTGCCTTTCGGTTGAAACAAAACCTGCCGGTAGCGTACTCCGCAAGTCTCGCCAAGACTGTGGCTTGCTTCTACCGACTTGCCCTGTGAAACTACACGGGCTTGGCTGTAGGGGCTACCTTGCTGAGCCGGTATTAATAGTCTTTGTACAAAGGATTTTATGACGCGACCGATCGAAGCGCTTATTTCACTGGCCAATTTACGTCACAATTTTGCTCAGGCTCGAGACCTTAGCCCGGCTGCGAAAATCATGGCGGTGGTGAAGGCGAATGCCTATGGCCACGGTGCCATTCACGTTGCCGGAGCCTTGACGCCATTAGCGGATGCTTTTGGCGTGGCCAGCCTCGAAGAGGCCGTGGAGTTGCGTGAGGCGGGCATTGCCAGCCCCATTGTGCTGCTCAGTGGGGTTTTTGGTCGTGAGCAAATACACGAGGTGGCACGCTACGACTTGGCCACGGTGATTCACAGTGCCGAGCAATTGCAGCTCTTACTCGATACACCGCTGCGCCGGCCCCTTGACGTGTGGCTCAAGCTCGATTCCGGCATGCACCGCCTCGGCTTCCAGGCCAGTGAGTTTTGCCGGGCCGCTCAGCGTTTACGCGCAGCGAAGCAGGTCGCTAAACTGGTGTTTATCTCTCACCTGGCTTGTGCCGATCAGCCAGCACAAAGCCTCAATGCCACGCAATTGGCAACTTTTCGCCGCAGCCTCGAGCAATTGAATGTGCGCAACGACGAAGCCCTCAGTCTGGCTAACTCCGCCGCCTTGTTAACCCGCCCCGATATGCACTTTGACTGGGTGCGCCCTGGCGTGATGCTCTACGGGGTCAATCCGCTGATTGATCGTGAACCGCTGGCGGCAGCGCCGGCGTTGCGCCCGGTGATGACCCTGCGCTCGCGTATTATCTCGATTCAAACGGTATCCGCGGGTGAGGGTGTTGGCTATGGCGAAACTTGGCGAGCAGCTGAGAACTCGCGCATCGCCGTCGTAGCAGCGGGCTACGGTGATGGCTACCCTCGCCACGCCGTCAATGGCTGCCCGGTGTTGATTAACGGCCAGCTCGCGCCGTTGGCCGGTCGTGTTTCCATGGATCTGTTGAGTGTCGATATTAGTGCTATTCCCGACGCCACGGTTGGTGATGTTGTGACGTTATGGGGCGAGGGCCTGCCCGTCGAAACCATCGCCCGGTACAGCGAAACCATCGCCTACGAATTGCTGACCGGGCTTAACCAGCGGGTTAAGTTTACTTATGTATAAATCGCGGTGCCGGAAGAGCGCGTTCGGCGCAAAGCTTAATTAGGTTTTTTGGTCATTGTTTATCGGTAGTACCAACGGTTTGTTTTTTATCTGAGCGGCATGCTGAGTCCGGCGCTTTTTCACAATTCTGGCCTATGATGAAGTGCCATCATGAAATAATGAGCACTGGCCCAGCGTTTTTTGGCAATAGGCATAACTGTTAGGCCTATTTGTGCTCAGCAAAACACAGGGATAAACTTTCAAGGGACTGAGCCCTCGCATTTAAAGGATGAGGTCACCGCCATGTATCACGCTCAGTGTATTAGCTTTAATTGGTTTACCGGCCGCAAGGTTTGGTTGTTGCGCGAGCTTCAGGGCTCTAGTTTTGGTGACCCCTGGCAGTCTTCGCTGGTGGTGGTTCAAGCGCACTACCTGTGCCGCGATGCTGAACTCCTATTGGTTGAAGGCCTCAAGGAGACCTGTCAATTTCGAAAACTGCGTGACCGATTAAAAGTACTCGGCTTTAAGGTGGCTCATGCTAGTCGTCACGGGCGAATTAAGTGTTACCCAGTGGCTTAAAGGTATAAAGGTATGTGGCCCCAGCATGTATTGCCATAAATATGAGGCTCGCATTTACTGCCCTATGCTAGGAGCCAGGTAGGAGCCAATTCGCTGTGTAGCGAAGGCTTCGCACAGCCGTAATAATATGCGCCCTACCGCTGCTATTTGAGTAGGCTTAGGTGTACCACAGCGCAGTAAAGGCAGCCCTGATTACGACTTAAACGCGTATTCCGCGCGGTAGGTGCACGCAGCCCACGTCACCTTGTTTTGAGCATCGCTCTGCTCAGACCATTGGCGCTTTAAAAGTTCTTTTCAGCGATGACGCCAGCACTTTCGAGATCGGCTATTTGCTGTGGGCTGTAATGTAATTGTTCGCGCAGAACCTCGTGGTTGTATTGCCCTAATGTCCCTGCGCGCAGGTCGGGTGGTTCAGGGAATTCAGAAAATCGCAGCGGCGTTCGGGGCACGCGGATATCACCAAATACCTCATCGCTAATGGTTCTGACACAGCCCCTTTGTTTGACGTGGGGATGATCCATAAACTCGGCAATCGTCAGGATGGGTGCACAGGCTACGCGGTGTGCCTCGAGGATTTCGATGGCTTTTTCGACATTGGCTTGACTGTCGAGCCAACCTTGAATGGCGGCATTGATTTCTTCTCGGTATTTACCGGTATCCCCGGGGTTTTTAAAACGCTCATCAAGAATCCATTCGTCGCGGCCAATGGCCTTACATAAGCCGGCCCATTGGTTGAGGCCGACGAGGAATAAATAGCGCCCTTTACACTTGAAGATGCCGGCAGGTGCTAAGAGGTGGTGGTCGGCGCCGGCTCGCGTAGCGACTATTTGCCCGTCTGTGGAGTCATACAGCTGGACGCTTAATTCGTGAAAGCTGAACAGCACCTCAATCAGTGAAATATCGATATATTGGCCCTGGCCACCGCGCAGGCGATGCATTAATGCGGTAACGATAGCGCCGTAGGCGTGGGCGCCGGTGGCGATATCGCCGAAGGCGAAGTCACCGAAGATGGGGGTGTCATCTTTTTTGCCGAGCAGGTCGATGATGCCGGCATAGGACTGGCCGATCCAGTCGAAGCCCGGTAGGTGGGAGAGGGGGCCGTCCTGGCCAAAGCAGGAGATGGAGCACATTACCAGGCCGGGATTGATGGTTTTTAGGGTCTGCCAGTCCATGTTGTGTTGCTTCATCACGCCCGGAGAAAAATTCTCGATCACGACATCGGCGTCTTTGATGAGCTGATGGCAAATTTTCTGACCTTGTGGGGTCGAAATATCGATCGCCATGGTTTTTTTGCCAATGTTGTGCTGAATAAAATAGCCACTGCGACCTTCGCGTTGCATCGGTAAGGTGCGCGCCAGTTCGCCTTTGAGGGGCTCAATTTTTATCACTTCGGCGCCGTGCTCGGCCATGATTTTGGTGGCGTGGGGGCCGGCGACAACGTGGGTGAAGTCGATAACTTTAAAGCCTTCCAGCATTCGTTTTGGCATCTTTGTCTCCCTTTTTTATGGGTTTTTATTGTGGGTTAAGCTCAGCTTCTTTTGGGTTTGTTTTTATTGTATTGACGGGTTTTATTTTTAACAGCGCCGGTCTTCGACATTAACACTCTCATCCGGGTTGTGCATAGGCTGTTTTAAAATCGTCAGTTGAGGCTTACTGCTGCATGGGACGCTTTTGTAATTTTCTTTGCAGGGTGCGCCGGTGCATACCGAGGGCGCGGGCGGTGGCGGAAATATTACCATCGTTCTCTTGCAGTATGCGTTGTATATGCTCCCATTCCAGTCGGTTGACGGAGGGTGGCTGCTCGGCGAGAGGTGAGTCGGCATTGCCTGCATTGGCATCAAATGCGGATAAAATATCACCCAGTCCGGCGGGCTTGCAGAGGTAATTTTTGGCACCGAGTTTAATGGCTTCAACGGCGGTGGGAATACTCGAATAGCCGGTTAAAATGACAATCGCGATGGTGTTATCAATCGCCTTTAGCTGTTCGATTAAATGCAGGCCTGAGTAGTTCAGCAGTTTTAAATCGAGGATGGCACGACTGGGGCGATGTAATCGGCAGAGTTCCAGGGCGCGCACTTCGTCGTTGGCGACATAACAGGTCGGTCCGCGGCGTTGCAGGCTACGGGCTAGGGTGTCGGCAAAAATTTCGTCGTCATCGACGATTAAATAACGTTCACCATCAGTGTCGGGTGGATTATTCATGGGCTATATGTCATCTCGAGTGGCAACACGACAGCGGTGAGGAGGCCACCGCCATCGGCATTTAACAGGCTCACCCGGCCGCCGTGGCGATTGAGACTACTGTGGGTCAGGAACAGGCCGAGGCCGAGACCGCCAGGTTTGTCACTGGGTATGGGTTTGCCCATTTTTTCGATTTGTTCGAGGCTGAGGCCGGGGCCGTGGTCGCGAATGTCGATGTAGAGACTGGTTTCATCCCAGTGGATACTGATTTCAAGTTGTTGAGGGCTGGCGTCGGCGGCGTTATTGAGCAGGTTGAGCAAGGATTGCTGAATGACTGGGTGAAAGCAGGCGCTAATCGAGGGGTTGTTATTGACAGTCTTGATCTCGGGCTTAACGTCGGGGCGGATCAACATCCAGTTGTCGAGCAGGCCCTCTACATAAGCGCTGACGGGTGTCGGGCTGGAGCCCTCTTCGACAATACTGGCGGCATTGACCAAACTTTGTAGGGTCTTTCGGCAGCGCGCGATTTGCTGGTTGAGAGTGGCGACATCTCGCTGTTGTTGCGGGTCGCTGACTTCTTCAGCCAGGTTGTCGATGATAAGTTTCATGGTGTTCAGCGGTGTTCCCAGCTCGTGGGCGGCGCCGGCGGCGAGGGTGGCGATGGCGAGTAACTGTTCGTCCTGCAGTTGCTCCTCTTTTTGAGTACTTAATTCGCGCTCTTGGGCACGCAGAGCGGCGGCCATTCTTACCACAAAATAGGTAATCAGCCCGGCGCTGAGAGCGAAGTTAATCCACATACCAATAATGTGTAGATTAAAGACGGTGTTGCCATGGTGAGGTGTGAGCTGTAACGGTTGGTAGTAGATAAGAAGAATACTGTAGGCGAGGACGGAGAGGCCGGTAATACCCCAGGTCATTGCCATCGGCAGGCTTATGGCTGCAATGCTGATGGGAACGAGATAATAAGAAATAAAGGGGTTGGTGGCGCCGCCGCTAAAATACAGCAGCACGGTGAGGGAGCTGATATCGACTAAGAGGTGGGCGCCAAACTCCTTCTCAGAAATGGCTTTAGACCAATGGCTGCGCCATTGGGTGAGTACGTTGATGATGGCAAAGGCGATCACTAACCCGCTGATTACCCCGATAGGTAAACCCAGAGGGTAGACCCATGTGAAATAGTAGAGCGCGAGTATTTGCCCGACGAGGGCGATGTAGCGGATATTCGCGAGGCGGCGCAGGTTTTGCCGAGCGGCGGAAATGGAGGCGCTGGACTTGCTCAAGACTGTCTACTCATTGCCATGGGGTATCGGTAGTCACTATTGACCCATGCTAACAAATTGCGCCGCGACAGCGCAGCCCCCAGCGTTGGGTACAGAGGGCCTGTCGTTAGCCGTATTAACAGGCATGGTGGGCTTGCGCTGTCGAGTTTTAACAGCGCGGCGTAATGTTTACAGGGATAGGGCGACACTGACAAAGACGTTGCGGCCACGTCCCGGCAGGCGATCACCCACGGCAATGTCGCTATCACCGTTGCGGTTGTAGCCGCTGAGGTGGTCGCTGTAATCCTTGTCGAGCAGGTTTTCGATACCGGCGTTAATACGCAGCTCGGTGCTCACTTGGTATTGGCCGAAGAGCTTGAGCAAGCCATAGCCCGCCGTTTTTTGTTCGTTATTGTGGGACGCGGTTTTCGACTGACGGGCGTAGAGCACAGATTCTAACTTGGCGCTGAGCGCGTCCTGCTGCCAGGTCAGTGTCAGACTGTTGTTCATGGGGGCTAGACGATAGAGGTTGTCGTGGTTGTCGGTATCGCGGCCGCGCACATAGCTCAGTACACCGTCGAGGCGCCAGTTGGCGTCCAGAACCATGCCGTAGCGACCATCGAGGCCGTACAGCTCGGCATCGATATTATTGAACTGTAGGGGTGCCTGGCCGCTCATCATGGTCGACAACATATTGGCCGTCATATTGCTTGAGGGCGTGCCCTGAATAAAATCGTCAACCTTGCGGTAAAAGACCTGCCCCTCGGCGTAGAAATCGCCGGCATTCCAATCGAGACCGAGGGTCAGCTCATAGTTGGTCTCGCTGTGGAGGTCGAGGTTGCCGATGTAGGTGCGCCCGTCGGCGAGACCGCCGGTGGCTTCCAGTGGCAGCCATAGATAGAGTTCTTGGTAGGAGGGCGCTCGGGTTTTTCGGCCCAGGCCAATATTGATAGCGGTGGTGTCGTTAATGGGCCGGCTGGCTTTAAAGACGATATCGATATTGTCAAAATTTTGATCGCGTGTCGCATTGTTGAAATCGCTGGCGAGTTGCGCGGCCGGCATTTGCATCATTGGCATCATACCGCTGGCGAAAACCTCATCGCTGTTCATCTCAACGCGGTTATAGCGCAGGCCGGCTTCTAGCTCCCAGGCACCACGCAAGCCACGCCATTGGGTAAAGAAGCCGTAGATATCACGCTCGGCATCGGCAAAATTCTTGACCCGAAACATAGCCATATTGGGATTGGTGATCAAGGCGTCGTGAAGGGTTTCGGCGCTGTCTATACCGAGTATCAAGGTGTCATCGTCGAAGGGGATCTCAACGCTGGCGCCCCAGGTGAATTGTTGCCCGATGGCGGCGTTCTGCCGGTAGCCCATGGCATTGGCGTTGTCGCGCAGGGAAAAGTTGTCCATTAAATGGTAGACGTGACGATAGCCCAGACGCGCGCGCAGGGTGAGTCCCTGGTACTGCGTTGATCCGTTGAAATTGGCGATATCGGTGTCGACGGCAATAATGTCCATCGGCAGGGCGGGCGTGCCGGTGTTGCTGGTTTCCAATTTTCCGAGGGCAAGCTCCGCCTCGCTGCCATCCTTTTTCCAGCCGTAACTGAGGTCGTAGCGCTCGCGCTGGTAGCCGCTGTTGCGCAGCGTTTTGCCGCCGCCGGTTTCGGCGTCGCCGCCTTCATCAAAGGCGGCGAGAATGGCGAGCTTATGCCGATCGTTGGCGGCGACGACTTTTGCTGCACTGTTACTCGCGTTGTCGACCGAGCCGTAGCGGCTGGCAATGGCACCGGAAATACTCGCTGTGCTGCTATCGGCAAACTCTCCACGGTCCAGTTTGGCGACGATCAGGCCGCCGATGGCTTCCTGGCTATCGGCAACCGAGGCAATGCCGGGGCTCATCGCCAGTGCTTTCAACAGTAGCGGTGGCGCGTAGGACAGGGGGCTATCCATACCGTTGGGGCCAC
The DNA here is from genome assembly GCA_002162815.1 of Gammaproteobacteria bacterium 53_120_T64. Taxonomy (GTDB): domain Bacteria; phylum Pseudomonadota; class Gammaproteobacteria; order Pseudomonadales; family Porticoccaceae; genus Reddybacter. Next base: position 37,557 of record MAAT01000075.1, on the reverse strand, counting down.
CGCTGAGCACGGCTTCGTTTTCCATATTGACCGCTACGCGCGCACCGAACAAACCGCGGTACTGGGCAATGCCGGTAATGGGGCCGTTGCTATTAACAGTGGCACCGGGCAGCGCTTTGAGGAGGGCAGCACTATCGACCTCGGCACTGGCGCTGGGCTTTACTCGTAATGTTCCGGTATCAGTGGCCGTCTTGGCGGTGACAATGACCTCTTCCACAGGGTGAGTTGATTGCGCTGTGGTGGCTCCGCTATGATTTGGCGAGGTTTCGTTTTGGGCATAAATAGCGGGTGCCTGTAGGGCGATAGCAATAAGGGGTAGCGATAGCGCTTTGTTCATCTGTAAACCGACGGCAAATGGAGTGCCGGCATTTTACCTATGGTGGTGCGTGACACGGATGCGACACGTTGTCGCACCTGTTTTCTGCAACTTTATGTTAAAGGCTGGTACTTGTATTGCTGGGGCGATACCGATACATTGCGTGCTGAAAAAAACAACGGTATTGGCATGTTAGATAAGACCTTGATCGGCAAGAGTTTTCCACCGCTGTTAGTGGATGTCGATAAGTGGCAGCTAAAGTTTTTTGCGAAGGCAGTGAACGAAGAAAATCCGATTTATTTTGATGAGCAAGCGGCCATCGCCGAGGGCTATCGCTCGATACTGGCGCCACCTACCTACGGCGTTACCCTAGGTTGCGCGGTACCCGATCCCTTTGCCCGTGCCAAGGCGGTGGGCCTCGATGCGACCAAGATTTTGCATACCGCACAGAGCTTTGAATACTTTGAGCCGATTTGTGGTGGTGACCAAATCACCCTGGTGGCGACCATTACCGATGTCTTTGAAAAGCGCGGTGGTGCCTTTAAATTTATGATCGAAGAAACCGTGGCCACCAATCAATTGGGCCAGCTAACCACCCGTTTTCGTCAAACCGTGGTCGAGCGAGCTTAGTTCTTAGTTAGTGGCGGCACGCGAAATAAGGACCCCTAGAAAAAATATGAAAGACATTTTTTTTGATCAAATAGCCCTCGGTGATGCACTGCCGAGTTTGACCAAGCCGCCGATCACCCGCACCACATTGGCCTACTTCTGTGGGGCTTCGAATGACCACAATCCGGTTCATGTCGACAGTGATTTTGCCCGCGCCGCAGGTGCCGACGATGTGTTTGTTCACGGCATGCTGGATATGGCCTATATGGGTCAGTTATTGACCGGCTGGGTGCCCCAGCGCGATATCCTCAGTTTCGGTGTCAAGTTTGGCGCCATCGTGTATGTCGGCGACACCATCACCTGTCGCGGTGAGGTGGTGGATAAGTTCGAGAGCGATGGCGTGTATGTCGTAAAGTTAAAGCTTCGCGCCGTCGATCAACACGGCGGCCTTAAGTTGTCTGGTGAGGCGCAAGTGAGGGTTGGGGCAACCTCGGCAGCGGCGTAGTGTTAAGCAATAAAAAATCGCAGTGACTTAAGCGACAACTCAATCAATAAAAATGACCCCGCTACCATGGCCGGGGCTGTATAGGAGAATGCAGAGATGAGTGACTACCGACCTTCGTGGATGGATGAAAACCTCGATATTTACCGCAATTCCGTCAGTCGTTTCGTGGAAAACGAAATGCAGCCCTGCGATGAAAAATGGCGTGAGCAGGGCCATGTCGATAAAGAGGTTTGGCGCAAGGCCGGTGCCCAGGGTTTTCTCTGCAGTGATATCCCCACTGAGTACGGTGGTGGTGGCGCCGACTTTCGCTATGAAGCCATTTTTTATGAGGAGCAATGGCGTCGCGGTTTAACCGGTATGGGGCAGGGCGTACACAGCATCAGTGCCCACTACATTCTCAACCACGGTACCGAGGCTCAAAAACATCAATACCTACCGAAAATGGCCAGTGGCGAGATGATTGGAGCCATTGCCATGACAGAGCCGGGCACGGGCTCGGACCTACAGGCGATCACCACCAAAGCGGTGAAAGATGGCGAGCACTACGTAATTAACGGTTCTAAGATTTTTATTACCAACGGTTATCTCTGCGAGCTATTGGTGCTGATCGTTAAGACCGATACCAATGCGGGCGGTAAAGGCGTGTCGCTGTTGCTGTTGGAGACGGCGGATTTACCCGGTTACCGGGTCGGTAAAAAGCTTAAAAAAATGGGACAGAAAGCCCAGGACACGGTTGAGCTGTTTTTTGAAGATGTGCGCGTTCATCAAAGTCAGCTACTCGGTGGTGAAGAGGGTAAGGGCTTTTATCAGTTGATGAGCGATCTGCCCTATGAGCGCAGCACCGTGGGTATCCAGGGTGTGGCGTTAATGGAGGGGGCGATTGCTGAAACACTGAAATACGTGAAACAGCGACATGTCTTCGGCAAGCCCTTGATGGATATGCAAAACACCCGCTTTAAATTGGCCGAAGTAGCGTCTTTAACACGGGCGGCACGAATCTTTATCGATAGTTGCGTCGAGAAAATGGTGTCGGGAGAGCTCGACAATGCCACTGCATCGATGTCGAAATGGTGGATTTCAGAGCTACAACAGAAAATAGTCGATGAGTGCCTGCAGTTGCACGGAGGCTACGGCTATATGGATGAATACTTGATTTGTCGCATGTACGCCGATAGCCGTGTTGCGCGAATCTACGCCGGCACCAGTGAAATTATGCTGGAGGTTGTGGCGCGCAGTTTGTGAGTTGTCGCTAATTCTGACACAGTGGGCGGTGATGATTACAGTCAACGGCGCTCGGAAGCCGCCGTTGCAAAATTGAGCGTGGGTTTATGAAAGGAGGACGTAAACCCCCGCCAGAAGCGTGAGAGATGGCCGTTTGGGAGAGTATTTAACCTTTGAGCCAGTGGGCACCCCTCAACCCTGTTGGCTGGTGAAGACTCTTCCTATACTTCGCCCTTTGGGGTTTTGGCCAGTTGCCGAGCGAGGGGAGTCATGAATACTGTTCGCGAGTTAGAGTGTGTCGAGCTCTCTCTTCATCGTCGAACTGTTCAAGTTATACAGCGCTACCTTTCTGGTTGGGCTGGTCGTTGAAACGTAAAATGCCTTTATTAATGGCTCCGGCCTTTGTCTCAGTGGCCTTGGGCCTGCATTTTTTGGCGCTCACGCCCCTTGCTGACAATATCCTGCTCTACCTTTTACTGGCACTATCGTTTGTACTGGGCTACTTCGTGCTATTGGCACGCGCTCGACCGAGCATTGCCATTGTCGAGCCCGGTGGAATCGAACGCTCCCTGGAGGACATTGCCAATATTTGTAAGGTGGTGGTTTGGCAGGCCGATAGCAAGGGTCTGTTGACACAGCTGATTGGCTGGCAGGATATCAACCAGGAAATCGCCACGGCGGATTTGCTCGGCCGGGATATAGCGGTGCTCAAGGATGACTACCCCGAGTTTTACGCTCTGTTATTGCGTGCTCAGGCGGGTGAGGAATTCGTCGCTTATAGCGATTTTGCGATGCAGCCCTACCAGCACAGCTGCTCGAGTCTTGTCGGTGTAGATGGGCAGGTGGATGGTTTTCAGTGTATCTCTCTTGATGTCGGTGAAGATCAGCGGCTCTATAATCGTCTCGCGTTCACCGAACAACTTATTGCCACCTCCGCGAAGGCGGTGGTTATCTTTAACCGCGATCGCGAGTTACTGAGTGTCAATCAGGCCTTTACGCGGATGACGGGTTTTTCTCGCCAAGACTTACTCGCTCAGGCCACTCGCGATGGCAAGCATTCCGGGCTGATAGCCTACCCCGATAGGGCATTTTTTAGGCGTGTTTTTCAGGCTCTCAAACAGCACGGTCAATGGACGGGAGAGGTGGCTCTGCGGCGCCAATCCGGTGAGCAATTTGCCGCCAATGTGTCCTTGAGTACGATTCGGGGGAATGGGGGTAGCTTGACCCATTACGCGGTGTTTTTTTCCGATTTGAGTTATATGAAGCGCAGCCATGAGGAGCTGCGCTATTTGGCGACCCACGATAACTTGACGGACCTACCCAACCGGCGCCTCTTGCTCGATCGGTTGGGGCAGGGTATTCAGCGCGCCAAGCGCAGCCACCGTCAGCTTGCGGTTTTCTTCATCGACCTGGATAACTTCAAGCTGATCAACGATACCCTCGGCCATCATTTTGGTGATGATTTACTGAAGGAAATTGCCCGGCGCTTGCTCACCGTGGTCCGACAAAGCGATACCGTGGCCCGCCTAGCCGGGGACGAGTTTACGGTGATTGCCGAGAACATCAGTGATTTGGGTGAAGTGCGGGCGATAGCAGAGAAAATCCTCAGCTGCTTTGAAAAGCCCTTTGTGTTCAGCGAGCAGCACCTAGAGGCCACGGCAAGCGTTGGTATTGCGGTCTATCCCGATGATGGCGCGGATCTCGACAGCTTGATGAGACAGGCCGATGCGGCCATGTACAAGGCGAAGGCGGCCGGTAGAAATGGCTATTACAGCCTGCATGATGACGAGAGTAGTCGCGTATCGGCGCGTCAGTTTTACCCATCAGAATTGCGTTTGGCCTTGAAACGCCAGCAGATGTCGCTGGCCTATCAACCCCTGTTTGATATTCAGCAGCGCCGGGTGGTGGGCTGTGAATGCCTGTTGCGCTGGAATCACCACGCTCGGGGCTCAATCAAGCCCGGTGATTTTATGCTGGTGTCCGAGGAGGCCGGAATCACCTCGGCGATCGGGGCGTGGACTCTGCACGAGGTGTGTCGTCAATTGCGCAGTTGGCATTTACAGGGTATGGATGTGGCCTATGCCTCCATCAATATTGAAATGTCCCAGATCGCCGACCCGGCCTATCCTGAGCTGATTCTCGATGCCCTACACCAGCATAAGCTTGAAGCCTCAAACTTGATGTTTGAAATTAGTGAGCCCTTGGTGCTCGCCAACCTTACCGAAGTCACCCAGTTTGTTCGCACCCTGCAGCAAATGGGTATTCGCTTTTGTGTCGATGCGTTTGGCTCTTCTGGTAAAAACGCAAACTACCTGAAAAACCTGCCCGTCGAAGCGCTCAAGCTCGACCACAGGCTGCTGATGCGGGTCAATGGTACACGCCAGCATATCGACCTGATTCAGGCGCTCACCGGCATTGGCGATATTCTCGATAAAACGGTGATTGCTGTTGGTGTTGAGCGGGTGCGCCAAGAGGAGGTGTTGGCAGAGATCGGCTGTCATTTTGCCCAGGGCTTTCTCTACGGTAAGCCGATGAGTGCCGAATATTTTGGTAAGGCCTATCAGCAATTGGCGGCCAGCCCGCCTTCGCGCTTAAATCAGTCGCTGGTTCCTGCCGACTGTTAGGCGAAGGGTAAGAGCTGCTATCACATCGCCCATGGCTGGCACGGTGTCGGGGGTGAGCCCTTTGCTAATGTGTATTGTCCAAACAGAATACTCATAGGTCACAAAATAGCGGGTAATTTAGTGACTCTAGCACTAAACTCTGCGCCAAAATAGCGCGCTCAGCGCTTTCATTGCTGCCTTGCAAGCCTAGTAATTCGACGGAAAACAAACGATGACCGATTACACCGCCCCTCTCGATGAGATGAACTTCCTAGTTAATGATGTGCTGGGTATCGCCGATATAGCGACCTTGCCGGGTTATGAAGAGTGCTCCTCAGAACTGGTAGAAGCTATTTATAGCGAGGCCGGGCGCTATTTTTCAGAGCTGATTGCACCGACCAATCAAAGTGCCGATGCTGAGGGCTGTCGCGTTGAAGATGGCGCGGTGATCAGTGCCCAGAGTCTCGATGGTTTATATCAGGGTTTTGTTGCAGCGGGTTGGCCGGCACTCAGCGGAGACCCGCAATATGATGGTCAGGGCATGCCCCATCTGGTCGGTGTTGGCGTTGAGGAAATGTGCCAAAGCGCGAATTTAAGCTTTTCTCTCTTGCCCCTGCTCACCAAGGGTGTGATTACCGCCATCGAGCGCTTTGCCAGTGATGAGCAAAAGGCCACGTATTTACCGCAGTTGATTAGCGGTGAGTGGACCGGCACCATGAATTTGACCGAATCCCAAGCCGGCACTGACTTGGCGGCCGTGCGTGCTAAGGCCGTGCCCGTCGATGATTACTACCTGATCTCGGGGCAGAAAATATTTATCACCTGGGGTGATCACAGCTATACCGACAATATTGTTCATTTGGTGCTGGCGCGTACGCCCGGTGCCCCCGAGGGTGTGAAGGGAATTTCACTGTTTATCGTGCCCAAGTTTATTCTCGATGCCGATGGCAAGCCGGGTCAGCGCAACGATGTCTATCCGGTTAGCGTCGAGCACAAGATGGGCATTCACGCCAGTCCGACCTGTGTGCTCAGCTTCGGAGACAACGGCGGTGCCGAGGGTTATTTGATCGGCAATGAAAACGAAGGCCTGAGCTATATGTTTGCGATGATGAACCATGCCCGCCTGGCCGTTGGCCTGCAGGGTGTCGCCATTGCGGAGCGGGCCTACCAGCAAGCGGTGAGCTACGCCCGCGACCGGGTGCAGGGCAATGCGCCTGGGCAGTCCGAACGAGTGGCCATTATTCATCACGCCGATGTGCGTCGGATGTTAATGATGATGAAGTCCCAGACCGAGGCGGCCCGCGTCCTCAGTTATTCGGCCTTCGCCCACTGGGATTACCTCAGCCACAGCCCCGACGCTGAAACCCGCGCCTACCACCAGCGTCGGGTCGATATTCTCACACCCATGGTGAAGGCCTTGAGCACTGAGGTTGGCAACGAGGTGGCCTATATTGGTGTGCAAGTACACGGAGGCATGGGCTTTATCGAAGAGACCGGTGCCGCGCAATATATGCGCGATGCGCGCATTCTACCTATCTATGAGGGCACCAACGGCATTCAGGCGCTGGATTTGATCGGTCGTAAGTTACTGCGCGACCAAGGTGCCGCGGCCAGTGAACTATTAGCCGATTTGAAACAAGACTTAGAGTGCGCCAAGGCACTGGGTTTAGAGCACTTGGCTGAGCCGGTATTCAACAGTTTCGAGCTCTGCGAACAGGCGATTGCCTTTGTCTTCGAGCAAGCGCGTAGTAGTGATGCCCATTTTGCCGGCGCAGTGGCCTTCGATTTATTGTCGTTGATCAGTAACAGCGTCGCGGCGGCATTGATGGTGAAAAGTGCTATCGCCGCTCAGCAAAATTTGAATGCCAATAGCGATCAGGCCTTGTTTTACAACACCAAGTTGGCAACGGTGCAGTTTTACATTGACCATGTACTGCCGCGAACGGAGGCCTATTTTCGTTCCCTTAAAGTTGGCCACGCTTCGACCATGGCGGTGGCTGTCGAGGCCTTTTAAGCCTCGCTACAGATTAAACTCTTCCGCTATCTGCCGGCACCAGTCGGCGATACGCTGGTCGCTGAGTTCAAACTGACTGTCTTCGTCCAGCGCCAGGCCGAGGAAGTGTTGGCCGTCGGGGCTGAGGGCTTTGGAGGCGCTGAAGCGGTAGCCGGCAATACCGGTTAGGCCAATCGTCCTCGCGCCGAGGCTGTCGATCTTAGTCCAGAGATAACCCAGGGCATCCTGAAACCATTCGGGGTAACCCTCCTGGTCACCGAGGCCGTAAATGGCCACGGTTTTTCCGAGCCAGTCGATTGCCTCGATGCTGTCCCAACTATTTTCCCAGTCCTCTTGCAGTTCGCCGTAATCCCAGGTGGGAATCCCTAGAATAATATGCTGGTAGTCTGCCGCGCGGGTAATCGGCGTTGTGGCGATATTATAGATATCGACCTGCAATGGCGGCTTGAGTGTGGCGGCAATTTTTTCGGCGGCGATTTCCGTATAGCAGGTAGAGGAGCCGTAAAATAAAGCGATGCGCCTACTCGGCTGCTGATGCCCCGCATTGCCTTCGGGCATTAGTGGCCGCCCTGGAAGTCGAGTTGGCGCCACACTTCATAGACGATCACTGCGGCTGCGTTGGAGAGGTTCATACTGCGGCTGTCGGCCTGCATGGGAATACGCAAGATATTCTCTTTGGGTAATGCGGCTATAAACTCGCGACTCAAGCCTCGGGTTTCCGGGCCAAACACGAAGGTGTCGCCGGCCTCGAAGCTGGGCTGGCAGTGGTTGTTTGAGCCCTTGGTGCTAATCGCAAAAATTCGCGGCGGCTTGTTCTCGTGGGGTTTAGGGCGCTCTAGCGCTTGATCTTCCGGCTCTTGATACTCTCGTTGTTGAAAATCTAGCGCTTGATCTTCTAGAAAATGCTGCCAACTTTGATGGGTTTTAACCGCCTGCCACTCACCGTAGTCGAGCCCGGCGCGGCGCAGTTTTTTGTCATCCATGGCAAAACCCAGAGGCTCTATCAGGTGCAGGTGAAAGCCGGTATTGGCGCAGAGGCGGATAATATTGCCGGTGTTAGGGGGGATTTCCGGCTCAAATAGCACGATATTGGGCATGGGTACCTTGTCGAGAAAAAACGCAATTTTCGCTGTATTAACGGGCTCATTACAAGTGCTGTTTTTTGATCGCGGTGCCAAGACGAGATCGTCGCTTGTACCTGATCAGACTGTGTGTAAAATCCCCGGTTGATGTGCGCTATGTCGGCTGACAAGGGGTGCTCTTAAACTTTTATTGACGAGTAATCGATGCACCTGAAATGTATCAAGCTGGCGGGCTTTAAGTCCTTCGTTGACCCCACGACTGTGTCTTTTCCCAGTAAGCTCTGTGCTGTGGTTGGCCCCAATGGCTGTGGTAAGTCGAATATTATCGATGCCGTGCGCTGGGTGATGGGTGAGAGCTCGGCCAAGCATTTGCGCGGCGAGTCGATGACGGATGTTATTTTTAATGGCTCCGGTGGCCGCAAGCCGGTGGGTCAGGCCTCGATAGAGCTGGTCTTCGACAATAGCGACGGCACCCTCAGTGGTGAATACGCCGGCTATAGTGAGGTGTCTGTACGGCGCATGGTCTCCCGTGAAGGCCAGTCAAATTACTACCTGAACGGCAGTAAGTGCCGGCGACGCGATGTTACCGATGTGTTTCTCGGCACCGGCCTGGGACCGCGCAGCTATTCGATTATCGAACAGGGCATGATTTCCAATCTGATCGAGTCGAAACCCGCAGAACTGCGCGTCTTTATCGAGGAAGCTGCCGGTATATCGAAGTACAAGGAGCGTCGCAAGGACACCGAGAGCCGCATTCGTCGCACCCGGGAAAATCTCGAGCGTCTCAGCGATATTCGCGATGAACTCGGGCGTCAATTATCTCGCCTCGAGCGTCAAGCCGAAGCGGCAGGTAAATACACCCTCCTGAAGCAGGAAGAGCGCCTGTTGCGAGCTCAGCTACAAGCCCTGCGCTGGAGTGATCTCGACCAGCAGGCGCAAATTAAGCGCGAAATCATTACCGAGCAAAGCCTGCAAATTGAAGCCTACCTCGTCGATAGGGCTCACCAAGGTGCGGAGTTGGAGAGGTTTCGCCTCGAGCACGGTGAAAGCAATGATAAATTCAACGAAATTCAGAGCCGCTACTATGCCGCGGGCGCCGAAGTTGCGCGTATCGAACAGTCGATCAAACATGCAGAAGATAGAGCTCGTGAATTGCGCGAGGACCTGGAGCAGACCCGGCGCAATTTTGCCGAGTCCGAGCAGCATCTTCATGCCGATCAAAATAAGGCTACCGGCTGGCAGGCGGAGTTGGCCGAGATAAGCCAGCAGTTGAGCGCCATGCGTGAGGCCGAAGTACTCTCTGGCGAGGCTCTGAAACAGTCTGAACAGGGCATGCAGGGCTGGCAGGGCCAGTGGGATGAATTTAACAAAACGGCCTCGACCGTTCAGCGTGAGGTCGAAGTACAGCAGTCGCGTATTCAGCACCTCGACACCTCTGTCGATAAGCTGGGGCAGCGCATCCAGCGTTTTAACAGCGAGCGCGCCAATCTCGATCAAAGCGCGGATGGCGAAGATATCGAGCTGCTGGCGCTCAATATTGATGAGTGCACAGAGGAGCTGGCGGCCCATGATTGTCAGATCGACGAGGTGCGCGATCAAATAGAGCAGAGTCGCAATGAGGGAGTGGTACTAGCCAATGCCCTGAGCAGCGCTCGCGAGCAGGTGCAAACCTTGAGTGGCAGAGCATCCTCCCTGGAAGCCCTACAACAGGCCTCGCTGGGTGACGATGATAGTCAGCGCAACTGGTTGCAGAGTAATCAGCTGGCGTCGGCTGCGCGCTTGGCAGACGAACTACACGTCGACAGCGGTTGGGAAACGGCCGTCGAGACGGTGCTTGGTGATTTTCTACAGGCGGTGTGCGTCGATGATATCGATACTTACGCGCAGTCCATTGCCGCTATTAATGCCGGTAGCGTGCTACTCCTTGATGACACCGCGATGACCGCCGTCGATGGCAGTGCTGCTAGCGATCAATTACTGGCGAAAGTCATGGGTGCCGACCAGCGTGCAGCGGCGGTGTTGGCCGGTGTCTTGACGGCTGAAGATCTCGATGGGGCCTTGGCACTACGGGCTAGTCTCGCGCCCCACCAGTCGGTGATCAGTCGGGACGGCCTCTGGTTTGGTCCCAACTGGGTGCGGATCGCTCGCGAGGTTGATGCCTCGGCCGGGGTGCTACTGCGCAAGCGCGATCTCGATGCAACCCATGATCAATTAGCGGCCCTGCGCGACGAAGTAGAGACTTTACTCGAGCAACAGGAGAGCAAGCAGCAAATTTTAAAGGCCAGCGAAGCTCAGCGTGCGGCACTGGATGCCGGCCGCAATGCACTACAGCAGCAAACTGCAGAGCTGCAATCGAAATTGAATGTCAGTAGGGAGCGCATTGGCCAGATTGCCCAGCAGAAAACCCGTATTGCAGATGAGCTTGAAGAGGCGCGGATGCAGCTGGAACAGGATCAGGAGCACCTGCGCGACTGTCGCCAGATACTGGAAGAGGGCATTGAGTCGATGACCGGGGATAACCTGCGCCGCGAACAATTGTCGACACAGCGCGACCAGCTGCGTAAAACCTTGGATGACGACCGGCAGCGGGCGCGTCACGACCGCGACAAGGTTCACGAGCTGGCGCTGCGTGAACAGTCGGTCAGCACCCAATTAACCTCGATCAAGGAGGGTATCGCCCGCTTGGAAGTACAGGTGGCGCGTCTGCAAGAACGTCAGCAAACTCTGCTCAACAGTGCCGAGGGTGAGCAAGATCCGGGCGATGACCTCAAACGTGATCTCGAGGCCCGCTTAGAGCAGCGCCTGCTGGTTGAAAAAGAGCTGAGTACGGTGCGCGCCAAAGTACAGGAAGCTGAGCACAGCATGCGCGAATGTGAAGCCGAGCGCAGTCGTCTCGAGGCGGCGTTGGAGAAACAGCGCGGTGCCCTTGAGCAACAGCGACTCGCCACCCAAGAACTGGAAACGCGAGCACAAACCATTGCCGAGCAGGTGGTAGAGACCGACCATGTGCTCGACGAGGTGATTGCCGGCTTGCCAGAGGACGCCGGAGAGGTGGCGTGGCAGCACCGTTTACAGCAGGTGGAGAGCCGTGTGCAACGCCTCGGTGCGATTAATCTCGCGGCCGTTGAAGAGTTTAAAATTGAGTCGGAACGAAAAACCTATCTCGATGCCCAAGACGGCGAGCTGAATGAAGCCTTGGAAACCCTAGAGAGTGCTATTCGAAAAATTGATCGCGAGACCCGCACCCGTTTTCGGGAAACTTTTGATGCGATCAACACGTCGTTACAGGCGCTATTCCCGAAGTTGTTCGGAGGTGGCCATGCCTATTTGGCCCTGACTGGCGATGATTTGCTCGATACGGGAGTGACCATTATGGCGCAACCGCCAGGCAAGAAAAACGCCACTATTCACCTATTGTCCGGGGGTGAAAAAGCGCTGACGGCGATTGCCCTGGTGTTTTCTATTTTCAAACTCAATCCAGCACCCTTTTGTATGCTCGATGAGGTTGATGCTCCCCTCGATGATGCCAATGTCGGGCGCTATGCCGGGATGGTTAAAGAAATGTCTGAAACGGTGCAATTTATCTACATTACACACAATAAAATTGCGATGGAGATGGCGCACCAGCTGATGGGGGTGACAATGAATGAACCGGGGGTTTCTCGACTGGTGTCGGTCGATGTTGACAAAGCCGTAGAACTGGCACAATAATAACTAAAACAAGTACCTAGATATGCTTTGTAAAGTGAATTACATGAAATCCCATCAGCCTTTTGCCGCCGGCATCAGCAAACTTACAAAGGTGAACATCCCATGGAGCTAGGTAGCCGAGAAATTTTACTTGCGCTTGGCGGACTGCTGATTGTGGCCATCCTGCTCGATGGTCTGCGTCGCGTGCGCAGCGCCGGGCGTGGCAAGTTGCGCGTTAAGCGTCGCCGCCAGCCCATTTTTGACGATGATGATTTCGATGAATACGGCAGTGAGCTGCCCAGTGGCAAGGCGCGTGTGGTCAGTGTTCGAGGTCAGGGTTGTGCGGCGGAGTTGAGTCAGACCATTAAGTCAAACCGTGAGTCTGATGCCAGTCGACTGACCTCGCCCTTTCGCCAGATGGATGCAGAGTCGGTTGCGTCAGAAGCCCTCAATGTCGACGCCAGCGGCGCGGTTATTGAGCCGGTTCTAGAGAGGGCTGAGAGTGAGAGCGGATGCAGTAGTGAGCTTGCCCCCGAGCTAGAAGCTCCCGCCGAGGTGGCAAACCAGACACAAACGCCCCTGTTTAAGAACGATGCAAGCGCTGACGATGCAGTGCTGGGTCTCACTGATGACCTGCAGGGTCAAAAACCAAGCGACAAACTCATTGCCGTACCAAGCATTGCCGCACAGCAAAAAAATAGGGACAAGGTGGGTAAAGACAGCGCCTGTAAGTCGCGTGGGAATAAGGGGAGGCCGGGTCGGTCATCGCCTCAAGCGGCTGCGAAGAGCGGTGAAGATGTCGTCATCCTTCATTTAATGGCGGAACCGGGTCGGGAATTTGACGGTGAGGCCTTACTCAAGGCGGTGGTCGAGAATGGCTTGCGCTACGGTTCCTTGAAAATCTTTCATCGCCATGTGCGGGAGGATGGCTCCGGGGACGTGCTTTTCAGCATGGCGAATGCGGTTAACCCTGGGACCTTTGAGCTGCTCACCATGGGTGAGTTCTCCACACCGGGAGTGACCTTTATGATGGTACTCGATGATAGTGAAGATCCGCTGGTTACTTTTGATCTGATGCTGGGCTGTATTCACGGTGTCAATTCGGCGCTTGGTGGGCTGTTGCAAGATCAGCAGCGCAGTGCCTTGAGCCGCCAAACGGCAGAACACTACCGACAGCAAATTATGGACTTTAATCGTCGACGTTTAACCGCAAGCGTTTAGTCCCTGGTTGGGGCTGACGAGAAGAGGACATTGCCTGCAAGATGAGTGAACAGTCGAATTTGGCCCTTGACGAGGCCAGCCAAGAAGCTGCCACATTGCGTGAGCAGCTCAACCACTACAACTATAGTTACCACAGTCTCGATGCCCCGCAGGTCAGCGATGGGCAGTACGACCTGCTGCTGCGCCGTTTAGAAACCCTTGAAAGCCAGTTTCCTACGCTGTGTAGCGCCGATTCCCCAACTCGGCGCGTCGGCTCGGCGCCACTGACGGTGTTTGAAGCGGTGGAACACGCAGTACCGATGCTCTCTCTGGCCAATGCCTTTGACGACGACGAGCTGCGGGATTTCGAGCGCCGCCTGCATGCCCGGCTGGATGATGACAGCGCGATTGCCTTTGTCTGTGAACCGAAACTCGATGGCGTAGCGGTGAGCCTGTTGTATCACGATGGCATTTTAGTACAGGGTGCGACCCGGGGCGATGGTTTTCAGGGTGAAAACATTACGGCCAATGTGCGCACGATTGCCTCAATCCCCCTCAAGTTACTGGGTGAGGATTTCCCCCCTGTACTTGAAGTGAGGGGCGAGATTTATCTACCTCGGGCCGGTTTTGAGCGGATTAATGCCGAGGCACTGGCCAAGGGCGAGAAGCCCTTTGTCAATCCGCGCAATGCGGCGGCTGGCAGTTTACGACAGTTGGATTCGCACATTACCGCGACGCGGCCGCTGGAAATGTGCGCCTACAGCCTGGGGTTGGCGGAGGGCGGCAACTTACCCGACAGCCACCTGGCGACAATGGGCTGCTTGAAAAGCTGGGGCTTTTTAACCAATAGTTTAATGGCAGGGGTGACCGGTATTGAGGCCTGTGTCGCTTACTACCAGCGTCTCGCTGAACTTCGCGGGGGCCTGGCTTACGATATCGACGGCATCGTCTACAAGGTCGATCGTTTCGCGTTGCAGGAGACTCTGGGTTTTGTCGCTCGCGCGCCACGCTGGGCCATTGCTCGCAAGTTTCCTGCCGAAGAGGCGAGTACGCGTTTACTGGATGTCGAGTTTCAAATTGGCCGCACCGGGGCCATAACTCCCGTGGCTCGTCTCGAGCCGGTGTTTGTCGGTGGCGTGACTGTTAGCAATGCCACCCTGCACAATGAGGATGAGGTAGAGCGTCTTGGCTTACGGTTGGGTGACTCGGTGGTTGTGCGGCGTGCCGGTGATGTGATTCCGCAAATTGCCCGGGTACTACCGAGGTTTGAGGCTTCAGCGGGTGAGATTAGTGAGGATAACTCACAGGCCATCGTGTTCCCCACGAGCTGCCCGGTTTGTGGATCGGCGCTACAGCGTAGCGAGGAACAGGCGGTGCTGCGCTGTACCGGCGGTCTTGTCTGCGGGGCGCAGCGCAAAGAGGCGATCAAACACTTCGCCTCGCGCAAGGCGCTCGATATCGAAGGCTTGGGTGATAAGATTATTGACCAACTAGTCGATGCCGAATTGATTGCAACGGTTGCCGACTTGTTTAGTTTGCGTGTCGAGCAACTGGCTGAGCTGGAGCGCATGGCAGATAAGTCGGCGAGTAAATTGGTGGCTTCAATTGCTACGGCCCGCGCAACGACCTTGCCGCGTTTGCTGTTTGCCTTGGGGATTCGCGAGGTCGGGGAGACGACGGCGAAAGTCCTCGCCTGCCACTTTGGTTCACTGGAAAAACTGCAGGAGGCCGAAGCTGAGGCCTTGCTGGCGGTACCCGATGTTGGGCCGGTGGTGGCGGCGTTTGTTGGGCAGTTTTTCAGCAACTCTCATCATCAAGCCATTATCGCCAGCCTCCGCGAGGCCGGTGTCGAATGGCCAGATATCGAGCCCGTCGATACACAGGCACTACCTCTGGCGGGGCAAGTTTGGGTGTTGACCGGAACCTTGGCGTCGCTGAGTCGCAGCCAGGGCAAGGCTCAGCTCGAAGCGTTGGGTGCTAAAGTCAGCGGCAGTGTCTCGGCCAAAACCACTTGCCTAGTGGCGGGTGAAAGTGCCGGTTCGAAGTTGACCAAGGCGCGTTCGCTCGAGGTCAAGGTGATGGATGAGGCCGAATTTGTGGCGCTGTTGCAAGGTGCCGGTTAGCGATTTGATTGTATAGTGGCTGGCTTTTATCTTGCCGATAATAAGGTGTTACCGAGACCAGTTTTTGTCGCTGCAATTTTTAGTTAAGTACAGTGGTAGTCCGGCACTGTGCTAGTTCAGTGTCGTGGGCTCGAATATAATACCGGCGCGCATTGCGGTTTTTAGATTATCTGGGGTTGATCATGCAAGAAGAGTCCGTGGTTTACGGATGTATTAAAGATACAGTCTATCGTGCCGATGGCGTGGATCGCATTGCGATAAACCATGCGGCGATGGCCTCATTGCCCAGTGCCGATAGCTGGCCGCTGCTGAGCCGTGAAATGTTTACCTCGTCGAGCCAGCTCGCCGGTGATATTACTCAGCACACGGAAATCGTGCACTTTGGCGCACCCTATCAGGGCATAGAATACGAGTGGCCAATGTGGATTGAGCAATTTGAAACACTGCTGCGAAAAATGTACTGGGTTAGTGCCTATGTGCATCTTGAGACCGAATTATCCGGGGTGCACTCTTTTACTTGGGAGAGTATCAATGCGGATTTTCACAGCCCCGGTAGTGATGATATTCACCTGCGCTGTGAGTGGGTGAAAGAAGCCATTTGATACAGCGAAGGCCCGGTATTTTATGTTTCTGGTTTTACACTTTGAAATCGCGATGGCTGCCTAGTGCTCGTGCGTGATGCCCCGGGATTCAGCCGTTTCCAATATTATCTGGGCGGCCTCGGTAGCAGTGCCGTGGCGATGGGCCTGCAGGTGGTTATTTTCCCCTGGCTGGTGGTCGGCGTACTCCATGAGCCAGCCGACCGCGTAGGGTTGGCGCAAATGGCGGTGATGTTGCCTAACCTGCTATTGATTTTATGGGGCGGGGCACTCTCCGATAACCGCCACCTCGGCAGCTATCTATTTCGGCTTTATCTACTGTATTTATTGCCCTTTGGCA
The DNA here is from genome assembly GCA_002162815.1 of Gammaproteobacteria bacterium 53_120_T64. Classification (GTDB taxonomy): domain Bacteria; phylum Pseudomonadota; class Gammaproteobacteria; order Pseudomonadales; family Porticoccaceae; genus Reddybacter. The sequence goes on along the minus strand of MAAT01000075.1, from coordinate 21,255 downwards.
TGATGTTCGTCGCCGTGATTAATGGCTTTCTCAGTTATCAATTGTTAATCATCTTTGGCGCCAGTTACGGTGTCATCACGGCTTTTATTCAGCCGGCTCGCGAAAGCCTGCTGTCGCAGGTTGGCGGCGATGATTTACAAGGTTCCGTGGTGCGTACCACCCTGGTGCAATTTGCGGCACAAAGCCTCGGTTATTTATCGGCAGGCCTATTTGACCGTATTGGCTTGAGTATCTTGCTGGGCTTCCAAATGTTGATGTTTGTGGCGGCGGGTTTACTACTTCGCGCCAGTGATCCGCAGAAAGTGGGCTTGAAAAAGTCGCACGAGCAGCAGAGTCCGGGCATTGTTGCCGGCTTGCAGACTGTGTGGCAGCACGCCCGCCTGCGAGCCTTGATGCTCTTGGTCGGCGCGACGGGTTTCCTGGGCTTTGGCGTGTATTTAGTGGCGATGCCGCTGATGACGCGAGAGATCTATGGCCAGAGTGCGGTCTTTTATGCTGGCTTACAGCTCAGTTTTACGGCGGGCGTACTGCTGGCTAACGTTCTTTATTTGCGCATGCGTGGAGGCTTTCGCCAGCCCGGTCGCGTACTGGTCATCAGCCTGTTTTGCCGAGGTTTGATTATGTTATTAATTGCCACGCATTTGTCGGTGAGCCTGTTGTTCCCGGTGGTACTGGTGTGGGGTATGTTTTCCGGGATCTCCATTAGCCTAGGCCGAATGATGACCCATACCGAGGCCCCGGAGGTCTATCGCTCGCGTGTGGTGTCAATTTACCAGTTGGCATTTTTTGGTACGGCGCCGATTGGCGCCTGGATGACCGGGCAATTAATCAGTACTTGGGGTGTGCTCGAAACCTTTGCCGGCCTCGGCACTCTGACTCTGTTGGTTGCCTCCCTGGGTATCTTTAGCCAGCTCTGGCGATCACCGAGCGAAAAGCCAATAGAGCCGCAGTAACCGCAACATTGAGGGATTCAACACCGTTAGCCATAGGGATATTCAGTTGCTCGGTAGCTAGGCTATTCACCTCTTTAGAAACGCCGTTGGTCTCATTGCCGAGAACATAAATTGTTCGTGCTTGAGCCTGGTGGGCCCCTAGGTCAGTTCCCTGTGCGGCGTTTAAGGTGCAAATGCTGGTACCCTGCGCGGCGAATTCACCAAGGGCTGTGGGCAGGCTATCACAGCGATAAATGGGACAGCGGAAGAGGGTGCCGGCACTGGCTTTAATGACTAGCGGCGACAGTGGCGCGCAGCCTTTACTAGGCAGTAATAAACCGTCGATGGGGCTGGCGCAAATGGAGCGAATGACCATACCGAGGTTTTGTGGATTGGTGATGCGATCGAGGGCGATTAAACACAGTTGTTTAGGCCGCTGTTTGATTAAGCTTTGATAATCCCCGTAGTGAGGACACTGTAGGTCAAGGGCAACCCCTTGATCTTGACGCTGACTGCGTGATATTCGGGATAGCTCCTGGCGGCTGTGGTGTTGTATTTCAATGTCTCGCGCCTCGGCTAACGCGATGATTTTTTTGATATTGGCGTCGCTGCGATTGCTACTGGCTAAGTGTAGACGATAGGCGGGGATGGCGGTTTCCTGTAAGGCTTCTAATACTGTTTTACGTCCGAAGACGGTGAGTAACTGTTTGAAAAATTGTTGACGTTCGGCATAACTCATACAGTGATTTCACGGCGGGAAAGAGAGCTGGGATTATAGCCTTTATCTGGCAGGGTAAATGAATTTGTAGATGCCAGAATCGGTGGTATTCAGCGCAACTGTTTCAGCTTGGCAAGTTGAGGCTTTGTTGGCGTAAGAGAGGATACATTACCTGTGCTCGTATGCTTATTGGCTGGCAGTAAGAAGGATAGAAGGTCGACTTTATTGAGTGGCTTGGAATAGAAGTAACCCTGAATGATGTCGCAACCAAAAATTTGTAATATTGTCAGCTGCTCTTGGTCTTCGACACCCTCGGCAATGGTTGATAGTTTGAGGTCCTTGCCGATGCTGATGATGCTCTGTACCAGACGCTTTGCTTTAACGTCAGAGGCTATTTTGTCAATAAAGCTTTTGTCGATTTTAAGTTCATGGATGGGCAGGCTGGCCAGTAGACTCAGGGATGAAAAGCCGGTGCCAAAATCGTCGAGGGACACTTTTACGCCAATATCATGGAAGCGTTGCAGCACGTGAATGGCTAGTTGTAAATCTTCAATAAACATACTCTCTGTGACTTCGAGCGTGAACGATAAATCATCATTGTCATAGCGCTCTATCTCTCCCCGGAAAAACTCAAAAAAGCCATTGGTGAGTAATTGTTGCACGGAGACATTGATCGACAGGCGCAGGGGCCCCACTTTATGGCAGAGCTCTTCGATCTCCTTAATGGCGGTAAAGGTAATAAATTGCCCGAGTTCATTCATAAAACCCATGCTCTCGGCAATCGGTATAAAGTCACTGGGTGGCACCGGGCCGAGTTCGTGACTATGCCAGCGCACCAGGGCTTCGACGCCCACCGTTTGCTCTGAACCCGTGGTGACTTGGGGTTGATAGACTAGGCTCAACTCATTGTGTTCGATGGCATGGCGCAATTCCCTTTCAATTGTGGTGTTATAGGCACTGCGCTCTTCGAGGTCGAGCGAGAAAAGAAAGGCTTCATTGCGGTGTTTTTTAGCCTCATACATGGCGATATCCGCCTTGCTGAGGAGAGATTCAATGTCACTGCCATTGTCAGGTGCCCGGACGATGCCAATACTGGAGGTGACCGAGAATTCAGTATTTTCGGCGGTAATGGGTTGCATCAAGTCGTTTATAAAATTGTTGGCCAGTTGCAGTAAATAGCGGCTGTCGGTCTCGGGTGTGAAAATAATAAATTCGTCACCACCATGGCGAATGTTTAAATCTTTAAATTGCGCCTCGATACGTTTGGCCACCTCGATCAATATTTTGTCTCCAGTCGAGTGGCCGTAGTGGTCATTAATGATTTTAAAATTATCGAGATCAATAAAAAACAGTGCGAAGCTACCGCCACAGGATTGCGACCAACTGTCGAAATGTTTGGCCAAGTAGTAGCGGTTGGGTAAGCCAGTGAGCTGATCGTGATTGGCCTGGAAAACTAAGTGTTGCTGTGTCTTTTTTTGCTGTTTGTTAAAATATTGGAACATTAAAAACAGTGACAGGTGGAAAGTGACCAGTACCAATATTTGCCACATTAATGTGGGTACAAAAACCTTTAAAAGGCTCTTTCTTTCTATGGATGTCAGGGTGTAGTACTGGTAGTAGGGCTCGTAGCGAATAGAAAATAGGGCATCCATCTCAGGCTCGAACAGGGCGTTGATAGAGATGACGTCGCCACTATCATGAAGTGCCTGGGCGCTGACCCCTGCTTGAGCTTGCATTTGCCCAATAAAGTAATCCACCAGGCCGTCAGGAATAGGTTTGTAGTATTCGCCAGGGTCACTGAACTGGGGCCTTGAGCTGTAGATGAAGTAGTAGTCATCCCGAAAGATTTGCAGGATGGTATTGCGCGTGAGGCTGCTGTTGTTCCAAGCATGGTGGTTTATATGGTGGCCGATGGCGCTGGTGAGTACGGCAATAACCTTGCCTTGGTGACGCAGCGCATAATGGACGCCAAAGACCTGGGTTTTCAGCAATGGAACATAGCGGGTGCTGCCGATGACGGGCTTTTCTTGAGCCAATGTCCTTTGTAAATTGTACCGGCCGAGAGGGTCGTTAAGCATCGTATTTAGGTTGCTGATAGCGCTTATTTCATCGTCTGCAACAAGCAGCTCGCCATTGGCATCTCTAACCATAAAAGCGGTGATTTCATCGTTGCTTCTGACTTCAATAGAAATGAGCTCTTTTAGCTTATCGGGCTTATCTAAAAGTTCTAATCTTAGAATTTTTTCGCCAAGCCTATCGAAGGTGCTTTTTTGGTGGCCGAGTAAAGAACGCATTGAATTATAGCTAACGTCATTGAGATAACGCAGCTCGGAATAGGCATCTTGCTTAATCTGACGCCACTGATTTACCGACAGCGCAATAAGAACCCCTATTGAGCTGATCAGTAAGAATAAATAGATATGCCATAAATGACTAAGTACTTTCATCCTTGAGTACTCTTTACCGAGGGTAAGGCTGTAATAATAATAGAAGGCCTCATGGGTATGTCAACATATACAGGTCATTCCTTGAATCTTACCCATTTACCACTGTGCTCGCCTATTTCTTTTCAACCGTCTCCGTCGCCAGACCTGCCTTGGTCCAGGCTTCAAAACCGCCGTTAATATGACAGACTGGCATTAAGCCCATTTCTTGTAAGGCGAGTGTGGCGAGAGCAGAGCGATGACTCTTGGCACAGTAGAGCACAAACCTTTTACCCGTCGAAAAAATATCGCGGTGGTATTCGCTCTCGGGATCGACCCAGAACTCCAACATACCGCGCGGTGCATGCAGGGCGCCGGGTATTTTTCCGCCACGGGGCAGCTCGCGTATATCGCGGATATCGACAAACACCGTGCTGTCATCGTTGAGGAGTGCGTTAGCCTGCTCAATACTGAGGGTTTCGATCTTTAGTAGGGCATTGTCGACCAGCTGTTTGGCGCTGATTTTCATGGCTTTACTCTCATTTATCGTTGTAGAAAAGTTACTTTGCCTTTGGTGACACCAGAAAGATAGCCTGATTTAGCAGTGTTTTATCTTGGTAGATAGATTTAAATAAACGTATAAAATAACAAAATGTTATAACTTAAGGCTTCATGCCAGCAGGGATAGTCACTATGAAATATCGTACATTAGGTCGCACCGACCTTAAGGTAAGCGCAATTTGTCTGGGAACCATGACTTGGGGTGAGCAAAACAGCCTCGATGAGGCCATCGAGCAAATGGATTTTGCCCTGGCCCACGGCGTTAACTTTTTTGATACAGCGGAGATGTACCCGGTGCCGCCACGGCCCGAAACCCAGGGCCGCACCGAAGAATATGTTGGCGAGTGGTTTGCCCGCCGCGGCAAGCGCAAAGAGGTGATACTGGCGACCAAGGTCTCTGGCCGCTCTGAAGCCAGCGGCGACTGGAAGCATCTGCGCGGTGGCCCGCGTTTAAACCGCCAGCATATTCACCAGGCGGTACGCGATTCCCTGAAGCGCTTACAGACTGACTATATCGACCTCTATCAGGTGCACTGGCCCGAGCGCACCACCAATTTTTTTGGACAATTGGGCTATCGGCATAAAGCGCAGCATGACTTAGCATCGATTGAAGAAACCTTGAGTGCATTATCCGAGTTGGTTAAAGAGGGGCTCGTGCGCCACATTGGCCTGTCGAATGAAACCCCCTGGGGTGTGATGGAGTATTTACGCCACGCCAGAGAGGATGAGCTTGAGCGCATCGTCAGTATTCAAAACCCCTACAACCTGCTGAATCGTAGTTTTGAGGTCGGCCTTGCCGAAATGGCGATTCGCGAGGACGTCGGCCTACTGGCCTATTCACCCCTGGCAATGGCGATGTTGTCGGGAAAATACATGTCTGGCCAGAAGCCAGCGGGTGCGCGCTTGACGCTGTTTGATCGCTTCCAGCGCTATTCTAGCCCGCAGGCCGTGGCGGCCTCGCAGGCCTATGTTTTGCTGGCCCAAGAGCACGACCTAGATCCTTCGACCATGGCCCTGGCCTACGTCAACGGACGAGAATTTGTCACCAGCAATATCATTGGTGCCACTAACCTTCAGCAATTACAGACGAATATCGCGAGTATTGACTGTGACTTATCACAGGACGTGCTGCAGGGTATAGAGGCCTTACAGCAGCGCTACTGCAACCCCGCGCCGTAATAATGAAGCAACTGTGGATTTAAGCCGGCGAGGCGAAAGGCTTGCGCTGTGGAACACGGCGGCGTTTTTTGATGAGCCCTGTCGCCAACTGCCTAGTTTGGTGACAGCTGGCCTACTGATCTTTAATCATCATCGTTAAACGTGAAATACACACCGTTTTCCCGGCCTCAGTGCGAATCATAATGTCCCAAACGTGGGTGGAGCGCCCCAGGTGCAGGGGCTTGGCCGTACCGTAGACAAAACCCTCGGTGACCGAGCGAATATGGTTGGCATTGATTTCTAGGCCCACGCAATATTGCTTTGTCATGTCGAGACACAGTGAGGAGGCATGGCTGCCGACGGTTTCGGCCAGCAGGCAGGAGGCACCACCGTGGAGGATACCGTAGGGCTGGCGAGTGCGCTCGTCGACCGGCATACGCGCGGTTATAAAGTCAGCGCCGAAGTCGGTGTACTCGATACCGGAGTTTGTCGCCGCTCCATCGGGAAAATCATTGTTGAGTACATCGAGTGATAGGGGCTTGTGCCAGATGGGCGCGTTCGAGTTCGACATTTTGTCCTTCCTTGACCGTAGTCAGTGGTTTATGAGGCCTTCGGGTAGAGGGCTTGCAGATGCTGTCGTCCACCCTTGTTAGCGGCGCTGGTATTTGCCGGGCCGCTTTTTCTCACCTGCTCTAGCTGCAGAAAAATGCTATCGCTACTGACCGGCTGCTGTACCTCGCTATTGCTGTAGAGCCGTGCATCCAGGGCCTTAAATTCTGCCGATAGCTCCTCGTTGGCGGCCAATTCGGCGACTTGCTCGAGACTGTGCAGTGAGTCTCGCTGCCAGTGCACTCTCGCCCAATCGATAATGGCCTGGCGCAGTGCTGGATAATTGTCGACGGCAGAGGCCATACGGATCTGCCGAAACAGTTCCTTATCGGGTATAGGTAAGGTACTTTGTTTTGAGGTTTGAGCAGCGGCGGGGCGATTGCGCCACCATAAAAGCGCAAAAATAGCGGCGACAATAAGTAGTACAAGATTACTGGCGGCCAATAGCCAGAGATAGCCTGCTGTTACCGGGTTAGCGATAATCTGCGGCGCCTCGGATGACGGTGCTTCTGGCGGATTGGCATCTAGCGCCGCCGCGATTTCAACATCCGGGGCTGCCGTACCACTGGCGGGCAGCACATTCAGGGTTCGCCCCTTGAGTACCGTCTGGCGCTGGCGCTGTGTTGTCGTATCCCACCAGTCCACTGTAATATCGGGCAGAGTAATGCTGCCGACCTGTGTCGGTACGATGGCAATCGACTCCACCCGCTGGCCAGTCACTCCGGTCTCACTCAAGCTATTTTCCATTTGTGCCCGATCGGGATAGAGTTTATAGCGTTGACTACGGGGTATTTGAAGGGGGGGCAACTGGCTCCCCATCAAGCCCTGCCCGGTAATGGTGATGGTGCGTGTCAGGGGCTCGCCGAGGGTGATATCGGCGGAGGTATGACTCCAGCGCTCCGCTATATCGATATTCGCGCCGGGCAGCCAGTGCCGCAGGGCTGCGTTGCTGGGCATGGCGTTGACCTGCAATACTTGGCTTTTGGTATTGAAAAAAACCTGCTTGCCACTTTGCTGGAACAGCGAACCGCCACGGCGCGAGCGCCGGTCTGCGATAACCCCGCGGTATTGAATGGCCGGTATTTCCAGTGTCGAACTGCTATCGGCAAAAATGGCGTAGCGGGTTTCGACCACCGTGTATTGCTTGCCATCGACCTCTTTTTGATACTGACTCTCGGCGACCTTCAGTACTTGTGCCGCCGCTACAGCGAGTTCGCCGACGAGGAAATTACTCATCGGCACCGAGGTGTAGAGGCGCAGGGTGAGCAGGGCCTGTTCTTGTACATAGACCGTATTTTTATCGAGTAGGGTTTCGGTAAAAACTGCGGCCCCCGCTTGCTGGGTGCTGGCTTTGGCCTTGTCGACTTTTATTTCGAGTGCGTTGCTGACCTCACCCTTAAAGGTAAAAGAGGGAACTAACAGGGCGCCCAGGCGTTTCGGTGAAAGATTTAAAATCCAGCGCGTGGTGGCGATACTTTGCCCGTTATAATTGGAGTATTGACTGCGCCGATTGCGGCTTAAAATCGTAAAGTCTTTTTCTAGGGCGCTGAAATCGGGCTCGCCAAACATCGTCTGCTGGCTAAAAATAACATTTAACTCGAAGCTTTCGCCGAGGTAGATGGCATGGCGATCAACCTCGCTAAGCAGGCTTGCTGCGTAGCCATTGAGTGCCATTACCAGTAAAGACAGGCCCAGCAAGTATCTGCCGAGCTGATATTGGGGTTGGAGCTGGGTATTTGACTTTCTACTTACCAACGTTCTGTCTCCTGCTGGGGCGGACTTTGCTGCGAACGGCCTCGGTGTTGTGTTTGTTGTTGGTGTTGCCAGGCTTCGTATTCGAATTTTCTGCGCATTAATCCACTGGGGTCGTCGGGTACGCGGCGCAACCATTGTTCGAGGGCCTGGCGCTGCTCGTCGGGCATGGTATCGGCGGCAGAGGGTTGTTTGCCCGCTGCACCCTGAGGCTCGGCCGCGTCGGCCTCGTCCTGATCGGTATTTTCTGCATCTGCTTCTTCGGCCTCGGCCTCACTGCCGTCTTCAGGCTGATTTTCTTCATTATTTTCATTAGCCTCTGACTCGGGTGTTGGCTCTTGGCCACTCTCATCGGCGTTAGCCTCGGGCTGACTATCCCTATGCTCCGCTTTGTTGTCGCCAGTCTGAGCCTCTTGATCTGCATCGGATGGGCTCTGTTCATTCTCGGACGGGTCATTATCGCCGTCGTCTTTTTGCCCCTCTTGCTGGTCCTTATCGTCCTGAGATGAGTCTTGTTGCTCCTGTTGCTTCAGCGCTTCTTCAATCAATGCTTTATTAAAGGTGGCGTCCTGATGCTGGCCTTCCAGCTCGAGGGCGGCTTGATAATGTTTCAGAGCCTCTTCAAGTTGACCGGCTTTAGCCTGAGCATTGGCCAGATTGTAGAGGCTGTCAGCGCTGGGTTTGCTGGTTTTAAAGTGTTCTTCTGCAGCGCCAAAGTTGCCGTTTTGATAGGCCGCAGAGCCCTTCCAGCTGGGGTTTTTAAACAGTGCTTCGGCGGCCTCGGCGTCCCCGTCGGCAAGTGCCTTTTGGCCCTGTTGGTCGCTGCGCAGCCAGAGGTCTTGCCATTCAAGGGCGTAAGCTTTATCCGGGGCAAAAACCAGTGGGGCAAGAACCAATAGGGCCAAGACATTGCGGCGAAAGGCCAAGAGCAGAAAGGGCAAGAGGGGCAAGGTCAGCCAAAACCCGCTGTCGCGCCAGGTATCAAAGGTGCGTTGTAATTGCTGGCTTTGCTCGCTATCGGCGCTGTCGAACAATAGATTGAGGGCTGCTATATCACTATCGTCGAGCGCCAGTTTTCGGTAAATGCCGCCGTTGCTGTGCGCCAAGCTGCGCAAGGGGCCGCTGTGTAATTGCGCCAGTACAATGTTGCCTGCTTTATCTTTGATAAAACCAGCGTTGCTGTTGGCCGCGACGGAGGGAATGGGTGCGCCACCTTTTGTACCCAGCGCCAATACCGAGACTTTAATGCCGCCGTGGTTTTCCAATTGCGTATTCATTAGCGCTAAATCGGCACTCGGTAAACCATCGGAGACCAGTAAAATGTGCCCGTTTTGCAAGCCGCTGCTGCCGATAAGCGCAATGCCTTGGTCCAGCGCTTGCCGAGGTTGATTGCCTTGCCGGGGCATAATTGCCGGGCTGAGGGCCGGTAGCAGCGAGATAATTGTTGCCGTGTCGTCGGTGAGGGGTGTCACGACGTGGGCGTCACCGGCATAGGCGACGAGGGCGGTGGTTCCCTCTTGCCGAGCGTGTAAGAGGTCGATCAATTTGAGGCGAGCGCGGGTCAGGCGGTTGGGCTTCAGATCCTCCGCTAGCATGGAGGGCGACAGGTCGAGCAAGATCACCAGCGGCGTTTGTTGCTTGTGGATGGGCAGGGGGATTTTATGCCAGCTCGGCCCGGCGAGGGCGAGACAGGCACAGAGCCAGGGCACGAGCAGCCACCAGTGCAGACGCTGGCGCTGCGCACCGCCACCTTGCTCAACCAGATAGGGCAGTAGCTCTGGGGCGATAACACCCTGCCAGTTACTGTTGCTGGCGCTGCGTCGAGCCAGTAGTAGAGCCAGGGCAATACCGGGTAACAGGGCGACAAACCACCAGGGGCGCAGCCAGTGAAATTCGGCAATGGCCGTGGCTAGCTCGGCGGAGAAAAGGCTCATGGCTTACTACCCCTGGCCAGTAGTAACAGGCCGCTGCCTAGCAAGGCGGCCCCTAAGGGCCAGTAAAACAATGCGCGGGTGGGGCGGAAGGTCTCGGCGTCTTGGCTAACCGGCTCGAGTTGGTCGAGGATGGCGTAGATTTGCGCCAATTGTTGAGGGTTGCGAGCGCGAAAGTATTGGCCGCCGGTTTGCGCGGCAATGGCGCGCAGCGTGCCTTCGTCGAGATCGGCGGAGGGATTGACCCGACGCACGCCGAATAAACTGCGGCGCAAAATTTCATCGGCACCGACGCCAATGGTGTAAATTTTCACTCCGTAGGCGGCTGCTAGCTCGGCCGCTTTTAAGGGTTCGACTTCACCGGCGGTATTGGCACCGTCGGTGAGTAAAATAATGACCCGGCTATTTTCCTGTTTGTCCTTTAGGCGCTTCACCCCGAGCCCGATGGCGTCGCCAATGGCCGTGCCCTTACCGGCAAAGCCGATGAGGGCCTCTTGCAACAGTGTATTTAGAGTCAGTCGGTCAAAGGTTAAGGGGGTTTGTAGATAGGCATGGTCGCCAAACAGAATGAGCCCGAGCCTATCGCCGCTGCGCCGTTCGACAAAATCCCCGACCACCGCTTTAACCACGCTTAAACGGTCAATCAGTGAGCCTTTCACCTCCATATCCTCGACCTCCATACTGCCGGAGATATCGACGGCCAAGAGCAGGTCGCGGCCGCTGGTGGGTAGGGCAATGGGTTCACCGATCCACTGGGGACGGCTGGCGGCCAGTAAGCAAGCGAGCCAAATGAGCGTCAGCAGGGCCAGGCTGGGCCAGTTATTACGACTCACGGCGGGGCCACTTGGGCTGTCGGCGGCAAGCTGGGCGTACACCGGTGCCAGCAATGCCGCTTGTGTGTCGTCTGCGGGTCTGCGCCACCAGCGATACAGCCAGGGTAGGGGGGCCAGTGCCAGCATCCAAGGCCAGAGTAAGCTCAACATCGGTGAGCCCCCGCGCTTTTAGCGCTGGGCTTAAAGTCTTTTGATTTCAACCAGCTTTTTACCACGTCCTGCAAGCAACTCATTTGCGCCCTGCTCAGCGCCGCGCTTTTATCACTGTAGAGGCGGGCACTGATTTCTTCCAAGGCGATGCTGGCGGATAGTTTGCCAGCACTGTGCTGATCGAGGGCCGCTAACAGCGCGGGGCTGGGTATGGCATCGAGGGGGGTTAAGTCGAGAGGCCGCTCACTCGGGTTTGGTGTCTTGTCATCGGCCATCGATAGCTGCACCGTTTTACCCGCTCGCCGCAGCAGGGCAAGGGTACTTGCAATAAATTCACGGTCGGCGCTGTCACTGTGTTCGAGCTGTTGTTGATAGTTGGCCCAGAGCTGCGCGAGTAGGTCTTGGCTTTCGCCGCGAAAGTATTGGCGTCGATAGCGTGCCCGACCACTGCGATACAGCCAGGTGATCAGGGCCAGACTAACCAGGGCGAGGATCCACCAGCCGGGGGCCGGTGGCCACCAGTGCACGGCTTGGGGCAGGTGAATATCTCTGAGTTGTTCGAGTATCGGGTTATTCACGAGCGTCTCCGGCGGGCCTGTTTGGCAAAGGCCAGACGCAGGGTGTCGAGTACGGGCTCCTCGGTCGAGCAACTGAGCAGTGGCAATTTAAGGCGCAGGGCGGTCTGCTGTAAGTGTTGTTCTTGGTCTCGATAGTGCTGTTCAAAGCGACTGCGCAGGCTGGCTTTGGCAGCATTCAATAAAAACCGCTGTGAACCCTTGGAAACCTGATATTGCCCGGGCGGGGGCAGTTGGCATTCAAGCGGGTCATGGACCTGAAAGAGGCTGAGTTCACAATGGCGACTCAGTTCAAACAGGTGGCGCTCGCACGTTGCGTCGAGGTCGTGAAAGTCACTAATGATCATCAGGCTGGTGCCGGGGCGGGCGACACGGCGCGTGTCTTCGAGAATTTCACTGAGTTTGTAGCGCTCTCTACTAGTGGGCAATGTGCCGGTCTCGGCTTGCGGTTGCGGCAGTAGGGCCATGCTGGTGTCGTGCAGGGCTCGAATCAATTGCAGCACGCTGTGCTGGCTGCGGCGAGCGCGAATATCACGTTGTTGCTTGGGGCCAAACACCAGTGCCCCAATGCGCTCGCCGGCATTGAGGCCGGCCCAGGCCAGTAGGCTGGCGATCTCGCAGGCGGCGACCGACTTCAAGCGACGCGAACCGAAAAACATCGTTTGGCGCAGGTCGCAAACCACCATTAGTGGGCGCTCGCGCTCCTCGCGGAAAATCTTGGTGTGGGGGCTGGTGGTACGGGCGGTAACACGCCAGTCGATGGAGCGTATGTCGTCGCCGGGCTGATAGGGCCGTACCTCGTCAAAGTCCATACCGCGACCGCGAAAGCGCGAGCTGCGGGTGCCGGCTAAGGCGCTTTTCACGGCGTGGTGAGGAAACAGCACCAACTCCCGAGCGGCAAAACGCAGCTTGGCGAGATCGGCAACGGAGGCGACAACACTGCTGGGAGGGCTGGGTAATGGTGCGGGGCTAGGCAAGGGCGCGGCACTCAATATCGGTGGTAGCTAGTATCGGCACAGGAGCGTTCAATGAACTCGCGGCTCAGGCGGAGGCGACGTTGGTGAGCAGCGTGTCGATTACGCGGTCGGTGGTAATGCCGTTGGCCTCGGCCTCAAAACTGAGAATTAAACGGTGGCGCAGAATGTCGTGGGCCACGGCGCGGATATCATCGGGCGTGACAAAGTCGCGGCCGTCGAGCCAGGCATTGGCACGGCTACAGCGGTCCAGAGCAATGGTCGCCCGTGGACTGGCGCCGTAGTCGAGCCAGTTGTCGAGCTGCTCGCCATAGCTCAGCGGCTGGCGGGTGGCTTGAATTAACTGAATCAAATACTCCTCAACATTGTCGGCCATATGTACGCCGAGCACTTCTTTGCGGGCGGCAAACAGGGTGGCCTGATCGACCTGTGGCGGCGCGGTCGGCGTACTGCCGATGGCCTCGTCTCTGACCAGTGCGAGTATCTGTCGCTCGGCAGCGGCGTTGGGGTAGCCGACGGTAACATGCAGTAAAAATCGGTCGAGCTGAGCTTCGGGCAGGGGATAGGTACCCTCCTGCTCAATCGGATTTTGGGTCGCCATCACCAGAAACAGCTCGGGCAGGGGGTAGATTTCATTGCCGATACTCACCTGGCGCTCGGCCATGGCTTCGAGCAGTGCCGACTGCACCTTGGCGGGTGCGCGGTTGATTTCGTCGGCCAGCACAAGGTTGTGAAAGATGGGCCCGGACTGAAATTCAAAGCTGGCGGTTTCGGGGCGGTAAATATCACTGCCCGTGACATCGGCAGGCAATAGGTCAGGGGTGAACTGTATACGGTGAAAGTCGGCGTGAACGCCCTTTGCCAGGGTGTTAATGGCCTTGGTTTTGGCGAGCCCGGGTGCACCCTCTACCAATAAGTGGCCATCGGCCAGTAGCGCCATCACTAGCCGATGGGCGAGGTGTTGTTGGCCGATAATGGTTTGATTGAGGTAGGAAAGTAAAGACTGGATCTGCGCGGATACACTCATGGGCAACTTGTAGGGGCTCTGTTAAAAGATCGAATGACAACTGTTGTTATGCTGGCGATTGTAATGTGTCGCAGCCTTGGGGCAAAGTTTTTCTGGCCAGCATCGTTGGGACAGGATGCGCGGCGATAGGTTCAGTGGCCACTGTTGATGACTTGCCTGCGACCTTGGCTTATCCTTGCCGCCCGTTTCATCTCGACCACGGTATTGTCGCTACCGGTTAATGGCTGTGTGAATCAATCGACAAATATTCTTGAGGGCAAAATGTATGAGGCAATCATGTATCAGCTAGCGCGCAGGGCTTTGTTTCTTTTACCCACGGAGACCTCTCATCACCTCTCCTTACAGGCTATTGCCTTAGCATCGCAGCTGGGTGCGTTGAAGTTACTACCGAAGGTTGCGGCCCACCCCGTTGCGGCGATGGGTTTAACGTTTCCCAACCCTGTCGGCTTGGCAGCGGGCCTCGATAAGAACGGCGATTACTTTGAGGCCCTGTCGGAGCTGGGTTTTGGTTTTGTGGAAATTGGCACCATCACCCCGCGACCTCAGGCGGGCAACCCGCAGCCGCGTTTATTCCGTCTGCCCGAGTATCAGGCGATTATTAATCGCATGGGTTTTAACAACTTGGGTGTTGACCATCTGGTGGCTCAGGTTCGCGAACGCCAGTTTAAAGGCGTACTGGGGATTAATATCGGCAAAAATTTTGATACCCCGGTCGAAAAGGCCAGTCATGATTATCGCCTCTGCATGGAAAAGGTCTACGCCCATGCCGACTATATTGCCGTCAATATTTCCTCGCCCAATACGCCGGGCCTACGGGATTTACAGCACGCGGAGCAGCTCAGTGAGCTATTGGCCGTACTGAAGCAAACCCAGGCTCGCCTCGCCGATGAGCAGGGCCGTTATGTGCCGGTGGCCCTGAAAATCGCCCCAGATTTGGACGATACGCAAATTGCCGATATGGCGCGGCAACTGGTGAAACACGGTATCGATGGTGTTATTGCCACCAATACCACCCTGTCTCGAGAGCCGGTAAAGCGTTCACCACTGGCCGGTGAACAGGGCGGCTTAAGCGGTTGGCCGGTGCGCGAGCGGGCCACGGAGGTGGTTGCCAAGTTGGCGGCGGAGCTCGATGGCGCACTGCCGATTATCGGCGTTGGTGGCATCGTCAAGGGTGGCGATGCCAGCGAAAAAATCAAAGCCGGGGCCAGCTTAGTACAGGTCTACACTGGCTTTATCTACCGTGGCCCGAGCTTGATACGTGACGCGGTGGCGGCGATGGGCTAGGCAAGCTGATGGCGCGCTGAGTTTTGGGGTGCCGTCGCTTTGACTTTTACTGCCTTGGTCGCGTTGAGATGGGTGTCTGTTTCTGCTTATCGCCGGTAGTTCCACACCTTTCGCAGCTAGTGCAACAACGGCTAGTTGAGCCCTTTACCTGACTAAATTGTGGCTTGCTATTGGCTTTTGAAGCGATGATGGCTGCTCGGCCAGTGTTTATTTACTTTTTACTGAAAATATACCGTGTTATTATTCGACCTTGAGCGCGCTATTATCTTGCTGCTTAAAAAGGTAATGCTACCCATGGACGATAACTCAAGGGACCATGGAGCGGCGAGCCGGCTTGGGTACTTGACACGTATAGACACCAAGTACGAAATACTCGCTTGGTAGATTTATTTTTTGTTTTAAATTAATGGCTTGCTGGTTTTTGTTGAGAATTTTCTTAAATGTTAAGTTCGCTCAAACAGTCGCCTACAACCTGCCAATATTAACTTTATAAGGATTACCTCGCAGTGCAAGAACAAATTACCCTAGTTATTGATTACATAAACGGCGTTAAAACACGCTGCACCTATGCTGCTGCGGCTGAAGCGATTGGTATTACGCCGCAAGCGTTTAAAAAATTTCTAGGTGAGGCACGCCCAGAGGTATCGTGGTTTGTTAGCCCGACATCAGGTGAGCCGATGCGTTACAGCGATAGCGAGAAACACCCTGAGTTGTATCGCACCTCGCGTATTATTACCTCGTCGAAGGTACTAAAGCGCAATCTTGACTTGTAACAAGGGCTTTCCTCGGCAGGGCTAAATAGCTTGCCGCTGCCAACATATCGACAGTGAAGTGACTTGTCGACAGCAGGATGCCTGTCGGCTTGGGGGAAACGCTTCACGCTAGCGCAAGCTAGTGCCTTTCGTGTTTCCCGTATTGAATACTTGCGCTGAATACCTAGGCGGATACTCGTGTGGAAAGCGGCTGCTGAGTTGTGACTCTGCTTACTGGCTCGGTCGTATACAGCAGAGTAGGGCTCACGGGTTATTGCCCGCCATTCTATTGGCAAGCAAGCTAGCTTGCTTGCACTTCTGGAAAATAGACTGCTTCATCACCACTCTGCGCCGATCGTGCCGGGCCTTACCGCCTTCTAGTTGGCCTTGTACAGTGCCGACTACGCGGCCAAAAAAGCCCTCGAATGGTCTATTGAGAATCAAGCCACTCTCGGCCTCGGAGCCACGGCGAACAAACCTCTGTGGCAGGTGGAATATTACTTTTCTACAGGCGATAACAACGGGCTCTGTTTCGCACCCCAAGGCGGTTTCTAGCTGAGACGCTAGTTGTCTCGATCGTGCATTGTCTTGTTCTTCGGCTACGCTGAAATAGCGTAAGTGAATTCTCTGAGGTATCCCACTGTTGCTCTCGAAGGCAGAAATCTGTTTACGGCTTTTTGCCCTTAAAAGGGGTGAAAGGAAGGGCAGTCTAAGGGCTTCACCCTTGTTGTTTAAGGATGGAGGCCCATGAGCAGGCAGCATTGCCCGTGGTGAATATGCCTGATTTAGCTCGTGGTGCCGGGTGGTTAGTGGCGACGGCTCTGCTTAGGGCCGAGCGATGTGTAGTCTATAAATCCCTAGCTTTGGGCCTTTCTATATTTCTGCTGGTCGTTGTCCAATCTATAGCGGTGAATGCCGGAGGAGGCTACTTCCCCATGGGCTATGGCCCTGTTGCATGGCAAACCGCAGGCGCGGTTACGGCTGTTGCTGAGGACGCGTTTGCAGGGGCCTCTAACCCCGCCAAACTCACTGCCGCCGGCAACGAGCTCGACTTAAGTCTCACCTTGCTGAACCCAAATCGTAACATCAAACGGACTGGCGCCACGGGGCCAGCGGCGGTGTATAACTTTTCATCAACCAGTGACAACACGCTCTTCGCGGTGCCAGAGTTCGCCTATGCTCGCCAGGTCAATGAGCGGCTGTCGATAGGTATCACGGCCTACGCCAATGGCGGCATGAATATTGAGTATCGTGACACGACAGGGTTGGGGGCGACAAACCTCAACCCGGCTGCCTGTGGCGCGGCGGCGGGAAATTTCATGGGCGGCTGTGGCGAGCTGGGTTTTGATATGGCGCAATTTATTGTCGCGCCGACGCTGGCGTGGCAATTCGCTCCCGGCCAGAGTGTGGGTATTTCACCCCTGCTGGCTGTGCAAATGTTCAAGGTGTACGGCTTGCAGACTTTTGCGCCGAGCTCACGTTACCCCAGCCACGTTTCGAACAATGGTTGGGACTACGCCTTTGGTGCTGGCGTGCGCATCGGCTGGTTCGGCGAATTCGATCACGGCGTGAGCCTTGGGGCAGCCTACTCTAGCAAGATATATATGCAGGACTTTGATAAATACAAAGGCCTGCTGGTCGACGGCAGCTTTGATATACCGGCTAATTACAGTGTTGGTATTGCGCTTAATCTCAGCCCTCACTGGAAGCTGGCCTTTGACGTGCAAGGCATCGAATTTAACGATGTTAGAGCGCTGAGCAATGGCATCCTGCCTTCATTGATAGACCCGGTGGCCAACCCCCTTGGTAGCAAGACCGGCAGCGGGTTTGGCTGGCAGCGCAATCAGACCAACTACAAGCTTGGGATGATCTATAACGCCAGTGCAAGGTTGACCTTGCGGGGGGGCTATACCTACGGCAAGCGCGCCAATGACAATAACCTTGATGCAGCAAGTTTTGGGGTGCTGGCAATTAACCCAATACGCGCGGCGAGTGTTGGCTTTAGCTGGAAAACAAGGGCAGGTAGTCGTCTCCATATGTCCTACGCGCGTATGGATGGCGCAAACTATGCGGGCCCCTCCGCGATATTTGCGGGCGCGAGGGAGTCGGCTCGTCCCTATGTCAACGCCATCAATATCGCCTGGAGTCGGCAACTGTGAGGCGAAAAAAAGCGCGGCCCCCCCGAGAGGAGAGCCGCGCTTAGTCTACGCTGAGGCCTTGTTTAACGGCTCAAAGCGAAACCTTCGTAGCCTTTGGCGATAACGTCTTTACACTTTTGGTCGTACTTGTCGACACCGCCTAGGTAGGGCATAAACATGCGTTTTTTACCGTCAATGTTCGAACCTAGGTACCAAGAGTTACAGGTGGGGGCAACGTACATGGTGCCCTGAGCAGCCTCGTTGACGTGGTCGGCCCAAGCATCTGCGGCCGACTGCTTGGCTTCCATGGCCTTGATGTCATTGTCGCGTAGATACTGAATGGTCTGGTCGATCCACTCACAATGATATTCGATAGAGACGATCACGTTGCTCAAAATCGAGGGGCTACCGGGGCCGGTAATGGTGAACAGATTGGGGAAGCCGCTGACCTGTAAGCCGAGATAGGCCGTGGGGCCGTCGGCCCATTTTTCCTTAATGGATTCACCGCCGATGCCGCGAATATCGATGGCTGTCAGGCCGCCGGTCATGGCGTCAAACCCGGTGGCATACACGAGAATATCAAATTCATATTCGCTGCCATCGCTGGTGCGCAGGCCGGTGGCGGTTAGCTCTTCAATAGCGCTCTCTCTGAGGTCGACGATACTGACGCTGTCTTTGTTGAACGCTTCGTAGTAGTTGGTGTCGATGACCGGGCGCTTGCAATGCAGCGGGTAGTCCTTCGGTGACAGTGCGTCGGCTTTTTGGGGATCTTTAACGATCGCCTTTAACGACTGGTCAAACATGTCGCGGACAATGGCATTGGCGTCTTCATTGAAGAAGGCGTCGACGTAGTTGGGAATAGCGCCCATGCCAAACTCTTCCAGCTCGGCCTGGCGCTGTTCGGCCGTGAGACCGAGAATTTTACGGCTCGACTTCGGCTTTTCTACCTCGCCCTCGGCCTTAGCGGGGCCGGTGTAGCCGGCGATACCCGAGGCGCAATTGCGCTGCTTGGCGCGTATTTCAGGGTAATCTTTTTTCGCTTGGGCGAGGAACTCCGGCTTCATCGGCGCATTGCGGGCCGGAAAGGTATAGACCGGGCTGCGCTGGAAGGCAATCAGTTGCTCGGCTTTTTCGGCGATGATGGGAATCGTCTGTACACCCGAGGAGCCGCAGCCAATAACCGCGACACGCTTGCCGGTAAAGTCGACCTCTTCTTTGGGCCAGGTGGCCGTGTGGTAGACCTCGCCCTGGAAGGCATCGGCGTTATTAATATCGGGGTAGTTGGGTATGGTCAGGCAGCCGGTGGCCATGACGCAATAGTTGGTGTCGAAGACATCGCCCTGGTCGGTAGTGACTGTCCAGCGAGCACTGCTCTCATCATAGTTGGCGCTGGTGACGCGCGTGCCAAATTGAATATCTTTGCGCAGGTCAAAGCGATCGGCAACATGGTTGAGATAGCGCTCTAGCTCGGGCTGGGAGACCATGGCCTCGGTCCAGTCCCACTCTTGCTCCAACTCCTTTGAAAAGGAAAAGGAGTATTCAATACTCGGTACATCACAGCGACAGCCCGGGTAGCGGTTCCAATACCAAGCGCCACCGACGCCTGTGCCGGCTTCTACGGCCAAGACATTGAGTCCCTGCTTGCGCAAGCGGTGGAGCATATACATACCGGCCATGCCGCTGCCGACAATCACAGCATCGAGAGTTTTACTTTTTACGTCACTCATAACTTTCTGGGTCCTTACTGGGTGGGGGGGTAATACTAGGGTTTCGGGCATCGCTAACGTCAGCCGGGGAATATACTCGGCTGACTTGTGGATGAAGAGGCGTGTCAGCTTCTAAGGGAGGGCTGTGGCTCAATACTGCAGGGTGTTTGTGTGGCTTAAAAGGATACTCAGGTGGGGCCGGTATCGACACAGGCCTGTCAGCGAGCCGTCAATTATAGAGTGGTCGGTAATAATGTCGAGCTTTCGACGGGTATTCTAGCGCTTAAAATCTTAAATCCTCAGAACTAAGGCGCCACTGAGGCTTGTGAAATCATTACCTGATACCGCGTGTGTGGCACTTATTTACGGGAAGGGGGTTGAACTGGCTGTCCTGTCAGCGCCGTGGTTGGCGGCGATAACTCGGCGCCCTGAATCCGAGAGATTAGGCGTCTTCAAACAGCAGTTTGCTGTTAGTCATGCCCGGTATGCGTTGATAGTCCAGGGTGGTGCAAGCTGGCCTGAGATGTTTCGGTGTGCCAATGACTCGGCCAAAGCGCTGTTCAAATTGGGTGCTGAGAATAAGCCAGTTCTTGGCGCCAATACTTAGCTGGGCGAGTAGTGGCGGCACCTGCTTCTCGATAGCACCCTGTTTTTTCTTGCGCACGATACGTGCCGTCCAATCGACCAGCTCTAGGTAGTCGCTGAGACGGCAGGGGATACCTTCTGGCATATTCTGGCGGGGCTTGCCGGCAAAGGGCATTAAGCTTTGTTCTTGTTGCCGTGGGTGGTTAACCTGGTGGGCGGTTTTTGCCTTGGCGATGCGTTTTTTGATAGAGGTGTAGGGCGAGTTAGCGGGGCTCTTTGCCGTTTGCGTGCGCAGCGGGTTGAGGTCGACATAGGCCATGCACGCGAGTAGGGCCTGATCATCCAATAAAGCCTGGGACTTGAAGCGACCCTCCCAAAAACGCCCTCTACATTGATCTTCTTGATTGGCTTGGCGCGCAATAGCCTCATTCAGCAGGCGTAGAAACCAACTAATATCCTGCAGGCGTTGACGCCATGTCACGATAAGATCATCCAAAGTAAGCTGTTCGGCCTTCAGTAGTTTTTCTCCTCGGCAATAGCGCTGACTTAATAGACTACCCTTAAATAGCTGGTGCCAACGCTCTATTACTGCCAGCTTGCTCAATTGCTCTGCCTGTGGCGTATTGATGTGTAATACCAAGTGATAGTGGTCGGGCATCACCGCATAGGCTGCAACCTCGATACAAAAGACTTCTGCCAAGGCGAGCAATTTATCTTCGACCCAGCCAAAGCGGTGTTCAAAACCCTCACCACCCAGAAAGGCCCTGCGTACACAACGTGAAACACAGTGGTAGTAAGGGGTTGCTTGAAGTGAAACCTGCTGGGTTCTGGCCTTGGTCATAATATTCCTAGCGTGAAATATGGGGATATGGCTTTAGTATGGCCAAGGCTGGGAATATTGCGAGTTAAGGGCCGCTTGTAAGGGCTATGGGGCTTGTTGTGGTTTTAGGATGGGTGTCCTAGTCGGTTCTTTCCTAGTCGGTTCTTGCAGATCGCCACTGGTAGATTTGAGAAGGGTGTATGCCCAGCTGTTGAGCCTGTAAATAGTTCTGTGTAACTGTCGGGGTTAAATGTAATCAGTAAGGCGGTCTTCGAACTCGATCATAAAGCGATTGAGGGCGGGCTTCCAGTTTCTAATTGGCATTGT
>MAAT01000070.1 GCA_002162815.1 Gammaproteobacteria bacterium 53_120_T64 | reverse complement strand
AGGCTGCCGAATTGAGTGTGGTGCGTTCGTCCTTGGAAGAGGGTGGCTTTAAAAACCCGGTGGTGGTGCACTTCGGTAGCGATAGTGAAGTGTTGATACGTCTACAGGGCCAGCCAGAGTCGGGTTTGTCCGACCAGGTGATGACGGTACTGAGGGTGGCCAACCCCGCAGTTGAGCTGCGGCGCATCGAATTCGTCGGTCCACAAATTGGTGAGGAACTACGCGATGACGGTGGCCTGGGAATGCTCGCCGCTCTCGCCGTGGTGATGCTGTATGTGGCGATTCGCTTTCAGTATAAATTTTCCATCGCCGCCGTTTGTGCCCTGGTACACGACGTGATTATTACCCTGGGTTTCTTCTCGCTGTTTGGTGTGGAGTTTGACCTCACGGTACTGGCGGCCGTGTTGGCGGTGATTGGTTACTCACTGAACGATACCATCGTCGTATCGGATCGCATTCGCGAGAACTTTCGCCTACTGCGGGTTGCCGAGGCCAGTGAGGTCATTAATGAATCGCTGACACAGACATTGGGCCGCACCATTATTACGTCCTTAACGACCTTGTTGGTGCTCTTTGCCTTGTTTTTTATTGGCGGCGAGCTCATCCACAACTTTTCAATCGCCTTGATTGTCGGTGTGGCGGTGGGTACCTATTCATCAATTTATGTGGCGGCGAATATACTGCTGGCGATGGATATTAGTCGCGAAGACCTGATGCCGACGGAGAAGGAAGGCGTGGAGTTTGATGGTTTACCCTAAGTGCTCACTTTTCTTCAACCATAAAAAAACCCGCTAATGACAGCGGGTTTTTTTATGGTTCGCACTATGGCCAGTTTATTCAGCTGGGGGGAACCATACAAATATAGCCTTTAAAGGTCATGTCGATGGAACCGAGGCAGTTGATGTCACCCTCGATAACCAGCTCACCTTCTGTCACGCCAGTAAATAAGCCTCGTCCCGTGTTGTCCGCTGAGGGGCTGGAATATTCAATAAAGGAGCCATAGATGCCGTCAGATATTGGGGCACAGCTGCCCGCGATGCTTAAATCGCCATGGGTGTTGAGCGTTAATTGTGAGTGAGCATTCTGAATGCCAAAGTCAGGACCAAGGTAGACGATATTGTCGTCATTACAGCTGAGTGTATGTGTAAAGGCAAAAGGTTCGGTCTCTGTTACCGCGCTAACGCCGATAATGCCGCATTTCATCCGCGCCAGTACATTGGGCCTTTTACCCAGTTTTAGCTTGGCGACCCCAAGGGTGCTTACGCCCACTTCCTCGATGTTCTGAGCGTTGTTAGTGATTGTTCCCTTAACCGCTACAGGAACAGAACCCGTAGCACATTGCTCCGCATGCACGTTCGCTCCAAGCAGCAGTGCTGAGCCGACAAGGGCGTGGGCGATTTTTGTAACAATAGCTTGCTTCATTAGTCATCCTCTATGATTGACCGTGGAAAAATTGAAAGCTTGATATTGGTCTGGTGAAAAGATTCCCTGTTTAATTATATTTGCTCATCCTTGGCTACCAGATCTTAACCCGTTGCTCGGGGGAGAGATACATGCCGTCACCCTCTTGTACCTCAAAGGCGGAATAGAAGGCAGCGATATTGGGCACCACGCCGTTAACCCGGAATTCGGGGGGCGAGTGGGGGTCGGTTTTGATCAGTCGTTCGACCATCTCCGGGCGGCGCTTGACCCGCCAGGCCTGGGCCCAGCCGAGAAAGACCCGCTGTTGCCCGCTGAATTTACCCATCTGTGGAGCGGCCTTGCCCTGTAATGAAAGTTCATAGGCCTTCAGGGCAATGCTCAGGCCACCCAGGTCGCCAATGTTTTCACCGAGGGTTAGCTCGCCATTAATGGGCAGATTGGGTAGGGGCTCATAAGTGGCGTATTGCGCAATTAAGTGCTGGGTGCGCTGCTCAAAATTTTTGCGGTCGGCATCGCTCCACCAGTTTTCCAGATTGCCCTCACCGGTGTATTTACTGCCCTGGTCGTCAAAACCGTGGCCGATCTCATGGCCGATGACGCCACCGATGCCGCCGTAGTTGACCGCATCGTCGGCATTGATATCAAAAAATGGCGGCTGCAGTATGGCGGCGGGAAAGACGATTTCGTTCATCCCCGGATTGTAGTAGGCGTTGACCTTTTGCGGTGCCATAAACCATTCGTCGCGATCGACGGCCTTGCCGAGCTTGTCGATTTGTAATTGATGATTAAATTGATTGGCGCGGCGAATATTAGCCAGCAGTTGGTCGGCCTTTATTTCCAGGCTGGAATAATCTTTCCATTTGTCGGGGTAGCCTATTTTGGGCGTGAAGCTGGTGAGTTTTGTCAGGGCTTTTTCACGGGTGGCGGGGCTCATCCACTCGAGTTCGCTAATCGATACGCGATAGGCGGCGATCAATTGTTCGACCAGCTCAAGCATTCGTGTCTTAGCCTCGGGGGGGAAATGTTTGGCGACATAGAGCTGGCCGAGTAGTTCACCCATATTGCCATTAATACTGTTAACAGCGCGTTTCCAGCGCGGTTGTTGCTCGGGTTGACCACTCAAGGCGCGCTGGTAGAAGTCAAAATTCAACTGCTCGTAGGCCTCGGGTAAATAGGGCGCGTAGGCATTGAGTACCTTAAAACGCAGGTAATCCTGCCACTGCACAATCGTGGTGGCGGTGAAAATACCATTTAAGGCCTGGGCATAAGAGGGTTGGCGCACAATGACGTGCTGTTGCCCGGCGAGACCGAGCCCCTCGAGAAAGGTCTCGAGATGATAGTCCGGTAATAATTTTTGCAGTGCGACAGCACTAAGCTTGTTATAGGTGCGATCACTGTCTCTATTGTCGACTCGCGTCCATTGTGCCGTGGCCAGTGCTGTTTCAATGGCGATGATATTACTCACGGTTGCATCGCTGACCTTGGCCTTCGCCAGTGCCATTAATTGCTCTATATAAGCGCGGTATTTTTCGAGTATTTCCTGCCCACGTTCGCTGTCATCAAAATAATAATCCCGGTCGGGTAAGCCGAGGCCCGACTGGGTGAAGTAGGCAATGTACTGGCTCGAGTCCTTGGCATCTTGGTCAATCCAAAAATTCAGGGGTGAGTCGATGCCGGCAGCGTTGCTACGTGCGAAGAAGGTGGCGATATCGGCGTGGTTTTCAAAGACTTCAATCAACGCCAGCTCGGTCGCTAAGGGCGCTAGGTCGAGTTCGTTAATGGTGTCGGTGTCGAGAAAGGCTTGATAGTAGTCGCCGATGCGCTGTTGAGCGTCATCATCACTGTCGTTATTGGCGGCGTCTTCAATAATCAGCTGTAATTGCTGGAGGCTTTTTTCATGGAGAATACTGAAGGAACCCCAGGATGACTTGTCGGCCGGTATTTCGGTATCGCGCATCCAGCGACCATTGGCGTAGGCAAAGAAATCATCCTGGGGGCGAATGCTGGTATCCATACCCTTTAGGGCGAGACCCGATGGCTGGTGCTTTTCTTCAGCCGTTTTACTGTCACAGCCGCCGAGTAATAACAGGCCGAGGAGGCCGCTTAACAGGGTGAGGTGGAGGGTGGGCCGTGTTTTATTCATTGATTATTCCCTGGCTTTTGCTGGTCGATAGAGATCCGTTTAGGCACATGATGCGCAAGGCATACTACCACTGGGGGCACAGGCAATGCTGGGTAATAAAAGTGACTGACCACAAGGGTTGGAGGAGGAAAGCTAGAGGGGGAAAAGCCGGGGGAACAGCGAGAAGGCCTTGCTACAGGGTTTGAGCCGGGAGGTTAATAGTGTATCGGGTGCTTGCTGAGTCAAGATAAAATATATAACAGGGCTTGGCGCAACGGGGCTTGAAGCCCCGCTGGCCACCTATTGGTGTGCCGCAGTTGTTAAGAAAACTTGGCGGCCTTGAGGCTGAATTTGCCAGAACCCAAACCTGTCATGCACAACAGGCCGCCGATAATGGCCATGTTTTTCATAAACATATGTTGCTGCGTCATCATCTCCTGGGCATCTGCAATATCCCAATAGGGGTGGAAAATAATCGTTACCGGTATGAGGAAGAGGGCAATACATAGTGAGGCCAGTCGCGCGTGCCAACCCAGTAATATCATCAAGCCACCGCCCAGTTCGATAATAATGGTCAAGACCAGTAGCGTGTCGACCATGGGTAGGCCCTTGCTCGCCATGTAGCCGGCGACCGTGGAGAAGCCAATGATTTTATTAACGCCGGCGGGAATAAACAGCGCCGCCAATAAAAAGCGCCCGAGTATGGGGCCAAAGCGCTGGGCAATAATATTGGAATTGGTCAAAAAGGTGCTCATAGTTGGGTCCAGTTGGCTGATGAGGTAAACGCTACTTGCGAAGGGGCCTTGTTATTATGGTTTTTGACCCCTTATTTTAGGCATGTATTACAGCGGCGGGCAATGGCCCGGTGGTGTGCCGCCTAGCTAAAATCCTCGGGCTTGGGGGCACGGGGCTGGCGCGATGGTTTTTTGTCGCCGCGCTTTTTAATAGTGCCCTCAATTTTCGGGCGTTTTTTATTGGTGCGCTTGAGCACAGGCTTTTCGCGGTTTTTGTCGCCCAGGCCAGTGACCTGTTCAATTTTCATCGCTTGCTGGCGCACTCTAACCCGCTTCAGGTGCTGGAAGATTTCCTTGGGCATGCCATCGGGTAAATCAACCGTGCTGTGCTCGCTCTGCATGTCGATGTGGCCGATAAACTCGCTCTCAATACCGGCTTCATTAATCATCGCGCCGACGATATCACCGGGTGAGGCACCGTGGTCGCTACCGACTTCAATGCGATAGCGCACCAACTCGACATCGGGGTGCTGGCGCAAACTAGAGATGGGCTTATCGCTGCCGCCACTTTTCGGGTTCGGCTTGCGCGGAGCTTTGTCGCGGCGCGGGGCATCGTGACTGCTGTTCGCGTTATCGCGCTGGGGGCGTTTGTTTTTCTCGGTATTTTTTAAACGACCCTTATGCTTCTCCGCCGGGGCCGCAAAGGCTTTCATTGACGGATAGAGTGGTGTTTTTTGCTGAGCCTGCCAGGCGAGGGCAGCGGCGATATCGGCAATGTCCAGCTCGTTATCGTGAGATATTTTTGCCAGTAATTCACGGAAGCTACTGAGATCCTGTTTTTGAAGGGCCTCGAGTATGGTGTTTTGAAAGCGTTCGATACGCTGCCCACTTATTTCTTCACCGCTGGGTATTTCCATTGATACTAATGGTTGACGGGTGGTTCGCTCAATGGAGCGCAGCAGGCGGCGCTCTTTGGGGGCGACAAACAGTATCGCCTTGCCTTCGCGCCCGGCCCGGCCAGTACGGCCGATGCGGTGCACGTAGGATTCGTTGTCGTTGGGAATGTCGTAGTTGATGACATGGCTGATACGTTTGACATCGAGGCCCCGCGCCGCGACGTCGGTGGCGACGATAATGTCGAGCACGCCTTTTTTAAGTTTGCTAATGGTCTGTTCGCGCAAGGCCTGGTTGAGGTCGCCGTTCAAGGCCGAGGCGGCATAGCCTCTGGCCTGGAGTTTTTCAGCCAGGTCCACCGTCGACGATTTGGTGCGCACAAACATAATGATGCCGTCAAAGTCCTCCACTTCGAGAATACGGGTCAGCGCATCGAGTTTTTGGTGGCTGTTGACGATCAGGTACTTCTGCTCGATTTTCTCAACCGTGCTGGTTTTATTGGCAATGCTCACCACTGCGGCATCGCCTATATAAGTATTGGCAACGCGGCGAATGGGTGGGGGCATGGTGGCTGAAAATAGCGCCCGCTGAGCGTTGTCCGGCGTTTTGCTGAGAATCTTTTCAATATCGTCAATAAAGCCCATGCGCAGCATTTCGTCGGCTTCGTCGAGCACCACCGCTTTGAGTTCGCTGAGGTCGAGGCTGCGACGGTTGATATGGTCAATCAAACGCCCGGGGGTGCCGACGACAACATCGACGCCACGGCGCAGAGCGCGGAGTTGGCCGCTGATATCCTGACCACCGTAAACCGGCAATACGTGAAAGCCCTTCATATAGCGGGCATAGGTTTGGAAGGCCTCGGCGACCTGTATCGCCAGTTCGCGGGTGGGTGCCAGAACCAGAATTTGCGGCTTTTTCTGGCTGGTTTTCAACTTGCTCAGCAAGGGCAGTGCAAAAGCCGCCGTTTTACCCGTACCGGTTTGCGCCGTACCGAGTAAATTGCCATCGCCCAACAACAGAGGAATGGCCTGTGCCTGAATGGCTGAAGGCTGCTCGTAACCTAACTCGTTAACCGCTTTTAGAACAGCGGCGGACAAATTGAGAGAGGCAAATGTCACCTCTGCAGGCTGGTTGGCGTCACTGGCAGGACTCGCGTCCCGCTTGTCTGTTGACTTGGCGTCTGGCTTTGCATCGGATGCTGACATAGGAAGTGCCTAATAGGGAGCGCCAGAGGGTTGGCGCAGAAGGGGGCGAAAACAAGCGCCGCCCCACAGGGGCGCGAAATTATACGCAGGTTGCGGGCTTTAGTCTATCTCTCCCTTTCCCCGTATCTACCTGAATTGCCCGACTTTACAGTAGCTTAAAGGCCTTTTGCGGCCTTTGCTAAAAGCCGGTCGAGAACATTGGCAAAAGCTTGGCGATCTTTCTGGTTAAAACTGGCGGGGCCACCGTGCACCTCACCCGTGGAACGCAACTCTTCCATTAAATTGCGCATCGTCAAGCGCTGTTTAATATTGGCGCTGGTGTAGTGCTCGCCACGGGGATTGATGCACTCGGCACCCTTGTCAATGGCCTCCGCCGCCAGGGGGATATCGGCGGTAATCACTAAATCACCCGCGTCGAGGTGGGCGACAATATAGTCGTCGGCAACATCAAAGCCACCGGGTACTTGTACGGACTTGAGCCAGGGTGACTTTGGCAGGTTCAACGACTGGTTGGCGACAAACAAGGTCATCACCTCGGCCCGTTTCGAGGCGCGGTAGAGAATGTCTTTAATTACTCGGGGACAAGCGTCGGCATCGACCCATATTTGCATGCTTTTTTATCCGTCTACTGATGTTGGCAAGCTTAGCTTGATAGCGGCATAAGAACAAAGTTCTGACGTCGATATGATTTGATCTATGGGTCTCTGGGTCTTTGTGGTGGGCTTAATAATAGGGCGCAAGCATCGAATATTTAGCGCTTGGTAATTGGGTAATAAAGTACCTGTCTCGACTGAGGCAGATATCTATCGTATTTCATAGCGCGCAATAGACGCTGAGCCTGAGTAGCAGGGCCGAGTTCGTATTGCGCGCTTTTACTTCAGAAGCCGGGGTTGTCGGGGCAATTGCCACTGATTAACAATGGTAAGCCAATAGCCGGAGCGATGGGGATTAAAACCTGCCCCTGCGTTGCCGCCCCCGCCCAATATTTGGCCTGTAGTTCAACGAGCAAGCCCGACGCCAGCGGATAGTCGCAAAAATCACTGTCACCATTGGGTGCTTGCTCAGCGAATTCGGCCAAGGTGCGCAGCGCTGTCTTTAAGGCCAGGCGATTAATGCGAATTTGCTGTCGTAACAAACGCGGATCGGGCAGCCCCGGGTTAACACTGACCACGGCCTCGCCAGCGACCACAGTCACCACGTCGGCGCGAATGTCTTTGCTGATACTCAGCGTCTCCCAGCCACCGGAGGCAATGCCCAGCCCGGTATAGCCCCCGGAACCGCCGCCATTGACGACGCCCGCACCAAGCTGTAATTGGGAAAAGCGGCCAACGGAGCCCTCGAAGCTATTCGCCGTGGCGCGCATGACATTGACGCCCAGGTGCTGTACCCATTGCTCTTGAGGAGAGTCGGCTGTGGCGTTGGCAAAAATACTCAGTAAGCGTTGATCGGCCTTTTTACCCGGCTGCAGACATTGCGCCGTAGGTAGTAGGCCTAAAACTTGCCCCGCAGTGATACTGGCGAAGTCCAATTCGCAATCGGTTTTACTTAAGTCACCGTGCAGGTCGAGCATGACATCGGGGCGAAAGGCCAGCACAGCGGCAACCATGGCCTGGCTTTCAGCGGGCCTGATGGGCTTATCCAAATCGACATGATGATAGCGATTGAGATCGTAGCCACGGCCGACAACACCGGCAAAGTCGGCATCGGAGTTGGCCGCAAAAGCGCCCCCTGCCGAGGGGTCAACATTCTGGCGGATAAACGCACAGTCACTGTCAATAACGGTTCCAACGACGGGGTCAATGCTGCAGCGCCGGGGGTCGAACTCCCCGCCATCGGGATTGGCGCGGGCAATCACGAGGAGGTCGAGACGCCCTAAGATATCTTCCGCGCGGCTTTCTTCGGCGCGAGACAACCACCTCAGTACCTTCAATACCGCTTCGGTGGCGGCCGGTTCGTTGCCGTGTTGCTGAGTGATGATCAGTACTTTAGTGCCCTCGGGATTACCCAGGCGCGCCGCCAGTAATGCCCGCCCCTGCGTCGAATAACCAATCCGTTCCGCGTCACGATTACCGGCCTGCCCCTCAGCCACCGTGCAAATGACGGCCTCGCGAATACTCGGTTGCGCCAGCTCACTGCCGCAGACCTCGGTGTTAATCTCCAGCTCTAGGTCGAGGGGAATATCGATATCCACCAAGCCCTGGTTATCACTGTTTTTAATCAGCGGGCCAACTCTGATCAGCCCCTGTGAACGCCGCTCAATGCGGTTTAATTGCCGCTCTAACTGCCGGTAAGTGGAGAGTTGTTGCAGTGCATAAGCGGGGTGCCCAAGGTTGTTGTCAGACTCGATAATAGCGGAAGGATGATCTCGCGGGTCGGATGCGGAACAGGAAAGGCTTAGCGCGGATAAACCAAGAAAAAAAGCATAGCGCGCAGTGGTGAACATGGCGTTTTTTTGAAAAAGCATTGATTCATATCCTTATGATGAGGGTCTTATTTTTGTCATTATTCTAGTCGAATTTATAGGCTAACGGTGAGGCATTCAAAAAACAAGAGGCTGAGCTGAACATGGCGCCATCGCCTTTTTGAATCATACCTAGCCGGGTAAATAAGCTGCCTTAGTTCTCCTCGTTCGTTACCGTCAGTACCTATCCAGAGGGCAACTTTCTTCGAGCGCCGAGTTTACCGTTTAGTGTTTTAAGAGCGGTCTTATACCTTGCGCTAACAGGGCGCTGAACTTGCTAAAGCTGCAGAAAATTCTATGGTTAGTCATAGAAGCCCTGCGAAGCTGGTTCCGCCTTTTCGCGCCTCATTACTGGTTTGTTGAATGCGTCGCTTTAGGGTTCGCAGCGAGGAGATAGCAATATGCCTGATGCCGAAACTAGTGTAACAAACGACAACCCCATGGGTACGGATGGCTTTGAATTTGTCGAATATACCGCTGCCGATACCCGCGCACTCGAGCGGCTGTTTCAAAGCATGGGTTTTAGTGCAGTTGCCCGCCACCGCTCCAAGGAGGTAGTGCTGTATCGCCAGGGCGACATTAACTTTTTGATCAATCACGAACCCGATAGTTTTGCTCGCGCCTTTGCTCGGGTGCACGGCCCGTCGATTTGTGCTTTTGGTCTGCGCGTCGCCGATGCTCGCCAGGCGTATGACTACGCGATCAAACACCAGGCGAAGCCCTATGTCGGTGAGGCGGGGCCGATGGAACTTAACCTGCCGGCCATTCACGGCATCGGCGGTTCGCTAATTTATTTAATCGACCGCTATGGCGAACAATCGATTTACGATGTTGATTTTATTGCTATCGATACGAGTTTGACGCCCACCAATGGCCTTGGCTTACAGTATATTGACCACCTTACACACAATGTGCACTACGGGCGCATGGACCAGTGGGCGGGGTTTTATCAGCGTATTTTTAATTTCAAACAAATCCGCTATTTTGATATCGAGGGCCAGGCCACGGGACTAATTTCGAAAGCCATGACCAGTCCCTGTGGCAAAATCCGCATCCCCATCAATGAGCCGAAAGACAGTAAGTCGCAAATTCAGGAATACCTCGACGCCTATCACGGCGAGGGCATTCAGCATATTGCCTTGGGGTCAGAGGATATTTACCACTCTGTTGAGCAGTTAATCGCCAATGGCGTGCAGCTGCTGGATATTCCCGATACTTATTACGAGGCCATCGAGCAGCGCATACCCGGGCATAGTGAAGATATTGCCCGCCTGCAAAAAAACAAAATTTTGATCGATGGTGATATTGGCCACGGTCAGGGTTTACTGTTACAGATTTTCACCGAAACTGTGATCGGGCCGATTTTTTTCGAGATTATTCAGCGCAAGGGTAATGAGGGCTTTGGCGAGGGTAACTTTCAGGCGCTGTTTAATTCCATTGAAGAGGATCAGCGGCGCAGGGGGGTCTTGTAAATGCCGCAATGGATTTCCTTTCCCCGGGTGGAGGGCCAGAGTTCCCGTCAGGCGCACTGTGACTTACCTGAGGGCAGCTATGAAAGGGAGATGAGCAAGGAGGGCTTTTTTGGCCCTGCCAGTCAGTTTTACCATCGCCACCCGCCGACGTCCTGGCGTCGTATCGATGGCCCCCTACTGCCACGGGCTTTTGACACCACCGAACTGGATAGCGAGCAATGCCACCCCTGGTCGGCGGTTTCGTTGTTACACAATCAGTACTGTCACATACGTTTGTGGAAAGTGACCCGTAGTGCCAGTGAGCTGGCGCGCAATGCCGATGGCGATGATTTGCTTTTCATCCATAGCGGCAGTGCCGAGTTGTTCTGCGACTTTGGCCACCTGAGTGTTACCGAAGGCGACTACCTGTTGATCCCCCGTGGCACCATGTGGCGCTTGCAGCACGAGCAGCCCTTGAGCGTGTTAATGATTGAGGCCACCGGTGCCAGTCTGGGTTTACCCGAGAAAGCTCTGGTCGGCCACCACGCCATCTTCGATGCCGCGATGCTCGATACCCCACATATCGATGCCGCTTTTATCGAGCAGCAGTCGGAACAGACACATCGCCTGGTGGTGAAACGGTCGGGACAATTGACCACGGTGCACTACCCCTTCAATCCTCTGGATGCCTTGGGTTGGCACGGTGACTTGTCGGTGGTGCGCATTAACTGGCGCGATATACGACCTTTAATGAGCCATCGCTATCACCTGCCGCCCTCGGCCCACACCACCTTTGTCAGCGAACGCTTTGCTGTGTGCACCTTTTGTCCGCGGCCTATCGAAACTGACCCCGGTGCATTGAAAGTCCCTTTTTTTCACAATAACGATGATTACGATGAGGTGATTTTTTACCATCGCGGCGAGTTTTTCTCGCGGGACAATATTCATCCCGGCATGGTAACCCTGCATCCCTGCGGCCTCAGTCATGGCCCCCACCCCAAGGCGTTGCAAACAGGGCTCAAGGGGCAGCGCAAGGCGACCGATGAGGTCGCGGTGATGATTGATACCCGCGATCCGTTAACCGTTGCTGCCACAGCGGGTGAGATTGAATGGGCGGGCTACGTCAATTCTTGGACGGAGTAGGATCTGTGTAAAATCTTGAAAATGCCCGGGGAGGGCCGTTATGAAACTGGCTAGCTTGAAATCGTCGGCACGGGATGGGCACTTGATCGTCGTCAATCGCAGTTTGAGCCACTATCTCAGTGCTGCCGATATATCGCCCTCCCTGCAGCACGCCATTGAAAACTGGCAAACTTGTGAGCAGGCTCTGCACATGCTTTCTGACACCATTAATAAGCATCCCCATGCCGGGTTTCAGCTCGACCACAATAATCTCTGTTCACCACTCCCCAGAGCTTTTCAGTGGTTGGATGGCAGCGCCTATTTGAGCCATGTAGAGCGTGTTAGACGGGCGCGGGGTGTCGATATGCCCGAGAGTTTTTTATCCGAGCCATTGATGTATCAGGGCGGCTCGGATCATTTTTTGGGGCCCAAAGATACCATCTGTGTGGCGAGCGAGGCCGACGGTATCGACTTCGAGGCCGAGGTGGCAGTCATCTGTGACGATGTGCCGATGGGTACCAATGGTCACGCCGCGAGTGGCCATATCAAACTCATTATGCTGGTTAACGATGTCTCCCTGCGCAACTTGATTCCCAGTGAATTGGCCAAGGGCTTTGGTTTTATTCACGGCAAGCCGCCGACGGCCTTTTCTCCGGTGGCGGTGACACCGGACGAATTGGGCGCCGCCTGGCGCGATGACAAGGTGCACCTAGCGCTGCTGAGTACCTACAACCAAGCCTTGTTTGGCGAGCCCAATGCCGGTGTTGATATGCAATTCAGCTTTGCCCAGCTGCTCACCCACGGGGCAAAAACTCGGGCCTTGAGGGCGGGTACTATTATTGGTTCCGGCACGGTGTCCAACCACGACGAAACCGCAGGGTACTCATGCTTGGTCGAAAAACGCGTGGTTGAGATAGTGGCGTCGGGTTTGGCGAGTACAGAGTTTATGGTGTTTGGGGACTACATTCGTATTGAAATGCTGGACCCAGCGGGCGCGTCGATTTTCGGCGCTATTGAGCAGGAAGTGCGCTCGTGCAAACTTTAAGGTTGTACACCTATTGCCGCAGCTCGGCGGCCTTTCGGGTGCGTATCGCCCTGAATATTAAGGCCATGACTTATCAGAGTGAATTTATTCACCTGCTGAAAGACGGGGGCGAACAATATTCAGCGGATTATTCTGCGATAAACCCACAGCGGATGGTCCCGGTCTTGTGCTGCGGCGACGACACGGTGAGCCAGTCCCTAGCGATTATTGAATATCTAGAAGAGATGCAGCCCCGTCCGGCACTACTGCCCATTGCGCTACAGGCCAGGGCGGCGGTACGCGCGCTGGCGTTGAGTATTGCCTGTGATATTCATCCCCTCGATAACTTGCGGGTGTTGCGCTATTTAGAGCATCAACTTGGCCTCGATAAGGCTGAGCGCGAGCGCTGGTATTGCCATTGGCTTAGCGAGGGCCTGGCAGCGCTGGAAGTGAGCTTAAGCGCCATTAGAGATAGGGGTCAAGGGGCGAGCTCTGCCCCCAGCTACTGCTATGGGACGGAACCTGGGTTGGCAGATATCTGCCTGATTCCTCAAGTTTACAATGCCCTGCGCTTTAATTGCTCGCTGGCTGATTGCCCGATAATTCAGCAGATTTATGCGCACTGCATGGGCCTGGCGGTGTTTCAAGGGGCTGCGCCCGAGCAGCAAGCCGATTTTGTCGAGGTGGTGTAGAGGCGGGTTTTATGAGTCAGTCATTGAGTGGTGAACAGCAGTATTTTGCCAGCCAGCATCACATTGTAGGCCTCAGCGGGGCTTCCATTCGGGCTCTGATGGAGCAGCGCCTGGGCTACTCGATTGACAGAGCGCAGCAGTTCCTGGATTTTCAGCAAAGTATTAATCGTGATTTATTGCGCCATCCGGTGATTAGCGCGAATACCTATACCGCTTGGTTTGCAAAAGGCGGGTTTAATGGCCGGCAGGCCCGCGAGTTTGTCGTGCAATTTTCGGTTTTCTCCAATTTATTTCTTATTGCCCAGCTAAAAAAAACCATCAATGCCGATACCCTTGAGGGCATGCGCGCATCCAAGGAAATACTGGCCAATGAAATTGGCGTCGTCTTTAAAGCGCTGGACGCAAGATCTTCACCGGTAGACGTTACTGGGGAATCCCCTGAGGCCGATTTATTGGCCGCCGAGGGCACGGTCGAGGGAGGCACCTTCCATTTTCGCGCCGCTCATTTTGAGTGGTTACTGCGCATGGCGAGCGCGCTTGATTTAACGTTTAGCCAGGTCGGCAAGCGCCATCACGGTTTGGCGGCAACACTGTTTTTTTGCGACGAGTTGGCCCGCCTCTATGGCAGTGAAGATTATATGACCTCACAGGCGGCGAGCTACGCGGTGGAAAATTGGGCTGCAGCGGGATTTTGGGAGCAATTGATTAGCGGCTTTACGGCTTACAACAGTCAAGCCGCGAAAAAATTGCCGCTGGCCTTTTTCACCTACCACGCAAAAATAGAGGCACAGCATGCGGCCCACACGCAAGAGGAATTGGAAGAATTGTATTTTACCCGCGACATTGATGAGGTGCGCTTTATCGACTGCGGTCGAGAGATGCTCAATGGTGTCGAGGCGTTTTGGCAGGGTCTGGATACACAGAGAAAAATGGATGGCAGTGATGATGTGAGGGGCTGAATCAGTGTAATCTTGTGTTCGGATGGTTCAAAAAAAACAGCAAGAGGGGTGAGGTGATTCGTTTTAGGCTAAGACTTTTAGGTTTAGGGATAAACGTAATGGGAAGGGCTGGTGAGACGGGAACTACCCCGAGGGCTGGTTTTGATGGCGACAGCCGCTAGAGTTTTTCCGCAGTTTCTTTTTCTTCCTGGCGAGCACCCGATAACATACCGGCAGCGCCGTGGTTGCCCTAGTGACAAGCGTATTTAAAGAGCTGGCTGTCACTGGTTTTTAGGGGAATGGCCGCAGTAAAGGCATGGGTGAAAGTGCCGAGGTCGGTGACTGGGTATTGGTAAACAATGATGGCGTCACTGGTGCGGGTGAAACGCTCGATCAAGGTGAAGTTTTCACCGCTTCCAACGACACCATTCAGCGCCGGGTCGACGAGCTTAATGGGCATTTGGAAGGAGGGTGTTTTACCCGTGAAGTTGGTCGTTTCAACAATCAGGGTGTCATCCTCCCAGTGGCCTCTTGAATCGCCAGTCCACTGGGTTATTGCCGCCGGTAGGTGTGGGCTGCCATCGATGGGTACCACGCGGCCTCGTGAATCATCTCGGTGAAGATCGCTACATGCTGCGGCGCTTGAATGATGCGTAGATTGTTGTTGTAGGCTCTGGGGTGAGTGGTGGGCCGGCATTAAAGCTCAGTAGGCAGCGCTCGGAAAGACCGAGGGTCTCTGGCCCGGCGGGATGAAAGACCGCCAAGCCAATAGAGAGGATGTCGCGCACGGGGTCTTCACGTAAATGTTTTTGCTTCATTCGCGCCACGGCTTCTGCGGTCAGCGCGGATAGGCGTCCGTTGGCGGGACTGGTGACCAGAGATGTTCTTCCATCCTCGTTCATTGAGGTACCATAGTCGAACCAGAAACTATGGTCGGCACTCTCAACATCGCTCGTGGTATCTGCTCTTATCAACATCCAAGAGGTCAATGGATTGTGATTTGAATGCGGCCTGCTCCTCGGCGCTGAACACGGCTTAATCGCCAAGTGACTTGGGGCGCTCGAGAGACGTTAGTGTGCGGAAATCCCATGCGCCCTGGAGGTCGGGGTGGCGATGGGAGTTGCGCGGGGCTTATAGACGGAGCTCTTGGTGTCGGCTTGTTTGGTTTCTGCATAAGCCGGTAAAGAAAAAACAAGGACTGCCATAAGGCCCGCTTTTGGCAGAATTTCCAGGGCTCGTTAAATGAGGTATTCCTTAGAAATTAGTAGTTTTCAACGGGATGTGAATTACCACGATCTGATGGCTGCCGGTATGGATAGGCCTTATCTACATGCCATATAGGCAGCATCTGTTTCGACATACACTGAGTATTTAGGGCTGAGAGCAGTCCTGGTCGAGACGCAGGTGATGGGTAGTGAGAAATTCAACGGAGACAAGGTTTAAGGCCTTTATGGCGTCGGGTAAAGATCGCGGGATAGGCGAATCAAGACGGACGGCAATCTACATATTATTGACCGGTCTCGCTGGGCAACAATGCTAGGCTTGTGTTGTTAAAAATTGTCGAAAAAAAAGGCCTGTAGGGCTACAGACCTTTTTCTTCATTGTATGGCTCCGCCTGCTGGGCTCGAACCAGCGACCCAATGATTAACAGTCATTTGCTCTACCAACTGAGCTAAGGCGGAACTGCAAAAGCGGCGCAATGGTATAGTCAGGCTTGGGGTCAGTCAAGCCTTCTTTGGGTATATGGGCTTGCTGTTGTCAGTGAGATTGTCGAGGCGGCTAGCCCCCCCCTATCAGCGAAAGAGCTGCTTGCGGTTGGGGATGATATCGCGAAGCCATTTCACTATGTCGAAACAGAGAGAGTTTGCTTATATATGAGTCGATCTCGATCGGTCTGTCATTGATATCTATTCTTTTTACACGTAACAGACCTCGCGTCACGGTAAGTATGCGTGCTGATCAAGCGGAGGCTCTATTTAATACCTTTCGACGCCGCTAAATAAAGCTTAGGTCGGAGGGAAAGCACTGGCTGATATAGGTGAAATGCGTACTCGATTGAGCCATCGCTGTGGGCAATTCTTTGCTGTGAGAAGCGAGTTGCAGATCTTGTTATTCGACTCGCGACGAACAATAAAAATGATGCTGGCGAGTGATTAAATAGGATGCCATTAGAGCTCTGTAAAGTTTTTTAGTAGTATTTTCTAAGCAAAAAAAAGCCCCTAAAACAGTGTTTTAGGGGTAATCTTTACATTTGGCTCCGCCTGCTGGGCTCGAACCAGCGACCCAATGATTAACAGTCATTTGCTCTACCAACTGAGCTAAGGCGGAACTGCAAAAGCGGCGTCATGGTATAGTCAGGCCTGGGGTCAGTCAAGCCTTCTTTGGGCTTTGTTGGCGAGTGCATGTGTTTATTGATCGATAGGCCAGTTATTAGTCTTATGGGTACAGTTAGTTCAATTTCTTCCCACACAAAAAACTTCGAAGTTGTCAGTCCCTACCAGCCCGCCGGTGACCAGCCGGAGGCTATCAAGCAGTTGGTGGCGGGGCTGGAAGCCGGTTTGTCGGGCCTTACTTTACTGGGGGTCACAGGCTCCGGTAAGACTTTTACTGTGGCTAAGGTGATCGAGAAGTTACAACGGCCGACCATTGTTATGGCTCACAATAAAACCTTGGCGGCCCAGCTCTATGGTGAGATGAAGGAGTTCTTCCCGAAAAATTCGGTGGAGTATTTCGTTTCTTACTACGACTACTATCAGCCGGAGGCCTATGTGCCGGCCTCGAATACCTATATAGAGAAGGATGCCTCGGTGAATCAGCACATCGAGCAAATGCGCTTGTCGGCGACCAAGGCCTTGCTGGAGCGACGCGATGTGATTGTGGTGGCGACGGTGTCGGCGATTTACGGGCTGGGTGACCCGGACGCCTATTTAAAGATGCTATTGCACGTGGTGCGTGGCGACGTTATCGACCAGCGCAGTATTCTACGGCGGCTCGCCGAGCTGCAATACACCCGCAACGACATCGCTTTCGAGCGCTCCAATTATCGGGTGCGCGGCGATGTTATTGATATATTTCCGGCCGATTCGGAAAAGGATGCCGTGCGTATCGAGTTGTTCGATGAAGAGGTGGAGAATATCTCTCTCTTCGACCCTCTTACCGGCGAGGTATTGCAGCGCTTACCACGGGTTACCGTGTATCCAAAATCGCACTACGTAACCCCGCGCAGTACCATTATGGATGCGGTTGAGCATATAAAGGTGGAGCTGCACGAGCGGCTCGAGCAATTGCGCAGCAATAATAAGCTGGTCGAGGCCCAGCGCTTGGCCGAGCGCACGCGCTACGATCTCGAGATGATGCAAGAGTTGGGCTATTGTTCGGGCATCGAAAATTACAGTCGCTACCTCTCCGGCCGTGAGCCCGGTGCTGCGCCGCCGACGTTGTTTGACTATTTGCCGGATGACGCCCTGTTAGTGGTCGACGAGTCCCATGTTTCCGTGCCGCAGATTGGCGGTATGTACAAGGGTGATCGCTCGCGCAAGGAAACCTTGGTCGGCTATGGCTTTCGCCTGCCATCGGCTCTCGATAACCGGCCTCTGCGCTTTGAAGAGTGGGAGGGTCTGATTCCCCAGACTATTTTTGTTTCCGCGACACCGGGCAAATACGAGGCCGAGCGCGGCGGGCAAGTAGTTGAGCAGGTGGTGCGGCCGACGGGGCTAGTCGACCCACAGATTGAAATCCGCCCGGCCGGTCATCAGGTTGACGACGTGATGAATGAGATTAAACGCTGTGTGGCCCTCGATGAACGGGTGTTGATTACTACGCTGACCAAACGCATGGCGGAAGATCTAACGGATTTTCTCGATGAGCACGGCATTCGCGTGCGCTATGTGCATTCCGACATCGACACGGTGGAGCGGGTGGAGATTATTCGCGACCTGCGCCTTGGTGAATTTGATGTGCTAGTGGGGATTAACCTGTTGCGAGAGGGCTTGGATATGCCGGAGGTCTCTCTGGTGGCGATCTTCGATGCCGATAAAGAAGGCTTTTTGCGTTCTGAGCAGGCGCTGATTCAAACCATTGGCCGTGCCGCTCGCCATATCAACGGCAAGGCGATTCTTTATGCCGATAAAGTCACCGGCTCTATGCAGCGGGCGATGGATGAAACGGATCGGCGTCGAGCCAGGCAAGAGGCCCACAATAAGGCCAACAACCTTGTACCAAGGGGTATTGTCAAAGCCATTCCAGACGTACTGGAAGGTGCGATGAGTTCGGCGCGGGGTAAGCGCAAACAGCAGCAAAGTGTCGCCGAACAGAAAGTGCTGTATGAGTTGGGCGGGAAGGCTCAGAGCTTTAGTCCCGCGCAACTGGCAAAACGGCTAAAAGCCATGGAAGAAAAAATGTATGAGCACGCGCGCAATCTTGAATTTGAAGAGGCCTCAGTGGTTCGCGATGCCCTTGAGGCGCTTAAGCACGGCAACTTTGCCGGCGGCTAGGATGAGTGATTGACCAGCTGTTTTGAGACTTTATCGGGGCCTGCTGTCTTAGTCGCCACGATAGATACAGGCACTGGTGCAGGTTTCGCGAACTTCGAGCTGGCTCAGTTGTGCCAGTCGGGGTTTCAGTCGCTGCCAAATCCACAGGGCAATATTTTCACTGGTGGGGTTCTCCAGGCCGTTAATTTCATTTAAGTAGTGGTGGTCAAGGGCTTCGTAAATGGGCTTGCAGGCTGCTTTGACATCACCGAAGTCCATCACCCAACCTTGGTGTGGATCCACCGGGCCAGAGACCGTCACTACAACGTGAAAGGAGTGCCCGTGTAAGCGTGCGCATTTGTGCCCCTCGGGGACATGAGGTAGGAGGTGGGCGGCTTCAAAAGAAAAGGATTTGGTGATTTCCATAGCGTCGATAGACTCGTGTAGAAGAGGTAAGAGCGGTGATAAACTGCATCGCAATTAATTATAACTTAAACCGCTAAAACGTTTGACTCATCTGTGGATATGCGTAGAATGCGCATCTCGCTTCAGGGGGTGGTTAGCTCAGTTGGGAGAGCGACGGCCTTACAAGCCGTAGGTCACAGGTTCGACCCCTGTACCACCCACCATAAGTGAATGCAAAAACGGACCGGTAGTTCAGCTGGTTAGAATGCCGGCCTGTCACGCCGGAGGTCGCGGGTTCGAGTCCCGTCCGGTCCGCCATTTTCAAACGTTTACTGAGTTCTTTGGTAAACAGATGTTAAAAAAATATTGTCGATAAGCATGGTGCTGAGTGCTCTTAGATCCCGAACACCGTGGTGTTCTGTTTCACACTTCTGCCCCTAGTTATCAATGGCGTGTACGTGGCGCCAATTTTTCTGTCACGGACCGGTAGTTCAGCTGGTTAGAATGCCGGCCTGTCACGCCGGAGGTCGCGGGTTCGAGTCCCGTCCGGTCCGCCACTTTCAAATGCTTGCTGAGTTCTTCGGTTGGCGACTTTAAAAAACATTATCGAGTAAGAAGGTTTTTAATCACCTTGTGAACTCGAACCCATGGTATTTGGGTTCTGTTTCACGCCGCTGTCCCCAGCTATTAATTACGGGCATCTAATGACGGTTTTTCTGTTATTATCGGGCCTGACCACTTAGTCTGGAATCTAAATGTCCTCTTCCTTTTATGAAATCGTTATGTTGCCCAACGGCGAAGTCGTTCTGCAGCGCTCTGATGAAAAGGGCGAGCCTTTGATACGTATCAATTTTTCGGAAGAGGCGCAGTACTATCTGCGGGAAGGCAGTATGGATGTCGCCAAGGCGATGATCGATGCGGGGATAGACGCAGTAGAATTACTCGGCAATGATCGCCCTGCTGATGAGGAAGACCTCGAGCAGAGGGTGCTGCACTAGGTTGCTGTTTCGCGGGCTCTTCGGGTCGGTACTCTTCGCTGCCAGGGTTCCAGCACATCGTTGAGCTATGTCATTTTTGATCTGAGATACTGACAAGCCTGCTACTTTCCCGCCTTTTACTTTGTTGTTACCCCCCCCCCCCTTTTTTTTTATCTCTCTCAGTGTGTTCGGATAATGCCGGTATATACCCCTTCAATAGTGAACTCTTGTTCGCGTAAATCGACGCTGATCGGTTCAAATAGCTCATTTTCGGGTAGTAAGGAGATAACGTAGCGGCTACGGGTCTTTTTCAGTCGCTTTACCGTCACCTCATCTTCAATACGGGCCACAACGATTTGGCCGTTCTCGGCGACGGGCGTTTTGTGGACTGCGAGAAGGTCTCCGTCACAGATACCAATATTGCGCATACTCTCGCCGCGTACCCGCAAAAAGAAGTCGGCGGCGGGGTGAAATAGCTTGGCTGGGATTTCACAGTAATCTTCAATGTTTTCCTCTGCCAATATGGGGTTACCTGCGGCAACGTGGCCGACGATAGGTATGCCTTTTGGTGTCTTATTGTTGTCGATAATGCGAATGCCGCGAGAGGCGCCGGGAATCATCTCAATTGCGCCTTTGCGATGTAGGGCTCGCAGGTGTTCCTCCGCAGCATTGGCGGAACGAAAGCCAAGTTCTTTTGCAATTTCAACGCGAGTCGGTGGAAAGCCAGTGTCATCAATATGACGCTGAATCAGCTCGACGATTTGTTTTTGCCGCGCCGTCAGATCTTTAGCCATGACTTGTTCGCCTTTTAACAGTTCGGTGAATGTAGATAATCCAGCTGTTATTTTATACAGTGTTATGGCATAAGCAAGGTGTTTTGTTTTTATAGAATAGAATGGGATTCAGATTTGAATAACCAGAGACGGATTTGTTTTTCTCTAAGCTAATGACAACACGTTAGCGGGGCTTGCGCTAAAAGGTGGCAGCCGCTTACGTACAGTCATCTGTGTGATTAACATTCAAAACTGAGTTTACTTGTTGTATTACCAGTAAGGCTTGCCGTTTGGCAAAGCGCTAAATACCCGGCTCAGCACGTAGTATTTAGCGCTTTGCTACGCTCTGATTATTGTCTAGCAGTTCGAAGACTCTGTTTAACAGGGTCTTCGCGGTGTAAGGCTTGTGCAATATTTTTGCGGGGTGGTTGTCGATAAGCTCACTGGTGTGATGCTCGCCGGTGAAGCCACTGGCGAGTTGGGTGATGACC
Organism: Gammaproteobacteria bacterium 53_120_T64; assembly: GCA_002162815.1. Classification (GTDB taxonomy): domain Bacteria; phylum Pseudomonadota; class Gammaproteobacteria; order Pseudomonadales; family Porticoccaceae; genus Reddybacter. Next base: position 13,097 of record MAAT01000070.1, on the reverse strand, counting down.
TGTGGGTGCTTTTCATGGACGATGGCCAGTAGTTGGCAGCCGTCCATACCGGGCATGATGACATCGGAGATGAGTAGGTCGACAGCTTCTTTGTTCAGAACCTCAAGCGCATCGTGGGCGTTTTCTACGGTGATGACACGATAGCCTTGCTGACTTAAAATTTCTTCATTCAGGGCCAACAGGGCGGGTTCGTCATCGGCAATGAGTATCGTTGCATGCTTGCTCGGGGCCTGGATGTTGGCAATTGTTCGCGTATCTTCAGCCTGCCCTGAGGCCTGGGCGCGGGGAAAGTAGAAAGCAAACTGTGTGCCTTGGTTGATTTCTGAATAAACTTTGACAGCCCCCTTGCTCTGTTTAACAAAACCATAGACCTGTGAGAGGCCCAGCCCTGTACCTTCGGTGCCCTTGGTGGAGAAGAACGGGTCGAATACTTGCTCCCGTGTCTCCCTGTCCATACCGCAACCGGTATCGGTGATACTGGCCAGTATATAGTCACCGGGTGGTAGCTGTAGTGCTAGACCATCGATAACTCCGATCTCTTCATTGCGGGTGCGAATGTTGAGCTGATAATGGTCGCTATGTTCCATGGCATGCATGGCATTAATACACATGTTTAGAATGGCGTCTTCCAGTTCGCCGCTGTCGACATTGATCGGCCAAAGGTCTTTATCCAGTTCTAGAACCAGAGCGATGCGAGGGGTTAGGGTTTTTTCCAGCATGTGCTGTTGGCGCTGTAATACGGCATTGATATTCACCCGCTCTGTGATGACGGAGCCGGTCTCGTTGCGAGCGAAAGCCAGAAGGCGATGCGTTAGTTTTGCACCACGTTGGCCCGCATGAGCGATCTCGTCGGCGTATTTCGCCAGCTTAGGCTGGCTGGAAAGTGCGCCCTGTAATAGCTCTGAATAGCCGGAGACAACGCTGAGCATATTATTAAAGTCGTGGGCAATGCCGCCGGTGAGCTTACCCAGAGCATCCATTTTTTGGCTGCGGCGCAGTTGTTCATCTTGTTGCTTGATCTGACTTAAATCCTGGCAAGTGGCAATAAAGCGACGTTTGCCGTCTTTGGTGGTGCTAAATTCCGCGACCGATAGGCGGGTGGGGAAAAGCTCACCATTTTTTCGCTGGGCCTGTATTTCACTTCCAGCACCCAATTTACTGGGGTTACCCGTTTTCAGGTACGCGGCGATGTACTGTGTAAATTCACTGCTGTGGGGTTCTGGTACTAATTGAATAACGCTGTGCCCTACAATTTCATCGGCACTGTAGCCAAACAATTTTTCAGCTGCTGTATTAAAACTGAGTACAGTACTCGTCTCGTCAACGGTAATTAGGGCTTCTCGCATTGAGCTGAGAATGTCGCTCTGCTCGGCTTCACTGATGACGAGTGCGCGCTGGCTTTCTCGCTCGGCGGTAATGTCGCGCAAAATAGAATCACAGCCGATAAGTTCGCCTACTTTGTCTTTAAGGGGTGCGTTGTACCACTGGCAATAAATGGTACGGCCGTCTTTTGTCAGGTTCATTGAAACGAGAGCTTCACTGTCGGTACGGGCTTTGAGACCGGCAATATGCTGGTCGAGTTTCAAATCTAGCGTTGCTGGGGCAAGAAATTGAGGCGTCTTCCCCTCTACCTCTGTATAACTGAAGCCAAACATCGTTTCAGCGGCTTTATTCCAGCCATTCACTACGGGCTCGGATCCTGTGCAATCCCATTCGATAATGGCCAGAGGCGATTGGTCGCGATAGGTCTTAAGGTGTTGGCTTGACTCGCGAAGCTCCTCTTCCGCTACTTTGCGTTTATGAATCGCTACGCCCTCAGCGACTAGCTGGATAATACTGCCGCTGTCATCTCGAACGGGGTGAATATTGAGTTGAACCCAGAACAAGCCCTGTGGCGAATAGCTCAGTACGTCTCGGCTCGTCGATCTCCCTGCTGCTGCTTGAGTGACATCACTCTGAACTAAGGCTTGCACGTCGGGGGCGTAGTTCCACCAGGGGCAGTCCCAAAACTTTTTGCCAATCACATCCCCTGGGGTGATTTCGGTGGCCTTCAGTGGTGTGTCGTTGGTAAACACTAGGGTGCCGTCGCAGTTGAGGATACCGGTAGTCGTGCGCAGCCCATTGAGCAGCCCCTGCATTTGTTGATGGACGGCTTTGGCTCTTTCCCGTAGGCGGTACTCTTCGGTGACATCATTAAAGACCAGTACCATGCCAAGTACCGTATTATTGTTGCCGCGTATGGGTGCCGCCGAATCGGAAATGTGATGCTCGCTACCATCTTTGGCGAGTAGCGTGGTGTGATTACTGAGGTGGACGGTTTCACCTCTGTTAAGCACTTTGTCAGACGGGTCGTCGATGGGCTCTCGGGTGCTGGTATCAATAAGAGACAATACCGCATTGAGTGGCATGCCTTTGGCGGAATCTAAAGACCAGGCGGTGAGTTGCTCGGCCACCGGGTTCATGTCTACCACCAGGCCTTTGGCATCGGTGGTGATGACTGCATCGCCAATGCTATTAAGGGTGACGGCAAGCTCTTGTTCGCGACGGTAGGATTGCTTAAGCGCGCTTTGCTGAATGTTCGCCAGGCCTCTTAAGGCTTGACGTAACTGGCGAAATTCCTCAAATTCGCCTTCAGCCCTATCGTCGACAATGGCTTGATTACCCGGGTATTCGCCCAATTCACGAGCCAGTTTATTGATCGGCTGGGTAAACCTGCCGGCAAAGAAATAGCTGAGGCATAGGAGTAGGAGAGCAGAGCCGGTACTGAGTAATATCAGGCTGAGGGTGTTGCTGAAAACAAGGTTTTGGCTGAGAGGCAGGTGCGCAGAGTCGAGTAGTTGGCGCTGTTGATAGTTTGCCAGTAATATATTGGCTAAGCTGTTGAATGCTAGGCTTATTAGAGTTAAGAGTGTTATTTGCCAGCGTAACTTCATTGAACGTATCCGTGATAAGCATCTTCCGTAATGGCGTTAAGTGAGTGAGATTACTATTTTACTTCTCAAATCTTCAGGTGTTGATCCCTTGACCCCTATAGAATCAGCATCCACTTTTTTTTCAGATGAGTCAACGTGAGGATACGGCACGCGTCGGCCACCATATGAGCTTAGTCACAAAATACTATTACCCTTTGCGAGAATTGAATGAATACAAAAGTTTTAAAGACACTCACTGCGCTAGTTTCGCTGGTTATTGGCTACGCAATAGTCCATAGTTTTAGTCCAGTAAAGGAAGCGTCAGTCGTTGAACAACAACGAGTTGCAGGGTTTTTTGAGTTTAATAATGATGCCGAAATCACCCTTGATTGTGTTTATGGTGACGCTCCTTATGAAGTGCATTTTTCAGCTTACCAACGGCCAGAAGTAAAACAGCCGGGAGTCAATTATCAACGGGGTTTTTGCGATCAATTACCCAGCCTAGGTGCGACAAAAATTAGCTTAGACTTTATTGGCGAAGGCTTGCGCGAGCGATCGGTGGCGCTGAAGTTTATCCATCATCAGGCCGCTAATCCCGGGGAAGAGGGGCTAGCTAATGGACTGGTTCTTAAAGAGAGTTTCCACAGTGGTATCCCCAAGGGTCTTATTCTGAGTCGTCTCGATTTTTCAAAGATGGGGTTTTATACCCTTGTCGTTGAATTTGGGGGCGGGATTGGTCCAGAGAATGAGGTCGTCAAAATACCTTTTGAGGTCGGCACTGCGTTATAAGCCGCTCTCTACCAGCACAATAACATGGAGGTTTTATGAGTGATTTAGTGCTTTCGCGGGATCAAGGGGCGATTCGATTTATTGCCATGAATCGGCCCGATAAATTGAATGCGATGAGCGAGGCGCTGGTCGATGAGCTGGCAGAGCAGTTGCGAGTCGCGGATGCCGACCCGGCAGTTGCCGTTATTGTGATCAGTGGTGAGGGTCGGGCTTTTAGTGCGGGGGCCGATTTGTCAGACTGGGACGCGGACAATCCCACCCCAGCCAGAGAGGTGGCAGCGGGGCTGACGCGGGTGATGGCGTTTTATCGCCAGTTGGTGACGATGAACACGCCGCTCATTGCTGCGGTGCAAGGCTATGTCTTGGGTGGCGGCTGTAATTTGGCGATTAGTTGTGATCTTGTGGTGGCGGGGGAGTCGGCGATTTTTGGCTATCCCGAGGTGCGCTTAGGTTTGGCGGCGACGGGTGTAACACCCAACTTGGTACATCAAATAGGCCGTAAGGCGGCCTTTGAATTACTCACCCTGTGTGAAAATATTGATGCGCAACAAGCCCGAGGTTTTGGCATGATTAATCGTGTTGTACCGGATGATCAGGTGTTGGCAACGGCGACAACCATGGCCGAAAAATTGGCAAGTTTTAATGGCGATGCCCTGTGGCTGACCAAACAGACCCTGCGCCGCGCTGCTGATCTACCCCTGGATAGGGCGATAGACCTGGGTTTGGATATGGGCTTTACGGCAAAAATGTATCAGTAAATACACAGCCCTGTTTTTTCTGGCCAATAAAAACCCGACAAATAAATAATATTATTTGTCGGGTTTTTATTTGAAAATTACAGCTTATTTTGTATCGATATTATAGTTTTTAGTGATGCTCATAAAGCGGCTGGCCAACCAATGGACAAAGCCCATGGTCGGGCGAATGGTGGGGCTATCGCCGTGGCGATCAAAGTAGTAACTGTTTGATTTCGCGCAGTCACCAAACTTGAAAATCGTCAAATGGGTGCGGCCTTGAACCTTCTCAAAGTTGCGGTCATTGGAGGATTTTTTCACTTCAATATAGTTGCCGCCACGCTTTTTGGCGGTGCTAATGCAGCGTACCAAGTGCTTCGACTGGGTGTCGACCATGCCGAACCAGGAGGCGGTGCAAACACTGTAGGGGCCGAACATCAGGAAGAAGTTGGGGAAGCCGGGAACTGTCGAGCCCTCGTAGGCCTGATAGCGATTCTCTTCCCAGTAGTCACTTAAATCGACACCGCTTTTGCCTTCCACTTTAAAGGTGGGGACGCTGCCTTTCTGGAAAACCTCAAAGCCTGTCGCGCAAATCAGCGTGTCGATTTCACGCACCGTGCCATCGCTGGTGATCATAGCGTTCTCAGTGATTTCGCTAATCGGTGTGGTCACCAATTCGGCGTTGTCACGGTTAAACACCGGATAGAATTTGGAGGTAAAGCTGGGTCGTTTACAACCGAAATCATATTTTGGAATTAATGCTTCCTGAACAACGGGGTCATTGACCTGACTGCGGATGTGCTTGACACAAATATTCTGCAGTTGTTTGCCGGCCGGTGCAAAGTACTTATTAAATATCAGCAGATTAATCATCACCACGTCGGTAAATAGAATGGTTAGCTGACGCGCAATATTTTGCAGACCGGGGATTTTGGCAAAGGCTTTTTGCAATTTCGGCCCGAAGGGCAGTTCTTTTTTCGGTAGCAACCAGATGGCGGTGCGCTGGTATACGTCGAGAGATTTAACTTTCTCGGCAATTTCTGGTACCAACTGAATGCTGGTGGCACCGGTACCGATAACGGCGACACGTTTGCCCTCGAGTTCGTAGGAATGATCCCAGCGGCCGGTGTGAATGGTTTTGCCTTCGAACTTTTCGATGCCCTTAATCAGCGGTAATTTAGGCAGGGTCAAAAACCCGGTGGCGCTGACGATGTAGCGCGATACATAGGTATTGCCGGCCTGAGTACGGGTGATCCAGACATTATTGATTTCGTCGTAGATGGACTCGGTGACGTCCTCGTTGTAACGCATGTGGGGGCGAATGCCGTACTTTTGCGTACAGTGGTCGACGTAGGCCTTCATTTCCTTACCGGGGGCGTAGAGACTGGACCAGTTGGGGTTTTGCTCAAAGGAAAAGGAATAGCTTAAGGAGGGGATGTCGACGGCGAGGCCGGGGTAGGTATTATCGCGCCAGGTGCCACCGACATCATCGGCCTTTTCGAGGATGACGAAGTCGCCGAGGCCGTCCTTTAACATGCGAATACCGGCGCCAATGCCACAAATACCGGAGCCAATAATGACGGTTTCGTAATCGATCAGGGGTTTTTCCGCCTGGGGCGGTAGATCAAGTACATGATCTAATGCTGTCTCTGTCATGGTAATGCCTTTAGGTTTAGTAGGTTCTCTTAATGTGTAGATAGGTTTTTTATAGTCAGTGCGTTTATCTGGCCGGCAGCCTTAAACAAGGGAATATCGGCAGGACTTACAGGGCGAGATAAAATGGATAATTCAACACAGCGGCCAATACTAGCACCCTTGCGTATTCTTCCGTAAGGCTCTTTTGTGACTCGATATTGCTAGCTTCGAGAGGGTTGTCTCGATCAGGATGGCTGTCTGTAAGCCTAAGATTACCAGGCTTAAGTAGGCGCTTGAAGTCTCAACGAAATGGCGCAAAGCAAGGACCTTGCCGCTGTTTGGCCTCACGGGTTAGCATGGCAGAGTAATGAATAGCCATTTAACGTAACTCAACAGGATGAAAGTAATTATGTCGGCAAGTGAAATTCAAGGACTTATCGAGCAGCTCAAAGCCAACCCCCTGGGTGGTACCCTCGACGAAATGCGTGCCCAATTTGATGGCATGGCTTCCCCCGTAGCGGATGATGTCGAGGTCAAGGCCATCGACGCCGGGGGTGTTCCCTGTGAACTGCACACCCCCCCGGGTGCCGATACCCAGCGCATTATCATGTACGTCCACGGCGGCGGTTATGTGATTGGCTCATTGAGCAGCCACCGCGCGGTGGTTGCCGAATTGGCCCGAGCCGCTGGCTGTCAGGCACTGGCGGTGGATTACCGACTGGCGCCCGAGCACGTCTATCCGGCGGCGGTTGATGATTCGATTTGCGCCTACCTGTGGTTACTGAACAATGGCTATAGCGCCGATAAAATTGTTATTAGCGGTGACTCTGCCGGCGGTGGCCTGACCGTTGGCACTTTGGTGGGTCTGCGTGAAGGCGGCCACCCACTGCCCGCGGCAGGGGTTTGCATTTCGCCCTGGGCCGATCTTGAGGCGACCGGCGAAACCTACCAGAGCCGCAAAGAGATTGATCCCATGGTCAGCTACGACCTGATTGCACCGATGGGCAAGGTCTATATTGGTGATGGCGATATTCAAGCCGCGACGGCCTCGCCGATTCACGCCGATTTAACGGGCCTGCCACCCTTGTTGATTCAGGTTGGCTCTGCCGAAACGCTGTACAGTGATTCCGAGACACTGACTAAAAATGCCAAGGCCGCCGGTGTTGAGGTGATTTTGGAGGAGTGGCAGGACATGATTCACGTTTGGCACCTGTTCTTTCCCCAATTGAGCGATGGCCGCAAGGCGATTTCGCGCATTGGCGAATACGTTAAAGAAAAAATGGCGGCGTAATACAGCGTTGTAAAAACACAAAAAAACCCGGGCTGTCATGGCACCGGGTTTTTTTGGCCTTTGCCCCGTACAGAAATAGGGCGAGTGGGCTTGGTCGTCAGCTCTCTATGCGGGTTTTCTGGCAACGGCGAGAAGGGCGGGCCAGGGTAGGTTGACGGGGTCTTTTGACGCCGTAACGGAGGCAATGATTTCGCTGTGGATTTTCTCGAGCGCCGCCGGGTCCTGAGCTTCAAGTAACATTGCCGTGCGCACGGTGCTTTTGTAAATAGTGTCAAGTAGCTCTTGCCCCGACGTGGGCTGCCAATTCAGTACCACTTCACTAATCTCGATGTCGCTAAAGCCGGCTTTTTCCAGTGTTGTTTGACTCTCTGCGGGTTCACTAAAGCGGAAAAAGGGCGGCGCCTGCGGCAGGTCGACATCCATCGACCCGTGTCGAGCAATAGCACCCAGTACCAAGTCAAAAAAGGCATGTCTTTCCGGGGCTGCCCAAACCGTAAAAGCGAACTTGCCGCCGGGTTTGAGGATGCGCCAGGCCTCGCTTATCGCCTTGTCGGGGTCGGCCATGTGTAGAAGGCCAAAGGGGCACACGGCGGCGTCGAAAAAACCACTGGGGAAAACCAGATGCTGGGCATCGCCCTCGTAAAATAAGGCCGTGGGATAATTGCGCGAGGCCTCGCCAATCATCGCCGCCGAAAAGTCGACTCCGGTGGCAATGGCGCCGCGGGCCTGGGCTGCGCCAGCGGTATAACCCGGCCCGGTGGCGATATCCAGAAATACCGTGCCGGCAGTAACCTCGACGGCATCGAGTAAGGGCTCGACGGCCTGGCGGGTTATTTGCCCGGCGAAGTCACCATAGTCTCTGGCTTTTTGGTTCCAGCCCTTGAGTTCCAGTTCTTTAAAAGCGCTAGTGGGTTTTTCCTTTGTTGTATCGTCGCTCATGGGTATCGCTTCCGTTTACCTGGTTTTGGCGTGAATTATAGCTAGCTTATTGGATCAGTATGGTAAAGCTGCAGCCTGGCTTTTGGTTTTATTAGCGACAGAAAGTAGAAAACCTGCTTCATATCGCCGTAATGTGTAGTGCTGTGGTGGTTGCCGAATTGATAGCGGGTAAAACAAAATGCGCCCCCGCATTTCACACTACTGAGGCTCAGCCTTGCGAGGATGATCAGGCGATGTTTCGCTTATGCCCCGTTATAAATGTAGACAGCAAAGCGATGATGGCGATGCACCAGACAATCACGGCGCCACTGGGTAAATCTAACAGTGAAGATGAAATTAAACCCAGCCCATAGCCAGTTGCACCTATCAAATAAGCTGTTAGTAGGGTGTTTTTACTGCCAATACTACCGAGGGCGGGAATAATCAGGCTGGCAAAAACCAGGTACACACCAATTAACTGCACTGAACTGGTGATGGCTACTGCGAATAGCAGGTAGAAGCCAAGGTGCTGCAGGCGCTGTCGGAAGCTAAACCAGATCAGCAAAATACAAGCTGTCACCAAAGCCGTCGGCAGGACTTGCTCCCAAGTAATCCAGAGAATCTGCCCCACGAGTAAATCTTTGAGGGATTCACCGCCGTGGGGATTGTCCGACAGAATTAAAATGCTGGCAGTGGCGGCGAGGACAAAGATCGCCCCGATAAGGGCTTCCTGATACTGCTGATAGTGCTTCTCCAGCGTGTTTAAAACCACAGCGGCAATTGAGGCACTGCCCAACGCCGCCAGCTGTACCTCCCAGCCATGGATGTCCCCGCCAAAGCGGTAGGCCGCAATGACGCCCAACCCGGCAATTTGGGCAATCGCTAGGTCAATAAAAATAATGCCGCGTTTAAGGACCTCTTGTCCCAGTGGCACATGGGTAGCCAGTATCAACAGGCCCGCTATAAAAGCGGGCCCCAGGATAGCAAGCTCCAAACCTTCAGCGCTCATAAATCAGCGCTCATAAATCCGCACGCAAGAGCTGATGTAAAGCCCTGTCGAACCACTGGATCAGGTTTTCTTTATCGGAGGGGCTAAAGGCTAAGCCAACAACCGGTAGCCCTGTTTTTTTCGATAGCCAAAGGGCCGGTTTATTATTTTGATAGCTGGCATATAGAATCATATCGGCCGGTTTCTGCTTTAACTGAGCCAGAACCTTCGCCAAATGGCTGCTGCTGGGGGGAATGCCCGGTCGGGATTCCAGCACGGCAAGTCGCTCTAAACCCAGCCAGCGCTCCAAATAGATCCAGTTATTGTGATTGACGACAATGCGTTTACCCCGCAATTCCAGGGTTTGTTTTTCCCATTGAGTAATAGCCTGGCTCCACTCATGGATGAAATTGCGCAGATTTTTCTGATAGTTATTTGTGTTTGCCGGATCTATTGTCACCAAGGTGGACGCCAATGCCTCGGCAACCTGCTGTACACGGTAGGGGTCAAGGTGCATGTGTGGATTGCCTGCGGCATGAATATCACCCAGGCTGCGATCCAATACGCTTGGCTTTTCCAGCAGGGCGACATGATCCGTTGCCATAAAGTAAGCCGCTTGCCCGGCTTGAATCTTGGCGTTGCCCGACTTGCGCAGTAATAAGGGTAGCCAGCCAACTTCCAGCTCCGCCCCGGTGCACACCAGCATATCGGCGCGCCGTACTTTGGCAATTAAGCTGGGGCGCGCCTGTATATGGTGGGGGTCTTGCTGGGCGGTAGTGGCACTATAAACTCTGGCTGTATCGCCAGCCAAGGTCCGTGCGAGGGCTGCCCACTCCGGTTCGCAGGCAAATATATTGAGTTGGGCCTGGGCCGTGTTGGCGCACAGCGCTAATAGCAACGCTGCGAGCCAATAGGTATTTTTCCAGTGATGGAAGATCATGCTTTCCTCCTAAAACTGATGGGCAGCGTGGCTGCCGAGGCTCATGGTGTATTGCAGGAAAAGCTGATGGTCAGTCTTTTCGTAGGATTCATCATGATTATATTGCAGTCGCAGGCGACTAAACTCACTGGGCAACCATTCCAGTGTGGCACTGTAGCGTTGCGGCTTGTGACCCTCATTATCCAGCCCAGCCTCAGTCAGTACATCGGCATCCGAGCCTCGATTGTTGCTGTCTAACCTGTCGTAGCGAAAACCTACCTGCCACTGTGGTTTAAATTGATAGACCGCCTGGGCATACCAGCCTTTTTGATCGCCGTCATAAAGTGTCGTTTCCAGAGGCGGGCCGCTATTGAGCATGAGCACCTCACCGTCCTCGTCACGGTCAAAATACTCAAACTGAAATTTGAAATTCTGATTGTTTGGATTGCCCTTGGGGGCCCATTTGTAGACCAGGTCGAGGGCGCTAATTTTGCTGTCACCACTAAATGAAGGTGTCTCTGCTTCACCAGTGCCATGGGCATGCCCACCACTCTTCCGGTCTTTGATGTTGTCTGAGCGCCAATGGCTTACACCTAATTGCCAACTGTGTTCTATACCGATATCACCCCCAATATCGGCGAATGCCGTCCAGGCGCCGATACCACTTGTTGTGCCACCGGCAGGAAAGCGACTGCCACCGAATAACTCCGCACCCAGCTGTAAAAAGGTATCGGTGGGGGCAAGCCAGGTCATTTGCACACCGTCATCGATTAACTGATCGCCGAACAGCCCTCGATAAATTAAGGGTGCATCGGAAAAATCCCATGCGTGTCCATGTTGCTGGTTAAGGTAACCAATCTCTGAAAAGAAACGACCGGCTTTTAGGGTAAAGCCATTGCCCAGCCCGAGGGTTTGAATAAAGGCTTCTTCTAACTCGGTTTCGGTTTCACCGTCGTGCTCATCAAAAGCCAGTGTCATTTGACCAAAAAATTGATCATCAATATTGGCGCTCATAGTGAGTTCACTATGGCCTATCGACAAGCCCTTTTCCCTTAAGCCTGCTTCATTACCCAGGGCAAAGCCCGGCAACTCATAATCTTCAGGGTTATTGTCGAAACTGGCAAAACGCCCGTCAAGAATGAGGCTAATGGCAGGGTTGAAACTATTTTGCGCTGAAGATGAGGTGCGTGCAGTGTTGCTTTGTTCGAGTTGTAGCGCAAGCTTTTGGGCTTGATCATTGGCCACTTGTGCGCCTTTCTCTGCTTTTAATAAACGATCTTCCAGGGCCTTGATGGCCTGCCCGTATTCCTTTTTAATGGCATCCAGTTGTTGCTGTATAGCGTCGGTTTCACTGCTGGCGAAGACCAGACTTGAGTTGAACAAGGTGACTGTAATTACAGCCATCAATAAAGACTTACCCATGCGTATTTCTCCCGTACACGAAAAACGTTCGCCATCAGGCCTAAGCACTGTGGCGGTTAAAAAACGTTGTTTTTTACGAAGAAAAAGGAGGGGCGCGTGAAAGGTAGGGAACGACTGTGGGGCTTGAGAAAACCCATAGCAAGCGAGCGGAAGGTCGAAAACGACTGCTAAGAGAGCTTAATTGTAGATCGTGAGAAATTAAACCATCGTCGAGTTTCTCACACTGCAAAAATATTTGGCAGGATTGCTCCTGGGCGTGGGAAAGATGCTCGAGAGAATGAGTAAACACACCCAGATGCCCGATAAGCAATAACATGCTTATCAGCGCTATCTTTATGCCGGTGTGTTTGGGTTTGATCATTTATCCTGTATATAGCCGGTTGCAGCGCTGAGGGCCAGCGGGCAATTAAGGGGCGAGGAGCCTAGCACTATTAGCCCGGTGTTGACAATCCGCCATTAACACTAAGAGTTTGTCCAGTAATAGCATCGGATGCAGGGCTGGCAAAAAAGGCAATGGTCTCGGCGATGTCTTCACATTGCACATCAAAAATCATGCGCTTCTTTAATTTATCGAGCATGCCTTTTTTGTGATTGCCCTCGGCATCTTTTTCGTCCTGAAGGGGCTCTGAACTTTGTCCCCAGCGCGGGATGGCGTCAGAAATAAAACTCATCGACACCGCGTTGATACGAATTTTATCGCGACCCAGTTCCCGTGCCAGGGCTCGAGACATCTGCATCATGCCAGCGGTGGAACCGCCGATCATCGACTCGCCAACCGTGGCGATGCGTCCGGCATCGGTGCCCACTAGTACCACCTTGCCGCCACCGGCCTTGGTCATATGCGGAGTCACGGCTTTCAGGGCATAGGCGCGGGTCAGCCAGTGGGTTTTGATGTAGTAATCGAGGTCGTCGGTGCTCATTTCCTGAAACAGGCGAAAGGGCAGGGAGTCCTGACTGGCACCGGCACCACTGGCGACCAAAATATCAATCTTACCCAGGCGCTCGACGATCCGGTCGGCCATCTGCACCATGGCATCGGCCTGAGTCAGATCGGCTTGTTCAAAAATAGCTGAGCCACCGGCTTGCGTAATTTCTGCAAGAACCTCTGCCCCCGCTTCTTTGTTGCGGCCATTGACCACCACCGTGGCGCCGACCAATGTAGGCGGTGGAACCGGTAATTAAGGCAACTTTTCCAGAGAGGTCGAAATTACTTGTAGCTTGTGTTGGGGAACTCATTGTGGCTTTGACCTTGCGGGTAATTATAGTGACAGTGAGTGTAGTGGACGCGGTGAAGCTGGTGAAGCCCGAAAGCACGACTGCTCGGTACTGGCTTCTGTGGTGTTCGATATGGGATATAGCCTAGAATATGTGGTTGTCTATGGCTGTCCGTTTGGCTACTTGCCAGGTGAACTCGGATAACAATGATCACTGTTTAAATATTGGGGAATTTATGTACTTAACGCAAACATTGCGACGCTCGGCCCAGCGG
>MAAT01000065.1 GCA_002162815.1 Gammaproteobacteria bacterium 53_120_T64 | reverse complement strand
ACCGTATCACCGACTCCTGGGACCGGGTTATCTGGTTAAACCCCGTGCGTGAGGACTATTGGGAGCATACTCCCTCGATCCAACGCGTCCGGCAGTTGGTCGACAACCGCATGTTCCCCTTAACACTGGGTGGCCTCGAAGAGGGTATGGCATTACTGACCAAGTGACAGAGACAAATAGTAGTACAGATGTAGATCAAACTGGCGTCGACGAAAAGACGCTGCGCAAAGCGATCCGCGGGTGCATGAGCCGGGATCGCTTTCGCTTTTCTCGCCAATTAAAGAATATTGAACAGCGTCGCCGCAAGGGTAAGCTGGTCGATCGTGATTTGCAGCGCCTGGAGACAAAGGTGCTGGCCTCTGCAGCGCTGGTAGAAGCGCGCAGCCAACTGCTTTCACCGTTGAGTTTCCCCGAAGCCTTGCCGGTCAGTGCCCGTCGCGAAGAAATACGCGATGCCATTGCCGCTAACCAATTGGTGATTATTGCCGGTGAAACCGGCTCGGGCAAAACCACGCAACTACCGAAAATATGCCTGGAGATGGGGCGGGGCATTCAGGGTCTCATTGGCCATACCCAGCCCCGGCGTATTGCCGCACGCACCGTGGCCCAGCGCATTGCCGAAGAAGTGAATACACCACTCGGTGAGTTGGTGGGCTATCAGGTGCGTTTCCAGGATCACAGCAACGACAATACCCTGGTCAAACTCATGACCGACGGTATTTTGCTGGCTGAGATTCAGCACGACCGTTTGCTCAATCGTTACGACACCCTGATTATCGATGAGGCCCATGAGCGCAGCCTGAATATTGACTTTCTGCTCGGCTACCTGAAACAGTTATTGCCCAAACGTCCCGATTTAAAGGTCATTATTACCTCGGCCACTATCGACGTTGAACGCTTCTCTAAGCATTTTAATGATGCGCCGGTGATCGAGGTTTCCGGTCGCACCTGGCCGGTTGAAATTAATTACCGGCCCTTACAGGAAGACGAAGAGCTGGCCAGTGGTATTGCCAATACCCTTGAAGAATTACTGCGCTTGCCTCAGCGAGGTGATGTATTGGTCTTTCTCAGTGGTGAGCGGGAAATCCGTGAAGCGGCCAAAGAAATACGCCAGCGGGATTTTCCCCATCTCGACGTGCTGCCACTGTATGCCCGTTTAAGCCTTGCCGAGCAGACGAAAGTCTTTAAAGCCCATCGGGGAACGAGGGTGGTGCTGGCTACCAATGTCGCCGAAACCTCGCTAACCGTGCCCGGCATTCGCTATGTTATTGACAGCGGTTATGCCCGTATCAGCCGCTACAGTTATCGCACCAAGGTGCAGCGCCTGCCCATTGAGGCGGTGTCTCAGGCCAGTGCCAATCAGCGTTCGGGCCGCTGTGGTCGGGTCAGTGAAGGCGTTTGCGTACGCCTCTATAGCGAACAGGATTATCTACAGCGTCCCGAATTTACCGACCCGGAAATTGTCCGCACCAATTTGGCGGCGGTTATCTTGCAGATGATGCGCCTCGGCATTGGCTCAGTGCGAGACTTTCCTTTTATTGAGCCGCCCGATAGCCGTTTAATTAACGATGGCTTCTTATTGTTAAAAGAGCTGGATGCCGTCGATGGCCAGGAACGATTAACGTCCACGGGCAAGCCTCTATCGCAGTTTCCCGTTGACCCGCGCATGGGTCGAATGCTGCTGGCGGGGGCAGAGCAGGGCAGCTTGCGCGAAGTGCTAATTATCGTTGCCATGCTGAGCATTCAGGATCCCCGCGAGCGCCCTGCGGATAAGCGTCAGGCGGCGGATGAAAAGCATCGCCAGTGGCTCGATAAAGATTCCGATTTTATAAGCATTTTAAATCTCTGGCAGCACTTTGAAGAGCAACGCCAGGCCTTGACGCGCAATCAATTTGCCAAATACTGCAAAAAATCCTTTGTCTCTTATTTGCGTATGGTCGAGTGGCGTGACCTGCATCATCAGCTACACACCTCCTGTCGCGATCTTGGCCTTGAATATAAGAAACAAGCGGCCGACACCGATAGTATCCACAAGGCACTGTTAACCGGCCTGCTTAGCCATATTGGTTTTCGTCACGAGAGTCGGGAATATCTAGGCACCCGCAATCGCAAGTTCCATGTGTTCCCCGGTTCCGGTCTGGCGAAGAAACCACCGAAATGGGTGATGGCTATTGAGTTACTTGAAACGACGCGACTTTTTGCCCATCACTGTGCCAGTTTTAATGAGGAGTGGTTGCCGCAACTGGCCGCTCACTTGGTGAAAAAAAGCCACAGCGAGGCCCACTATCATGCGGCCCGTGGGCAGGTGATGGCCTACGAAAAACAAAGCCTCTATGGTTTGACCATCGTCGAGCGTCAGAAGGTTGAATTTGGCAAGATCGATGCTAAACAGGCACGACAAGTGTTTATTCAATCGGCGCTAGTAGAAGGGCTGTACGGTAACAGTCGTTCCGGGGGGCGGCGCGGCAGCAGCAATAAAAAGGTCGCCTTTTTTGCCCACAATACGGCCATTCTCAGTGATCTGCACGAGCTCGAGGATCGCCTACGGCGGCGCGATATTCTCGCCGATGAGTCGGCTTTGCAGGCTTTTTATGATGAGCTGCTACCGGCCGAAGTCGTTGGCCTCGCCAGTTTTGAGCGCTGGCGCAAGGGGGTGGAGCAGAGCGAGCCGCAACTTCTCTACGTCAATCGTGAATTGCTGACGCAAAACCAGCCATTAGAGAGCGAAGAGGCGCAGTTCCCCAAAAGCCTGAGCTGGGCCGGCCATGATTATCAGTTGCACTACCTGTTCGAACCCGGCAATGAGCAAGATGGGGTTAGCGTCGATCTGTCGATCGAGCATCTCAACCAAGTGCCGCGTTATCGTTTTGATTGGCTGGTACCGGGCCTATTGCGCGAAAAATGCATCGCACTGATGAAGGGTTTACCGAAGCAGTGGCGCAAGCACTTTGTGCCGGTGCCGTCTTTTGTCGACAAGGTATTGCCACTGCTGACAGCGGATAATCGCCCCTTACATGAGGGTTTGGCGAAGCAATTAAAACGCCTCAGTGGTGTCGATGTACCCAGCGATTGCTGGGCGCCCGAGAAACTCGAAGCTTATTATCGAATGAACTTTCGGCTTTTCGATGAGCAGGGCAAGTTACTTGAGAGCGTGCGTGACCTGGAGCTACTGAAAAGCCAATACCGGGATAGGGTGCAGGCCACTATTCGCCAGGGCGATAGCAGCGCAGGGTTGGAGAAGTTGGGGCTCACACAATGGGATTTTGGTGAGTTACCAGAATTGAGCGTTATCAAAAAAGATAAGCACGAAATTCGAGCCTATCCAGCGCTCAACGATGACAGTGACAGCGTGTCACTGCGTATGTATGACACGCCGGAGTTGGCTAAGAATAAAACCAGAGCCGCTCTGGTGCGCCTAGCCATCCTTGAAAATGTGAGTTCTGCGAAGTATTTGCGCAAGTCCCTCTTCAAGGGTCAAGATCTACAATTAAAAGCTGCCCGCTTGCCGGATCGAAAAACACTGTGTGAAGATATTATTTTTGCGGCCTTTCGTATCGCCTGTTTTGAGGGGCAGGCGATACCGCGTGATCAGCCAAGTTTCGCGGCTTGTATCAAACAGGGCAAACCGAACATTGTCACCATAGCCAATGAGCTGGAATCCTTGCTGCTTAAGCAAGCGGTGAATTTAAAAGCGCTTTATGGACTGATCGGGGAGCATGGGTCGCGCTTTCCTGAAGTGGTGCAAGATGTACAAGCGCAACTGGCGGCTCTGTACGCGCCTGACTTTGTTCTGCATACCTCGATGCGCTGGCTACGCCAGTTTCCGCGCTACACCCAGGCGGCCTTGATACGCATGGAAAAGCGTCTTGGCGAGGGTGCAAAAGATAGTGGTTTGATGGCTGAAATGGCCGGCTTTTGGCAGCAGTGGCAAACACTGCAGTCAGATGCCGAAGAGTACTCCGAAAGTATTCTCGATGAACTGGAAGCTTTCCGCTACATGATTGAAGAATATCGTGTATCTTGCTTTGCACAACAATTGAAAACCATTGCCCCAGTATCGGCTAAGCGTCTGCAAAAACAGTTGGCGAAAGTGAAGGCGGCGCAGCATAACAGCTAGCGGGGTAGTGGCTGTTTAAGTGCTAACAGCTTAGTGTTTTATGGCAGCCGGTTTTCATCGTTGTGAGGAAATTTCCGCGTTGCGGAAACTAAGTGCTCGAAGCCCGGTCATATATTGCAGCTTGTAACGAGACCGGAGCGGGCTGAATAAACTTCAATGTTGTTACCAATATTGTTCAAACAGTATATCTAGGAGATTTACACATGGCTAAACAAACAATTAAACCTTTAGCGGCAGCAGTTGGTGCAGCATTTATGGTATCTGTTGCGCTTTCACCCGTTGCCTCTGCAGCGAGTAACCCCTTTCAGCTGAGTGAGCTGAGTAGTGGTTATGAAGTGGCAGGCAAACACGCCGAAGGAAAATGCGGTGAAGGTAAGTGTGGCGAAGGTAAGGCCAAAGCTAAAACTGAAGGCAAATGCGGCGAAGGTAAATGTGGTGAAGCCAAAACTAAAGCTAAAGCTGAAGGTAAGTGCGGCGAAGGTAAATGCGGTGAAAGCAAGGGTAAAGCCAAAGCCGAAGGTAAATGTGGTGAAGGCAAATGCGGCGGTAAATCTTAAGCCCCGATGACTAAACCATATTCGGTGACAGGGGCAGGGCTGGGCTTACGGCGCAGCCTGTTAGAGGCGCTTTCTGGTGTCGACGACAGCGTCGACTTTATGGAAGTCGCCCCTGAAAACTGGATTAATGTAGGGGGGCGTTTTGGTCGCCAGTTGCGTGAATACACTGAACGCTACCCCTTGTTATGCCACGGCTTGTCCCTTTCGATAGCTGGCCCCACTGAACTCGATTGGGAGCTGCTGAAAAATATTAAACGATTTATACGCGAGCATCAGGTGCGCTGCTATTCCGAACACTTGAGTTACTGTAGTGACGACGGCCATCTCTATGACTTGTTGCCGATTCCCTTTACCGGCGATTCGGTGAAGTATGTGGCCAAGCGCATTCGCCAAGTGCAGGACTTTTTAGAACAGCCTCTGGCGATTGAAAATGTTTCCTATTACGCGGCTCCACAGCAGGAATTGAGCGAAATTGACTTTATTTGCGCGGTGCTTGAAGAGGCCGATTGTGAGTTGCTACTGGATGTGAATAATATTTACGTTAATAGTATTAATCACGGTTACGACGCGGAAGATTTTCTGGCGGCCTTACCCGGTGATAGAATTGCCTACGGGCATATTGCTGGACACTTTGTCGAAGCCGAAGATTTATTGGTCGATACTCATGGTGCGGATGTGATAGACCCTGTTTGGCATTTGCTCGATAGTGCCTACCAACGTTTTGGTGTTTTTCCAACCTTGTTGGAGCGGGATTTTAATTTGCCGCCCCTCAATGAATTGCTCGCCGAAGTGGCGACAATAAAAACCCGGCAAAGTGCGGCAATCGCTGTAGCGAATAAGGTACTGGGTAGCCAGAAATTTGAGCTTCAGGTTTAAAACCGCTAATGGTGGCTAACTTGGATGAAAATTGCGGCACTGGCGCTAATAAGCCCTTTCAGTCGGCTCAGCTGGCCTTTGCCGCACATTTGCGTGACCCGCTCGTCAACCCGCCCCCAGAGGGTATTGAAGACCGCCGCATGGCGATTTATCGCGAGCTTATCTATAACAATATCGAGTCTTTTTTAAACAGCGGTTTCCCGGTCATACGCAGTTTAATGACCGACTCAGACTGGCATCAGTTGGTGCGAGGCTTTGTCAAAGACCACCGTTGTCACACACCTTATTTTCTTGAAATCAGCCAAGAATTTTTGCTTTACCTGCAGTCGGGTAGTGCACACTTCGGGGATGAATTTCCTTTTCTCATTGAGCTGGCCCATTACGAGTGGGTGGAGCTGGCACTGGATGTTTCCCCAGAAAAACTGCCTGAACCAAGTGCCAATGTTGATCGTTCTATGCCTTTACTCGACAGTAATCTGGTGATTTCACCCCTTGCCTGGCGTCTAAATTACACATATCCGGTACATAAAATTAGTTCCGACTATCAGCCCTTAGAAGCGCCAGGCGAGCCGACCTCGTTGATTGTTTATCGTGGCGAGGATGAGGCGATACATTTTTTTGCCAGCAATGCAGTGACCATGCGGCTGCTGCAATTACTGGAAGATGGCCAGCACAGTGCCCGCGATGCCTTGCTACAAGTGGCCGGCGAGTTGGCTCACCCCGAGCCGGACGTTCTTGTCGCCATGGGTGAAGGCATTATCCAGCAGTTGCTGGAGCTCTCCATCCTTTACCGGGTTTAGTACCCGCGTCATTAAACTGCCATAAAAAAGTAAGCGCCCTGTCACAGTAAGTTCCCACAATACGCCCAGTTCAAAGCAGAGGCTAAGACCTCTATTACTAGCGTTATTGTCCAATTTAAGAGGGGACTACAATGAGAAATACTACTTTGGCCGCAGCTGTTGCAGCGACTCTGACACTGCCTGTTTCTGCCTACGCCATTGGCCCAATCGATGGCAGCGTTTACGGTAAGGTAAATATTAGTGTTGTTAGCGATGACAATGGCAACGATCAGCAAATGGAATTAAACAGCAATGCCTCACGTATCGGTGTCAAGGGCAAAACAAAACTGACGGAGTCTCTGTATGTCATTTTTAAGGCCGAATATGAGTCCTATTGGGATGATGGTAAAAGCAGTAGTAGTAAGGGGGGGGATACCTTTGAGCAGCGCAATATTATCGCTGGCTTAAAGGGTGATTTCGGTACTATCTGGGGCGGTAAGCACGACAGCCCAACAAAATTGGCACAGAAAAAAATTGATCTCTTCAATGATCTCGAAGGTGATATCAAGCATGTGATGGCGGGTGAAACCCGCGCCGCCAATATCCTTAACTACACGACGCCCAACTTTAATGGTTTCTCTGCCTCGATCGCGACAATTTTCGGTGAAGATCGTGGAGATGACGAGCAAGACGGCTTTTTTGATAGCTATTCCGCACTGGCGCAATATGACTCCGATGGCCTATATATGGCCTTAGCGCTGGATGAGAATGTGAAGTCGGGTAGTGCTAGCCAGGGACTTGGTAAGGAATACCTCAACATCGTTCGTGTCGTTGGCCAGATTCCCCTTGGCTCCGTGACATTGGGGGCGCTATGGCAAACTGCCGAAGAGGGCGACAGCGCCGCAAACGGGGTAAAGCTCGATGAAGATAGCTGGCATGTCAGCGCCAAGTGGAAGGCGGGCAATGGTTGCACACTTAAGGCTCAATATACCGAGTCGGAGGACGATGAGTCGGGTAGGGATGCCGATATGATGTCATTGGGTGTCGATAAGAAGTTGGGTAAAAAAACCAAGCTCTTTGCTTTCTATACCAAGCTTGATGAAAGCGCTAGTCAGGATGATCAAGACTGGATCGGCGTCGGTCTCGAGCACAAATTTTAAGTTTAGCCCTTGAGGTCTAGTCTTTTGTTTTTTTCCTATGGCCGGGGCTTGCAAGCCCTCGGCCATTTTAGCCGTCGATAAAGGGTTCATCTATATGAAAGTGTTTGTAGCCGCATTCTTGTTGTTTTGTGCCGTCTTTCCCTTCAATCTGCTGGCGGATAGTGAGGGGACGCAAGGGCCTAAAGGGGAGCCTGATTGCGAGGCAAGTGTTGACGCTGCAGATGATATGAACTTTGTCGATAATATCATCGACTGCGATGACGAAGCGGTAGTGCTCTACGATGAGCGATCTCGCCAACAGTTTATGAGCCGCAAGGCCATTGCTCTTACAAGGTTTGATCGACAACAGCGCGATGGCTCAAGTTCCGTCATGATGGCAGCGCCCGTTCATCTGCCGGGAACCCGCTTTATTATTCGCAGTAGTTATCGCCTCAGCTCTCCACAAGATGCCTGGGTTTCCTTGCACCAGCAAATGGCGGCCTATTGTCCCCTCGGTTGGCAGCTGGATAGACAGTGGAGTACGCCCAATGCCGCCGACTACTATCTGCACTATGAATTTACCTGTGCCGATTGAGGCCAATACCTTGGTTATGAGCAGGGAGTTTTTTTACACAAGGTAAAGAAAGTGACTGCTGATGTTAGTTGATCCGTTTAGATAGGTGTAGCCTCGCAATAGCGGGGCTTTTTTATGCGTGTTGCTAGAGTGAATTATGGGAAAAATTGTGGCTATCATCCCGCATCAAGTTGGACTAGAATCAGCCACTGCCAAAAAGGTACACATAGCAATGGAAGGGGTATTTCGAAAAATGGGTGTCATCAAGCGATTCTTGCTAATAGCTATGCTAACGCCCACGGTAGCGATTGCCGATGCGCTGGACTCGGATCCCTTTGAGGGCTATAACCGGGCAATGTTTACTTTCAACGATACTGCTGATCGCTGGGTCCTGAAGCCAGTGGCTAGGGGCTATCGTTTTGTTACCCCCGACTTTGTTGAAGGCGGTGTTTCGCGGATGTTTGGCAATCTCGGTGAGGTGCTTAATATTGTCAATGATGTACTGCAGGGTAAAATTGGCCAGGCGGGTAATGACGGTGGGCGTTTGTTGATTAATTCAACACTGGGGATTGCCGGTTTTTTTGACGTTGCACGCCATGCTGGTCTGGAAAAATCTGACGGTGAGGATTTTGGACAAACCTTTGCTGTTTGGGGGGCCGGTGAGGGAGCTTATCTGGTCTTACCCTTTTTGGGGCCCAGCACCTTGAGAGATGCCCCGGGGCTATTGCTCGACAGTGTCTTCAACCCGATTGCTGAAGTCGACCACGTACCGACTCGCAATCAGCTCTATGGGGTTAAGACAGTAGCCATCCGAGCAAGCTTACTCGAGGCTGAACAGCTGATAAAGGGTGATAGATATACCTTTATCAAAGATGTGTATTTACAGCGCCGACGTTTTTTGGTCAATGATGGCGAAGTTGAAGATGATTTTGGTGATGACGACTATAATTAGCCAGTATTCAGTAGCCAGCGTAGCTGGCTGGTAACGAGGTGTAGTAGTGTCAATAGGTCGCGCCTTAATTGTTTCAGCCAATGTTGAGCGCAGAGAGCGCTGGCTGGAAGATCTGCAGTCGAGTGACTGGCAGGTGCACTGCGTGGCAAGCCGGGATGAGTCTCTGCTTGCCATACCCGACTTCCTTCCGGTATTGATGCTACTCGATGTCTTGGCCGAAGAGCAGGCAAGTGATATCGACGAACAATTTGCCCAGCGCTGCCGAGATTCCGGCCTCGCCGTTATTGTTATTTTCGCCAAGCCTACCCCTGAAGATATCGCTGTGAGTTTTCGTCGCGGCGCCATCGACGTATTAATTGAACCCTTTGATAGAGAGGAGCTGTTCCGAGCCATTGCTCGAGCTGGCGACTTTAAGGATTTGTACCAGCAAAATCTGGGCTTTCGTGGCCAGCTGGAACGGGCCAACAAGGAGTTACAGGAAAGCCTGAATATTCTGCGTATGGACCAAATGGCGGGTCGCCAGGTACAGCTCAGTCTTTTACCGCCGGGCCCTATTACTCAGGGCGAATACAGCGTTTCCCACCATATCGTACCCTCACTTTTTCTCAGTGGTGATTTTGTCGGCTACTCCGTGGCCTTCGATCGTTTTATTCTTTTTTATGTGGCCGATGTATCGGGGCATGGTGCTTCGTCCGCCTTCGTCACTATTATGCTGAGCTATATTATTCGCCAGATTATCCGGCGGCACATTAGCGAGGGAGATCCACGAGCCTTGCTCAATGCTCCCGAGGGTTTGATAGAGCATGTCAATCGCCAAATTATGGCCTTGAATCTCGACAAGCACTTGACGGTTTTTGCCGGCTCTATCGATACCGAGCGCCACCTATTGCGCTATGTTATTGGTGCGCAGCTGCCTTTGCCGATATTAATCACTAAGGACAACGTCGAGTTTTTACCCGGCAAGGGCAAGCCGGTTGGCCTTTTTGAAGATGCTGTATGGCCCATTGAGGAAATACAATTACCGGACAATTTCACCTTGGCTGTGGTCTCAGATGGCTTGTTGGACTGTGTTGAGGGTGGCTCAATGATGGAGAGAGAGCAGGCAATACTGGCCGCCTGTG
Organism: Gammaproteobacteria bacterium 53_120_T64; assembly: GCA_002162815.1. Taxonomy (GTDB): domain Bacteria; phylum Pseudomonadota; class Gammaproteobacteria; order Pseudomonadales; family Porticoccaceae; genus Reddybacter. Next base: position 14,839 of record MAAT01000065.1, on the reverse strand, counting down.
GGCGTGTTGGTGTCGAGGGTGGCCACGATGTGCTCTGCCGGGAATTGGGCATCGATAAAATTGACAAGGCGCAGGATGACGTTTCGATAATGATGGTAAGTAGGCATCATGAATAAGGGGCAAATTTTTGTCGGTGAGACCGACGGTAACTATCTCATCAAAATGAATGGCGATGTCAGAGTCACTCTGTGCGCTTCATTAAATCACTATGTCGAGCGGATATTTACTAATCGCAATGTCAAAAATGTGTTGGTAGATTTACTTGAAACCGAGGGTGTCGATAGTACGACCCTGGGTTTGTTGACGAAGTTGGCGCTTTCTAGCAAGCGGCTTTTTGGTGTTGCGCCACTTTTATTCTGCGACAATCCCGGTATTTTGAGGACTCTAGAGTCGATGTCTCTTGACGAGATTTTCAGTATTATCGACCAGCCCTCGACAGCGAGTGGCGTCGAGGGCGGTCTTGAAGAGCTGCCCTGTGACAATTGTGATGAAGAGGAAGCGCGGCGCAGTGTGCTCGAAGCCCATCGTCTTTTAGTTGAGATTAACCCCCAATGTGAAGCGGAGTTTATCGATCTCATTCACTATCTTGAAGATGAGGTTAACAAGCAATTTTGAGTGTAAAGTAACTGCCTGCAAACCTGAGGTGTCTATTCTTCTTAAAATGGGAATTTACAGTTAGTCTAAAAATTCCTGTCGCCTAAACCCAGAAGCTATTGTTAGCAAATGCTATAGGCAGTCGGTGTCTTTCAAGGTGGTTGCCACTGTTTCTCAACGTTATACCCAAAGGATTTACCTCAATATTTGCGGGTTTATCGGGATTTATCGGGGTTTAACATCACCACGCCGATCGGTGTGCAATTTCTGACTGATCCAGACCAGCGCTCTGGCCGCTGTGCTTTCTCGTACCTGCCGGCGCTTTGATAGGGTGGCACCATCCTGTCGCCGATGGCGCTCGGTGGGTGTGACAAAGTCGAGTTTTCTGTTCTTGCGCTCTTCGTTGTACCAGTCGACGATTGTCTCCACTCGGCCTCGTGCCCCTTCGAGACCTTTAAACCCTGATGATGGCCAATCCGGGCGGTATTTTAGGGTCTTAAACAGGGCCTCCGAGTAGGGGTTGTCATTACACTCGGCTTTGAGCAGGGTCTCGCCGCTGCTATAGCAGGCTTAACAGGTTACTCGCCACACCGAGTGATTTAGCGGCCTCAGGCACGGAATAACCTTGATCACGAATCAAGGCTACAGCCTCTTCTTTAAACTCTTTTGGGTAGCGCTTGTAACTGCGTTTCTGTCCCATGATGACACTCCAGTAATTGACAGGTATTGTCTCTTATTAAAGTGTCCGGTTCACTCAACCAGAGCATTCCTCCCTCAAAAGTGTTCTGTGCGCCGAGCCTAGGGTTATTTGCGTGCTAGGCCCGCAATAATAAGGCGCATAAACAAGCCGATATCCTCCGGCGTTGGCACCAAGTCTCTACGCCGAAAGCTTTCGTCGGCGATACGGCAGCAAGATCAACACCACTAACCACAGCGCCATATGTTTAATTCGAGTATTATCTGCCTTTCGATTAATGCAGAAGTGTTCTAATGGCAAAGACAAATTACTCATTTGAAAAACGACAGAAAGAGCTTGCGAAGAAGAAGAAGAAGGAAGAGAAGCGCTTGAAAAAAGCCGCTGCGGTAACTGAAGAGAGCTCAGGTGATCAAAGTCCTCTCGCTGAAGATAAAGATACGTCTACCGATGATAGTGGTGCCTAGGCTGCCAGCCTATTCACAGTTTCGCCAAGCCTTGAGCGAGGGCCTTCAAAAAGCCTAGCCCCTGCTTTAGACAGCCTCTAGGTATCTGCTGTGTTAAGCTGTCAGTTAGGCCTATTGGGCCTAAAATTGATTACTAACAAACTCCGAGCTCCGGGGTTCTACGCTTCGCTACCGGATTAACTGTGTGGTGAGTATGAACCCGGCGCCGTGAATGCTGCCCTTGCTCAACGCTGTTTGGTGTTGGTGGGTAGACGATTCAGAGGGATAGCAGGGAAACCTTCTGTCCTCCCGACATTGGAAAGGTGTTTGAGATGTTACATGACTACTTCGGGCGCGAGTTCCGTTACTTACGCCTGTCTGTTACCGACGTTTGCAACTTCAGCTGCGATTACTGCTTACCCGATGGCTATCAAGGCGATAGTGGTCGCAAGAGCGGTGGTTTTTTGCGTCTGGATGAAATTCGCAATATCGCGGCTGCTTTTGCCGAGGCGGGTACCCGCAAAATTCGCATTACCGGGGGCGAGCCCTCGGTGCGCAGCGACCTGCCCGAGATTATTGCTGCCGTTAAGCAAACTCCGGGTATTGAAAAGGTGGTGATCACTACCAACGGTTATAAATTGCCTGAGCGCATCGAAAGCTGGGTCGAGGCCGGCCTCGACGGTCTCAATTTGAGTATCGATAGTCTCGACCCCTCAATATTTCAGGCCATTACCGGCCACCATCGTTTGCAGGAATTACTCGACGGTCTAGATCGCGCGTCTGCCTTAGGGCTGGACTCCATCAAGGTTAACGTGGTGATGATGCGCACCTACAACGGTAATCAAATCGATCAGTTCTTGGCCTGGGTCAAGCACAAACCACTGACCCTGCGTTTTATTGAATTGATGCAGACCGGCGACAATGAGGAGTTTTACCAGCGCAATCATGTCTCTGGCGAGAGTATTAAGCAGCGCCTGTTAGGCGAGGGTTGGAAGCAGGCGCTGCGCTCGAAAGACGCGGGCCCGGCCCAAGAATTTGATCATCCCGACTATCAGGGGCGCATTGGTTTGATTATGCCCTACAGCAAGGACTTTTGCGCCAGCTGTAACCGCCTGCGCATTAGCGCCACGGGCAAGCTTCACCTCTGCCTGTTTTCTGAGAAGGGCATCGACTTGCGCCAACTACTGCAGCGCGAAGATCAAAAAGATGAATTAATTACCTACATGCAAACGCAGTTGAATGACAAAGAAGTTAGCCACTATCTACAGGACGGTAACACCGGTGGCACCAGCCATCTGGCCATGCTCGGCGGTTAATGACGCTTCGGGGCAAAGTCACTCAATACAGATAAGGCGGATTATTAGATGGCAAAGAATTATGCGGAAAATTTCCAGGTATTGAAAATAGCGGTATTAACGGTGTCTGATAGTCGCGATGAAGACAGCGATAGCTCAGGTAAGTACTTGGTTGATAGCCTACTGGCCGCCGGTCATCAGCTCGGTGCGAAGGTGATTCTCAAAGACGAGCTCTATCAGATCCGCGCCCTGGTGGCCCAGTGGATTGCCTCGGGTGATATACAGGTCGTGCTGATTACCGGCGGCACCGGCTTTACCGGTCGTGACTCTACGCCCCAGGCGGTTGAGCCACTTTTTGATGTCACGATCGACGGCTACGGTGAGTTGTTTCGCCAGATTTCCTATCAAGATATCGGCACGTCTACCGTGCAGTCGCGTGCACTGGCGGGCTTGTCCAATGGTACTCTGGTGTTTTGCATGCCCGGCTCGACCAATGCCTGTCGCACGGCCTGGGACGGCATTATCGCCCAGCAGCTCGATGCCAGCCATCGGCCCTGTAACTTTGTCGCGCAATTAAAAGCCAGTAGTGGTGTTGATTGCGGTAGTCGCGACGCTTAACTATCGGCGCGCTTTAGACAGCAATACTCAGCGAACAATGAAAGGCCAGTTATGAACGAATTAAGCCATATTAACCAGGCCGGCGAAGCGGCTATGGTCGACGTTAGTGGTAAGGCGATCACCACTCGCATTGCCGTGGCCGAGGGCTATGTCTGTATGCGCGCCGAGACTCTGGCGCTGATACAAGAGGGCGGTCACGCCAAGGGTGATGTGCTGGCGGTGGCGCGCATCGCCGGTATTCAGGGGGCTAAACGCTGCCCCGAGTTAATCCCCCTGTGCCACACCTTATTGCTGTCAAAAGTGCAGGTCGACTTTGAGGTGCAGCTCGAGCACGGGCGCATACGCATTGTGTCTTTATGCAAGCTCGATGGTAAAACCGGCGTTGAAATGGAGGCCCTCACCGCAGTATCTGTTGCCGCGCTGACCTTGTTTGATATGTGTAAAGCCGTCGACCCCGGCATGACTATCGACGGCATTCGCGTCTTAACGAAAGAGGGTGGTAAAACCGGCCCCTGGCAGCGCAGTGATGAGTATAAAGCTGAGGATCCAGCGTGATTAAAATACTGTTTTTTGCCCAGCTGCGTGAAATGCTCGAATTGGAGTCCCTCGAATTCACTCTGTCTGAAGGCATCAGCGTTGGCCAATTAAAAAAACAACTGGCCGCAAAAGGCGGGCGCTGGCAGCTGATGTTTGCCGAGCAGGAGGTGCTAGTCGCGGTGAATCAAGTGATTAGTGACGATGACTGTGTTTTAACGGCGGGCGATGAAGTGGCCTTTTTTCCGCCGGTGACGGGGGGGTAATAGGTTTTAGCGAGAAAGCCACTAAAACCGAAAACCACTAAAACATTCGTTGTCCCTGCTCCTTTTTTTGAGAACACCGCTGTCTACCATTTGGGCCCTGTTCTCTCTGCATATTGGGGCCCAGATTAAACGGATGTTTGCACAACAAAGTGCAATTCACTAAAAAATTAACCGGTCAATAACGCCGGGCCCGCCAATATTCTTGGCCACAGGCCTGGTTGCTAATGTTGTGTCATTGGGCGCGATAATCTAGCTTACGGCTGCTTATTCATTCTATCGACCCAGGCCATGCCAATGGCAGAAAGCACAAAGGTTAGGTGAATAATTACGTACCACATCAATTTCTCATTATCGACCTTTTCCGCGTTCATAAATTTTTGCAGTAAATGAATGGAGGATATGGCGATGATCGATGCCGCCACTTTTTGCTTGAGAGAGCCAGCATCCAGCTTGCCCAGCCAGGATAGTTTTTCATCGCCGTCGTCGATATTGATACGTGAGACGAAGTTTTCGTAGCCACTGAGCATCACCATTACCACCAGTCCACCGACGAGGGAGAGGTCAACGAGGGAGAGGATAACCAATACTAGATCGGACTCCGTGGTGCTGAATATCAAGGGAAAGAAATGCAGCACTTCCTGGAAAAACTTAAGGGTGAGTAGGGCGAGGGCTAAACTTAAACCGAGATATAGGGGGGCGAGTACCCAGCGAGCTGCGTACAAGGCTTTTTCAATTCTTGCTTCCATGGTGATCCTGGTGGTTTCGTTATAGGGGTGAGTTATTTCTCGCCCCTCTCTGGTGTTAGGTTGGCGAAAAGTGCGGGGTTGGGGGGTAAAGCCAAGGCTAACGATTGTTTATCGCTGCGTTGTTTGCTGCTCAGTAGAGGGCTGGATTGCCGCCAAAGGGCGACTCTTCTGTGATGGCCTTTTCGCCCGCGTCGGTTTCAGCGTCAGGCTTAGACACGGAATCGGAATCGGGCTGAGGCGCAGATTCAAGTCTAGGTTCAGCGCCAGGCTTGGATGGCGATACAACGAGGGGCTCAATCGCAGGGGTAATCACAGCGGGCTGGCTACGAGATACCTTAAGTAATATACCCATTTTAGGGTGATCGAAATAATGCAGTTTATTGAGTTTTAGGCGGCGGGCCTGCTTCAGGAGGATAATTTCCTCGATGTCTCTCGGTGCCGGCTGTAAGAGGGCTGGCTCTGGGTTTACTGGCTTGAGTGCGTGCTCTACCAGAATGTCATTTGAAGTTGTCAGAGGCGAGACAGGTGGTTGCGGCCAGGGTGTCGGTAGTACCGACAGCGCAACCGAGCCTTGTAATACACCTTCCTCCAATAATGCGGCGTCATCGAGGAGAGGTTGTTTTGCCGACTTAGGCCCTGTGGCATAGGTGACTTGCCAGATATTACTTTCCATATGCAGATAGCTGGACAGGTAGACGCGCAGGCTGCCGTTGAGGGCGGTGTTTTTCTTAGTTACCTCGATGTTGACCCATGGCGCTTGGTGCGGCTTTAGACCGGGTTGGCGCCAGGCTTTATGGAAGAGGATTTGGTAAACACCGGTGCGGGCGAGGGAGTAGGCATCCGGGCCGAGCTCTTGCTCACTCGTCGCTAGAGCGATAAAGCCGGCGTGATTGTCGTCGAGGTCGATGAGCCTTTGCGGATAGCTCATCGCGATATCGCGGCTGCTGATTTCGTCGCCGAAGACATCTTTCTGCGCGAAAATAATCACTTCCACCCGATACCACTTTTGCGGAGGTTGTACGCCGGTCTCGTCGTTACTGGCGTGGCCGAGGTTGGCCAGCAAGCACAGCAGAGGCAGTGTTGCTAGCATCAGAAATTTTGTCGGTAGATTCATCAGGCAACCTGTTCCTGTCGAGGGGCGAGTAGTTCGAGCAATTCTTCACAGTTTTGCAAGCGCTCTTCGGCACTGTGCATGGCGATGTTATAGCGCAATTGTGTCGCACCCTGCAGGCGGAAGATATCACTTTGCTGTTGCACCAGCGTCACGATGGTGATTGGCTCGACGGCGGTTTCCTTGCCAAATTCGACCGTGCCGCCACCGGCACCGGCCTGTAATTTAACGATACCCAGTTGTTCGGCGCGGTGACGCAAGCTGGTGACGCGGAACAGGTTTTTTACCGGGTCGGGCAGGAGGCCAAAGCGGTCGATCATCTCGACCTGTAATTCGCGCAGCTGTGCGGCGTTTTCAGTGCTGCCGATGCGTTTATAGAGGATCAGTCGGGTGTGAATGTCGGGCAAATAATCGTCGGGAATAAGCGCCGGAATATTCAGATTCACGTCGACCACGGGGTTGAGGGCGCTGTCGATATCCGGGGTTTTACCCTGGCGAATGGCGTCTACGGCGCGCTCGAGTAAATCCATGTACAGAGAGAAGCCAATACTGTGTATGTGCCCACTTTGGCCGTCGCCGAGCAATTCGCCGGCACCGCGTATCTCTAAATCGTGGGTGGCGAGGGTAAAGCCGGAGCCGAGTTGGTCGGCGGCGCTAATGGCCTCGAGGCGCTTATGGGCATCGGTACTCATTTGTTTGGGGTCGGGTGTTAGCAAATAGGCATAGGCCTGGTGGTGGGAGCGTCCGACCCGGCCGCGCAATTGGTGGAGCTGGGCGAGGCCGAGTTTGTCGGCCCTGTCGATAATAATGGTGTTGGCGCTGGGTACATCGATACCGGTTTCAATAATCGTGGTGCAAACTAAAATATTGCAGCGCTGATGGTAGAAATCGGCCATCACCTTTTCCAGATCGCGCTCGCGCATTTGCCCGTGGGCGATATCGATGCGTGCCTCGGGCAGCATGGCCTGTAATTCACTGGCCATGCGTTCGATACTTTTTACCTCGTTGTGCAGGTAGTAAACCTGTCCGCCGCGCAGCACCTCGCGCAGTATCGCCTCGCGCACCACGCGGCTTTCGTTTTGATGAACAAAGGTTTTCACCGACAGGCGGCGCGCCGGTGGCGTGGCGATAATCGACAGGTCGCGAATGCCGCCCATGGCCATATTGAGTGTGCGGGGGATGGGTGTGGCGGTGAGGGTGAGAATGTCGACCTCGCTGCGCATCGATTTCAGTTTTTCTTTTTGATTAACCCCAAAACGGTGTTCTTCATCGATAACCAGCAAGCCGAGGTCGCGGTATTTGATTTTGCTGTTGAGTAATTTATGGGTGCCGATAAGAATGTCGATGTCGCCGCTGGCGGTTTTTTCGAACACGGCATCGTGTTCTTTACTGGTTTTAAAGCGAGAAATAACCTCAATATTGACCGGCCAGTTGGCGAAACGGTCATTGAAATTGTCGTAGTGCTGTTGGGCGAGGAGAGTGGTCGGCACCAGTATGATGATCTGCTTATTGTTGCTAACGGCAATAAAGGCGGCGCGCATGGCAACTTCGGTTTTACCAAAGCCGACATCGCCGCAAACCAGTCTGTCCATGGGTTGGGGGCCGGTCATGTCGGCGCACACAGCCTCGATGGCGTCGAGCTGATCGGGGGTTTCCTCAAAGGGGAATTCGGCGGAAAAGGTGCGGTAGTCATCGGCCGACATTTCGTAGTTAAAGCCTTCGCGGGCCTCGCGGCGGGCGTAAATATTAAGTAGCTCGGCGGCGGTGTCGCGAATTTGTTTGGCGGCTTTTTCTTTGGCCTTTTGCCAGCGCTCGCTGCCGAGAATATGCAGTGGTGCGGAGTCGGCATCGCCACCGCTGTAACGGCTGATTAAGTGCAGGTTGGCCACGGGCACGTAGAGCTTGGCCTCGTTGGCGTAGTGTAATTCGAGAAACTCCAGGGGCTCGCCGTCCATCTCCATAGTGGTTAAGCCGGCATAGCGACCGACGCCGTGGTCGATATGGACCACGGGTGCACCGATTTGCAGTTCGGTGAGGTTCTTAACAATTTGCTCGGCGCCCTCTTTCTGGCGAGTGCGGCGGCGACGCTGTAAAATTTGTTGGCCAAATAATTCGCTTTCACTGATTAAATTAACCGCGGGTGTGTCCAGCTGCAGGCCGCGCTCGAGGGGGTAGACGGTAATGCAAATCGACGTTTTTTGGTCGCAAAAGGCCTGCCATGAATCGACGGCGACGGGTGTTACGCCAATGCCGCTGAGTAGCTCCAGCAGTACTTCGCGGCGCCCGGGCGACTCGGCGCAGAACAGGGTTCGGGCTTCGGTCTCGATAAGAAAATTATCGAGTTTATCGAGAGGCTGGCTGGCTTTACTGTCGATACTGAGGTCTGGCAGCAGCTGGGTGGCAAAATTATGGTGGGCACTGGACGCCTCGAGGCTCGGGTATTGAATGTCGGTGCGCGCGAGTTTGCCGATGGCGCCGAACAGCTCGTCAACGGGCATAAACAGCTGGCTGGGCTTCAGTAGTGGTCGCGTGGGGTCGACACCGTAGGACTCGTAGCGGTCGCTGGCTTCATGCCAAAAACTACTGGCGGCGGCGTTAATCTCGCTGTCGGCAAGCAACAGCGTATTGGCGGGCAGGTGTTCGAAGAGGGTGGCGGTGTGCTCGAAAAACAGCGGTAGGTAATACTCGATACCGCTGGGTGTGTTGCCGCTGCGAATGTTCTGATAAAGGGTGCATTGGCGCGGGTCGACGTCGAATTGCAGGTGCCAGTTGTCGAGGAAGCGTTTGGTGCCGGCATCGGTTTGCGGGAATTCTTTGGCCGGTAGTAGGGCGATGCTATTGGTTTTTTCCAGTGTCAGCTGGCTCTCGGCATCGAAGCTGCGCAGGGTTTCGATTTCATCATCGAAGAGGTCGATACGAAAGGGGTGCTTTGAGCCCATCGGAAAGACATCGATCAAGGCGCCGCGCACCGCGTACTCGCCGTGTTCATACACCGTATCGACACAGTGGTAGCCGGCGCGTTGAAACTGTTGGCGCAGGGCGTCGATATCGAGTTTTTCGCCAACCTTGTAAACAAAGCTATTGCCGGCGATGTAACTGGCCGGGGGTAGCCGGTGCATGGCGGTGGAGGCAGGCACGACTAATACGCCGCGTTTTATCTCGGGCAGCAAGTGCAGGGTTTGCAGGCGCTCGGAAATAATATCCTGGTGGGGGGAGAATAAATCGTAGGGTAGGGTCTCCCAGTCGGGCAGGTGAAGCACCGGTAGCTGTGCCGCGTCGCTAAAAAACTGTAATTCCTGCTCCAGGGCGGCGGCGGCCTTGGCCGACTCCGTGAGCACGAGGGTTAAACCGTCGTGCTTTTTTGCCGCCGACATAATGGCCAGAGATTTAGCGGCACCGTAGAGCTGGCCCCAGTGGCGTCGGTCGCCGGCCTTATTGGCGGCCGGGGTAGAGAATTCAGAGTCAGACATTGGCAATCATTCACAGGGAGCTAATAAAAATGGGATGGCGATAGCGGTACTATTGTACCGGCGCGCTCGCGAGGCGTCATATTATGACGTGCAATAATGAATGTAAATTTGCGTGACAGGAGCGAGTCCTATGAGGGTGCGCGGTGATGTGTCTGAGGTGCTTGTAGTGGCGGCGAGCTGGCTTGTTTGTATTGTCAGGCGTTTAAGATCTGCGGGTATTGTCGGTGGCTTATTTCTTTGCCTGGGCGTGGTGGCCTGTGGCGATTTACACTTCCGCCCGCAAAACCTACTGAAAAGCGATATCGACTTGGTGGCCGATTTGCACTACCGGCAAAGCCAAAGCCTGATGCGTGAGCTGACGCTGAAGTTGTACAAGCGCAATCCCGAGCAGTTGCGGCACAGCCCGGGTTACAGCGTTGAGCAGCGACTGCAGCAGTTATTCTCGCGACCAAGCCCTATGCCCGAGACAGGGCTGCTCGCGGTGAGGGGCGCCGAGGTGTTGGAGTTGGCTCTGGCGCCGGGTTATCGGGGTGACCGAGTGATGGCGACGATGACAGGACTCAATGGCATGCTTCGTCAGTCCTATGCCTATAAAGATGAGTTTTTTATGTTTGATCAGCTCGACCAGCAGAAACTCTACGACAGTGCTCGAAATGTCGAAATCTTGATCTGGCGGCTGGCTCGCGCGGGTGGCAACGGCAGGCCTTTATTGCTCACCAATAGCTTGCCCGGTGAGCCCGTGAACTTAAGCTTTGAACGGCTATTTGGCAAGTTGATCGCCAGCCAAGACATGATGGCGAGGGTGGTGGCCCTGCAAAATGAACGGGTGATTAACAGAACGGCGCAAAATGTGGCCGCTTTGGCCTTTTTCCCCCTCTAGGCCCGTTGCACTCGGGCAGGTGAATCACGATAATAGCGGCCCAATTTATACGCTGTGGATTTTTTAAACAGTGGGTTCTCAATGCGATGCCCAACCCAACCCAACCCATCCAAGCAACTTCCCGAACACAGGTGAGATAACGTGAACAGACCGCAACCGACTGATTTTTTCAAAGACTGGAAAGAGCGCGAAGCGCTGGCAGAGGCAATGATTCCTCTGATCGGCAAGCTCTACCGTGAAAACAGTGTTTCCCTGTACATGTATGGGCGCAACATGGTGAACCTGTCGGTGACCGACTTGATGAAGGCGCATCGCTTTGTGCGTCAGATCGAACAGAATGAATTGTCGGAGTTTGAAACCTTCCCAATGATTACCGCGCTGGTCGAAATGGGTATTGGCCCAGCACATATTGATATCGGCAAATTGACAGTGACTTATCAGGAGAAGGGCGCGGGGCGCGACCCCAATGCTTTCCTCGGCGAAGAAATGAGTTCACTGATTGCTAAAAACCAGAAGCCGCTGCCCGAGCCGCAAGACGTAGTGCTCTACGGTTTTGGCCGTATCGGTCGTCTGGTAGCACGCTTGTTGATCGAAAAGGCCGGTGGCGGCGACTTGCTGCGTCTGCGCGCGATTGTTGTGCGCAAGGGCAAGAGCGATAACGATTTGGTTACTCGCGCTAGCTTGCTGCGCCGCGACTCTGTGCACGGCTCCTTTAAAGGCACCATTCGTGTCATCGAAGAAGAGAATAAGCTGATTTGTAACGGCAATGAAATTCAGGTGATCTATGCCAGCTCGCCGAGCGAAGTTGATTACACCGACTACGGCATTAACAATGCCATCGTTATCGACAATACCGGTGTTTGGCGTGATGAGGAGGGCCTTGGTCAGCACCTTGGGTGCAAGGGCGTTAGCAAAGTGATGTTAACCGCACCGGGCAAGGGCGATATCCCGAACATTGTTTACGGCGTTAACGATAACGAGATTACGGCCGATAGCAAGATTGTTTCGGCGGCCTCTTGTACCACCAATGCCATTGTACCGGTGCTGAGCGCACTGCTCGATGAGTACGGTGTTGAGCGCGGTCACGTTGAGACCGTTCACGCCTATACCAACGATCAAAATTTAATCGATAACTACCATTCCGGTGCTCGACGCGGGCGCAGTGCAGCCTTGAATATGGTGTTGACGGAAACCGGTGCCGCTAAGGCAGTGTCGAAAGCCATCCCTCAGCTTGAAGGTAAGTTGACCGGTAACGCGATTCGCGTGCCCACGCCCAATGTCTCAATGGCCATCCTCAATCTGCGTTTGGGTCGCGAGACCACGCGCGAAGAGCTGAACGAATTTATGCGTAGCAGTGCGCTGTTCTCGCCATTACAGCAGCAAATCGGCTATACGATTTCCAGCGAAGCGGTATCGACGGACTTTGTCGGTGATCGCCACGCCTGTATTTTTGATTCCCAGGCCACCATTGTCGACGGCGATAACTGCGTGCTGTACTGCTGGTACGACAATGAATTTGGCTATAGCTGCCAGGTACTGCGTTGTCTAGAGCAAATGGCGGGCGTGCGCTGGCCAATGTTTCCATCGGCGCATTAGTTGGCCGGGTCGGTACCAAAGGCTGGTAAGTAGCCTTCGCTCTGGTAAAAAGGTGCTGACCTCTTTATAATTTCCGCCCGATTGTGCCAGCTAATTGCGCGTTTTTGTGCGGTGGCCGGTATGTCCCCTCGAGATACGGCGCTTGCTTTTAGGTTTTGTAGAGCAGGCGCTTTTCCGTGTGGGACAAAATATTATGTTAACTGTGAGAGCGCTTTCTATGATCAAGATCCGTCGAGGATTAGACCTGCCTATTTCTGGCGCGCCCCAACAAACCATTCACGATGCCCCCAATGTCAGTCAAGTCGCTTTGCTGGGCCCCGACTATGTGGGCATGAAGCCAACGATGTTGGTGCGTGAAGGTGAGCGGGTGAAGCTGGGCCAGGCTCTGTTTAGCGATAAAAAGAATTCCGGTGTGCAATACACCTCTCCCGGTGCCGGTGTGGTTAAGGCCATTAACCGCGGTGAGCGCAGGGTGTTGTTGTCGGTCGTTATTGAGCTTGATGGCGATGAAGCTGAATCTTTCGCCAGTTACAAAAGTGCTGAGCTCGCGAGCCTAGAGCGAGCGGTAGTCGTTGACAATCTACTGGCCTCGGGCCTCTGGACGGCGCTGCGCACGCGACCCTATTCCAAGGCACCCGCTATTGATGCCGTGCCGAATTCGATCTTCGTCACGGCAATGGATACCAATCCGCTGGCGGGCGATCCAGCGCAGATTCTTGCCGGGCAGGAAGAGGCGTTCAGCAATGGATTAACCCTGCTGACACGCTTGACCGAAGGTGCCGTCAACCTTTGTACAGCGCCGGGTGCGACTATCCCCACGGCGGCGGGCGTCACCCAGCATGCGTTTTCTGGGCCCCATCCGGCCGGTTTGGCGGGCACGCATGTCCACTTTATTGATCCGGTTAGCGATGCTAAGCAAGTTTGGATCATCGGTTATCAGGATGTAGTCGCCTTCGGCCAATTGTTCACCACGGGGCGCTTGCCAGTTGAGCGGGTTGTTGCTCTGGCCGGTCCTCAGGTGAAAGAGCCTAAATTATTGCGCACTCGACTCGGCGCCGATCTCGGCGAAGTCTTGGCGGGCACCTGTAAAGACGGGGTTAATCGCGTCGTTTCTGGTTCGGTATTGTCGGGTAGTAGGGCCAGTGGCGCATTGGCGTTTATCGGTCGCTTCCACAACCAAGTATCGGTGCTGGAAGAGGGCGCGGAGCGTATTTTCATGAAATACATGTCGCCGGGCCCCAACCTGCACTCGTCCTTGCCGATTTATCTTTCCAGTTTGGCAAAAGGTAAATTGTTCAATATGAATGCCAGTACCAATGGCAGCGAGCGGGCGATGGTGCCCCTGGGCAATTACGAAAACATTATGCCGCTCGATATTTTAGCCACCCAGCTCTTACGTGCACTGGTGGTGGGTGACACTGAAATGGCCCAAAAGTTAGGTTGTCTTGAGCTCGATGAAGAAGACCTGGCGCTGTGCACCTACGTGTGTGTGGGTAAATATGAATACGGCCCCATTTTGCGCGACAATTTGGCGCGCATTGAGAAGGAGGGTTAGGCCATGGGTTTGAGAAAACTTCTAGACACGATTGAACCGCATTTTGAAAAGGGCGGTAAGTACGAAAAGTGGTATGCCCTCTACGAGGCGGCCGATACGATTTTTTATTCACCCTCCAGCGTCACCAAAACAGGTTCCCATGTGCGCGATGGCATCGACCTGAAACGGGTGATGATCACCGTTTGGTTGGCGGCCTTTCCCGCGATGTTTTACGGCATGTACAACCTGGGCTTTCAGGCCAATACCGCCATGGCGGCAATGGGCGGCGGCGAAGTGGCCGATTGGCACGGTGTGTTGATTGGTATGTTTGCCGGCCATGATCCCAGCAGCATCTGGGACTGCTTTATCTATGGCGCGGCCTTTTTTGTGCCGATCTATATGGTGACCTTCATCGTCGGTGGCTTCTGGGAAGTGCTCTTCTCCGTGGTGCGCGGCCATGAAATTAACGAAGGCTTCTTTGTTACCTCCATTCTCTACGCGCTGATTAGTCCGCCCGACCTGCCCCTGTGGATGGTTGCACTGGGTATTAGCTTCGGTGTGGTGATCGGTAAGGAAATCTTCGGTGGAACCGGTAAGAACTTCCTCAATCCGGCGCTGACCGGCCGTGCCTTTGTGTTCTTTGCCTACCCCGCAGCGATGTCGGGTGATGCGGTGTGGACGGCAGTCGATGGCTTTACCGGTGCCACGGCGCTATCGGTTATCGCCAGCGACGGTATGGCGGCACTGCAAACCCAGATGACCTGGATGGACGCCTTTATTGGTCGCATTCCGGGCTCAGTCGGTGAGGTGTCCACCTTGGCTATCTTCATCGGTGGTGCATTGCTGTTGATCGCCCGTATCGCCTCCTGGCGCATTATGCTCGGCGTGATGCTCGGTATGTTTGCGGTGTCGACCATCTTCAATATGATCGATTCCGATAATCCGATGTTTGCCATGCCCTGGCACTGGCATTTAGTGGTCGGTGGTTTTGCCTTCGGTATGGTGTTTATGGCGACCGACCCCGTGTCGGCGTCAATGACCAATGCCGGCAAGAT
>MAAT01000007.1 GCA_002162815.1 Gammaproteobacteria bacterium 53_120_T64 | reverse complement strand
AAGGTTTTTACTGCTTCGAGAGCAAAGGCTTCGAGGTCTTCTTTGTTCATGGCTGTCTATCCTTCCCATTAGGGATTAATGATAGACAGTTACACAGTTTTAATTACAGTCTCGGATAGGTGGTTTTTATGGCTGCCATTACTACGCTATGCGCAGTAATGGCAAACCCCGTGATTTATGAGCTGGTAAATAATTGAGCCGGTAAATAATTCTGTGTCACTGTCAGGATTGAATCCACGACTTGTTAAACCCCGGTATCTATTTCGTTAACAATAACGATACCCTTACCCGTTTTTTTTGCCTTGTACATTAGTTTGTCTGCCATGTTAACCATATTACTAATCGTTACGATTTCGGGCTTGCGAGTAATGGTGGCGCCAATGCTAGCGCCAATAACAATCGAGTTCCCCTCAATATCTCTTACAGAGGCTATCTGGCTGATCAGCTGAGTTAACGTTTGTTTTAAATGCCAGGGTTTTTCATATCGTATAGACAAATTATAAATTCATCGCCGCCAACACGCGCGAGAATATCGCTCTCTCGCACATTGCTTTTTAGCAGACGAGAAATTTTGCAAATAAGTACATCTCCAATTTGATGGCCAAATTGGTCATTAACAGACTTGAAGTTATCTAAGTCAATAAATGCAATCGATATTCTTTTCTTATTTCGTATCGCTAGCTTGCGCAATCTTTCAGCATGTTCGTCGAACAGTTTACGATTAGGCAAGCCCGTTAATGGGTCATTAGAACTGGAAGGTTTGATAATTTCATTGGTCGATTCAATAAGGGATATTAGTATGTATTTGTCAGACAGAGGCGTTAGGCCAATTTGAAGGCAAACCTCTACCCCGTTCTTTTTTAATCCGCTCAATACTCGCCCGCCACTCATGGCAATATTTGTTGGGCTGAGTGTATAGTTTTCTCGCAATAGCCTATGAGACTTGCGATGAGTTCCAGGGATTAGGTCTTCAATCAAGTGGCCGCTTAGTTCGCCGATGTCGAAGCCAAATATATCCTCGGCTTTGGGGTTTGCATAGACTATTTCACCGTTATAGGCCGCCAAGCACACCCCTATAGGTAAGGATGCTGTAATTGAGAGGGCTAGGTCTCTGGTGATCTCTAGTGTCGACATTATGGGTTCAAGCCCTTTGATGGTATCGCGTATCGTAACTTGGCCGATTGTCACCGAGTGCTGGAGGTGCTTATCATCGTACTACGATGTGGGATTCTGCTTTCATGGTTCTAACTTAATAATAATCAAGATAAAGTCAGGTGCTCGATTTCTTTTAAAAAATGGCGGAAATTGTTCTTGTCAACAAAATCGGAGCCATCACACGGAGGGCTGGACACCTGAGTACGTAGACGTCTTGAAAGGGGGCTTGAATATTGCGGCAACAAGTGGCAAGCCGAGGGCAAGCCTTATAACCCTGTCTTCTGTGGTCATCCAGCCCCCCCCCCCGCCTCTTTTATCTGCGGCACACCCTAGCCCATAAACGCTAGCACGCCGGCGGCTATGGCTTCCTACCTTGCCCCAGCTACTGTTGGCTCGTTGAGCCTGCCTGGGGCAATATCCCCGGAAGCCTCTTTGGCTATGCCTGTGTCGTATTCATTTTGCCCCTTGACACTGTACCGTGTCCGCCCTGCGGTGGAGGTCACTCCGTTATGGGAACTATCCTCACTTCCTGGCTCGCTTGGCGCTACCCACTTAAGGCGACTGAAAATAGAAGCGTGAACTTCCAGCCGTTTGCCGTATAATTCGCGCCTCGAAAACACCTCTTAATGAATGACTACGGAGATTTCCTGTGAAAGCACCTGTTCGCGTTACTGTTACCGGCGCCGCTGGCCAAATTAGTTACTCCCTCTTATTTCGTATTGCCGCTGGCCAAATGCTCGGTACAGATCAGCCGGTTATCTTGCAGCTGTTGGAAATCACACCTGCCCTCGAAGCACTGAAAGGTGTGGCGATGGAGCTCGACGATTGCGCCTTCCCACTGCTGGCTGGCATCGTACAGACAGACGACGCGAATGTTGCTTTCAAAGACACCGACTACGCCTTGCTGGTCGGCGCACGTCCCCGTGGCCCGGGCATGGAGCGTAAAGATCTACTCGAAGCCAACGCCGCTATCTTCTCGGCTCAGGGCAAGGCGATTGATGCCAATGCCAGCCGCGACATCAAAGTGCTGGTTGTTGGTAACCCCGCTAACACCAACGCTTTGATCGCCCAGCGCAATGCGCCGTCGATCAACCCGCGTCAGTTCACTGCTATGACACGTCTTGATCACAATCGCGCCATGTCGCAGATCGCTGACAAGACGGGTACCACCATTAATGACGTCACCAACATGACGATTTGGGGCAACCATTCAGCGACTCAGTACCCCGATCTGCACCACGCCAAAGTGAATGGCAAAACCGCCATTGATCTGGTTGAGCAAGACTGGTACGAAGCTGACTTTATTCCTACCGTTCAGCAGCGCGGCGCAGCGATTATTGCCGCTCGCGGTGCCTCTAGTGCCGCATCGGCTGCCAACGCAGCGATCTCCCATATGCGTACCTGGGCTCTCGGCACTGCCGAAGGCGATTGGGCGAGCATGGGTATTTACAGCGACGGTAGCTACGGCATTACCGAAGGCCTGATTTACTCCTTCCCTTGTGTTTGTAAAGACGGCGACTGGAGTATTGTTCAGGGTCTCGAAATCAATGACTTCTCCCGTGGCAAAATGCAGGCTACCGAGCAGGAATTAACGGAAGAGCGCGACGCGGTACAGCACTTACTGCCCTAAGTGAGTCTTTGCACAGCGGCATAAAAAAGGGCGCCGTAGAGGCGCTCTTTTTTTAGCTGATTTTTAGTGTCGCACAGAGATAAAAAATAAAAATTGAACTGTCAAAGAGGAGGTCATCATGTCACTGCCCAAAATTGGTAATTTAGCGCCGGTATTTACCTTGCAAAATCAGCGTGACGAAACCGTTACCTTGAAAGATTTTCGCGACAGTAAAAATGTTGTTTTATATTTTTACCCCAAGGCCATGACCCCTGGCTGTAATGTCCAGGCCTGTGGTATTCGCGATAGTAAAGCCGAGTTTGCCAAGCTCGATACGGTGGTGCTAGCGGTTAGCCCCGATGCCGTTGCGCGCTTACTGCGTTTCGAAGAGAAGCAGTCATTGAACTTTGATTTGTTATCCGATGAAGACCACGTCCTGGCCGATAAATACGGTGTTTGGGGTATGAAAAAAACCTTTGGCAAGGAATACATGGGTCTTAAACGCACCACCTTTATTATCGGTAAAAACGGGCGCCTCAAGCATGTCATCGCCAAAGTAAAGACCAAAACCCATCACGACGATGTACAGCAGTGGCTGAAAGAAAATCTCGCCGATTGAGTCGCGATAGGTAAGTCATCGTTACAATTTTAATTAGTCGTTTAAACAAACTAGCTTTAGGAGCTTAGATCATGTCATTTTTTATATCTTCAGCCCACGCGGCGGCACCCGCTGCCGGTGAACCCGATCCGCTAATCACCATGGCAATGTTCGCCGGCCTGTTTGTGTTTATGTATTTTATGATCATTCGCCCCCAGCGCAAAAAGCAGAAAGAGCACCGAGAGCTGGTGACGAGTATTTCAAAGGGCGATGAAATTGTTACCAACAGCGGTATTATCGGCAAAATCAACAAGCTCGACGGTGACTATTTAGTACTCGAAGTGTCCGATAAGGTCGAGCTTAAATTCCAGCGCAATGCCATTCATGCGGTCTTGCCAAAAGGCACCATCAAGGCGATCTAAGGTCGGCTAGCTTGGGGGCAGGGCATGTGTTTTGCCCCCCATAGTTTCGGCCATGCTGGTGACCCGCTCTATGCTATGGTCATAGGCATTTTTTGGCCAAGGACGAGCAACAATGATTGCTGACCCCGATATTCAATATCCCGAGAGCCTGGCGCTGGCCCAGTTGCCAACGCCACTTCAGCCTTTAGATCGTTTGTCCGCTCAGTTTTCGGGGCCGCGCATCTGGGTCAAGCGGGATGATCTGACCGATTGCGCCCTCAGTGGTAATAAAATTCGCAAGCTCGAATTCACCTTGGCGCGAGCCTTGGCCCAGGGTTGCGATACGCTAATTACCTGCGGCGGTGTGCAATCGAATCACTGTCGCGCCACCGCCATTCTCGGCGCCCGTTTGGGACTTAAGGTTCATCTCCTTCTTAGGAATGACGAGTCTGGAGACGACGGCTGTGGCGAGAGCACCGTGCAAACGCGCGCTCCCGATGGCAATTTATTTCTTGATTACCTTTGCGGTGCCACCATCTCTATTTATACCAAGGCCGAATTCCAAGCTCGCCAGCAGGCGTTGTTTGAACACTGGTCTCAACACTATGCGGCTCAGGGCCGCAAAGCCTATTTGATACCCACCGGCGCCAGCGATGGCACCGGTATTTGGGGCTATATCCGCTGTGTTGAAGAGCTTATCGACGATTTTAAACACACTGATATTGCGCCGACACACATTGTCCATGCCTCGGGTTCAGGCGGTACGCAGGCGGGCTTGAGCCTGGGCTGTGCGCTATATCAGCTCGACTCTCAGGTACTGGGTATTGCGGTGTGCGATAACGCCGCTTATTTTCAGCGCAAGGTGATGGCCGATATCGACCATTGGCAAATGCGTTACGACATTGCCGCTCTGCCCGCCAATGTGTCGGTACAGGTCAATGACGATTTTATTGGCCCTGGCTATTCTCAAGCCGGCCCCGAGGTATTTGCCGCGATTAAACGAGTAGCGGCTCTTGAAGGTTTGTTGCTCGACCCGGTTTATACCGGCAAAGCTTTCCACGGTATGTTGGAGCTTATAGAGCAGGGTTATTTCGAGCAGTCAGACGATATTGTATTTGTCCACACCGGTGGTTTATTCGGTCTGTTCGCCCAGCGTGAACAGCTTTCTTTTTAAATAATGCTTTAAATGATTAGCACTAAATGAGCGCTACCTTTCAATAAGAACTCCATGCGAGCCAACAATAATAATGCCATCAATTGAAAATCTATTAAGTACCCTCAACGGTTTTGTCTGGGGGCCGGCAATGCTGTTTTTCATCCTCAGTACCGGCCTCTTTTTAATGGTGGGCCTACGCCTATTGCCCTTGCGAAAGCTTGGCTTTGCCTTTGCGCAGCTGTTCAAGGGGGGCAGGGCGCGAGGAGAGGGTGACATTAGCCCCTTTGCGGCATTGATGACCTCACTATCGGCTACCGTGGGCACCGGCAATATTGCCGGGGTGGCGACGGCCATTGGCATCGGCGGGCCGGGTGCCTTGTTTTGGATGTGGTGTACGGCCCTGCTAGGTATGGCGACAAAATACGCCGAGGCGGTGCTGGCCGTCCACTATCGGGAGACCGATGCGAGGGGGCGCAAGGTTGGAGGCCCGATGTATTACATTAAAAATGGTCTCTCACAGCGTTGGTTGTGGCTCGCCACCTTATTTGCCTTGTTCGGGATGTTGGCAGGTTTTGGCATTGGCAATACGGTGCAGGCCAGCGAAGTTGCACGGGTGATGCACAGTACTTTTCAGGTGCCGGTTTGGGTTTCAGGCGCGGTGATGTCGGTGTTAGTGGGCATTGTTCTACTGGGTGGTGTCAGGTCGATTGCTCGCGTGGCCTCGACCCTGGTACCGCTGATGGGTATTGCCTATTTACTGGGCTGCATCGGCGTTATCGCCCAGCACCTTGGCGAAATTCCCGCCGCACTGGAATTGATAGTGCACAGTGCCTTTAATCCGGTTGCGGCTGAAGGGGGGTTTGCCGGAGCCGCGGTGATGCTGGCAATACGCATGGGTGTTGCCAGGGGTGTGTTTTCAAATGAAGCGGGGCTCGGCAGTGCACCCATAGCCCATGCCGCGGCGGAAACGGATAGCCCGGTGCGCCAGGGCAGTATTGCGATGCTGGGTACTTTTCTCGATACCTTGGTGATTTGCACCATGACCGGCCTAGTGATTATTCTCACCGGGGTTTGGACCGGTGATGCCGAAGCGGCTGCGATGACAGCCTCGGGCTTTGCCTCTGCTTTTCCCGGCGTCGGCGATAAGTTTGTGGCCGTTACCTTGGTGCTCTTTGCCTTCACCACCATCTTAGGCTGGAGTTACTATGGCGAGCGCTGCGCCGAATATTTATTCGGTGTCCGGGTGGTGATTCCCTACCGCATCCTGTGGACGCTGGCGGTTTTTATTGGCGCCGTCAAAGGCTTGGGTATTGCCTGGTTGTTGGCCGATACACTCAACGCCTTGATGGCGATCCCCAATTTAATCGCGCTGCTGTTACTGAGCCCGGTCGTTTTTCGCCTCACCATCCCCTGGTTTGCGCAACAGGCCCAGCATGAAGAATAAGCGGCGTCATTGGACGTTTCGATAAGCCATCATTAAACGGCCCTTTGGTTTTGCTAAGGAGGACAAAACTCTTGTCAAACGAACTAAACAATAACAGTGAAAAACTGGTCATCGCCATTTCATCGCGGGTTTTATTTGACCTGAAAGAGAGCGATAGCGTTTTTAAAGAGCAGGGCTTAAGGGCCTATTCTCGGTACCAGATCGAACACGAAGATGAGCCCTTGGCACCGGGTGATGCCTTTCCTCTGGTGCAGAAGTTATTGCGTATCAATGAGAAATTCGCGAGCCCACGGGTCGAGGTGATATTGCTATCGCGCAATTCCGCCGATACCGGCTTGCGTATCTTTAACTCCATTGAGCACCATCGCCTGGATATTACCCGGGCGGCTTTTTGCGGTGGCGAAAGCCCCTACCGCTATGTCTCGGCCTTTGGTTGCCACTTGTTTTTGTCGACCCATGCCGAGGATGTACGCAATGCACTGACCTACGGCATTGCGGCGGCGACCCTGCTGTCTGCAGGCAAGACCCCACGCGATGATGGCGACGAATTGCGCTTTGCCTTCGATGGTGATGCGGTGTTGTTTTCCGACGAGGCCGAGCGCATTTACAAGAAAGATGGGTTGGCGGCCTTTACCGAGAGTGAAAAAGCCGCGGCCAAAACCCCTCTCAGTGGCGGTCCCTTTAAGAATTTCTTACAGGCCCTGCAGCGCTTACAGGCGGAGTTCCCCCCCGAGACCGGCCCCATTCGTACGGCGCTGGTCACAGCCCGCTCGGCTCCGGCCCACGAACGCGTGGTGCGCACCCTGCGCGAGTGGGGTATTCGCATTGATGAATCGTTGTTTTTAGGGGGGCTCAATAAAAGCGAGTTTCTTCGTGCCTATGGCGCCGATGTGTTTTTTGATGATCAACAGGGTCACTGTGAATCGGCCAGTAGTAAGGTCGCGACCGGGCATGTGCCCCACGGTATCGCCAACGAAGAGAGTTAGCGGTCTCTAGTTAGCGGAGCCTAGTTAGCCGTGCTTAGCTAGTGGCGAAGTGCAGGCCCATGCCCAATAACATGCAGGCGAGTAATGACTGTAGCAAGTGAGCGGGTAGACGAGAGGCCAAATGGGTGCCCAGCTGAATGGCGGGTAGGGAGCCGGTTAGTAGGCAGGCCAGCAAGACAAAGTCGACGTTGCCCAGTAATAATAAATGGCCGAGCCCTGCGATGAGGGTAAGCGGCACAGCGTGGGCAATATCGGTGCCCACCACATGCAGGGCGGGCAGGCGAGGGTAGAGGGTCATTAGTAGGGCGGCACAAAAAGCTCCGGCGCCGACGGAAGACAAGGTGACGAAGACGCCGAGAAAAATACCGCTAAGCAGGGTCACCGTTTTGGCGTGGCCCTGAAAGAACAGGCCGACTTGCCCGGGCGGGGATTCGCTCTTCTGACGTAAGACCTTTTTAAACAGCAATACCGTGGCGGTGAGAATCAACATAATGCCGAGGCTGCGAGTCAGAATATCTTCGTAGGCATCGGCCTCGCTAAAGAAGCTGTTGAGGAAAAAGCTCGTCAGCAGCGATGCCGGAATACTGCCAGCGGCCAGGTAGGCGACAATCGGCCACTGAATACTTTGCTTGCGTCTGTGGGCGGCAACACCGCTGGCC
The DNA here is from genome assembly GCA_002162815.1 of Gammaproteobacteria bacterium 53_120_T64. GTDB lineage: Bacteria > Pseudomonadota > Gammaproteobacteria > Pseudomonadales > Porticoccaceae > Reddybacter. The sequence goes on along the minus strand of MAAT01000007.1, from coordinate 23,145 downwards.
TTAGTGGCGGCGGCATAGAGCAGATCGGTGCCGATGGCGACATTGTAGGGGAAGCCAAATAGAATCAGCAGGGGGGTCATCAGTGAGCCGCCGCCGACACCGGTGAGGCCGATCGCTAGGCCGACACCGGCGCCTGAGAGAATGTAGAGCAGTATGTCGGGCAAGGGGAATCCGTCAATTAGGACATTATTTGATTGGCAACTTTACCGATAAGACTCTATGCTTCAAAGGAATAGTTATTTATATTTTTAGATCTTAGTCGTCTAGGGAACGTGTCCATGAAACTACAGCAATTGCGCTATATCTGGGAGGTGTCTCGCCACGATCTCAATGTCTCGGCGACCGCCCAAAGCCTGTACACCTCTCAGCCGGGAATTAGCAAACAGATCCGCCTCTTAGAGGACGAGCTGGGTGTTGAAATATTTTCTCGCAGCGGCAAGCACCTGACTCGCGTGACGACGGCGGGGGCAGAAGTGCTAGAGGTTGCCGGTCAGATTCTCGGTAAGGTTGAGAACATTAAACAATTGGCCCAGGAGTACAGTTCGCCGAATAAGGGCAGCCTGTCGATTGCCACTACTCATACCCAGGCCCGCTACGCCCTACCCGAGGTGATCGGATCTTTTATTGAGCGCTACCCCGATGTCTCGTTGCATATGCACCAGGGCACCCCGGTACAAATTTCAGAGCTGGCCGCCGATGGTGATGTTGACTTCGCCATCGCCACCGAGGCCCTCGACCTGTTCAATAACTTACTGATGATGCCCTGCTACCGCTGGAATCGCTGCATATTGGTGCCGAAAGATCACCCGCTTTGTCAGGTTTCTGAGCTGACACTCGAAGAGGTGGCTCAGCACCCCTTGGTAACTTACGTGTTCGGCTTTACCGGCCGCTCGAAACTGGACGAGGCCTTCCGCCAGAAGGGCCTCGACCCCAAAGTGGTCTTTACGGCAACCGACGCCGATGTCATTAAAACCTATGTGCGCCTGGGTTTGGGCATCGGCATCGTCGCTCACATGGCCTACGACCCGGTGCAGGACAGCGACCTGGTTGCCCTCGAAGCCAAACACCTGTTTAAGTCGAGTGTCACCAGCGTTGGTTTTCGGCGCGGTACCTATTTACGCAGCTTTATGTACGACTTTATCGAGCGCTTTGCCCCCCACCTGAACCGCGACGTAGTGGACGCGGCTTGTAGCATCGGCCCGAAGGACGATTTAGACAAGTTTTTCGCCGCTTTCGACTTGCCAGAGTATTAGCGCTGAAGCGTAGTTAAGACACCGTAAGGCCCACCCGGCAACAGTGAATCACAGCTGCTAGGTGGGCCTTTTTTGTGGGCGGCGGTTTGCCAAGAGTGAATCGCTTAAATGGCGTTCGCCAGCGCCACTACGCCCTTGCACCCCGTCACCAAACTGGTAGAGTAGCGCAGATTTTTAAGCCATTGGAGCCTTGTTGTGGAAATAGCCTGCCTTGATCTTGAAGGGGTATTGATACCCGAAATTTGGATTGCCTTCGCCGAAGAAACCGGTATCGAAGCCTTAAAAGCGACCACTCGCGATATTCCCGATTACGATGTGCTAATGCAGCAGCGGCTGAGAATACTCGATGAGCACGGTCTTGGTCTGAATGAAATTCAGGCGGTGATTGCCCGTCTTAAGCCTCTCGAGGGTGCCGTCGAATTTGTCGATTGGCTGCGCGAGCGCTTCCAGGTAATCATTTTGTCCGACACCTTCTACGAGTTTTCCCAACCGCTGATGCGCCAGCTCGGCTTCCCGACACTGCTCTGCCACCAGCTTGAAGTGGATGAAAAAAGCGGCCGCGTGACGGATTATAAATTGCGCCAGGCCAACCCCAAGCGCCAGGCCGTACTGTCACTGAAGAGTCTCTACTACCGCATTATTGCCGCCGGTGATTCCTACAACGACACCACCATGCTGGCCGAAGCGGACGAGGGCATTTTGTTTATGGCGCCCGACAATGTGGTTGCCGAGTTTCCTCAGTTTCCCGCGGTCTATGGTTATGAGAACCTGAAGCAGGCCTTTATTGATGCCAGTGAGCGGCCGCTGAGTTTGTAAATAGGTTTTTAATACTAAGTGTGGAGGAAAAGGATAGCCTCCACCGATGACCGTCGCAGGCTTTACAACGCCGGTGAATTTGCCTCGAAACCCCCCGGCTTTATCAAAAGCCGGCCGCTAATGATGGCTCTTGTTCAAGAAAAAAATAATGAGATAGCTTGGAATTACTATAAATAAAACTAAAAAAATATTTCCACTTAGCGTTAACGAATTGTTTTGAAAAATTGAAAAAGTTAACAGGATACTTGCCGAAGATACGATAATAGCTGGCAAAAAAAACACTGCTTTTATAGCCCATTGCTGTCCAAATGATACTCAGTGCAGATCCACAGAGCCCAATAATGGCGGCTACGATTAACATCATTATTCCAGGGCTAATAGATACCCCAATCAACCCCCATATCAATGAAGACGCCAGCCAAATAACAACGATTTTAAAGTAATTCAGGCTTAGTACCTCTAAGGTTGTGGCTGCTGAAGTTTGGCTAATGTATCCATTAACAATGAGACCTTGGCCAGGGACTCCAGGTATTCACTGTCGGCCTGGGAGTCGCTGACAATCGCCCCCCCGCCCCAGCAGTGCAGTTTGTTCTTTTCGGCGAGCAGGGTGCGGATAGCAATATTGGTATCCATTCTGCCATTGGCACTGATATAGCCGATGCTGCCGCAGTAAATCGTACGTGACACCTTTTCTAACTCGGCGATAATTTCCATCGCCCGCTTCTTCGGTGCGCCGGTAATCGAACCGCCGGGAAAACAGCCGGCCAGTAAGTCGAGGGCGCCGATATCATCGCGTATACGCCCGGTAATGGTACTGACCAGGTGGTGGACATTGGCAAAGCTTTCGAGGTTGAAGAGCTTCGGCACGCGAATGGAGCCCGGTACACAGGACTTGCCCAAATCATTGCGCAATAGGTCGACGATCATCAGGTTTTCTGCCCTATCCTTGCTGCTGTTCATCAGGGCGATGGCCTGCTCCTGATCCTCTTCGACCGAAATACCGCGGGTAATCGTGCCCTTTATGGGTTTGGCCTCAACTTGCCGACCGGATGTTTTGATAAAACGCTCCGGCGATAGCGACAATAGTGCCTTGTCATCCCAAGTTAAAAAGCTGCTAAAAGGAGAGGGCAGGGCCTTGCGCAAGTGTAAATAGGCCGCCCATGGATCGCCCCGAAACTCGGCTGAAAAATGCTGGGCATAGTTGACCTGATAGCAGTCACCGGCGCTGATGTAATCTTTTACTCTGGCGACGTCGGCTTCATAGTCGCTGCGAGTCGTGCTGGCCAGAAAGTCTGAGCTTAGGGAAAAGTCACTTGTGGCCAGTGGTGCCGGGGAGGCGAGTCGGGCCTGTATATCGCGCCGCAAACTCGGGGGGCAGGCGGGGTGAAAAACCAGGTGGGCCTGAGAGATTTGCTGGTTAATCACCAGCGCCCAAAGGTAGTAGCCCTGGCGCATGTCGGGTATATCAGTGGGTCCCTTGCTTGTCTCACTTGTGGATGGCGTGCCAAGCCCATAGCCAAAAAAGCCAGCGAGGCCACCGACAAAGGGTAGCTCCGTCAGTTTGTCACCCGCTAAGGCGAAATCATCCATTGCCTCCTGGCACAGCGTGAAGGGGCAAGTCGTACTGGTTTGGCTATTGCCCGCATTGTCGCTAATGAGGGTTGAGGTGCCACGGGTTTCCAGAATACGCGCCGGGGCGGCGCTAATAATATCTAGGCGTCCCTGCAGCGAGCGCGGCTTGCCACTGTCGAACCATATCGGGCTGGGCAAGTCGCGCACGGCATTGAAGAGAGCTTCAGCGTCACTGCGAAAGGGGTAGTCCAGTACGATCATCTTGGGCATTTACGGCGGCTACCGACAAAAATAATAGAAGCGGCATTTTATAGGCTCTTGAACCTGGATAGGGTATTTATGGAAGAATTAATCGGAGCCGGGTAGGGCTTTGCGTATAATCACGGCCCTAACGATTTTCGTACTGATGGAGCAAGCAGATGACCGATCTTACCCCCGACCTATGTGATGACAACCCCGAGCTGGTGCGAGTCCTTGAGCCGATGCTGTCGAACTTTGGTGGCCGCGAAGCTTTTTTTGGTGAGATTGTCACGGTGAAGTGTTTTGAAGACAATTCGCTGGTGAAAGAGAACTTAGCCACGCCCGGTCACGGTCGCGTGCTAGTGGTCGACGGTGGCGGTTCACTGCGCCGGGCCTTGCTGGGCGATATGATCGCCGAGAATGCCCTGGCGAATGGCTGGGAGGGGGTGATTGTCTACGGTTGTATTCGCGACGTCAGTACCATCGCCGAACTCGATCTTGGCGTACAGGCGCTGTCGGCGATTCCCTTGAAAACCCAGAAGCGCGGTATTGGCGACTTCAATATCCCCGTGACCTTTGGGGGCGTAACCTTTAACCCGGGTGACTATATTTATGCCGATAGCAATGGCGTTGTGGTTTCCGAGGAGGCTTTAACCGAATCGACTTAACAGCTCGGTAGCCAGCCAGCAACCCGCGTACTTAGCGTGATACCTCGCGGGTTGTTTCGAAGAGTAAGGTTTTTAAGCCCTTGTCGGCATCGATTTCTGGAAAAGAGGCCGGTGTCGCCAGCAGCTGTTTTTCGACGAGGCCGTTAACGTCGGCAAATAACTCGCGCAAAAAAGCAAAGCCCAGGTCTGGTGAGTTCAAACAGGCCATCACCTGTGCTTGTGGGTTTAGCAAGCCGGGCAATTTGCGAACTATTTTCTGGTAGTCCTTTCTAACATTAAAACTTCCGGCCTGAAAACTGGGCGGATCGATAATGACCATGTCGTAGGGGCCGTATTTGCGGATCTTACCCCAGGATTTAAAGATATCGTGACCGAGGAAAGAAACGGCTCGGGTGTCGATATTATTGACTTGATGGTTTGCTCGACCGGTATTGAGAGCGCCCTTAGCCATATCGACATTGACCACCTTCGCGGCACCAGCTTCTGCGGCAACCACCGAAAAAGCACAGGTGTAGGCAAATAGGTTGAGTACACTCTTGCCTTTGACATGTTCTCGCAGCACGTCTCGACAATGGGCCATGTCGAGAAAAAACCCCACATTTTGATTGGCCCTAAAGTTTAGGTGAAACTTAAGGCCTCTTTCCACGGCGTAATAGTCGCCTTGCAAGTTGCCTTTGAGGCTTTCACTTGGTGCGCCGGATAGATAGCGGTGTTGCAGAATAACCTGCTCAATGTCTGGATGATTCTCAAACTGAGTGATTTCGCGGCGCAATTGCGCCAGCCATTCGGCTGGCGGCGCTTTATAGAGACTGATCAGTAACACCGGGCAAAACCAGTCGACGCTAATAAACTCCAGACCGGGGTGGCAATGTCCACGGCCATGAAACAGGCGGCGGGCATCGGTCGCGACTTGAGCGCCGTGGTGAATACTGTCTATGATTGGCTGCAGGCTTGGCATGTTCGATTTTACTCGCTGGGTACTGTGGCTCAGCTTTGCTTGGTGTGTATTTGATGAAATTTCTTGGCGACCAAAAGCATCATGATAATGGTTAGCTTCTCAAGCACTTTAGCGCGCTCGACCTTGTTTTTTTCGCCCTCGGGCAGCAGCGAATTGACCAGGGTTTGCAGGGCAAGAAAGCGATCGTTTGTCTCGGTATCGAGCTTGGCAATGGCTTTAATCACCTTGCCCATCACCACCTCATAATCCTTGAGCCCAAGTTTGAGTAAGAGCTTGCGAGTATGACGCTCCAGTTCTTTGATTTTCATGCTCTTGAGTTCGACGGTGAGCACGGCTTCGGGGCAGGATAGTAGATCAATCGTTTTCATAGCGTTAATAAGGCTGGCTGGGGCTTGTTAAAGAGGTCGCGGATGATACCCGAAGCCTACCTGCCCATACCACTGCAAGGGCTAAAAAACCGGGTGCTAGTGAGGCGGCGCAATGCTTGAGTAATGGCTAAGGCGTCGTTTCGCGCAGGCAAGCGATTATTGGGGTGGCGAAAAATTGTTTACTCATTACTGTTTAATAAATTAAATACTTTAATTTCAGTATATTGGGTATTTAAATTAAAGTTAAATCTATTGCCTGTTGCGCTCTGATGGGTGCCGCTCTTTTGCGCAGCTGGCTTAGCTGATACGCGAGGCCAAGTCAGCCCGCTCAGTGTCGCGTACAGGCAAAGACTACGACCCTTTAATCAACTGTTACAATGGCCGGATATTTTACAGTCCTCGGCATGGCGAGTTAGACGCCTGCCAGAGGGAAAGATATTTTAATCAGGAGTATCCTCATGAGTAATACCACCCACGCGTCGATTGACCTGTCTGAGCTCGATTTCGACCCCAATGCCCTACGTGAAAAATACCGCAAAGAACGCGATAAGCGCATTCGCAAAGAAGCCGACGGCCAATACCAGGCGGTTACTGGAGACTTCTCGAAGTATGTCGACGACCCCTATGTTGAGGAAAAGATCACCCGCGAAGCCCTCAGTGATGAAGTTGAAGTGGTTATCGTCGGCGGTGGTTTTGGCGGTCTATTGGCCGGTGCTCGCCTGCGTGAAGCCGGTGTGCAGGACATCCGTGTGATCGAAAAGGGCAGTGACTTTGGTGGCACCTGGTACTGGAACCGCTACCCCGGTGCCCAGTGCGATGTCGAGGCCTATGTCTATCTGCCTCTGCTTGAAGAGCTGGACTTTGTACCCACGGAAAAATACTCCCACGCCCCGGAAATTCTCGCCCACGCCAAGTCTATTGCGCGCAAGTACGATCTCTATAGTAACGCTTGTCTGCAAACCGAAATCACCCATATGCAGTGGCATGAAGACAGCGCCCGTTGGCTGATTGAAACCAACCGTGGTGACAAGATTAAGGCCCACTATGTGGTGATGTCGAATGGCCCCCTCAACCGTCCTAAGTTGCCCGGCATCCCCGGTATCAACGACTACAAGGGCCACACCTTCCACACCAGCCGTTGGGATTACGACTATACCGGCGGCACCTCCGAGGGTGGCCTCAGCAAGCTGAAAGACAAGCGGGTCGGTATTATTGGTACCGGCGCCACAGCCGTGCAGTGCATCCCCCATCTCGGTGAGTTTGCCCAGTCATTGCATGTGTTCCAACGCACGCCCTCGTCCATCGATGTGCGCAATAACCGCCCCACCGACACCGAGTGGGCAAAAACCCTGCAGCCCGGCTGGCAGCAAGAGCGTATGGATAACTTCAACATTATCACTGCCGGTGGCTTTCAGGAGCAAGACTTGGTGAGCGACGGCTGGACCGAGATTTTCCGCAACCTGTCCGGCCCCGTACAGCGCAAGCTCAACCCTCATATGAGTTCATCGGAAGTGGCGGCTGCGCTTGAGATTGCCGACTTCCAAAAAATGAACCAGGTCCGGGCTCGCGTCGATAGCATTGTTAAAGACAGCGATACCGCAGAGTCTCTGAAGCCCTACTACCGTCAGTTTTGTAAACGCCCCGGTTTTCACGATCAGTATCTGGCCACCTATAACCTGCCCAACGTGACACTTGTCGACACCCAGGGCCAAGGTGTCGAGCGTATTACCGAGCAGGGTGTGGTGGTGGATGGTGTTGAGTATGAGCTGGACTGCCTGATCTTTGCCACCGGGTTTGATGTTGGCAGCAATTTTACCCAGCAATCGGGTTATGACTTGAGCGGTCGTAATGGCACCGCCCTTAGTAAGAAGTGGGGTAAGGGCCTGCGCACCTTCCACGGTTTATACAGCCATGACTTCCCCAATGTCTTCACTATGGGCCTGACGCAGACCGGCTTTACCACCAGTATTCCCCATGCCCTCAACGAGCAGGCAAAGCATCTGGCCTATGTGCTAAAACACGCCATGGATAACAATGCCCGCATTGTTGAAACCACGCTCGAAGCAGAGGAAGAATGGGTGGCGATCATCAATAAGCTGGCCAACCTCGGCAAGCGCTTTTACGCCGAATGTACTCCCGGTTACTACAATCAGGAAGGCAAGGAGGACGGTGCCGGCTTTTTCAGCGGCCAATACGGTGGTGGCGCTCCAGAGTTCTTTCAGATTCTTGAAGATTGGCGCGCTGAAGGCGAGTTTAAGGGCTTGGACATTCGTTAAACCTTTGCGGGTTCTCTCGCCATAAGGCCTGAGCCATCGATGGGCTCGAAAAAGCCTCGCTGTTAGCAGCGGGGCTTTTTTTATGGGTGCGGTGGAGGCTTATTTCTTGGTGCGTTTTAAGACCAAATTATCAATGCCGTTCTGTAGTAGGGTCGAGCGAGCATGGGCCAGCTTTGAGCTGGATTGAAAGGGCCCGACCAATACACGATGCCAGGTGCCACCCTTGCTGGAGTGGGTTTTTTCGATCTGGGCATTGAGGTTTAACAGCAGTAGGCGGACCCGCAAGCTATCGGCATCCTGGGCATTTTTAAAGGAGCCGGCCTGTAAGATAAAGACGTCATTCTGGGCCTTTTTAGTGTCGGCTTTTCTCTGTTTATCGGGCGGGCTATCGGGCACGATAAATTTGGCATCGCGCAACTGCGTATAAAAATCAAATTGGGGTTTCTGACTTTTACTGGTTGTGGTGCCGGTGACTTGGTCTATGGCGTGGCTAATATCCTGCCGGGGTGTTTGCCACAGTTGCAACAGGCCCATTGATAAAATGCCGAGTAGAAAACCGCTGAACAGCCACAGCCAGCGTGGTGATTGCGTCGGGGCTTTGTTTCTGGCGTTGCCGCGAGTGTTTTGGCGGGGGCGTTTGGCGGGGGCCTTCGTGGCGGTTTTTTTAGCGTAATCTCGAGACATGTCAGCCCGTGCTTCGTGGTCAGTTGCCATTGTATTCGCTGGCCAAAAAGAGCGCTAATTGTTTTTGATTTTGTTGTTAGCTTTTCGATATAACTAATTGAATCTAAAGGTGAGTTATATTGTGTCTTGGGGGTCGACATCGATTGCCCAGCGAATTTTTCGCGCGCCTTTGTCCTGCTCCAGCCAATGGCTGAGAGCTGCGAGTAGAGCGTGCAGATCGCGGCGCTCGTTGCCGATCAGTGTCAATTGATAGCGATAGCGACCGTTGCGCCTTTCCATGGCGGCGGGGAAGGGGCCGAGGTAGCGCAGGGTCGGGCTCGATGGCATTTGGCTTTCTAAGTAGGTGCGGGCCCGCTGTAGTAGAGCCAAGGCCTCGCCACCCTGGTGAAATTCTGCGCGTATTAAGGCCGCATTGCTAAAGGGTGGCATTGCGCTGAGCTGGCGCTCATGTAGCAGGTGTTGAGCAAACTTACCGTAGCTGTGTTGGCTGAGCAGCTCGAAGACCGGGTGTTCACAGTGATGGCTTTGTATCATTACCACGCCCGGCTTGGCACCGCGCCCGGCGCGCCCGGCCACTTGGGTGATCAGTTGGCCCATTTTCTCGAGGGCGCGAAAGTCGGTGCTGAACAGGCTGGTATCGGCATCGAGCACCACCACCAGTGTTACGGCGGGAAAATGGTGGCCCTTGGCGAGCATTTGCGTGCCGACCAGTATGCAGGGTTCATTTTTGTTGATCTGCTCCAGCAATGTTTCCATGGCGCGTTTATTCCCCGTCGAGTCTCTATCGACACGGTGCACGATGGCCTCCGGGAATAGCGCTTGCAGGGTCGCCTCACTGCGCTCGGTGCCTTGGCCGAGATAGTTGAGCTGTACACTGGCGCAATCGGGGCAGCTTGAAGGTAGCGCTTGGCGCGATTCGCAGTGATGGCAGTGTAGCCCTGGTCGATGGGTGTGTACGGTCAGGTGGGCGTCGCAATGCTTGCAGTTGGCCACCCAGCCACAGTCGTGACACATTAGTGTCGGCGCAAATCCCCGGCGATTGAGAAACACCAGTATCTGGTTGCCCTCGCTCAATTGGGTTTTGATGGCCTCGAGCACACTCTGCGAAAATCCGGTGTTGAGTTGGCTGTGGCGAATGTCCACCAGTTGCCATGCCGCCTGCGCCGCGCCGCCGTGACGACCCTTAATGGAGAGGTGGCGATAGCGCTGTTGCTCACAGTTGTACAGGCTTTCAAGGGAGGGGGTGGCCGAGCCGAGTAAGAGTGGAATGTTTTCCCGATTGGCTCGCATCACGGCGACATCGCGGGCCGAGTAGCGAAAGCCCTCCTGTTGTTTAAAAGAGCTGTCGTGCTCTTCGTCGACAATAATCATCCCCGGTGCCTGCATCGGTACAAAGGCGGCGGAGCGCGTGCCGATAATAATACCGGCGCTGCCATTCGCTGCGGCCCACCAAGCTTCCAGCCGTTGCCGCTCACTGAGGCCGGAGTGAATGAGTGCGATCGGGCAATGAAAACGGGCGCGAAAGCGGGCTAGGGTTTGCGGACTGAGGTTGATCTCGGGGATCAACACCAGGGCCTGACGGCCCTCGCGCAGCACATGGGTGATGGCCTGCAGGTAGACCTCGGTCTTGCCAGAGCCGGTTTCACCATCGATTAAATAGCTGTGGTAAGCCTTAAATTCGATGTTGTCGAGGGCGTCCTGTTGGTCGCTGGACAAGCTTAGCGGGGCTTCTGCCAGTATCTCGCGTTCGCCGTCGGGGGCAAAATTTGCGCCAGTGAGTGTGGTGCTAAAACTTTCGATCAGCTCTTTGTTGACAAGGCTGCGAATCGTCGCCGCGCTAACGCCGGCGGTGCTGAGATCATCTCGGCTCAGGCCTTCGTGTTGCTGCAGTAATTGCAACAGGGCCTGCTGGCTCGGTGCGCGGCGCAGGGCGTCATTGGGCAGGCCCTTGCCATGAGTGCTCAGGCGCCAGAAGTTCTGCTGCGGTAAGTCGCCGCCCTTGCGCAATAAGGTCGGTAGGGCGCTGGCCAGCACATCGCCAAGCGGGTGCTGATAATAACGAGCAGCCCAGAGCAAGACGGTGAACAGTACCGGCGGGAAGAGGGGGGCGCTATCGAGTACGGCGCTAATGGGTTTCAGCTTGGTGACAGGGTAGTCGCTACTGGCGGTGTGTGAGACCACAATACCGGTCACCTCGCGCTTACCAAAAGGCACAGTGACACGTACCCCGGGTAACAATACAGGGCCGGTTTCCACGGCGGGCAGATAATCAAAGAGCCGGCGGAGAGGCGACTGCACGGCAACTTGATAAAATAGTGCATCGGTCATTTTTGGCGGCCAACCCAGCGGTTATGAGTGAATACAATCTACACCGGGAGTGGTGTTTTCTCGAGGCTATTGTCCGGTGAAGTGGCGCTGTGTGCAATCGCCAGCGGGTGCCTTGGCAGCGGGGTACTCCGGGTTAGCCAGACCCTTGGAAGGCCTTGGTTTTATGCTTGAATCAACGGGTTTTTCTGGTAATATGCGCGCTCCTGCAAGTATGCATGCGGTGCCTGGCGACAGTTTTGGTGGCGGTGTGCAACAACCCTGCAACAATGAGGCAAGTAAAATGAAAGCTGAAATACATCCTAATTATGGCAAGCTGACGGCAACCTGCAGCTGCGGTAATGTAATCAATGTTGGTTCAACGATGGCGACCGAAATTCACCTCGACGTCTGTGCGCAGTGCCACCCCTTTTACACGGGCAAGCAGAAGACAGCGGACGTGGGTGGTCGAATCGATCGTTTCAACCAGCGTTTTGGCGGTATCGGCAGCGGTAAGAAGTAAATCTAGCCAGCTGGCTGACAAGCCAATGAAGAATGCGCTCAGGGTTGTTACTCGGAGCGCATTTTTTTTCGCCTCGCTTTTCGTGTCGATGCTCGCCAGCGGAGTTGTTACCTCCAGTCCCAGTCTCGCGGGTAACTGTCGAACTAGCGATCTCGACTCGGTCAATGGAAGTGACAGTGGCGAGCGGGTTGGTATTCAATATGTCTATGACGGCGATACGGTCACCTTAAAGGATGGTCGCAAGATACGCTTAATTGGCATTAACACACCTGAGCGTGGGCGCAGGGGCAAGCCCGACCAGCCCCTGGCGTTAGCGGCTAAACAGGCGCTGCAAACCGCGCTACTGGCCACGGGTAACTCTCGCGCCAAGAGCGTGCGTCTTTATCTCGGCCGGGAACCGGTCGACACCTACGGTCGGCAATTGGGCTACCTGTTTGTCAATGGCGAGAGCCTTGCCGAGATGTTGCTGAGTAAGGGCTTGGGCTGGCATGTGGTCTTGCCGCCGAATACTGGCCTTGCCGCTTGCCTTGCCGCTGCTGAACAAGCTGCCAAGCGCCGGGGTAAGGGCTTATGGCAGCGATCACTGCGACAATTTGTGAGGTCGGAGTCTCTGCTGGGGGGTGGCTATCAGCGGGTGCGGGGTCGGGTTAGCAAGGTGAGCTTCGCCAAGGCGTGGTGGATCAACTTTGACGACGGTTTTGTGGCCGTGATCTACCCAGAAAATCAGCGCTATTTTGATCGGAAGGCCGTTAGTGCCTGGCGCGGTAAGCGCTTGGAAATCGAGGGCTGGGTGTATGCGGCAAAATACCGGGGTAAGCGGCAATGGCGTATCAAGTTGGCGACGCACTATGGCGTCACACTGCTGTGATGGCGGGTTTGGCGGGGTTTTCAGCCGCCCGATACATTCAGCACCCGGTGGCTGGAATCGACCTGCTTTGCGGTAATTACTTACCGTAAGACATCAAACGGTTAAAGCGCTTCTCAACAAGCTGGTCGAGGGGCTCGCTCTGTAGTCGGTCGAGCTGCTCGATCAAGCGCCCTTTCAGTGTCTCGGCCATGGCGTCGAGGTCGCGATGGGCACCGCCGAGGGGCTCGGGAATGGTTTCATCGGCAATGCCGAGTTCCTCCAGGACGCCGGAGGTAACGCCCATGGCCTCTGCGGCTAAGGGGGCTTTTTCAGCGGTTTTCCAAATGATATTGGCGCAGCCTTCCGGCGAGATTACGAAATAGGTCGAGTATTGCAGCATATTCAGCCAGTCGCTGACACCAATGGCGATCGCGCCACCGGAGCTGCCCTCGCCAATAACCGTGGCGATAATGGGCGTTTTCAGGCGTGACATCACGGCCAGGTTCTGGGCGATGGACTCACTAATACCGCGCTCTTCCGAGTCGATACCGGGGTAGGCACCGGGGGTGTCGATGAGGGTCAAAATGGGCATTTTGAAGCGCTCGGCCATTTCCATCAGTCGCAGGGCCTTGCGATAGCCCTCGGGCTTGGGCATGCCGAAATTGCGCGCCACCTTCTCACTGACGCCGCGGCCCTTTTCCTCACCAATCACCATCACCGGCTTGCCGTCGAGTCGGGCAACGCCACCAATAATGGCCTTGTCGTCACCAAAGTGGCGGTCGCCGTGTAACTCGTCAAACTCGGTGAAGAGTTTAGGGATGTAGTCTTTGGTATAGGGGCGCAGCGGATGGCGGGCAATCTGGACGGTCTGCCAGGACGAAAGCCCAGAAAAAATATTTTCGGTGAGCTTCAGTGACTTGCCGCGCAACTTTTTGATTTCGTCGGCAATATTCAGTTCGTTGTCGTTGCCGACCAATTGCAGCTCTTCGATTTTAGCCTCGAGCTCGGCAATGGGCTGTTCAAAGTCCAGGTAGTCAAGATTCATAGTTACTTTAATTCCGGTTGCTTTTATTACGCGCTGGTCATCGAGAGCAAAGGGGCAAATTATACAGATCCTGTCTTCAATCGAAACCGTGAGCCGACATATTTAAGGTAAATTCTGTGCTGGGCTGGGTTTAATACTCCAGCCGTAAATTACCGGGGCCAAAATTATCCCGCAGTAGGTGCAGTAGTTCATCGTCGGCCTGTACCGCCCACTCAGGGGCGAGGGCAAACTCCCCTTCGGCATGATGACAGCGGTATTTGATGTTGACCCGACACTGGCCGTTCTTGTGGGGCTGTAGTAGTTTTTCGAGCACCTCGACGGTGGCGAGGTTAGCACCGTTGGCAGATAGGTCGATGGACAGGCCCTGAAGTAGATTATGACGCGCCTCGAATAGAGGGCGCACCTGCTGGGCGCGCATTTTTAGGCCGCCACTGTATTCGTCCTCGCTGAGTACGCCGTTGACCACGACCATACTGCCCTTGCTGATTTTATCGCGACATTCGTTGTACTGTTCGGAGAAAATAGTGACATCGATACGGGCGCTGTCATCGTCAATACTCATCACCCCCATCACGCCACGGCTGGTTTTGATGGTGCGAATGTCGAGCACCAGGCCGGCAATCACTTGTACGGCCTTCGAGGGTTGCAGGGACTTGAGGCGACAGCTAATAAAGTGGCTCAATTCCTCGGTGTACTCCTCGATGGGGTGACCGGTGAGGTAGAGCCCGAGCGTGTCCCACTCGCCCTGCAGGCGGTCGCGAAGCCGGAAACCGCGCACCTGGGTAAAGGCGGAGTAGCCGATCTCTGGCGCGCTTTCGGCAGGGGTGGCTCCGAATAAATCCGTCATGCCGCTGGCGGTGTTTTTACTGTGCTGGTCGGCCAGTTTTACCGCTTCTTCCATAGCGGCGATCATTACTGCACGGCTGTAGCTGGGATCGTCGTTGGGGCCGATGTTATCGAGCGCGCCGGAGCGGATCAGCGCTTCGAGGGCGCGCTTATTGACCTTGCGAGCGTCGATACGGGTACAGAAATCGAACAGGTCTTTAAACGGGCCGCCACTGCTACGGGCGGCGAGAATGCTGGCTACCGGGCCTTCGCCGAGGCCCTTGATGGCGCCGAGGCCATAGACCACGGCGGAGTCGAGAGAGACCGAAAACTGGAATTGGCCGATATTGACGTCGGGGGGTGTGACCTGCAAGTCCATGGCCTTGCACTCGTCGATCAGGGTCACCACCTTGTCGGTGTTCTGCATATCGGCCGATAATACGGCGGCCATAAAGGCGGCGGGGTAGTGCACCTTTAACCAGGCGGTTTGATAGGCGAGCAGGGCGTAGGCCGCGGAGTGAGACTTGTTAAAGCCGTAGCCGGCAAACTTCTCCATTAAGTCGAAAATATTTTCCGCCAGCTCATTGCTGACATTGTTCTGGGCCGCGCCGTCGACAAACAGTTGGCGCTGGCGGGCCATTTCCTCGGCCTTTTTCTTACCCATCGCGCGGCGCAGCATGTCGGCCTCACCGAGGGAATAGCCGCCGAGCACCTGGGCGATCTGCATCACCTGTTCCTGATACAGAATAATGCCGTAGGTCGGTTCGAGTACCGGCTTTAAATCGGGGTGCTGGTATTTGGCGTGGGGGTAGGCGACTTCCTGGCGACCGTGCTTGCGGTTAATAAAATCGTCGACCATGCCCGACTGCAGGGGGCCGGGGCGGAACAGCGCCACCAGAGCGATAATATCTTCAAAGCGGCTCGGTAACTGGCGCTTAATCAAGTCCTTCATACCTCGGGACTCGAGCTGAAACACCGCCGTGGTTTCGGCGCGCTGCAACAGTCGATAACTGCCGGGGTCGTCGAGGGGGATGTCCTCTATCACCACCGGCGGTTTGCCGTCTCGTTCATTCTGGGCGTTGGCGTTGTCCAGGGCCCAGTCGATAATGGTCAGGGTGCGCAGCCCGAGGAAGTCAAACTTCACCAGGCCGACGTCCTCGACATCATCTTTGTCGTACTGGGTGACCAAGCCCTCGCCCGCTTCATCGCAGTACAGCGGGGCAAAATCGGTGAGCTGTGTAGGGGCGATAACCACGCCACCGGCGTGTTTGCCGACATTGCGGGTTAGGCCCTCGAGCTGCAGGGCCATCTCCCATATTTCCTGGGCCTCCTCGTCCTGCTCGAGAAAATCGCGCAGTATTTCCTCCTGGTCATAGGCCTTTTGCAGGGTGATGCCGATCTCAAAGGGGATCATTTTCGAGAGCCTATCGGCCAGGCCGTAAGACTTACCCTGGGCGCGGGCGACATCGCGCACCACGGCCTTGGCCGCCATGGTGCCAAAGGTGATGATTTGCGACACGGCCGCACGGCCATAGCGCTCGGCGACGTAGGCGATCACTCGGTCGCGATTATCCATGCAAAAGTCGATGTCGAAATCCGGCATCGAGACCCGTTCGGGGTTGAGGAAACGCTCAAATAGCAGGTCGTACTCGAGGGGGTCGAGGTCGGTAATCTCCAGGGCATAGGCGACCAGTGAACCGGCGCCCGAGCCGCGACCGGGGCCGACGGGGATATCCTGCTCCTTGGCCCAGCGGATAAAGTCCATAACGATCAAAAAATAACCGGGGAAGCCCATTTGATTAATGATGTTGAGTTCGAAATCGAGGCGTTGGTTATAGTCCTCGAGGCTTTGATCGGTCTCGGGGTTGAGGGTAATGCTCTGCAGACGTTTGGCCAGGCCCTCCTCGGAGAGTTGACGAAAGAAAGACTCGGTGGTCATGCCCTCGGGAATGGGGTATTCCGGCAGTTGTGGTTTGCCGAGTGTCAGGCTCAGATTACAGCGCTTGGCAATCTCGACGGTGTTTTCCAGGGCCTCGGGAATGTCGGCAAATAACGCCTGCATTTGCTCAACAGACTTCAGGTATTGCTGATCACTGTAGCGGTGCTCGCGGCGTGGGTCGTCAAGGGTGCGGCCCTCGACAATGCAGACCCGAGCCTCGTGGGCTTCGAACTGATCTTGAGTGAGAAAGCGCACGTCATTGCTGGCGACCACCGGGCAGTCGTGAGTCTGTGCCAGCGCCACGGCGCTGTGGACAAAGTCCTCTTCACCGGCGCGTTGGCAGCGCACCAGCTCGAGATAAAAGCGCTCGGGGAAGTCCGCCATCCACTCTTTGAGTAGCTCCGGCGCCATCTTTTCGCGGCTCCCGGCAAGGGCGGCACCGATGTCGCTTTTGTGACCGCACAGGACAATCAAGCCGTCGCCGAGGGTCTTCAGCCAACTGCGTCGAATGCGGGGCAGGCCGTGCACCTGGCCCTCAAGATAGGCGCGGGAAATTAATTGCGTGAGGTTTTGGTAGCCAAGCTGGTTTTGTACCAGCAAGGTGATCTGGTATTGGGGGTCGTCGGGTTTGTCACCGGCAATGGTCAAGTCACTGCCGCAGATGGGCTTGATGCCCGCGCCTTGAGCGGCCTTGTAAAACTTCACCAGGGCAAAGAAATTACAAATGTCGGCAACGGCAACGGCGGGCATGCCGAACTCGCCAAGTGTGCTGATGAGGGGCTTGATGCCGATGGTGCTATCGGCAATGGAATATTCGCTGTGCAGGTGTAAATGGATGAAAGCGGGCTGTAGTGTGGGGGTGGGTGCTGGAGCCTGCTCGGACATGGGCGAACCTGATTATCGACTGCGAGCCTATTGGCTAGGCCCGCAGAGTGACTGGAATGAGTGGCGGGATATTAGCAGTTCGAGAGAGCCGCTAGAAGGCGTTTTTAAACGGTGTTGCTGAGCTTTGACGCCTGTGCACGCAACTCAATGGACTCGAGAATTAACTCCAGCCCCGACTTCTCGGTGGTCGGCAGGGCGACATCGCTCTCACCCAGGGGCGTCACTCTATCGGCCCAGGTAAACAGCGCTGCGCCCCAGGTTAAACCGGCGCCGAAGGCGACAATCAGAATCGTCATACCGGGTTTAACACGCCCCTCTTCGAGAGCCTCGCAGAGGGCGATGGGAATACTCGCGGTCGAGGTGTTGGCGTAGTTACCCAATGTGACGACGACTTTTTCCATGGGGATGTCTAGACGCTTGGCCAGGGCCTCGATAATACGGGTGTTGGCTTGATGGGGAATCACCAGGTCGATGTCGTCGAGATTGAGCCCAGAGTTTTGCAGCACATCGGTGCAGGCGGAGGCCATGCCGTTGACCGCGTTGCGGAAGATTTCGCGCCCGGAAAAGTCCAGAGAGACCTCGAGGGGGCGGTGTTGGGAGACCGCATGCATGCCGAAGTCGGGCATCGCCAGTAGCCCGCGGGTATCTTGCACGCAACCCAGCTTGCCCTGGAAGAAACCACTTTTTTGCTCGGAGGCCTGTAGCACAATGGCGCCGGCGCCATCGCCAAAGAGTACCGCAGAGTCGCGTTTATTGGCCCAGTCCATTAAGGAACTGAGGCGCTCCGAGCCCACGACTATCGCGGTCTTGATGGAGCCGGCGCGGATCATGTCCGAGACCATATTGAAACTGTAGAGAAAGGCGGTGCAGGCGGCATTGAGGTCGAAACAGGCGGCGTTGCTGGCACCGAGTTTGCCCTGCAACATCGAGGCGGTATTGGGAATGATTTCATCGGGGGTGGTGGTGGCGTAGGCGATGAGGTCAACGTCGAGGGCGCTAATGCCGGCACAAGCCAGGGCGCGCTCGGCAGCCACGTGGGCCAGGTCGACATTCATGACATGGCTGATGCGCCGGGAATGGATGCCGGTGCGGGAGCTGATCCACTCGCTGGAGGTGTCGACCACCGTGGCAATGTCGTCATTGCTTAAAACCGCCGGAGGTAGGAAGCGTCCCCACCCCGTTATTTGTGCGTATAACATGCCAGCCTCGTTAGTCGGATAGATAAAGTATGTCATTAATAAGTCGGCGGCGATTTTCCAGTACTTGGCTACTAAGTGCAACGCGAAGGAGGCTTTATTTACCCTAAGAGCCGTTTAGTGATGTGGGGCGTCGAGAAACTGGGGCCTTCTCGGGGCATGTGCAGGGCCGGTGACCTTGCAGGCAGGCCGGTGACAGCGAGAGCGCTAGGTGCTGAGCGCTGGCAGCGTGTAGAATCGCTGGTGGCACACGGAGACCGCCGCTTGTTTTCTATAAACGTATCAAAACCCCATTTAAAGGAATTAGACCATCGTGAAAAAACTACTCTGTTTATTAGTCACCCTTAGCGCCGTTTTATCGGTACAGGCCGCCGTCACTGAGGATCAGAAGCTCGCGGCCGTAGAAGCGCAGATTGCCTTAGTACGCGAGGTGGCCAATACCGAACGCACCGCCGTTGTTGCGCAGAATGTATCCTTTACCGCCATTGAAGCCGAGGCTTTCTGGCCCCTGTATCGCCAGTACCGCGCCGAATTCCAAAAAATTGGTGATGGTGGGCTGGCGCTAATTAAGGATTTCGCCAAAAACTACAACAGCATGAGTGACGAAAAAGCCACCGAGCTTACCGATCAGGCGCTGCAGCTGGAACAGCAACGCGTCAAACTGAAGAAGAGCTATGCCAAGAAATTTCGCAAGGTGGTACAGCCGGCCAAGGTGTTTCGCGTGTTTCAGGTCGAAAATAGAATTAACGCGGTCAATCGCTTGAAACTGGCGGCTGAAATCCCCCTGATGAAGTAAGCCCGCTAGGGATGCGCTCTCCGTGCGCCCGCTTATTTTTTTGTTATTCCCCTATTTCCTAGATTCAGACAATAAGCGCCACTGGCAAGACTACTCGCGAGACCGGTTTTACGCTGCTACTGGCCCCATCAATAGATTCGCCAGTTTACCGCGCTGGTACTTGGCATCGCCGAGCAAGACCTGATTATGCTTTTGGCGCTTGCTGTAGAGGTGGACAAAACACTCCCAGGTAAAGCCAATTCCGCCGTGAAACTGAATCGAGCGATTGGACGCGAAGGCGGCCATCTCCGACGCCGAAGCCTTGGCCATGCGAGCAAAACTCGCGGCATTTTCCGGCTCGCTGTCGATGGCGCAGGCGGCGTTATACGTCAGGGATTTGGCCTGGTCGATCATAATCATTAAATTGACCAAGGGGTGTTTCAAAGCCTGAAAATAACCCAGGGGGTGGCCAAATTGTTCCCTGACCTTCATGTATTCGACCGTGGTTTGCAGTTGCCACTCCCCGGCGCCACACATGTCGGCGGCGAGCAGAGTTAATAGGGCGGGTTCGGCAGACTCCAGTGCGGCACAGGCATCATCGCTGAGTAATTGCGCTGCACTTACCGGGACACCCTTAAAATGAATATGTGCCTGGTCGCGAGTCAGGTCGATAATGGCATCGGCGACGACGTCGAGCCCGGCACTGCCGATAGGCACGGCATAGAGGGCAGAGCCCTCAGCGGTGTTGGCTTGTACGATGAAGGTCTCCACCTTGCGGGCATCTTGTACAAACCAGGCACTGCCGCTGAGCTTGCCGTCAACCAACGCGACATCACAATCTGCAGCCAGCCAGGAACCACTTTGCGCTGTGCTCGCCAAGGTAGCTGTCTTACCAGCGGCGATTTCACCGAGTAAATGACGCGCGATGGGTGTTTGGCATTCACGCAATACCAGGCTGGCATTGGCCGTGGCCATAAAGGGCGAGGGCAGGGCGACGCGGCCGCACTCTTCAATGAGGGCGCAGAGGGCCACTAGGCTCATGCCCATGCCACCGTCGGCTTCCGGCACGATCACCGTGGTCCAGCCGAGTTCGACAATCTGCTGCCAAAGGGCTTGGTCCCAAAGGCACAGCGACTCTCGGTAGGGGTCGGGATCGCTGGCCACCAGTTGGTGGAGTTTGTCGGTGGGTAAATTATCCTGCAGAAATTTGCGCGCCGTATCGCGTAGCATCTTTTCGTCTTCGCCAAAGGCAAAGTTCTTCGCTTGGGTCATTGATTCGTCTTCTTTTTAAACAATGATTAATTATTTTTTTATTTAGATTTGGCCATGCCGAGTATTCGTTCGCCGAGTATATTGCGTTGAATCTCACTGGCGCCGGCGGCGATGGTGATGCCGTAGGAATTCATATAGGCCAGCGGCCACTCACCACCGGCGGGGGCATTGTCATCGTTGATAGAGAGGCTGCTCTGGGCACCGAGTATATCGATGGCCACGGCGGCGTTGTCCTGACGAATTTCCGACATCACCAGTTTCGCCTGTAGGGGAATGCGCATCGGATGCTCGCAAAGTCCTTCGACCTTGGCGCGGCGTGCGCCCTGTTTCGAGCCCTCCTGGCGAATAATCATCTGCATGATGTCATCGCGCAGCAGGGGGTCGTCGGCGGCACATTGGCCATCGCGGAGCGAATTTTTAGCGAGATCAATGAGGCCATAGGCATCGCCCACGGCACTGGCTTTGGCACTGCCTCGGCCACTGGAGGGCGTAACCATGGGGCCGGCGCCGCGCTCGTGGAGCAGGGTGGTTTGGGCAACTTGCCAGCCCTTGCCGACCTCGTCGAGGCGGTAGTCGTCGCTAATTTCTAAATCATCAAAAAACACTTCGTTAAAACCGGTTTCGCCGGTGATTTTAATCAGGGGCCGCACGGTCACACCCTTGCCCAATGCGGCTTTAATGGGCACCACAAAATAGGACAGGCCGTCGTATTTACTCGACTTGTCGGTGCGTAATAAAAGGATCATCCAGTCGGCAAAGTGGGCCAGTGAGGTCCAAACCTTGTGGCCGTTAATGATCCATTTGTCGCCCTTGCGCTCGGCAAAGGTTTGCACATTGGCCAGGTCGGAGCCGGCGCCGGGCTCACTAAAACCCTGGCACCAAATATCACTGCAGGAAAACAAGCCGGGTAATAAGCGCTCTTTTAAGGCCGGCTGTGCGTGGAAGTGCAGGGTCGGTGCGGCCATGCCGAGGCCGAGGATATTCGGTAAAAAGGGTTTGCCGGCCCGCGCCATCTCCTGATTGGCGACCCGCTGACAATCTTTGCGGCCACCGCCACCCTCGGCGACGGGGTAGTCACAGCCGATTAAACCCGCCGCGTAGGCTTCGCCCTGCCATCGGCGCAGATAATCGAGCTGTTCGCGGTGCATAATTTCAATGGCGGACTGGGGCAGCCTGACCGCCGGCGTGCCGGCATCGTGCTGGCTCAACCAGTCGCGGCAGTAGCTGCGAAACTCGGCCTGCTCGGATGTATCCTTTCTAGCTTGCGGTGACATGGGCTACCTTTTTATATTTATCGTCGGCTTTGTGGCGCGGTAATAGCGCCGGGATAGTAACATTGAGTCGTGGTAAATGTCTGCCAGCTGGTTATGATGAGGCTTGCTGTGGCTGAGCTAATTACTGCGAGCTAACTTCTTATTGCGAGCTAAGGCCTGAGAGTAAACCTGAGCTTAGCCCTAAAATTATTTACCCTATAAATGATAAATAAAATAATCAAAGGAAAATAAAGCATGACGATTCGCTATGACAATCGCGTTGCGGTAATCACGGTGCCGGCTCGGGCCTCGGGCGCAGCCACGCCCTGTTTTTGGCATCCCGTGGCGCCAAAATCGTGGTCAATGATTTGGGTGGCGCCATTGATGGCAGTGGCGCCTCGACCTCGGCGGGTGAAAAGGTCGTCGCCGAAATTCAAGCGGCGGGGGGCGAGGCGGTGGCCAATGCCGATTCGGTCGCCACGGCGGAGGGTGCAGCGAGGATTATTCAAAGCGCCATCGATAATTACGGACAGATCGATATACTGATTAATAATGCCGGTAATTTGCGCGACAAATCCTTTGCCAAATTATTGCCCGAAGATTTTGACGCGGTGGTCGACGTGCACTTATCCGGCTCGGCCTATTGCAGCCTCGCCGCCTGGCCCCATATGAAAGAGGCCAATTATGGCCGCATCGTGATGACCACCTCATCGGCGGGTTTGTTCGGTAATTTTGGGCAGGGCAACTACGCGGCGGCAAAAATGGGCGTCTTCGGTCTCATGAATGCCCTCAAACACGAGGGCCGGAAATTCAACATCAACATTAATACCCTGGCACCGATGGCGCTGACGCGCATGACCGAAGAAATTATGTCGGATAAAATAAAACCCCTGGTCAAGCCCGAGTTCGTCACGCCCATCGTCGCCTGGTTTTGCGCCGAGGAAAACACCACCTCGGGCGATGTGGTGGAAGCCGGTGCCGGATACTATGCCAAGGTGCAAATCGTGGAGGGTGCCGGCGTGGTACTCGGCGGTGGAGAGATTCCCAGCCCGGAGCTTATCCAGGAAAATTACGAGAAAATTGCCGATATGAGCCAGGCGGCGCCTTTTGACTCGGCCAACGATATTATGCGCCATGTGTTTCGGACTTTGCGGCCTCGGTAGGAGGGGAGAGGCCGTGTATATACTTTTTTGTGTTTGATGGGTTTTTTCTGAAACTTGTTTGTGATTTGGGGTGGGTGTCCAGGTGGGTGTTGCTCGCTGTTCTGGGCGGTTTTGTGTGAGGAATCGATAAAACGCGCGGCACTGTCGGTCGTTTGTACCGGATGTCGTTCATAACTTCACTTCGCCATTACTGTTGCCATAGACAGTAATGCGCACGCTGTACGTGCGGCCAATTCCCAAGATCACGAGCCAGTGGCTCTTGTTCACAGGAAAATATTCAGTA
>MAAT01000029.1 GCA_002162815.1 Gammaproteobacteria bacterium 53_120_T64 | reverse complement strand
GGTAAAACGCCCTTTTGCGATATTAGCCCCGAGTTTCTGGTGGATGTCGATGAGAATGACGACGGCAGTGTCGATCTCGTCGATCAGTTCATCTTTACCATCAGCTGTCTCGATGTCCCCGAAACCGATGTCGACGAATCCCTGAACTGCCCCCTGAGTCGCATTATCTGGGACGTCGATGAAAACAATACCAGTGCCAAGGCCAAGGCCCAGGTCTTTGTCAGTCACACGGATAGAGACAGAATTAAGGGTGGAAAAATCACCGGGCGCAGTAAATAAACGTCGGCACTTAATCAACAGGCGCAAGGCTAGGTTTTAGTGGAGAGAATATTCACTATGAAACGCTTGAGCCAACCAACGCCTTGTAGCTGCTACCGCATCGGCTAACTTTACCAGGGAGCTGCCGTCTCTAGATCTTGATTGGCGAGTGGATTGGAGCGTTGGCTGGAGTGAGGTTTGGGAATGTAGGATGAGACGCTGTGCTACGCAAGCTCTCATCGGGCCGGCACCGGCTGCAGGCGCCGGCGCACTTTGCTAAAGCCGCGCAGCGCGATCATTGCGAGTGCGGGGCCAATCAGCAGGAGCACTCCGGGTAACAGTAAATTCATTGCTGCTTCGTCAATTAAGGCCCGCTGTGGTGCCTTGGGCAGGTAGTTGAGTTCAACCTCGTCGCCAATCGCATAGGCAGCGGGGCTTTGTCCGGTGCGGTGAATAAAGCGCACCACCTTGCCATCCTCCGTGGTGAACGCCACCTCCGGGCGATAGGGTGAGCGGCCGCTGCTATTGGCCGTGCCGCTATGCAGGGCGACGACCACGCCTCTGGCTGGGCTGCCGTGCAGCCAAAGCTCGACCTGAAACAGGGCGAGATAAATACCACTGGCGGTGAGGCCGAGGCCGATAATGACAACCAGCGGTAAAACCTTTAATAGCGATTGATTCTGTCGGCGTTGGAGGTCGGTATCGGGGTGTTGTTGAACCATGAGCCTTGATCCTTTCATTGCGGTCGTCGAGCCTCAGTGAGAGGCTTTAGTCGTTACGTTTGTTTTGTTCCGGGCAGGGCGCTACCGACATCTATCCATATCTGTTTGGCACAGGCCATTAACTCGCCAGCTGTATTGTGAATGGCCACGCCCATAAAACGCTTGCGGCCACTGTTGGGCGAAATTTTCCAGCTGCTGATAATGTAGTCATGGTTTGGGCTGAGTGGCATTTTAATACTGCCGCTACAGGTGCCGAGTAGCTGTAGGCCAGCATCGGGCTCGGCGACGTTAATGGCGTAGGCACCGGGGCAGTCGAGGGCCGACCAAATATAAATATTGTCGACACTACCCTGGTCATTGCAGAGGCTGCCCGCGGGTCGCCATAGGGCGGCTACAATGTTTTGCCCGGTGAGTGTGGCCCGCTCATTGTGGCTCCCGGCTTCTACAACCGTATCTAAGGCGCCACAAAAAACCCGCAGACCCTGGTCGCTGGCGCGCGCGGGGCTGCACACATAGCAACCCTGGACTGAGGACGAGTGGATGAAGTCAAAGCGCTGGCTAGCGGCCTGGGCACTGTCTAAGTCGGGCGGTGTCGGTATGTGCAGTGCCAGCGCAATACGGCGGGCGCTGCCCAATAGCGTGTCGTCAAGGTAAACGCCGATGCCGTCGTCGCTGTTCTCGACCTGTAGCGGGGTCTCGACCGGGAAGGCGGCATTAATGCGGATCTCGGCATCACCGGCAATAAAACTGGCCAGTAAGCCGCTGATATAGCCGCCATTGCCGCAATTAACTGGGCCGTTGTAGAGACTGTCGATGGACACAGAGGTAGGAGATGGCTTGCTCGGGGGCATTGATGACTCACTTTTATATTATGGTTGGATTATTCTGTGTGCTTTCGGATTTTAAGGGTAGCGCAAGCTCCAATCAATTCCTTAAGCCTCGTTGACCAAGATGGTAAAGATAAAGACTTTGTCATAATCTTTGGCTGAAAATAATAGGGCGTCAATACTCCGATGCGCAAAACACTAGATCAGGACGTCATTGCGGCCCACGAGGCGGGCCATGTTGTGCTTGCCCACTATTTCGGGCGCGAGGTCTACGGCGCCTATTTACAAGCTCAACCCGCCGCTCACCGTGGGCGAAGTGAGCGCAGCCACGTGCGCTTTGCGCTGACGCCACATATTGAAGGGGTGCATCTCGACCTCGCGAGACTCGATGAGCGCTGGCCATTGGTGGTGCGTGAAACCTTGGTCACCACACGTATTCGTTTAGCGGGCCCGTTGGCGCAATCCATCTATCAGCAGCAGTGCTATCGCGATATTGCTGGCGGCCAAGATTATAGTGATGCCATTGCCGAGCTGCTGCGCCTTGAGCGTCTACGTCTGAGCTTGCCCGAGCCAAAGGCCTTGGATACCTCCTACAAAGCGGATGACATTCTCGACCAGCTGGGCGATGGCATAATGCGCCTGCTGACTACTCCGGTGTATGGCCTGTATTTACAGCGTATTGCCAGGAGCCTGCTTGATAAAGAAGAGCTTTGCGGCCTTGAGATTACACCGCTATTAGAGGGCATGCCACGACATCAGTGGTGATAGCCGCGTCTGTACCCGTTGATGTGTCATTGCGTCTTGCCAACTATGGAAAGACCTTGTCGTAATTGGGTTAGAATACCTCAGATAAATTATTACCAAAATTCTAATGACAATTAAAACGGGGAAAATTATGAACTTTGATTCTTGGGTCGTGATGATCACAGGTGCCGCTTCAGGCATTGGTTTAGGTACATCTAAGCGCTTTATCGACGCCGGTGCGACGGTGATTGCGGTGGACATTAATGAAGATAATCTGGCGACAGCCGCCCACACCCTGGGTGACAAATATATCGTCAAGGTCTGTGATATCTGCCAGGTGGAGAACATCAAAACCTTGATGGCAGAGGTCGAAAGTGAGTTCGGTCGACTCGATACCCTGGTCAACAATGCGGCCTTCGCCAACTTCCAAAGCCCAGAAAATGTCGAAGAGGCAAGCTACGACGCCGAGATGACGATACTGGTCAAGGCACCTATCTTTCTGGTTAAGCACGGTGCCAAACTACTGCGTGCGGCGGCCAATGGCTCGGTGATTAACATCGCCTCGGC
The DNA here is from genome assembly GCA_002162815.1 of Gammaproteobacteria bacterium 53_120_T64. GTDB lineage: Bacteria > Pseudomonadota > Gammaproteobacteria > Pseudomonadales > Porticoccaceae > Reddybacter. The sequence goes on along the minus strand of MAAT01000029.1, from coordinate 33,847 downwards.
GGCGGCCATTGTCTCCATCGACAGTTACTGCCCCTACGGCATCGGCAAGGCGGCAGTGCTGAAATTCACCCAAGACAGCGTGATTAGCGTACCGGGTATTCGCCATAATGCGGTGTTGCCGGGTCTCATCGACACGCCCATTCTGCCCAATGTCTACGGTGATGAAGCTTCTGCGATGTTGAAAGAAGAGTTCCCTAAAATGCTGCCCTGTAAGCGCGTTGGTCAGCCCGATGATATTGCCAAAGCGGTGTGCTTTTTGGCCTCCGACGATGCCGACTATGTTAACGGTACAACGATGTTGGTCGATGGTGGTATGTCGAAGCTTAACCCCTTCAGCATGATGCAAAGCTAAAGCGAACCCGCGTTGGGTTAATAACCATAAAAGGTGTCGATAGTTTCGGCACCTTTTTTTTGCCCGCTCAATGTTGCACTCGCTATAGCTCTGTTATCGCCTCGGGTTTATGATGCGTACGGTAATTATTGACCGGGCTTGTTCGCGCAGCCTATCAACGCAATCAATTGGGGAAGAAATATGTCGGGAGTTCTAGAGGGCATTCGCGTGCTCGATTTTGGGCGCTACGTAGCCGGGCCGCATTGTGCATCGCTGCTGGCTGATTTCGGTGCCGAGGTGATTCGCATTGAAAAAATCGATGGCAGTGAAGACCGCTACGTCGCACCGCTGACCGAAGAGTACGGCGCGCACTATATTCACAATAACCGCAATAAGCTGGGTATGACCCTCAACCCCACCAAGCCCGACGGCAAAGAGGTGACGCGCCGTTTAATTGAAACCGCCGACGTGGTGGTGGTCAATATGCCCTACCACGCACTGGCCGCGATGGGCCTCGACTACGACAGTCTGAAAGCGATTAAGCCCGATATTATTCTCACCACCTGCTCGGCCTTTGGCTCGAAGGGGCCGTTTGCTGAGAAGCTCGGTTTTGACGGTGTCGCCCAGGCGATGTCGGGCAATATGTATTTGACCGGTCACGAGGGTGAGCCGATGAAATCCTTCGGCCCCTATGTCGACTACAGCAGCGGTATGCTCTGCGCATTGGGCACCGTACTGGCGCTGTACGAGCGCAAGACCAGCGGCGTTGGTCAGATTGTCGAGGGCACTTTGCTGAATACCGCGATGACCATTACCAACCCGGTGGTGATAGAACAGGCTGTGCTGGGGCTGAATCGTGTGGCGACCGGCAGTCGTGCGCCTACCGGTGCCCCCGCTGATACCTTTCAAACCAAAGACAACTGGGTGATGGTGCAAAGCATCGGTAATCCACTGTTCAAGCGCTGGGTCGATTTAATGGGTGAGCCGGAATGGTTGGAAGACCCACGCTTTGCCGATGACAATTCTCGCGGGGCCAACGGTGCGGTGATTAGCGAGCGAATGAGTCGTTGGTGTGCCGAGCGCACCGCACAAGAGGTGCTCAATCAGCTGGAAGCGGCGGGTATTCCCGGTGGCGAAGTGCTCTCACCCCAGCAAGTACTAGAACACCCCCAGGTGAAAGGTTCCGGTATGTTAGTCGATGTCGATATTCCCGGCATCGACAAGCCGGTGCCGGTGCTCGATACCGCGGTATCCCTGTCACGTACCCCCGGTGGTATTAAAACTTCGCCGCCGGCACTGGGCGAGCACACCGACAGTCTCTTAAAATCACTCAATTACAGTGATGCAGAAATTGCCGATCTGCACAGTAAACGGGTGGTGTAAACCAGCTTGCTTTGTAGATAAATTCATTAATCAAAACGTAGTAAAAACTGGAGAATAAACATGGCCGAACTCGATGGCAAAGTAGCAGTAATTACCGGTGGTGCCAGTGGTATTGGCGAGCGCGCCGTGCGCTTATTTATTGAAGAGGGCGCTAAGGTAGTGATCGCCGACATGCAGGTTGAGCGCGGTGAAGCGCTGGCTGCTGAGCTGGGCGATGCCGCGGTCTTTGCGAAGGTTGAAGTGCGCCAGGAAGCGGAAGTGAAAGCGGCGATTGATCTGGCCGTATCCCAGTGGGGAAGGCTCGATATTATCTTTAATAACGCCGGTTTTGGCGGCGTTATTGGCCCGGTGGAAGACACGCCTGCCGATGAATTCGACATGACCTACGACGTGCTGGTGCGCGGCGTTTTCTTGGGCATGAAGCACGCGGCCCCGATTATGAAAAAACAGGGCGGCGGCAGCATTATTAATACCGGCAGCATTGCCGGTTTAGCCTCGGGCTACAGCCCCCACGCCTACGCCGGTGCCAAAGCGGCCGTCATTCACATGACTAAATCCGTGGCCATGGAATTGGGCGAGCACCAGATTCGCGTCAACGCTATTTGCCCGGGCTTTATCGCCACACCGCTGGCGGCCAATACCGTGGGTCGCTCCGATGAGCTGATCAAAAAAGCGCTGCCTGCCTTTGGTAAAACCCAGGCCATTCCTCGCGCCGGCATTCCCGATGATATCGCGCAAATGGCTTGTTGGTTGGCGGGTGATCGCTCGACCTTTGTTACCGGTCAGGCGATGGTGGTTGATGGTGGTTTAATTGGTGGCTTGAAGTGGGAAGACCAGCCTAGCTTTCAGAAGGAATACCACCCCATTAAGGTCTATCGACCTGAAGAAAAGTAAATAGCGTCAGTTTTTAAATAAGGCAAGCGAGGCATCGGTATGGATTTTCAACTGGACGAAGAATTCCGTCTGCTCAACGAGACGGTGAATAAGTTCGTTGAAAATGAGCTGATGCCGCTTGAGGCTACGGTGCTTGAGCGCGAGGCCCACGGTGGCAGCCATGAGCTGAGGGACGAGGAGCTTGCGCCACTGCACGACAAATGTCGTGAGCTGGGTTTATGGGGGCTCGATTGCCCGGCGGAAACCGGCGGTGCCGACCTGCCCGCGATTGCGCTGGTCGGCGTCAACGAGGCACTGGGCCGCACCATCACGCCCTTTACCTTTCCGCCCGACTCGCCGAATTTACACATGCTGCTGGCCACGGCCAATGAGCAGCAAAAGGGAAAATATCTCGAGCCCTATGCCCGGGGCGAAACCATTTCCGCGATTGCGATTTCAGAACCGGGTGCTGGTACCGACCCTGCGGGCATGACCACCCGCGCCGTGCGCGATGGTGATGACTGGGTGCTGAATGGGCGCAAGATCTGGATTAGCCGCATGGACAAGGCCGACTTCACCATCGTCATGGCGATTACCGATCCGGAGAAGGGTTCGCGGGGTGGTATCTCGGCCTTTCTCGTCGACCGCGATACGCCGGGGCTGGAAATTGCCCGCAAGATTTTATTAATTGGCGGTCACTACAATTACGAAATCGCCTTCGACAATTGTCGCCTGCCCGCTAGCCAATTACTTGGTGTTGAAGGGCAGGGCTTCGCGCCCATGCAATTGCGCTTGATTGTGCGGCGCTTAGAAATGGGTGCCTGGTGTCTGGGTTCGGCGCGCCGGGCACTGGATATGCTCTGTGACTACGCCAATCAGCGCGAGACCTTTGGTGAGCGATTGGCCGATCGGCAATCGATTCAATGGTGGGTGGCCGAGCTAGAAACCCGCTGCCACTGCTTGCAATTAATGCTTTGGCACGCCGCTACAAAGCAGGATGCCGGTGGCGATGTGCGCACCGAAGCCAGCATGATTAAACTCTACGGCACCGAACTGGCGACCGACGCCATCGACTGGGCCATGCAAACCTACGGGGCGATGGGTATGACCAAAGAGCTGCCCCTGCAGCTAATGGCTCAGCGCGTGCGCTTAATGCGTATTTACGAAGGCCCGAGTGAAATACACCGCTGGGTACTTGCCCGCCAGCGTCTTAAACAAAATGTTTAATAGTGAATAAACCTGCTTCTGACTTGAATGAGTGTGACGCTTTATTTGAGACTATTGCCTGCGATCTTATCGCTACGGGCTACAGTGTTTTGCCCAATGCCTTGCCACAAGTTTTGCTCGATAAACTTTCAAGGTATGTGCAGAAGATGCCTGCCGCTGATTTTAAAAAAGCGGGAATAGGCCGAGACAGCGAACACCAGTTAAATCAGGTGATACGCAGTGACGAAATTTGCTGGATAAATAATGATAGTGAGGCGGGTGCAGACTGGCTGGAATGGGTCGAGTCACTGCAGGCGTTTCTTAACCGCCGTTTATTTTTAGGTTTATTTTCCTCTGAAAGCCATTTCGCCCACTACGCACCGGGTGATTTTTATAAAAAACACAGTGATGCCTTTAAGGGCGAGGCCAACCGCGTATTGTCGATGGTAATGTATTTAAACCGCGACTGGCTGGCCGAGGATGGTGGCGAACTGCTTATTTATACGGAAGAAGAAACTCAGGCCGCGATAAAAGTGACACCGAGTTTTGGCACCGCCGTGGTGTTTTTAAGTGAAGACTTTCCCCATGAAGTGCTGCCCGCTCAGCGGGATCGTTTCTCTATCGCGACCTGGTTTCGGGTCAATCATTCGAACTCAAAGAACGTCGACCCACCTGCCTAGTGCGCAATAGCAAGCGGACCTACCTTCTATTTTATCTTTAAATAATGTCAGTTTTTAAACAATGCGCGAATCGGTTTTCCCCCAGTATTTATCTTTCAAAATACGCTTATAAAGTTTGCCCGTGGGCAGGCGCGGTAGCTGGTCAATAAAGTCGACACTTTTCGGGCATTTGTAGTGAGCGATATGTTCCCGTGCATAGGCGAGAATTTCAGTGGCCAGAGCAGCGTTACCGGTAATCTTTCTTGGGGTTTCGACCACGGCTTTCACCTCTTCCCCCATTTCTTCGTTGGGCACACCGATCACCGCTATGTCGGCAATTTTTTCGTGCATGATCAGCGCGTCTTCGATTTCCTGGGGATAGATATTCACACCGCCGGAAATAATCATAAAGGTGGCGCGGTCGGTGAGGAATAAAAAGCCGTCCTCGTCGACATAGCCGATGTCGCCCAGAGCGCTCCAGTTGGGGTGTTCGGGGTGTTGGGCCTCTTTGGTTTTTGCCGCTTCGCCGTGATAGGTGAAGGCCACTGTGGGCAGTTCGAAATAGATTAAGCCCGGTTCACCGGCAGGTAACTCGGTACCGTTTTCGGCGCAGATATGCAGGGTGCCGAGAATGGGTTTGCCCACTGAGCCGGGGTGCTCGAGCCATTCCTGAGGGCCGCAATGGGTGAGGCCATTGAGTTCACTGCCACCGTAATATTCATAAATAATCGGCCCCCACCAGTCGAGCATTTGGCGCTTGATGCCATCGGGGCAGGGCGCAGCGGCGTGTACCGCCACCCGGTGGGACGACAGGTCGAAATGCTGCAGTTGTTCGGGGGGCATTTTTAGCATGCGGGTGAACATGGTCGGTACCCACTGACTGTGGGTGACGCGGTATTTTTCAATGGCCGCCAGTGCGCCGATCTCGTCGAATTTCGGCATCATAACCACCGTGCCGCCGTTGGCCTGAATACCGGTGCAAAAGGACAGTGGTGCTGAGTGGTAGAGGGGGGCGGGCGAGAGGTAAATGGCGCTCTCATCGACGCCCCATATTTTTTGCTGCAAGGTGCCGACAGCGCCGGGGTTGTCATAAACATTGCCTTTGGGCAGGGGGCGCATAATGCCTTTCGGTCGCCCGGTGGTGCCGGAGCTATAGAGCATAAACAGACCGGCCGGTTCGGCGGCGAGCTTGTCGCTGGGGTAGCCGGCAATGGCATCTTCGTAAGCGTCATAACCGTCGACGACGCCATCGACCATCAGCCAGGTGTGGCAATTCGGGGCAAGGGGTTTAAGTTTGCCCGCAACCTCGCCCAAACGCTTTGAGGCAATGAGTACCTCGGCACCGCAGTTGTCGACAATGTAGCCGGCCTCTTCGTCGGTCAGGTATTGGTTGACGGTGGTGAGATAGAGGCCGGAGCGCAGGGCCGCCCAAATCACCTCGAAGTAGCGCAGGTTGTTCTCCATAAAGATGGCGACATGACCACCCGGGCGCAGGCCCTTAGCCCACATTAACTGCGCCAGTTGGTTGGATCGATCATTGAGTTGGCGATAGGTCGTGGTGGCACCCGTAACGGCGTGAATGACGGCGGCCTTGTCGGGGAATTCTTCTGCCCACTTGCCTGGATACATTTTGGCTCTCCCTGTGTTTTATTTTTGTTATGAAGCTGGTTGGCGTTGTTTAATCGAACGCTCGGGACTTAATATAAATCAATCAGATATTAGAAAATACCGCTATTTGAACTTGCCTGCTTAGCGTTGTTGCGCCTGCGTGTGTTAAGCGGAACCGAGGTGTTTGACGATTGCTGATACGTTGGAGCGAGGGGGGGCTTGGACATTGGTGAGACAGGGGTTATCCTCCTCGATTTTTAGCGAAGGTGTTTAGCGTTTTGATAATGAGCACAGAATTAATCAAAGGCTTTAGTGGTCTCGATGCCCTGGCCTTATGCTGGTTTGCCCTCTGCTGGCTGGGCTATAGCATCTATGCCCGAAAAATGTCGCGGCGTCGCAACTGTCTGGCCAGTGTCTTGGCGGCTCATCGTGAGGCGTGGATGCTGAGTTTATTGAAGCGTGATAACCGTGTTGGCGATGCGGCCCTACTGGGTAATTTAGAGCGCAATGTTGCTTTCTTCGCCTCGTCGACACTGCTGGTGCTGGCCGGCCTGGTGGCTGCTTTGGGCTCGGGTGAGGATATTCTGGCGGTCACCAAGAGCTTACCTTTCACTATGGCCGTGAGTGAACATGGCTGGGAGACAAAGCTACTGTTGTTGGCGGCTATCTTTGTCTACGCCTTCTTTAAGTTTTCTTGGGCACTGCGTCAATACGGTTTTGCATCGGTGTTGTTAGGCCGAGCGCCCGACTACCGTGAGCTGAACGAGGATGCGGCTCAACAGTTCGCCAGCCATGCCGGCCAGGTGATCTCCCGGGCGGGGCAGGCCTTTAATTTTGGTCTGCGGGCCTACTATTTTAGCCTTGCCTACCTACTTTGGTTTCTCAATCCGTGGATCTTTATGCTGGCCTCGGCGACGGTGGTGGGCGTGCTCTATCGCCGCGAGTTTCATTCGCGAGTCTTGGCGGCCTTGAATGAGGTGATCTAAGGTCGATCTTGATTGCCTAGGGGGCCAATAGTGTGGGCCAGTACACCGTGCTGTGGCGCCTTTCCTCGGCAGCTTGTTTGTACTCAAGGGCTGGCCGTTGGTGCTCGGTTCACGACCTCTGGTCGACTTCCCAACCTGGTTAACAAAATTGCCCTGCGGCGTTGGCACTTGCCACAATTTTGCTCTATCTATCTCTCTGGGCCGTCGCAGCAATGCACGGTGTCTGTCGCGCAATGCTGGCCATTGTATTGGCGACATCAATATTAACCAGCAGGGAGAAGTCATGATGGCTGTCTACGATGATATAGGTGGTGAGGCGGCAGTTGATGCCGCCGTCGATATTTTTTATCGCAAGGTTCTGGCCGACAAACGGGTCAATAAGTTTTTTACAACGGTCGATATGGAGGCGCAGCGCGAGAAGCAGAAGGCCTTCCTGACGACGGCCTTTGGTGGGCCCAATAACTATACCGGCAAAGATCTGCGCCAGGGCCATAAGGCGATGAATCTTAACGAGGGGCATTTTAACGCCATTGCCGAGTCGCTGGTGGCGACCTTAGAGGAGCTAACGGTGCCCCAAGGTAGCATTGATCAAATTATGGCTATTGTCGCTACCACGAAAGATGACGTGCTGAACCGTTAAGCACTTACCTAAGCGAGTCGTATTCCCACTCGGGATACTCGCTTTATCTCCCCCCGGCCATGCTTGAGTTGTGACGGGGTGTCGACTCAATTGAGCTCGACCGTGAAAATAGCTATTATGCAGCCCTTTTCAAAAGGGCTTCTTGCCCCTTATCGACCCCCTTTAAATTTCCTTTAGGCTATTTGTTTGTCGCCGGCATCTCGCTTTGTTGCTTGGCTTTGCATTGGCGAATACTTGGGTGGGTTGGTGAATTAACCAGAGTTGAGGTAGTGACTTAAATGGCGATGAGCGGTTCGTTGGGCGATACATGGTTGAGTAATATACGTGGCGATGTACTCGCCGGTACGGTGGTGGCGCTGGCGTTGATCCCAGAGGCTATCGCCTTTTCGATTATCGCCGGGGTCGATCCCAAGGTGGGCTTATACGCGTCCTTTTGTATTGCTGTAGTCAGTGCCTTTGCGGGGGGGCGACCGGGTATGATCTCTGCGGCTACCGGTGCCATGGCACTGTTAATGGTGACGCTGGTCAAAGAGCACGGGCTGCAATATTTGATGGCGGCAACGGTGTTGACGGGGGTGATACAGATATTTGCCGGGCTCTTTAAGCTCGGTTCGCTGATGCGCTTTGTCTCCCGCTCGGTGGTGACCGGTTTTGTGAATGCCCTGGCGATCCTTATTTTTATGGCGCAATTGCCCGAGTTGATCGATGTCACCTGGCATGTATATGCAATGACGGTGGGTGGTTTGGGTATTATTTATTTATTCCCCTATATCAATAAAACCCTGCCCTCGCCGTTAATTTGTATTGTTGTGCTGACCGCTATTTCATTGTATTTGGGGCTGGATATTCGCACCGTTGGTGATATGGGCGACTTGCCCGATACGCTGCCGATCTTTCTGATCCCCGATATTCCCCTCAACATGGAAACCCTGGCGATTATCTTTCCGGTGTCGGTGACGATGGCGGCGGTGGGCCTGCTCGAATCGATGATGACAGCGACCATTATCGACGACCTGACCGATACCGAGAGTAATAAAAACCGTGAGTGTGCCGGGCAGGGCTTGTCGAATATTAGCGCCGGTTTTCTCGGCGGTATGGCCGGTTGCGCGATGATTGGCCAGTCGGTGATTAACGTGAAGTCGGGTGGCCGCACTCGGCTTTCCACTCTGGTAGCCGGTGTCTTTCTACTGATTTTGGTGGTCTTTCTCGGCCAGTGGGTGTCGATGATTCCGATGGCGGCCTTGGTGGCGGTGATGATTATGGTCTCCATCGGCACCTTTAGCTGGGAGTCACTGGTCAACCTCCGCAAGCACCCCAGCAGCAGCAGTGTGGTGATGGTGGCAACGGTGATTACCACGGTGTTCTCGCACAATCTGGCTCTCGGTGTGGGTGTCGGTGTGGTGCTCAGTGCGCTGTTTTACGCCAATAAAGTGGGCCGTATCTTTTATGTCACCGTGGTCGATGGTGGGGAGAATAACCACCGTACCTATAAAGTCGTGGGCCAGGTTTTTTATACCTCGGCGACACAGTTTGCCGAGTCCTTCGATTTTAAAGAGGCCGTGGCTAAGGTGACGATAGATCTCGACCGCGCTCACTTTTGGGATCTTACTGCCATTGATGCCCTCGACAAGGTCATCATCAAACTGCGGCGCGAGGGTACAGATGTTGAGGTGGTCGGCCTCAATGAAGCCAGCTCGACATTGGTGGATAAGTTTGCCGTGCACGACAAGCCTGCTGCGGTTGAAAAAATGATGGGTGGTCATTAGGGCTCATCTAAGGCTTGATATAAGCGAGTAATCGTCCCCTGTAACACGACAAGGAAAAAAAATGACTAAGGTAATTGCCTGTATCGATGCGTCAAATGCGGCCGCCTCTGTTTGTGACTATGCGGCCTGGGCAGCAGAGCGCCTGGCGGCACCACTGACCCTGCTGCATGTGCTCGATCAAGCGTGCTACCCGGTGGCGAGCGACCTTAGTGGCAAACTCGGTCTCAATGCTCGAAAACATCTGCTCAGCGATCTGGCTGAACTCGATACACGGCGCAACAAGCTGGCTCTAGAGCAGGGTGAGCTGATACTGCAGGCCGCCAGACAGCGCGCGGTCAGCGCTGGGGTGGCCGACCCTGTACTGCGCCAGCGCCATGGCTATTTACTGCAGAGCCTGGCCGAATTGGAGGAAGATAGTCAGCTTCTAGTGATAGGTAAACCCAGTGCGAGCGACAGTGATGCCCGCCATGCCGGTGATCATGTTGAGCAATTGGTGCGGGCTCTGCACCGCCCGATTCTGATTGCCGAGGGCGAATTCAAGGCGCCTCAGGTGGTAATGCTGGCTTTCGACAGTAGCGAGACGACTCGCAAGGGTGTCGAATTATTTGCCGCGAGCCCGCTGTTTCGCGGCGTAAAAGGGCATTTAGTGACGGTCAGTAAAGACCGACAAACTTTGAGTAAAGACCTGGCGTGGGCGGAAAAAACCATCCGCGATGCCGGCCACGATATACAGTGCGCGGTGCTCGACGGCGAAATAGAGCCAGCCCTGCACCAGTATCAGCAAGAACACGGCGTCGATATGGTGGTGATGGGTGCCTACGGCCACTCCCGTTTGCGCGAATTCTTTGTCGGCAGCACCACCAATAACATGATCCGCAATGCCAGCGTGCCGCATTTACTACTGCGTTAGCCTGTTTATGGTGTCAGTTAGCGACAAACAAAAATAATAATGAGCGTGGAAATCAAAGATGAACGATCAGCAATGGCCACAGAAGACCCGCGTCTATAATGAGTTTGTGATGGAAAGTGGCCGCTGGGATGATTTCCAGCCGCGCCAAGATGACATCATTATTGCCACTCCGGCTAAATGCGGCACCACCTGGACGCAAATGATTTGTGCCCTGTTGATTTTCCAAAAAACCGAATTCGACAAGCCGCTTACCGAGTGTTCACCCTGGGTCGATGTCTTAACCACCTCGAGTGCACAAGTCTTAACGCAATTAGAGCAGCAGCCACACCGGCGCTTTATTAAAACGCATACACCCCTCGACGGCCTCAATTACAACCCGCAAACAAAGTACCTGTGTGTTGGCCGCGACCCACGTGATGCCTTTTTATCGTTAAAAAACCATGTCGAAAATATGCGCCCCGAGGCGCTCGAAACCCTACAAAAACATGCCAGCAAAGAATGGCAGCCACCCCAGCCACCGCTGCAAGATCCGTGTCAGTGGTTTCGTCGTTGGATGGCTTCAAGCTTTAGCGAGGCTCCCGGCCATGAGTTTCATACCGACGTGCTGTACCAGGTCAATAGCTTTTGGCAATACCGCGACCTGCCTAATATCTTCATGCTTCACTATAGCGACCTGAAAGCGGATCTTGACGGTGAGATGAGGCGCATCGCAAAATTTTTGCAAATTGATGTGGCCGCTGGGCTGTGGCCTGAACTGGTTGCTGCTGCCACCTTCGCCAATATGAAGAGCAAAGCCGACAAGCTGGCGCCGCAAGTGGGCGATGGTATCTGGAAAGACCCTAATCAGTTTTTTAATAAGGGTGAAAGTGGCCAGTGGCGGGATATTCTTGGTGAAGAAGAACTGGCCCTGTACCGGCAGGTGATGGACGATAAAATTGAACCCGAGCTAGCCTCATGGTTGGAAAGTGGCCGGCTCGGTTAGTCGCGTATAGGGTCTTGTGAAAGGCCCTCTAACTCGCTTGCAACAACTCCACCCAATTGCCATCGGGGTCTTCAATCATTGAGATAGAAACCCCCGGTCTTATCTCCGTGGGCGGTACCGGCACCTTATAGCCCGCCGTCTGACACTCCTCCGTTACCTGCGCCAAATTACTCACCGAAATAGTGAAGTAGCGAAACCCCGTGGCACCACGAATACCACCGGGAGGAGCCTCGGCTTTCGGCTCCTTGCCATTGACGACAATCTTCAAGGTGGTGGTGCCACATTTCAGCCGTGTCATGTGTCCGCCGCCGGGCATTTGCATTTCGCCTTCTTGCTCTAAGCCAAGGGTGTCCCGGTAAAAAGTCACGAGGGCGGCGGCATCCTTGGTGATTAGGCCGAGATCGATAGAGTCTTTAGTGATTTTGATAGGCACTGATATCTCCTGATAATTTTGTGTGGGGAGATACTGCCATGCCTGCTGAGTCGCAGGCAATAAATGAATCTGGAGCATAAAAGCCGATTTTAAAGTTGAAATTGGGGAGATGGACATCGGCATGCAAGCCATATAAGTCTTTATTCTTACCGCTTGTCTTTTTATAGCCTTAAAGTTAGACGTGCGTCACATTATATATTAGCCTGAGCGTATTCGGGTTTGGGTTTGTAAGAATAAGGTTCTATCCAGCCTTGAACTAACACTTCGTTTAAAGGATGTTTATTTTTAGAGGAGACATAGGTTAGCGCTCAACCCTTATTCTCGTGACGAGTTCGATAACTTTAGATGAGTCAGGTATTCATGGATAGAAACAATGGCCTATTAATCTAATCTTAGGGGAATTTGTCATGAAAAATAAATTAGCAATAGTGTGTACAGCACTTCTTATATCAACGTTATTTTAATAATTTTAAGGACGAATAGTTTATGGCCAATAAGGAAAATAGCAATTCGATACACTCGCTAAGAATTTTTGGTGATCACAGTGACAATACGCTCGTCGGTTCTAGCGAAGATGAGTACCTCAAAGGCAAAGGTGGTAATGACAGTCTTTATGGTGACGCTGGTGCTGATAGGCTTGAGGGTGGCAGGGGTAATGACCTGCTGGATGGTGGTGCGGGCGACGATTTCATTGATGGTGGTACTGGCTACGATACGCTTGAATATGCCGCCTACGATGTCAGAGACTATACCTTTACAGGGGTGAATAGTACGCAGTCAGGCAGTGCGTGGACTATTACGAATACAGCAACAGGCGAAACAGACCAAGTCAGCAATGTTGAGCAAGCCAACTTTAGCAATACCAGTATTTTTCTCGACGGCAGCAATAATGGGCCGCTGGCTATTGAAGACACTGCATCTATAGATGAAAACACCGTTCAGTTCTTTGATGTCGCTGCCAATGATTGGGACTTTGAAAGTGATGCGCTGACACTTCTCAACACCTTAAGTATTGCGAGCAGCAAAGAGCCGGCCGTATCAGGCCCAGGAATAGGCACTGTCTCGGTAATCGATAATCAAATTCAATGGAACCCGGGTAGCGACTACGACTACCTGGCTGTCGGCGAGCAGGCCGAAGTCGTTATTAGCTATGAGGTGGTCGACAACAACGGCGGGCTTGATAGCAGTACCTTGACCCTAACCATCACCGGCGCCACCGATAACCCCGCGCCACAGCTAGGTACCGACGGCGACGACTATCTGGGCGGCTATGATTACTTCAATCCGCTTGATTCTCATCTTATTGGCCTGGCAGGGAATGACACCCTTGCCGGTTATTACGGTGATGACCGGCTTGAAGGGGGCGATGGTGATGACTTCCTCATCGTCTATGACCTAAGTACGGCTGATTATCTCGATGGTGGTGCCGGTATTGATCGGGCTAAATTGTCCAACGTCCAGACAACAGAAGACATCGCGTTGGGTGCCGATAGCGACGGGAAGCTTGCCGGCAGTATCGGTGGTGCCACTCTGAACATTAACGATATAGAGTGGTTGAGTGTCTTTTCTGGCGGCTCAGGTGATGACAGGGTCGATGTCTCTGGCCTCGTTGCCCAACAAGGTAGCAGTCTCAGCGCCGGCACTGGCAATGATAGCCTGACGGGGGGGGATTATAGTGACTCCTTCTACCTCCAGGACCTGAGTGCTGCCGACTACATCGATGGTGGTGGGGGCATAGATCACGCTAGATTGTCCGATAGCAACACCACTGAAAACATTGTGCTGGCTGCCGATAGCGATGGCAACCTTGCCGGCACGATCGGTGGCGTGGCGCTGAATATTAACAGCATTGAAGCGCTGACTTACTTTGGTGGTGGCGCAGGGAATGACAGCGTTGATGTCTCTGGCTTATCGGGGCAGGAATCTACGAGGTTAAGCGGAGGAACTGGCAATGATAGTCTGACGGGCGGGGCTTCTAATGACATTTTCCACCTTGAAGATCTGGGTGCGGACGATTATCTCGACGGTGGTGGCGGTGTTGATCGCGCTTCTTTATCTGCTGGCAACACAACAGAAGATATTGTTTTAAGTGCTAACGCCAATGGTGAGTTGCAGGGCAGTATTGGCGGAGTGGCTTTAGCGATTAGTAGTGTTGAATTGCTAACATATTTTAGTGGCGGCTCAGGTAATGACAGTATTGATGTCTCTGGCTTATCGGGGCAGGAAGATGCAGGGCTTTACGCCGCGCTCTATGGCGGCACGGGCAATGATAACCTGACCGGAGCGGCTGCCACCGATTACCTGAGCGGCGGCAGTGGCGATGACATTCTGGAAGGTGGTGAAGGGAGCGATAGCTTTGTCTTTATTGCTGGCGATACCGGCACCGATACGGTTCGGGACTTTAGCGTCGCTGAAGGTGACGTGTTGAGCCTTCAGCGCCTACTTGCTGATAGCGATATCGCTAGCGAAGATGGCACGACGCTTGATGCTTACCTTAACTTCTCGGTTTCGGGTGCAGATGCAATCCTTGCGATAGATATTCAGGGCGATGGCTCGGCTATTGAGCAGACCATTGTCTTGACGGGGCAGAGTGCCTTGGTATCTGGCCTTAGTGACGTCGCGATTATTAATGACTTGATCGGTGGCGGTAACCTAAGCGTTATTTAGCGTTCACTGTTGCCTTGATCTGCCCTACGCAATGGAACCCATGTCAATGGCATCGGTTTCATTGCGCAACACACTACGCTACCCAGGGAGGATTTAAACAAGGCCGATTGCAGGCTTTGTTTAAACTGTCATGGTTGTGGCTTCGCTCAAGCGTTAACTCGGTAGTTAGTGAGAGGCTATCCAGCGGCGTGGAGCTCACTGTTAAAGACGGGCTTGGGCATCCTGTTCGCGTAGGTGTTTCAATGCCCTGTAAGGACCCTCTACGGTAAACATATTTAATAGCCAGGTGGGCAGCTGTAGCTCGGGGTCGATATGAAATTGATAGGTGATCCGTATCTCACCATTATCTTGTGGGGCTAGCTCCCAGAAACCTCTGGCTTGATTAATTCTAATGAGATTGTTTTGTTGTGGGTATTTGGCGGGTACGCTGCGCATATATAAAAACAAGCTGTTTGACACGCCATCGCCTTTTACAATTTTCTTTGACAGCACAAGGTCTCTGCCTTCTAGGGGCCAGGGTACATTGAGCACACTGTATTCATGCCAATGTAAGGCACTTTCTCTGCTGAGTACTTTCGACTTTTGCAGGTGTGCTTGCCAGTGGGGTAGCTGTTTTGTATGGGTGAGAATGGCCATTATGTACTCTGCAGGCATTTGCAGATTTGTCGTTGCCTTGAATTCCACAGCGCCACCTTCTGCTAAAAGGCGTGTGTGTACTTTAATGCCATCTTCATTCTTTTTCAGCGCCCATGGCACGGCTGCTTGAGCGCTATCTTGTTGGGTGATGAAAACAGCGAGCAGTAAAACAATGATGTGAAAGCGTTTGTTTTTCAGCAACGTTATATCCTTATAATGTTGAAACTGACGAGGCCGTTATTGAACAATGGCATCAATTGAGCGATGGCATCAATCACTACATGCACGGTGCTTGCTCCCCGTTGAATCCTGTTGGCGCCAGCCACGCTCCCTATGTGCCTGTAATTGGCGAAGAGTAAGATTTATTAAGGTGAATGTCCACACGGTTTTTTAACCGCCTTGAGCACGCTAAACATCAGCATTGCTGATGTCCGGTTAGGCTGATGCTTTAATCTGAGATTAGAGGGCTAATGGTTGTTGGCGGTAGGGTTCACCGGCCAGTGGCGTGGTTATGTTGTAAGCCTAGGTGATAGACCAAAGTCTTGGTGCATTGTTTCACACGAAGGCTTGCCGGGGGCTATGTAAAAAAACGCTCGCACAAATTGGAAAATACCTGCTGGGCATTTTTTTCAATAATGTCGCCGTGGCTAACGATAATTTTATTGAAGTCCCAGTCTTGTATACGCTGAATGGACGTGGCAAATTTTTCTTTGTCTTTAATCATAAAGCGCATTCTTAAGGGTGGCGCCACACAGATATCCTTAAAGCCAATAGGTTCGTAAATGCACTTGGCAGCGAGACCCGATAGGCCGCTGGCTCTGTCATCGGAATGGTTTTGTATCAGATCGGAGACGATGAATGATTGACTGGCGCGGTGTAAAAATACCGATTCATTAAACAGCGGTACGCCCGCCATATATTCATGGTCTAAGTCGCTTGCCCAGATATTTTCTGTACTGTCGTCCAGTATTTTATAGTCGCTGAGCTTCAGTTTTTTGGGTATCGCCGCGCTAACATAGAGCGTTGCGTCGGGGTAGGCGGCCTGCCACTGGGCTAGCCATAAATTATGGCCATTACTGGCGCCGACGATATATTGCACCGCGCCCAAATCGTGAATTTCGTCTGCCAACTGCGGAGAGTGCGCCGTGGGTGAATGCACCCACAGACCGCCGTCGGCCAGCTCAATCACCGTCATACGCAAGCGTAGCGTCATGCCGGGCAGCCTCATCGAATCTTCGTGAGCCCAAATACCGTCGCCAACTTTTTTCATTGTTATCTCCGTCGCGCCAAGGGTGGCAAAATATTAACCGATGGCGAAGGGGATGCAAGTATTACATCGTTATTAGGCTTCGGTGGATGCCGCTCTACCTGCACCACTCTGCTACATCTCTTTGAACTGAGTTTATCGCTTATGTTGTACATCTAGGTGATGATGGGGCGGGGGGTGATGCTACTGCTACTGAAGTAAAAATGAGATGACTGCGCTCAGTTTATTTTGATCGAGGTGCGGGTGTAACAGTATTGCGGGGATATAGGCGTTACTATCCCCAATCGGGAATCTGTCTTCCCTCCGAAAATCAATGGCTGAAAGAATTGTGAATTAACAGGATTAAGCATGGAGCAATTGACCAATCTGAAAGCCATATTCCACTCAAAGCGCGCCAATATCTACTACCTTGAGCGCTGCCGCGTCATGCAAAAAGATGGCCGCGTGCTCTACCTCACCGAAGGCAAGGTCGACAAACAGTATTGGAACATCCCCATTGCCAACACCACCGTCATTCTACTTGGCAATGGTACGTCTATAACCCAGGCAGCCATGCGAATGCTCGCCTCAGCCGGTGTGCTGGTCTAGCTCAACCAAACACCAGTCCTTTACCCCAGCACAGTAGCCTGTGAGGCTTCTGTCGGTACAGCAGCAGTCTTATTACGGCTATTGTTGATGCCCTGTTGCACAGGGCGAGCAAGAAGCTCATAGGGCAGCCTATTTTCAAATAATGGATATAGATCGTGCAACTCTGTGGCAGTGTCGAGCCATTGCTTAGCCCCCGCAGCATCTAACAGCACAGGCATCCGATTGTGGATGGGCTCAACAGGTTTAGCCGCTGTAGTGGTGACGATAGCGCAGGAAATAAGCTCTTCATTCCAGCAGTCCCACAAGCCAGCAAAGAGCATCGGCTTATCTGCTCTGTAGATTTCTATGGGCCGTTTACCGTCATCAAGCTTTTGCCATTCAATAAATGACGTGACAGGCATAACACAGCGCTTGTGGCTGAATGGGCCTTTGTAAGCACGGCTGGCATTTAAGGTCTCTGCGCGAGCATTAAACATGGCGTACTTTGTACTTGGGCCAGATGACCAGCTAGGTGTTAACCACCATCTCGCAAGGTGGCATTCTCGCTGACCATCCTGCTCATAGATGATTGGCACCGACTCCGTAGGGGCAATGTTGTATTGCTCTGGGATGCTGGCTGATACCCCTAGCTCACCCAAGAAGACAGACATGCCAGGGTTTGGCACTACGCTATAACGACCACACACGGGGTTCTCCTACATAATCGGGTCTTGGTTGTTTAGGGGGGTTGAGGGTTTTGCTGTTTAGTGGCGTGCAATTATGAGGCAATGCAGTCAGATACGAGTTGATTCATTTCCCTCTCATTTCTTTCTGGGGGTTGCGGTATAGGTATCCATTTTTTAGATCCATGATTACCTCTGCTTGGCTGAATAAGGGCATTAGCCATATACTAAAATTCTTAATCGACTTTAGATCAACAAGGAAGAAAACATACTCTTCATCATTAATCATGGAAACTCGATGAATTACGACCATTACATTGACGGAAGCAAACCAGTAGACAATGGGGTTCTTCGTGATCTTGTTGATCATGTTGATCATGTTGATCTTACAAGACTCGACACCTCTAGAGTTACCGATATGAGCGGTATGTTTTACGAGGCTGGGGCTTTTGATCAGGATATCAGTGGCTGGGATACCTCCAGCGTTACCAATATGAGCGGCATGTTTTCTTATACTGGGGCGTTTAACCAAAATATTGACGACTGGGATACCTCCAGCGTTACGGATATGAGCGAAATGTTTAGCTCCGCTGAGGCCTTTAATCGGGATATGAATGGCTGGGATACCTCCAACGTTACCGATATGAGCGAAATGTTTAGCTCCGCTGAGGTATTTAATCGGGATATCAGTGGCTGGGATACCTCCAGCGTTACCAATATGAGCGACATGTTTAGCTCCGCTGAGGTCTTTAATCGGGATATCAGTGGCTGGGATACCTCCAGTGTTACCAATATGAGCGGCATGTTTTCTTATACTGGGGCGTTTAACCAAAATATTGACGACTGGGATACCTCCAACGTTACCGACATGAGCGATATGTTTTACGAGGCTGAGGCCTTTAATCAGGTTAACAGTAGCCGGGATACCTCCAACGTTACCGAGAGGAGTTCCATATACGCCAAGGACAATACATTTAATAAGGATGGGAGCACCTTGGGGGCACCAAATAAAACAACCCTTCATAACTTTTCGTTTGATTCCTTAGAGTCAGTGCGCAAGAAACTCCTCGATTTAAGTGGTCGAAATGCCCTTTTAAACTACAAGCACCCTAAGGCTAGTTGTGTCCGCATCGTAGATGAATTACCTGATCAGATTTATGATGTACTCGACTCAGGGAAGGTATTCACTTTTATTCCAGTACCTGAGCCGACAGAAAAAGAGTTAATGGCCGCAGGCTACATGTTGAGGGAGCCGGTCGGCTCTAGTCGATTAGTAAAAAACTACCCAACTGCAGAAGAATGGGCGAAGCACCTTGGCTTTGATGTGCGCCATGATTTACCTGATGTCGACATTAGTAAATCTGAAAAAAAGAGGCACCATGATACGAATTTGCAGACGTTGTTATATGGGCCGCAGCTAGAGTCACGGCTGAGGAGTATCCGGGGGAAAGCAGAAACTGCTATAGAAGAAACCGGTGGGAATATTTTGTATTTGGCACTGGGATTTGTTCAATGGCGAGAAAGCCATGACTCGGATCTTGAACGCTTGGCACCTTTATTCACTATACCGGTGAGATTAGAGAGAAAAAAGCTTGATCGGTCTGAAGGTGTTTACCGGTACACACTAACAATGAAAGACGACGGGCTTCTTTCAAATATAACGCTACGTGAAATGCTAGCTAACGACTTTGGTCTTGTTCTACCGTTGATCGATGATGATACATCCCCAGAGGCATATTTCGACCTCATAGAAAGCACAATCATAAAACAACAGCCTCGGTGGAAGCTGCGTCGACAAGCATCACTAGTTCAGCTTAATTTCTCAAAACAGGCCATGTATCAAGATCTTGATCCAGCTAATTGGCCAGATGATGCGCGAATAGAAGAACATCCCATAATACAAATGTTCTTTGGCGGTGGCTCCAGTGGAAATGATAATGGAAATACTTCTTATACTGAGGAGTACGGGATTGATGATATTGATGACGTCCATGAAAACTTTCCGCTGATTTACGATGCTGATAGCTCCCAGCATAGCGCCTTGATTGATGCGGTTGACGGCAAGAGCATTGTTATTGAGGGGCCTCCTGGCTCAGGGAAATCACAAACAATTACGAATTTAATCGCCGCGTGTATTTCTAGTGGGCAAAAAGTATTGTTTGTTGCTGAAAAAATGGCTGCGTTAAGTGTTGTTAAAAATAGGCTGGATAAGGCGGGGCTTGGTGATTTTTGTCTGGAACTGCATAGTCATAAGACAAACAAGCTTAAACTTTTAGATGATTTAACAAGAAGGCTAAATAAACAAGATCAATTTCGATACCCCGAGAGTATTGACTCTGATATCGCTCGCTATGAGGATTTGAAAGAAAAACTTAGCTCCTACGCGGTAGAGATAAATAGTGTTTGGAAAAACACAGGAATGACTATTCACCAAATCCTAAATAGAGCGACTCGATACCGAGAGCATTATGGGGTTGATCCCAATACGTTGAGAATAGCGGGTGTTGATGGTGACTTGCTCACAACAGTTAAACAAAAAGAAATTATCGACTCAGCAGATATGCTTGCCACCATATATGATCAGGTTTCGGCTCAGGCTGAAGACGGTGTTATTGCCAGGCATTATTGGTACGGGGTTAATAATTACGAACTCAGGGGCTACGAACTTGAGGGGTTGGGAAAATTACTGCAGAAGTATAACGATAGTCTGATTGAGTTAAGCAAAGATTGGGGCGATAGAGCAGAAAATCTACATTTCGGAATTGGTGAAAATACCCCGCTGTCCCATGTGCGCCAATACATCGAGCAATTAAATAAACTGCCTGAACTCCAGGGAGGAGAGTTGCTTGCCAACATGGAATACATTTCCTCGAATGAGGAAAGTTTTCATAGCATGCTGGGGCATTATCAAGACATACACAAAGTAATTGCGAACCTGGCTGATCATATAAATTCCGCGTCTATCTATCAAAAAGACACCACTCAAGGTCTTAGTAAAACTTTGCAAGTCTTTAGTGGTTTGGGGCTCCCCCTTGATACCTCTTTGCAGACTATTGCCAAGGACAAGGGGGAACTACTCCGCTTAAGCAACCTGGCAATTGAAATCAAACAGCAGTTTGGTCAAATTCTGCCAAGTTTGCCAGCAGGGTTAGAAGAGTGTTTTAAGGTTACAGAAAATGGTTTAAATGAATTTGTTATCCTTGTCGATTCAATCCGCAGCCTTGAAGCAGAGTTATGGCGGTATCGCGACGAGCTTTATGACAATGTGGACATTGACCCCCTGCTGGCTAAACTAACGGCAACATTACGCAATCTCGCGCCAAAGCATAATGCATTGATAAGTCAGTTTAGTTTGCACCGATTGCCTTCGCATGCGGAGCTAAAAAAATATCAATCAATTGTAGATAATGCGGGAATTTTTAAATTATTTTCAGCGGAGTGGCGTCATGCGCGTCGCGAATTATTGGCTTTATCAGCTCAAGCCAAGCCAAATGAAAAAATAATTTTTCCACTTTTACCTAAGTTGGTTGATTATGTTGCAGGTATAGAAAAAATAGACCGGATTAATAAGGAAGACCCCCTGCTAGAAGATTTGTACAAGGGTGCGGAGACCCCAATTAATAGAATTATTAAGTTGCGTGCGTGGTATCGATCCGTTCGGAGTGAGTACGGCATTGGATTTGGTGAGCGTGTGGCTATAGGAAGTCAGTTGCTAAGCCTAGATAGAAAGCTTGCGATAGGTATCGCCGATGTTGCAGATCACGGCTTGCTAGACACTGTCAAAGACTTTATGGAATCAATAAGTAGCTTGTCTCAGCGATATGCTGAATTCCATGCAATTAGATCCAAAAATGTTGTATTTGATAATGTTTCTGGGCCCTTGCCTGAACTGCTTGGTGTCTTATCCGAAAATCTTAGTATGCTTGCAAATATAGTAAGGCACGAAACTACAACCTTGGGAGCGATCGAGGAACACTGTGGCCAAGTGGTTAGTTTAAAGGAAAAAGCGGATCTCTGGCATTCAAACTCTGTAAGGAAAGGATTAGTCCCTGGAGTTTTACCATTATCTATAGAGCCTGGTGAATTCTCAGATCACTATCTAAATGCTGCAAAAAACACGCTAGATATAGCGCGAGTTATAGCAATCAGCCCGGCGCTACACAATTCCATTTTTTCAGAGCCGACATCTGTTAGGTACAATGAGCTGCGTGCAAGCCATCGTGAGTTATCGGCATTATTAATTCGACAAGATAATGATAAGGACTTGTTCTTTGATGCCGGCAAGGTAAAGCATACAGAATGGACGGAGCTATGTGGTGACGCCATGAAGTCGCTTATTAACCGTAATCAGCATGCACTAGATAATCCCAATTGGTTAAACACATGGCTTGAATACGTTCGTTTAAAAAACAAACTATGTGGTAATGGGCTCGACAACATAGTGGCTGGTCTGGAAGCTGAAAAAATTCAGACCAAAAACTTAAATGATATTGTCCAGTTAGCTATTTTCCACCAGCTTTCCGAAGAGATACTTTCTGAGCATAGTGAAATGTCCGCCTTTAGCGGTTTAGAGCAGGCAGCCATCCGTGAAAAATTTCAGGAATATGATCGCAAGCTAATGATTTTGCAGCGAGAAAAAGTTGCTTACAAAGCTTCTAGGAAAATGCCGGTAGTAGGCAATGCATCCGGGCGGGTATCTACTTACACAGAGGCTTCACTGATCAAACATGAAGCGGGGAAAAAATCTCGCCATATAGCAGTTAGGGAGCTTATCAAGCGTGCTGGGGAATCTATCCAGACCTTGAAGCCTTGCTTCATGATGAGCCCAATGTCAGTTGCTCAGTACCTCAAGCCTGGCCAGTTCGAATTTGATTTGGTAGTAATGGATGAAGCATCACAAATTCGCCCCGAGGATGCTCTAGGTGCTATCGCACGAGGTAAGCGATTAGTGGTTGTTGGCGACCCTAAGCAATTACCACCGACAACCTTTTTCAGTAAAGCACTCGATAATGATGATGGCACTGACGTGGTTGCGCTCCAAGACTCTGAAAGTATTTTGGAGTCCGTCATTCCCATGTTTCCCACGCGGCGTTTACGGTGGCATTACCGTTCGCGTCACGAGTCATTAATAGCGTTTTCCAATCAAAACTTTTATGACTCTAATTTGATTCTCTTCCCTTCACCATTTCAGGAAACCGACGAGTTTGGTATACGTTTTACTCGTGTCGAAAGAGGACGTTTTCACACTAGTCGTAATGTTGAGGAGGCGCAAGAGCTTGTCAAAATGCTTGCCGACCAAGTGATCGAGCACCCTGATGAGTCTGTAGGGGTTGTAGCTATGAACTCTGAGCAGCGTGATGAAATTGAGCGGCAGTGGGATCAGCGAGTAAAGGACGATCCTGTTTTACAGCAGGCACATGAGAAAATGATGGCTACGGATGACCCTATGTTCATCAAGAATTTAGAAAATGTCCAGGGTGATGAACGTGATGTGATTGTAATATCATTGACGTATGGTCCAGAACAAGTGGGTGGCCGTACTATGCAACGTTTTGGCCCCATCAATTCAAACGTTGGGTGGCGGCGCTTGAATGTGTTGTTTACTCGATCGAAAAAACGCATGCATATATTCTCCTCACTAGCCTCAGGGGACATCCTGGCTGGCGAAGGTAAAAGCCGTGGTGTTAGAGCATTGAGAGCATTTCTAGAATATTGCGAGTCTGGGCACCTTCATGCGATAAAACATACAGGCCGTGCCCCAGACAGTGACTTTGAAGTAGCTGTAATGAGGATGCTAAGCGACCACGGTTATGAGTGTGAGCCCCAATTAGGCGTGGCAGGCTATTTTCTTGACCTTGCAGTAAGAGACCCCGGTAAACCAGGTAGCTTCTTGATGGGAGTGGAGTGTGATGGTGCCACCTATCATTCCGCAAAATCTGCGCGCGACCGAGACAGATTACG
Organism: Gammaproteobacteria bacterium 53_120_T64; assembly: GCA_002162815.1. Classification (GTDB taxonomy): domain Bacteria; phylum Pseudomonadota; class Gammaproteobacteria; order Pseudomonadales; family Porticoccaceae; genus Reddybacter. Next base: position 10,289 of record MAAT01000029.1, on the reverse strand, counting down.
TCAGGATATATTGGAAAACTTGGGGTGGCGTATTCGACGTATTTGGTCGACGGACTGGTTTAAAAACCCCCAGGCGCAACTACAACCAATTTTGCAAGAGTTAGAGCGATTAAAAACACCTCTTCCGAGCATTGATGTCGGGGCAGAGGAGAGGGTCGGGGAAGCTGAAGCTGTATACAGCCCGCTTAACGACCTCGGTGATTTGAATGATGACGTGACACCAGACTGCAGGCCGATTACTCAGGCAGTAGAGGGGCAAGGTTTAAAAGATCGGCTTCAAAACTTTAACGAGCAGGTTATTAAGAAAAGGCGGCCAGATACAGAGGAGGATCATCGTTTGCTTAGACCGGCTATGCTTGAGGCACTTCTCAACCACCTACCATGCTCTAAAGCAGAGTTTCTTGAGCATATCCCAGGTTATTTGCGCACGGGGACGGCTGTCGACGAAGGCAAAGAGTATTTGCAGCCAGTGCTAGAGCTTATCGCGGATTTTGGTTGATAGGATGGCAATTTAAAAGGTCATTCAGTCAAATACATACTTCAAAAAGGAAAGATACACAGAGAGTTCTTAAAACGAAGCACCGTTTTTTGACGATTAATTGCTGTGATGTAGTAGTCGCAACGCGTTGAGCTACTATGAACCCGCTTGTTAAAAAGGGGGGGGTGTGCCTTTGTTTCTTTATGGCTTATAAATAGCTAAAAACCAGGTGGGCAGAATATGAGTGATTTAAAAAGAGCTATCCATTGCGGAATAGATTTTAATCTAATGGAAGCAGGAGACTCTGCGTATCGTGAGGAATGCCTGAAAGAGTGGCTCGAAAATAACTGTACTGGCAAGTATAGCTATGAATGGTCTTTTGCTGATGAGTTCGCTATACATTTTGAAAGTAGTGAGGATTACATCCGCTCTGCAATTCTAACTTCAGATGGAATTCCCCACAAAAGCTAGCATGGCGCTGTAGTGCTCCAAGCTTTCCACAGTACGCGGTGCTAATCACCCAGGCCAGCCATCAAAAGAAGGCCTTAACTAAGGCCCGCCCCAAAAGACCAGACAACACAAACAAAAAAGCCCCGCATTGCTGCGAGGCCTTTTACACACATGGTGCCCGGAGGCGGAATCGAACCACCGACACGAGGATTTTCAATCCTCTGCTCTACCGACTGAGCTATCCGGGCTTTGGAAGCGCGCGTATTAAACCGTTAACCGTCTGCGCAGTCAAGAAGTGATGACGATTAATTACTCGGCGCGACATATCCCTCGGCGGCGTCGTACTCCTCGCCGCTGAGAAACTTCTCGCGCTGCTCGTTGAGATAGGTGCGGGCGGTCATATCCATCATATTCAGCTGTTTTTCATTAATCAGCATGGTTTGGTGGGCGACCCATTCAGCCCAGGCCTGCTTCGAGACGTTGTCATAAATATCCTGACCCTTGGGGCCGGGAAAGGGGGGTGTGTCGAGCCCTTCAAGTTCTTGCTTTAATTTGCGGCAGAGTAGGGTGCGGGCCATGACGATTCCTCTAAGAGCGGTGTAAAAAGGCAGCACAGTATAAAACCTCAATGCCAAGGGGCAAGGAAATTTATTCGTCGAGGCTTTGTAGCAGGGCGAGGATGGGGGCGGGCAGGCCAATTTCGCCGTGGGCGCCGGGTACAACCCAGCGTTGGCTGCTGTCGGCGATGCGCGTCGCGCTGGCGCAAGTGTCGATATGCACCGGGGTGTAGTCGAGATGAAAGTGACTAAAGGTGTGGCGCTGGGTGTCTGCCAGTTGGTGGCTCGCGATGCGAATACCGAGTTGTGTACAGCTGGCGGTTAATTCGTCTTCGCTGGCGCATTCGGGGAAACTCCACAGGCCACCCCAGATCCCGCTGGGCGGACGCTGTTGCAGCAGCACGCGGTTTTGTCGGTCGCGAATCACCAGTAGCAGGGTTTGTCGTACGGGGGTGGTTTTAGGGGCTTTTTTACCGGGGTAAAGTTGGGTTTCCTGGCGGGCGTGGGCCTGGCAGTCGGCCTTTACCGGGCACTGTGTGCAGGCCGGCTTAGTACGTGTGCACAGGGTGGCGCCGAGATCCATAATCGCCTGGGTGTAGTCGCGGCTGCGTTGCGCGGGGGTGTAACTGTCGGCAATTTGCCAGAGGGTTTTTGCCACCGCCGTTTTACCGGGCCAGCCGGCCACGGCACTGTGGCGCGCCAGTACGCGCTTGACGTTGCCGTCGAGTATCGCGCAGTGGCGCTGGTAGGCAATGGCGCAAATAGCGCCGGCGGTGGAGCGGCCGATGCCGGGCAGTGCCTCTAAGCCCTCGACACTATCGGGGAAAATACCGCCGAGTTCGGTGCTGACCAGGCCTGCGGTTTTATGCAAATTGCGCGCGCGGGCGTAGTAGCCCAGGCCGGTCCAGTGGTGCAGCACCTCGTCGAGCGGCGCGTCGGCCAGTGCCTGTACATCGGGGTAGGCCTGCGTCATGCGCTGGTAGTAGGGGATGACCGTGCTGACCTGGGTTTGCTGCAGCATGATTTCCGAGAGCCAAACCCGGTAGGCGTTGATATTGTGCTGCCAGGGCAGGTCTTTGCGCCCGTGCTGGTCAAACCAGCGCAGTAGGCGGCTGGCGAATGTCTTGGCTTTTGGTTTTTTAGGGGGCGACAGTGGCGGCATTGATTAGCGTCCAAACAGGCCTTTGAGTAAGCCTTTAACGGCGTCTTCAGACTCTTTGTCGAGCCCGCTTTTGCGCTGAATTTGTTCCAGTAATTTATCCTGCAGTACTTGTTTCACAAAGTCGCCATCGGGTTTGCAGCTGCCGCCACCGGCCTTGGCGAAACTGTCTTTGCAGCGAATGGGAATATCTTTGTCGCGTACGCGCTGACTTTTTACCCGGCAACCCTCGGCACTGGTGCGCTCGCCCTTGAGTCGCGAGGTGGCCAGCAGGTCGAAGCGCTCTTTGTCGAGGTCGATAAGGCCCTTGCCCTTAAGGCTGATATTACCCAGGCCACTGCTGTAGTGGCGAATAAACACCTGCTTACCTTGTATCTCGATGTTGGCCTGCACATCCTGCAACTGCGAGCCTTGGGGCCAGTCGTTTTTACGCGGGATTTTTTCGATCAGGGCGGCTATCTCGCAGTAGCTCTTTTCAATATTGAAGGTGGTCAAATAGGGCTGGCTGAGGGTGATATCGCCATTGGCCTTAAGGTGTTGGTGCAGTTGCTCGGCGTCACCGCCATGGCTTTGGCCCTGGAACTTGGCCTTCAAGCGGCCCCTTAGGGCAGCTTCCCCGCTCAAGGCATGCAAGGCCTGGTCGACCGCGAGTGCGTTAACAGTGGTGCTGAAATTCACCGTGGGCTCTTTGCCCTGCAGGTTGATGGTGGCGCTGGCGTTGATGTCGCCGTCGAAAACCTCGGCTGCCAGCTGCCTTATCTGCACAATATTGTTGCTGGCCTCGATTTTTATCTGCAGCTGTTTGGCCGCGATGGCGTCGAGCTGCAGAGCGTCGATAGCAATATCGAGGTGGGCGGTGCCGTCGCCGACCCAGAGCAGGGGGCCGACAAGGGGGGCGAAAATCACTTCTGCGGGGGTGTGGCTGTTGGCGCCGGCGTGTTGTTTATCATTGCTGTCGCTGGCATTGGTGCTGTCGATATAGCGGTTGAGGTCGATAGCACTGCTCTGTAGTTGCAGGCTGATATTGCGCGTCGGCTGCAAGGCCAGCTGCGCGCTGCCGGTTAACGTGATGTCGTCGAGTGTGGCGACCAAGTCGCTAATGCTGAGGCCGGTGTTACTGCCCTTGATACTCAGTTTAAGGCTGGCTTGTTGCAGGGCTTGAGTGTCGGGCAAGGGGGGGAGTTCGATATCCCACGCCGCCAATACCGCGTGCAGGGCCAGTGGTGGCACGGTGATCTCGCTGGTAAAGGTCAGCGTCTCGTCGCCGCCCTCTGTGGAGCTATCTTGTGTCGAAAAGCCCTGTGCAGACAGTGAGGCCTGTAGCTGAGCCCCGGCGCTGTTGACTTGCAGACCCGATATGTCGAGCTGAAGTGCATCGCCCTGCTCGACAGACAGTGCGTCAATGCTGATGTGAACGGGGGGCTTGTCGGCGAGCAGTAATTCCAGGCTGGTCTGGCTCAGGGTCATGGCCTGGCTGTGTTGCGCGACACTGGCGGTGGTGTCGAGTTTGACCGCCACTGGCGCGGGTAGCGCGGGGTCGCTGTAGGCAAAGCTGGCCTTGAGTGTAAAGGCCTCGCCGTCGAGGTTGAGGTCTTCTATCAGTAGCTGAATGTCGCTCAATTGCTGCGGGCCTGTGGCATCGGCCGTCGGCGGCAGCTGCAGGCGACTGTTGGCGATTTCGAGGCGTTTAATGGCGAGGCCAAATGCCGGGGCGGCATCGGTGTCAGCGGGCGTTGCGGCAAGATTGTCGGCTTGTTTGGTACTCAGCGGCGCGGCGGCGAGGGGCGCTGCGGCGGTATTGCCGGCTTGCTGCGCGCTACCGAGGCGAATATCGGCACCCTCTAAACGAATCGCCTTGACCGACAATTGACGCCGCAACAGCGGCAACCAGGCGAGGCTAAGCTCGGCTTGTGCAAAGCTAACTTGCGGTATATCGCTGCGGGGGCTGGTGATTTGCGTGGCACCTACGCTGATGGCTAGGCTGGGCAGCAGTTGCCAGCTCAGGTCGCCTGCAATTTTTAGAGCGATGCCCTGCTCATGCGCCAGCTGGGTCAATTGGGGCTTATAGCGGTTGGGGTCTATGGCCACGACAAAATAGGCGACGACGATGCTGGCCAAAAGTACTAGCACCACGAGGCTGGCAATGGTCCATTTGATGGCTTTCATAGGGCTCTGTCTTTGGTTGGTGTGGGGCGGGCTCGAGGCTCTATTAGAGCGTGATACCGCGCTGGGGTTCAAGCATTGAAATGTCAAAGCCCCGCTGAATTTTCACTCGCCAGGGTAGATTTGGTGGCGCGGTTTAGATGGTTGCTAGCGGCTGTGTCGGTGCATCCGTATAATGCCCGCTTGCAGGTCTGGGGCGGTAAACAACCCCGGCCGAACCGGAGAGTAGAATGAGCGAGCGCAAGGCGACGGTAAGTCGCGATACCCTAGAAACTAAAATCACTGTAGCGGTCGATCTCGACGGCAGCGGTGTGGCTGACTTCGACACCGGCGTGCCCTTTCTCGAGCACATGCTCGACCAAATTGCCCGCCATGGCTTGATCAATATATCGGTGAAGGCGGTGGGTGATATTCACATTGACGACCACCACACGGTGGAAGATATCGGCATTACCTTCGGCCAGGCGGTGGCCAAGGCGCTGGGTGATCGCAAGGGCATTTATCGCTACGGCCATGCCTATGTACCCCTGGACGAGGCGCTGTCGCGGGTGGTTATCGACTTCTCCGGCCGCCCCGGCCTGGTTCAGGACGTGGTTTATACCCGCGCCCGTGTCGGCAACTTTGATGTCGACCTGGTGTCTGAGTTTTTTCAGGGCTTTGTCAATCACGCCGGCGCCACCCTGCACATCGACAATCTGCGTGGCAGCAACACCCATCACCAGGTCGAAACTATTTTCAAAGCTTTCGGTCGCGCACTGCGCATGGCCCTTGAGCCCGACCCCCGCATGGCGGGTCAAATGCCCTCTACCAAGGGTACTTTGTAAACAGCGGGTGTCGCTAGGAAGTGGGCCTAGTGACTCGCCATTATCGAGTCGCGGTAGGATGTGTAAGATTGAGTCTTGGCGTGTTGATGCAACGGCCGAGAACCCAACATAGCAAGAGAGTAAAACAATGAGTGATTTCCGCAGCCGTATAGCCGTGCTGGACTATGGCATGGGTAACCTGCATTCCGCCGCCAAGGCGCTGGAGCACGTGGCCCCCGATGACCATGTCGTCATTACCTCCGACCCGCTGGAAGTGGCGCGAGCCGATAAGGTGGTATTCCCCGGTGTTGGCGCCATTCGCGACTGCATGGCGGAAATTCGCCGTCTCGGTTTTGACGACCTGGTCGCCACCGCCATCAATGAAAAACCGGTGCTGGCGATTTGTGTCGGCATGCAGGCGGTGATGAGCCACAGTGAAGAAAACGGCGGTGTCGATTGTCTCGATATTCTGCCTGGCAAGACCCGCTACTTTGGCGATGACCTACACGCCGCCGACGGTGAGCGTTTAAAAGTCCCGCACATGGGTTGGAATAAGGTCCACCAAAGTATCGACCACCCGGTGTGGCACGGCATCGAACAAGACACCCGCTTCTACTTTGTACACAGCTACTACGTTGAAGCCCAGCAAGCCAGTGACGTGGCCGCGACCTGTGAATACGGGCCGCAATTTAGCGCGGCACTGGCGCGGGACAATTTGTTTGCGGTGCAGTTTCACCCCGAAAAAAGCCATACCGCTGGCCTACAGTTACTGAAAAATTTTGTTAACTGGGATGGCGGAAGCTAAAGCGCCGCGCCTAAGCTGTTCGCCTGCCGCCCCCCATCCTATTGATCCAAGCTATTGAAAGAGAATGCTCGAATGTTAATTATCCCCGCGATTGACCTTAAAGACGGTGAATGTGTACGCCTGCGCCAGGGCCGTATGGAAGACTCCACGGTATTTTCCGATGACCCCGTCACTGTTGCCGGGCGCTGGGTCGATGCCGGTGCGCGCCGCTTGCACTTGGTCGACCTCAATGGCGCCTTTGCCGGTGAGCCGGTGAATGGCGAGGTGGTGAAAGCCATCGCTCAGCGCTACCCCGACCTACCGATTCAAATCGGCGGTGGCATTCGCAGTGCCGAAACCATCGAAGCTTACCTGCAGGCCGGTGTCGACTACGTGATTATCGGCACCAAGGCGGTAGAGGAGCCTGACTTCGTCACCCAAATGTGCCAACAGTTTGCCGGCCATATTATCGTCGGTATCGACGCCAAGGCCGGCCTGGTCGCCACCGATGGCTGGGCCGAGGTCAGCGATGTCAAAGCCACCGATCTAGCGAAACGCTTCGCCAGCGATGGTGTCAGCTCAATTGTCTACACCGATATCGACCGCGACGGCATGATGCAGGGCGTGAATGTTGAGGCCACCGTCAATATGGCCAAGGCCTCGCCCATCCCCGTTATCGCCTCCGGCGGTATTACCAATATGGATGATATTCGCGCTCTTAAAGCGGCGTCGGACGCGGGCATATTGGGTGCGATTACCGGCCGTGCGATTTACGAGGGCACGCTGGATGTGCGCGAGGCGCAGTTGTTTTGTGATGAATAAAACTGTGTGAGCAAGGGCTGAAAAGTAAACATTGCCTGGCAGGGTTACTAGAGCTTCTGGGCCAATATTGAAGATACAAAAACTTGCCGGAATCATCGCCGGTGTTTATTCTGGATTTTCAATGAGCTTTTATAAAGGAAAATCAGCTTTGAAATTATCTACCTTACTATTTACCCTCGCCCTGGCATTGCCAATGGCGGCGCTTGCTGTTGACTACACCGAGCTTGCTGATTCCGTCGATAAGAAAAAAGCAGTAGAGTCCGTTGATAAAGAAAAATTAGCGGGCTCGGTCTCTGGCACCAGTGTTGATTATAAAAAGGCCTATGATGCCGTCGATAAAGATAAGGCCGCTGCCGCCGTCGATATGGAAAAGGCAACAAAAGCACTCCTTAAATAATGGCGTGCAGTGGCTGTCAGGTAGTTGTACTTTATGTTTGAGTTGAGGCTTTAGCTCAAGGCCTAAAGCCAGAAGGCGGTCAGCGCAAGCTGCCGCCTTTTTTTGTTTTAGTGTTTGAGACTGAAAATAAATAGGGCGAAAAATGTCGCCTTTAGCTTATTCAAACACCTCTTCCAGAAAATTCACCAAACTCGCCCATGAGCGTCGATCGGCTGCTGCGTTATAAGCCATACCCATCTCTGGGCTGGCGGCGGCCGGGTTGGTAAAGGCGTGGAGGGTATTGCCGTAGGCGTGAATCTGCCAGTCGGCACCGGCCTCGCTGAGTTCTTTTTCCAGGGCGATAACGGAATCGACCGGCACCATGGGGTCGTCATTGCCGTGCAGGCACAGTACCTTGGCGCTGACCTTATTGCCCTCGGTATTACCCGGTGCTAAAAATAAACCGTGGAAGCTGGCTGCACCGAGAATATAAGTGCTGGTGCGCGCCAAGTCGAGAGAGCACAAGCCACCGAAGCAATAACCCATGCTCGCCATCTTCGACGCATCGGCCTCGGCTTGCTGGCTGGCGGTGGCCAGGGCGGCGGCCATGCGCTGCTGTAGGGCGGGGCGGTCTTCCATAAAGGGTGTCATAAGGGCGCTGTTTTCATCGGGGCCACTGCCCAATACGCCCTTGCCGTACATATCCAGGGCAAAACCGACATAGCCGAGGGCGGCGAGTTTATCGGCCTGCTGGCATTCGAAGTCACTGCGTCCGGCCCAGGTGTGGGCAATAATTATGCAGGGGCGGGGGCCGCTAATGGCGTCGTCATAGGCTAAATAGCCTTCGAGTAGAGTGTCACCATCTGTGTATTCTACGAGTCGATGTTGAATGGCCATATTCTGAGTTCTCTATTGTATGGTGAAAAATAAATGTGGGATGTCGATGTTTAAGCGTCTGGAATCATCATCAGTAAGTCGCTGCTAGCGATGTCTATCCCTTGTTGATGGAGCAGGGTTGAAACTTGCCCACGGTGATGAGTTTGGTGGTTAAACAGGTGCTGCAGTAAATGAGCAAAGTTCTTGGTGAAGGCTTTGCCCTGGGTATTGCTGTAGTTCAGGTTGTAGGCGAGGTCCGCTGCACGCGTTTCTTTTATAAGATCGATGATCAGTGAATCCATCCTGTCTCGCGCCCTTGTTAATGGCGCAATGTGTGGGTGAATAATGTCGGCCAAAGAACTCGGCAGGGCAAACTCCTCTAGTACCTCTAAGGTACTGAAATTAGCGGGGTGGGCACTAAAGCGCTTTAACCAAATAATGTCACCCACCAGGATATGGTTTAGGGTGCCAATAATGGAGCCAAAGAAAGCGCCCCTGTCTTTGCCAAGTTCGGCGGGCTCGAGGCCTGATAAGGCTGAAAATATAGCCTTATTCATCCACTGGTTGTAGCTGGCCATCAATTCTAAATGAGTTTTCAAAGCCGCATCATCCCTACTGCTCAAGCATTAAGTTGTTTTCGCTGTCCCGGCAACCAGTCTTCCATCAGCCAGCGCAGGCCGTGATACACCGCACCGAGGCGAATGTGCTCGCGCTCTAAAATAAGATGCAGGCATTTTGTTTGCGTGCCGGCGGCGCTGGATTTTGCCATCCACACCATGCCCACGGGTTTCTCCTCGGTGCCACCATCGGGGCCGGCGACGCCGGTAAAGCTGAGGCTGATATCGGCCTTAAAGCGGGCCAGGGCACCCTCGGCCATTTGTTGGGCGACGGGTTCGGAGACGGCACCTTCGTCAATCAATGTCTGGGCGGCTACATCGAGGAAGTTCTCTTTCACCGCATTGGCGTAGGACACCACGCCCCCGAGAAAGTAGTTGGAGGAGCCCGCCACATCGGTCACGGTTTTTGCCGCCAGGCCACCGGTACAGGACTCGGCAAAGGCCAGTTTGGCGCTGCCCTGCTGCATAAACGTGGTGAACAGCTCGGCTGTAGATTGTGAGGTGTAGTCGAGCAGATAGTCACCGAGGTGAGTCTTGGCAAATTCGCAGAGTGCGGCCGCTCGCTCTGGCTCGGGGCGATAGAGTTTGACCTCCATTTCGGGGAAGACCTGGCGGAAGCTGACCTCGCCCCACTGCTTAGTCCAGGGCTCGAGGCGCTCGGCGAGGTCGGATTCGCCGAGGCCTAAAAAGCGGATAAATAAGTCATTCTGTTCGGGGACTGTGCCACCGGCACGCTCTGCGAGAAAGGCGTGCACCATGGGCTGTAATTCGCGGGGGGGGCCGGGTAGGGCGACGATGGTTTTACTTTGCCCGTCAAGCTCAAAGGTGCAGCTAAAGCCGGGGGCCGTGCCATTGGGGTTGGCGAGTATGGTGGCGCCAGCGGGTAGCATGGCCTGCTTGCGGTTGTTTTCGCCGCACTCCAGTTTGTATTTCGCGAACAGGGCGACGATGGCCTCCCAGCTGGCTTCGTCAAAGATGCGTTCAACCCCGGCGAGCTCGGCGGCCACCTCTGCGGTGAGGTCGTCTTCGGTGGGGCCAAGACCGCCACTGATAAATAAATAGTCGGCGCGCTGCAGGCCGGTGCGCATCACAAACATCAGGTCTTCGCGTCTATCCCCCGCCGTCATCATCATTTCAATGCTAAAGCCCTGCTCACCGAGGGTGGTGGCGAGGAAGCGGTTGTTGCCGTCGGCTATTTCGCCGC
>MAAT01000042.1 GCA_002162815.1 Gammaproteobacteria bacterium 53_120_T64 | reverse complement strand
ACTACGCACACGTCGACTGCCCCGGTCACGCCGATTACGTTAAAAACATGATTACCGGTGCCGCCCAAATGGACGGCGCTATTCTGGTTTGTGGCGCCACCGACGGCCCCATGCCTCAGACCCGCGAACACATCCTGCTCTCACGTCAGGTTGGTGTCCCCTTCGTTGTGGTTTTCCTCAACAAGGCAGACCTGCTGGCTGAAGACTGTGGCGGCGTGGGTTCAGAAGAATACGAAGAGATGCTCGAGTTGGTTGAAATGGAGCTTCGCGAGCTGCTCGACACTTACGAATTCCCCGGAGACGATACGCCGATCATTGCCGGTTCAGCCCTGATGGCCCTCAACGGCGAAGATGATCACGAACTCGGTACGAGCGCTGTAAAGAAACTGGTTGAAGCCCTCGATAGCTACATTCCCGAGCCCGAGCGTGCCGTTGACGGTGACTTCCTGATGCCCATCGAAGATGTGTTCTCCATCTCCGGTCGCGGTACTGTTGTTACTGGTCGTATTGAGCGCGGCATCGTCAATGTCGGCAATGAAATTGAAATTGTCGGAATTAAAGATACAGAAAAAACCACCTGTACCGGTGTTGAAATGTTCCGCAAGCTACTCGACGAAGGTCGCGCTGGTGAGAACGTCGGTATCCTACTGCGTGGTACTAAGCGTGAAGAGGTTGAGCGTGGGCAAGTGCTGGCTGCGCCCGGTAGTATTCTGCCTCACACTAAGTTCGAAGCCGAAGTCTATGTGCTGAGCAAGGACGAGGGCGGACGCCACACACCTTTCTTTAAAGGTTATCGCCCCCAGTTCTACTTCCGCACTACCGACGTTACAGGTGCCTGCGAGCTGCCGGAGGGCGTTGAAATGGTGATGCCGGGTGACAACGTGAAAATGGTTGTTACCTTGATTAATCCCATTGCGATGGAAGACGGTTTGCGCTTCGCTATTCGCGAAGGTGGTCGTACCGTTGGTGCCGGTGTTGTCGCTAAGATATTCGAATAATGTTTTAGTACCCTAAGTAAAAAAGCCGCTTATACAGCGGCTTTTTTTTGTCTTAAAAAACACATTTGTTGGCTCGAGGCAGTTTGTGCGCAATGGTGGCGCATAAATGAGGCAATAAAAAACCCCGCTAGGAAAACCTGCGGGGTTCTTTAAGAGGAAGGGCGGTTTATTTAGCTGCTTTTCTTTCCTTGGCTTCTGCGATAACGTCTTCGGAAACATTTCTAGGGCAGGGTAGGTAGTGGGAGAATTCCATGGAGAATTGTCCGCGACCCGAGGTCATGGTGCGCAGTGTGCCGATATAGCCAAACATTTCGGCCAGTGGTACGTCGGCTTTAATGCGAACGCCGGTGACACCTTTTTCCTGATCCTTGATCATGCCGCGACGACGGTTGAGATCGCCGATAACGTCACCAACATGGTCGTCGGGTGTGTAGACATCAACCTTCATGATGGGCTCAATAAGTTGCGGTCCGGCCTTCGGCATAGATTGGCGGTAGGCGCCTTTGGCAGCAATTTCAAAGGCGACTGCCGATGAGTCCACGGCGTGAAAGCCACCGTCATAGAGTTCAATTTCAACATCGAGTACCGGGAATTCGGCGAGAGGGCCCATGCTCATCATGCCTTTGAAGCCCTTCTCAATAGCGGGGAAGAATTCCTTCGGTACGTTACCGCCGACAACAACAGAGTTAAATACGAAGCCGGTACCGGGCTCGCCGGGTTTAATGCGGTAGTCAATTTTACCGAATTGCCCAGAGCCGCCTGATTGCTTCTTGTGGGTGTAGCTGTCGTCAATGGGCTGTGTGATGGTTTCGCGATAGGCAACCTGGGGTTGGCCAACGTCGAGTTCAACGCCATAGGTGCGCTTTAGAATGTCGACCTTAATGTCGAGGTGTAATTCGCCCATACCTTTAAGGATGGTTTCACCGGAGTCCTGGTCGGTTTCAACGCGGAAGGAGGGGTCTTCTGCGATCATTTTACCGATCGCGACACCCATTTTTTCAGAGCCACCCTTGTCTTTAGGGCTAACCGCGATGGAAATAACGGGTTCGGGGAAAATCATTGGCTCGAGGGTGACGGGGTCTTTGGGGTCGCAGAGCGTGTGGCCTGTCTGCACATTCTTCATGCCGACAATGGCGATGATGTCGCCAGCCTGTGCCGAGTCAATCTCGTTGCGGTCATCGGCGTGCATTTCTACCATGCGGCCAATGCGTTCGGTCTTGCCCGTATAGGAATTGAGTACGGTGTCGCCTTTATTGAGTGTGCCCGAATAAACGCGAACAAAGGTCAGTGCACCGAAGCGGTCTTCCATGATTTTAAAAGCTAGAGCCTTGAAAGTTTCTTCAGTTGAGACTGTAGCCATTTCACCGGTATTTTCACCTTCATCATCGGTGAGCGGTTGCGGCTTGACTTCCGTCGGGCTGGGCAGGTAGTCAACCACGGCGTCGAGGATGACCTGTACGCCTTTGTTCTTAAAGGCTGAGCCACAGTACGTGGGGAAGAAGTCGAGGGCGATGGTGCCCTTGCGGATGCAGGCTTTGATGTCGTCCATGGCGGGCTCTTCACCTTCCATGTAAGACATCATTAGGTCGTCGTCTTGCTCAACAGCCATTTCGATGAGTTTTTCGCGGTATTCTTCAACTTGCTCAACCATATCCGCTGGGACATCGGTAGTTTCGAAGTTTTCGGGGTGGCCGCTGTCATCCCAGATAAAAGCTTTGCGCGTCAAGAGGTCGACAACGCCGACAAAGTCTTCTTCGGTGCCGATGGGCAGCACCATCACGAGGGGGTTGGCGCCAAGCACTTTTTCAACTTGCCCGACAACGCGGAGGAAATCGGCGCCCATGCGATCGAGTTTATTGACGAAGATAATACGAGCAACTTCTGACTCGTTGGCATAGCGCCAGTTGGTTTCAGACTGTGGCTCTACGCCGCCGGAGCCACAAAAGACACCGACACCGCCGTCGAGGACTTTTAAAGAGCGATAGACTTCAATTGTGAAGTCGACGTGTCCGGGTGTATCAATAATGTTGAAGCGGTGGTCCTTCCAAAAACAGGTGGTGGCAGCAGACTGAATGGTAATGCCGCGCTCTTGTTCCTGTTCCATGAAATCGGTAGTGGCAGCACCGTCGTGAACTTCGCCGGTTTTGTGAATTTTTCCCGTCAACTTGAGGATGCGCTCAGTGGTAGTTGTTTTACCGGCGTCGACGTGTGCGAAAATACCAATGTTTCTGTAGAGGCTTAAGTCAGTCATTGTTTTGCTCGAGTTGATGGGACGAAAAATAGCGCGGCATTATAGCTGAAAATAAACCATGGAATGAACAGCTAATAATGGAAATTCGCGGATAATTAATAAAAAAGCTAGCGCTGGGGATTGAAGGGAGTACGATGCGTGGCCCAATTAGTTAAGTCTGGATATTGGGGTGAGTCAAGCGCCGTGCCTATCGTGGTTGCGGGCTGCGCTGAGGGATTGCTTAATGTTGCTCTGTCGTGGGCTGGCAATTAGATTAATTGAGTTTCGATGGCGTTTTATGTTGACAGCTGCCGGCACTGCCTATAACATTCCGCCTCCGTTTTTCGAGCTGCCGACAATTTGTTGTTCGGGGCTAAACGACTAGATCTGGAGATCTGATTTCAATGCAGGATCAATCGATTAGAATTTGTCTCAAAGCATTCGATCACAAGTTGATCGATGCTTCAGCTGAAGAAATAGTGGCAACTGTGCGTCGCACAGGTGCTCAGATTCGCGGGCCGATTCCGCTGCCGACACGCAAGGAGAGGTTTACGATTTTGACCTCGCCGCATGTTAATAAGGATGCGCGTGATCAGTATGAGATTCGCACCCACAAGCGCTTGCTAGATATTGTCGAGCCAACAGAAAAAACTGTTGATGCTTTGATGAAATTGGATTTGGCCGCTGGTGTGGACGTTCAGATCAGCTTAGGTTAATTATTCGCCGGGCTCGCCCGGAAGTGTAACGCTCTTAAAAGGGCGGCCATAGCGGGTAATAGCCCCGTACACGAAGAGGTTAAAAATGAAGATTGGAATAGTAGGTCGAAAGTGCGGCATGAGTCGTGTCTTTACCGAAAAGGGTGATTCTATACCCGTCACAGTGATTGAGGTTGAACCCAATCGCGTTGTGCAGCTCAAGTCTGAAGAAGTCGACGGCTACAAATCAGTGCAAGTAACTACCGGAACTCGTCGAGTGTCTCGTGTTACTAAAGCCCAGGCCGGCCACTACGCGAAAGCAGGTTCGGAAGCTGGTCGCGGTTTGTGGGAATTTCGTCTCGACGCTGATCAAGATGCCCCCGAAGTTGGTGCCGCGCTAACCGTTGATCAATTCGAAGCCGGGCAAGATGTCGATGTATCTGGTGTCTCAAAGGGTAAAGGTTTTGCCGGTGTTATTAAGCGCTGGAATTTCCAGATGCAAGACGCTACTCACGGTAACTCACTCGCCCACAGGGCGCCGGGTTCTATCGGTCAAAACCAAACCCCTGGTCGTGTCTTCAAGGGTAAGAAAATGGCTGGTCACATGGGCTCTCGCAATGTGACGACGCAGAATCTCGAAGTAATTCGCGTCGATGTCGAGCGCAATTTATTGTTGGTTAAAGGTGCTGTGCCTGGCGCAACCGGCGGAACAGTCATCGTTAGACCAGCAGTAAAGGTCTGAGGGGTTAGCTATGGAGTTGAATATTGCGACACCGGCAGGCGTGAATGGCACAATTAATGTGTCTGACGAAGCCTTCGGTAAAGAATTTAATGGTGATCTAGTTCACCAAGCGGTCGTCGCCTATATGGCCGGTGGTCGTCAGGGGACTCGGGCGCAAAAAACCCGGTCCGATGTGTCGGGTGGTGGTAAGAAGCCCTGGCGTCAAAAAGGTACTGGTCGTGCGCGATCCGGTACTATTCGAAGCCCAATCTGGCGTTCGGGTGGTGTGACATTTGCCGCCCGCCCTCAGGATCACTCGCAAAAGCTGAATCGCAAGATGTATCGAGCCGCTATGCGCTCCATATTGTCTGAGTTGGCGCGTCAAGATCGTTTGGTTGTGGTTGAGTCCTTCGATATTGAAGAGCCTAAGACTAAGGTCTTGGTTGGTCGCCTCGGTGAGTTTGGCTTGAGCGATGTGTTAATCGTTACCGAAGAGATCAATGAGAATTTATACCTCTCGGCGCGCAATCTTCATAAAGTTGAAGTCCGCGATGCCCTTGGTGTGGACCCGGTGACACTAATTCGCTGCGAAAAAGTCATGGTGACTGTGCCCGCGCTTAAAAAGATTGAGGAGATGCTGGGATGAATAAAGAACGCATCTTCAAAGTATTGTTAGCACCGCATGTAACAGAGAAATCGAACCTGGTTGCCGATGCCGGCAATCAAGTTGTCTTTAAAGTCGCGACTACCGCCACTAAGCGCGATGTTAAGGCGGCAGTTGAGGCCTTGTTCGAAGTGCAAGTTAAAGATGTTCGTGTGGTAAACGTAAAGGGCAAGACCAAGCGCAATAAGACCGGTCTTGGTAAATGTTCGGACTGGAAAAAAGCCTATGTTAATTTGGCGGCCGGTCAGGATATCGATTTCATGGCGATTGGATAAGGAGCGTTTACTATGCCAGTAGTTAAGAGAAAGCCAACCTCCCCCGGACGCCGACACGTTGTTAGTGTGGTGCACTCCGACTTGCACAAAGGCGCGCCATATGCACCTTTGCTTGAGAAGAAGAGTAAGAGTGGTGGTCGCAACAACGCCGGTCGAATCAGTGTTCGGCACATCGGTGGTGGGCACAAACAGCACTACCGCGTGATTGATTTCAAGCGCAACAAAGACGGTATCCCCGCAACGGTTGAGCGTCTTGAGTACGATCCTAATCGCACCGCTAATATTGCGCTGCTCTGCTACAAAGACGGTGAGCGTCGCTACATTATCGCACCCAAAGGCCTGAAGGCTGGCGATGCGCTTGAGTCCGGCCCCGCTGCAGCGATTAAAGTGGGTAACACCTTGCCACTGCGAAATATTCCAGTGGGTAGTGTTCTTCACTGCGCTGAGATGAAGCCCGGCAAAGGCGCGCAACTAGCGCGTAGTGCAGGCACATCCTTGCAATTGGTGGCTCGCGAAGGTCGACATGCAACCCTGCGTTTGCGCAGCGGTGAAATGCGTAAAGTGTTATCTGATTGCCGTGCGACAATTGGCGAAGTTTCTAACAGTGAGCATAGTTTGCGCTCGCTGGGTAAGGCGGGAGCATCTCGCTGGCGCGGAGTTCGACCCACCGTTCGTGGTGTGGTAATGAACCCGGTTGATCACCCCCATGGTGGTGGTGAAGGGCGAACCTCGGGAGGCCGTCATCCGGTCAGTCCGTGGGGTATGCCAACGAAGGGGTATAAAACCCGTAAAAACAAGCGTACTGACAGTATGATTGTCCGTCGCCGCGGTAAATAACGCGTTATTAATACGAGGATAAGACTGTGGCACGTTCGCTAAAAAAAGGACCGTTTATTGACCTCCACCTCATTAAAAAGGTGGAAGTTGCAGCAGAAACAAATGATCGTCGACCCATTAAGACATGGTCGCGTCGCTCAATGATTCTGCCTCAAATGGTTAGTTTGACAATAGCCGTACACAATGGGCGTCTACACGTACCTATTGTGATAACGGAAGAGATGGTTGGTCATAAATTGGGTGAGTTCGCCCCAACTCGGACTTATCGCGGACACGTTGCTGACAAAAAGGCGCGGCGTTAATCGCTAGCTTGACGAGGTAATTATTGTGGAAGTAGCTGCAAAATTAAAAGGCGCACAATTATCGGCGCAAAAAGCTCGCCTGATCGCTGATCAGGTGCGTGGCAAGCCGGTAGAGCAGGCGCTCGATATACTCTCTTTCAGTAACCGCAAAGGTGCGGCGATTGTTAAGAAAGTACTAGAATCGGCAATCGCAAATGCCGAGCACAATGAAGGTGCGGACGTTGATGAGTTGAAGGTTTCGACCATCTTTGTCGATGAGGGTGTGACCATGAAACGTCTTATGCCCAGAGCAAAGGGTCGCGCTGATCGAATTTTGAAGCGTTCCTGTCATATCACCGTAAAAGTTGCTGGATAATTAGGCTTAGGAGCTGACATGGGTCAGAAAGTACATCCAATAGGTATAAGGCTAGGTATTGTCAAAAAGCATACCTCAGTCTGGTATGCCGACAAGGCAGACTACGCAGTTAAGCTAAATAGCGATCTGCGAGTTCGTAGCATGATTCAAAAGCGCTTGGCTCACGCCTCCGTTAGTCGCATTGAAATCGAGCGACCATCTGCGTCTGCCAGGATCACCATTCATACTGCACGCCCCGGTATCGTTATCGGTAAGCGTGGTGAAGACGTTGATAAGCTGCGTGCAGCTGTCACTGCCGAAATGGGTGTTCCTGTTCATATCAACATCGAAGAAATTCGAAAGCCTGATCTGGATGCAACCTTGGTTGCACAGAACGTAACTCAGCAGCTTGAGCGACGGGTTATGTTTCGACGCGCCATGAAGCGCGCAGTGCAAAACGCCATCCGCCAAGGCGCAAAAGGTATCAAGATCCAAATTGGTGGTCGTCTCGGCGGCGCAGAAATCGCGCGCTCAGAATGGTATCGCGAAGGCCGTGTGCCACTGCATACCTTCCGTGCTGATATCGATTATGCCCATGAAGAAGCGGCTACTACCTACGGCATCATTGGTGTCAAGGTATGGATTTTTAAAGGCGAAGTACTGGGTACGGAAGAATCCGAGCCCACTCCGTCAAAAAAGAAGTAATCTGCGAATAAGGGTCGAGCGAGATGCTGCAACCAAAACGAACAAAATACCGCAAGATGCACAAAGGTCGCAATCGTGGCTTGGCGCAACGCGGAAGTAAGGTAAACTTTGGCGAATATGGCCTCAAGGCTGTAGGACGCGGGCGCCTGACGGCGCGACAAATTGAAGCTGCAAGACGTGCCATGACGCGACATGTAAAACGCGGTGGTAAAATTTGGATCCGTGTTTTTCCAGATAAGCCCATAACCCAAAAGCCTCTCGAGGTAAGAATGGGTAAAGGTAAGGGTAACGTTGAGTATTGGGTTGCGCTGATTCAGCCAGGCCGCATTATTTATGAAATGGAAGGTGTATCTGAAGAGATAGCACGTGAAGCGTTCGCGCTTGCCGCCGCTAAGCTACCCATCCAGACAACTTTTGTTAAGCGGACGGTGATGTGATGAAAGCTAGTGAACTTCACGATAAAACGCCTGAAGAATTAAATGCAGCCCTTCTGGGTGAGCTAGAAGCACAGTTCAAGCTCAGAATGAAGCGTTCGACTGGGCAGCTCAATGAAAATCATGAGATGAAAGTTGCTCGTCGTAATGTTGCGCGCATCAAGACTGTTCTCAACCAGAAAGCAAACGAACAAGCAGGTGGTCAGTAATGACAGCAAGCACTACAGCGCGGACCCTGTCTGGCAGGGTCGTCAGCGACAAAATGGACAAAACCGTAACTGTCTTGATTGAGCGTCGTGTTAAGCACGCCCTATATGGCAAGTACATAAGCCGGTCCACTAAGCTTAAAGCACATGATGAGGCCAATGAGTGCCGCACTGGTGACCTCGTCACCATCGCAGAAACTCGACCTCTGTCAAAAACCAAGTCCTGGGCTTTGGTTAATATTGTAGAGCGCGCAACTGCCGTTTAAGTGCCGCTGCACAGGTTTGGAGTAGGGAATGATACAGACACAAAGTTATCTCGAAGTGGCCGACAATAGCGGTGCGCGCAGAGTAATGTGCATTAAAGTTTTAGGTGGCTCACACCGTCGTTATGCGTCGGTTGGAGACATCATCAAAGTTACCGTTAAAGAAGCAATTCCACGCGGTAAAGTTAAGAAAGGCCAGGTAATGAACGCTGTTGTAGTGCGCACCCGCAAGGGTGTACGTCGCTCCGACGGTAGCTTGATTAAGTTCGCCGACAACGCGGCAGTGCTACTGAATGCACAAAATGCCCCAATCGGCACCCGCATTTTTGGCCCGGTAACACGTGAGCTAAGAAGTGAGCGTTTTATGAAAATAGTCTCTCTGGCACCCGAAGTACTTTAGGTTTAGCAGGCAAATATTATGGCGATGAAAAAAATCAGGCGCGATGATGACGTTATCGTTATTGCCGGCCGCGACAAGGGCAAGCGAGGTAAAGTTCTCAGTGTATTGGCTGACGGACGAATGCTGGTGTCTGGCATACAGATTATCAAGAAGCATCAAAAGCCGAACCCGCAGATGGGTGTGGCCGGCGGAATTATTGAGAAAGAAGCTCCGATCGATGCGTCCAACTTGGCGATCTTCAACAATGAGAGCAGCAAGGCCGACAGGGTTGGCTTTAAGGTCTCGGAAGACGGCAAAAAAATTCGAGTATTTAAATCCACCGGCGCAGCCGTGGATGCCAAGTAGGGTAATGTAGAGATGCCAAGGCTCAAAGAATTATACAAAACAGAACTCGCAGCAAAGCTCAAAGAAGAGCTCGGTCTGGACAATGTGATGGAAGTTCCACGCATTAGCAAAATCACACTCAATATGGGTGTTGGTGAGGCGCTGGCTGATAAAAAGGCTCTAGACCATGCTGTACGTGACCTCGAAACGATCGCCGGTCAAAAGGTTGTTGTCAATCTAGCGCGCAAGTCGATCGCAGGTTTCAAGGTGCGGGAAGGCTGGCCGATTGGTTGTAAAGTCACACTGCGCAGTGACCGCATGTATGAATTTCTGGAGCGCTTGGTCGATATAGCTATCCCTCGGATCCGTGATTTCCGTGGTATTAGCCCCAAATCTTTTGACGGCCGCGGCAATTTCGCCATGGGTGTCACCGAGCAGATTATCTTTCCTGAAATTGACTACGATAAAATCGATAAGTTACGCGGCTTAGATATTACAATTACAACTACCGCGCGCAATAACGATGAAGGTCGAGCGCTTTTACGCGCCTTCAATTTTCCCCTTAAAGGTGATAAATAGTCATGGCTAAAACATCGATGGTTGAGCGCGAGAAAAAACGCACAAAGTTGGTTGCTAAATACGCTGTCAAACGCGCAGCGATCAAAGCTGTCATTGCCAGCACTGAATCAACATTCGAAGAGCGCTGGGAAGCGCAACTGCAGTTACAAAAACTGCCACGCGATTCAAGCGCTTCACGCCAACGTCGGCGCTGTCAGATCACCGGCCGCCCACACGGGGTATATAGAAAATTTGGTTTGTGTCGGAACAAACTACGTGAAGCCGCGATGCGTGGCGACGTCCCTGGTCTTGTTAAGGCCAGCTGGTAGAGCTGCGAAGAGGAAATACAGATGAGCATGCAAGATCCTATATCAGATATGTTGACCCGAATCCGCAACGCACATTCGCGGTCTAAGGTCGACGTATCAATGCCTTCTTCAAAATTGAAGATTGCCGTATCTAACGTTCTGAAAGACGAAGGTTATATAACTGGCTTTAGTGTCGCAGAAGGTACCAAGGCTGAGTTGACCATTGAGCTCAAATATTTTCAAGGTCGCCCAGTCATCGAAGAAATTGATCGCTATAGCCGTCCAGGCTTGCGCCGATACGCGGGTGCTACAGAAATACCCAGCGTTCGAGCCGGACTTGGCATTGCCATTGTGTCCACCAGTAAAGGTGTTATGACCGACCGTGCTGCGCGTAGTGCCGGTGTTGGCGGCGAAGTACTTTGCACCGTCTTTTAAGGGGAGCTTACTAAGATGTCTAGAGTAGCAAAAAGCCCAGTAGCGATTCCTAAGGGAGTTGACATTACGCTGGCAAATAGTGAGATTTCTGTTAAAGGCGCTGGGGGCCAGCTCACCTTGGCATATAACAGTGCTGTTGAAGTTTCCCAGGCCGATGAAGTGCTCACATTTGTATCGAAAGACGGCAGTCGTAAAGGCTTGAGTCACGCTGGTACTGTAAGAGCGCTGGTTAATAACATGGTCACTGGTGTTACCAAGGGCTTTGAAAAGCGCATTCAACTGGTCGGTGTTGGCTATCGAGCGGCTTTGCAGGGTAACAAGCTGAATTTGACACTTGGGTTTTCACACCCGGTTGTCTACGAATTGCCGGCAGGCGTTACTGCTGAAGCCACGAGCCAAACAGAGTTATTGCTGAAATCAGCTGACAAGCAACTGCTTGGTCAAGTGGCATCAGAAATCCGAGCCTATCGTCCCCCTGAGCCCTATAAGGGCAAAGGTGTGAGATATGCAGATGAGCATGTCGTTCGTAAAGAAGCGAAGAAGAAATAGGTTTAGTGATGAGTGATAAAAAGCAAACAAGATTGCGCCGTGCCCGTCGTGGACGAGCTAAAATTCGTGAACTCGGTATTTCACGCCTTTGTGTCAACAGGACACCTCAGCATATTTACGCTCAGGTAATCGTGGCCAATGAGAATGGTGATAATGTCGTCGCAGCAGCGTCGACACTCGATAAGGCGATCAACCCTGAAGGCAGCTCCGGCAATTCTGATGCTGCCACCCTGGTTGGCGCAATGATCGCAGAGCGTGCCAAAGCTGCAGGTATCACCAAAGTAGCCTTCGACCGAAGTGGTTTTAAATATCATGGCCGAGTTAAGGCCTTAGCTGACGCAGCGCGTGCTGGCGGACTGGAATTTTAAGGGTAAACTGATGGCAAAGAATAACCAGAGAAACGTCGACCCTAATGAAGGTCTGATGGAAAAGTTGGTCGAAGTCAATCGCG
This sequence comes from Gammaproteobacteria bacterium 53_120_T64, assembly GCA_002162815.1. Classification (GTDB taxonomy): domain Bacteria; phylum Pseudomonadota; class Gammaproteobacteria; order Pseudomonadales; family Porticoccaceae; genus Reddybacter. The sequence continues at coordinate 133,271 of MAAT01000042.1, read as the reverse complement.
TCGCCAAAACTGTAAAAGGTGGACGAATCTTTGGCTTCACCGCGCTAACAGTAGTCGGAGACGGTAACGGACGTGTCGGTTTTGGACGTGGCAAGGCTCGTGAAGTACCATTGGCTATTCAAAAGGCCATGGAAGCGGCCCGTCGCAATATGATCACCGTAGGTCTTGATGGCAATACCATTCAATACCCAATCAAAGCTAACCACGGCGCATCAAAGGTTTATTTGCAGCCCGCTTCTGAGGGTACAGGCATTATTGCCGGTGGCGCCATGCGTGCAGTGCTTGAGTTAGCTGGTGTTCAAAATGTTCTCGCCAAATGCTATGGCTCTACCAATCCGGTAAACGTGGTTCGCGCGACCTTTAAAGGTCTGCAGACTATGCGTTCACCAGAAACCATCGCAGCAAAGCGCGGAAAAACAGTAGAACAAGTAAGCGAGTGATTTCGCTCACCTGTACAGACTAACTGGAAACTAGCATGTCGAAAATCAAAGTAACTCAATTGCGTAGCACCATCGGACGTTTACCAAGCCACAAGAGTTGTATTAAGGGCCTGGGTTTACGTCGTATCGGGCACACGGTAGAACTTGAAGACACAGCCTCGGTACGTGGTATGGCGGCCAAGGTCTTCTACATGGTTAAAGTCGAGGAAGTATAAAATGCGTCTTAATACATTGAGCCCCGCCCCCGGTCGTACGCACGCTGCAAAGCGCGTTGGTCGCGGTATTGGAAGCGGTTTAGGTAAGACTTGTGGCCGTGGCCACAAGGGTCAAAAGTCGCGCTCCGGCGGAAGTGTTAAGCCCGGTTTTGAAGGCGGTCAAATGCCCTTGCAAAAACGTTTGCCAAAATACGGTTTTACTTCACGCGTATCTCGAGTAAGCGCTGAAATTCGTTTGTCAGAGTTAAATTTGATCGGTGGCGATGTCGCTAATTTGGAATCTTTGCGAGCAGCAGGCTTGATCAATAACGGCATTACACGCGCCAAAATATTCCTGTCTGGCGAATTGACTAAATCCATCGTAGTTCAAGGGCTTGGCATCACACAGGGCGCCAAAACAGCACTTGAAGCTGCCGGTGGCAAAGTCGACGAATAAGAACAATAGGTATTAGCGGATGGCTAAGGGCGTAAATTTACCGCAAGGTAATCAAAAAGGATTGGGCGAGCTTTGGGCTCGCCTTCGCTTTTTGTTGCTAGCGATAGTGATCTACCGTATTGGCACTCATATTCCAGTACCCGGTATTGATCCCGAGCGAATGGCTGAATTATTTAGTCAAAGCCAGGGCACTATTCTCGGTATGTTCAATATGTTTTCGGGCGGCGCTCTTGAGCGTATGAGCATACTCGCCTTGGGCATTATGCCGTACATCTCAGCATCCATCATTATGCAGTTATTGACAGCTGTAACGCCTGCACTTGAGCAATTGAAAAAGGAAGGCGATTCAGGTCGGCGAAAAATCACACAGTATACTCGCTATGCGACAGTGCTTCTCGCCCTCGTGCAGGGCACAGGCATGGCCTATGGGCTTGCTGGTCAAGGTTTGGCTTACTACCCAGGCGCCAGCTTCTTTCTGGTGGCGATAACGTCTCTGGTGACTGGCGCGGTCTTTATGATGTGGCTCGGCGAACAAATTACCGAGCGCGGCATTGGCAACGGCATCTCCATGCTCATCTTTGCGGGCATTGTTGCTGGATTACCGCGCGCTCTTGGTCAGGCTTTCGAGTCTGCCCGCACAGGCGACCTCAATATTATAGTGTTGTTAATTGTCGGCATTCTCGCCGTTGCAGTCGTCTACTTTGTGGTCTTTATTGAGCGCGGCCAGCGCCGAATCACTGTCAATTACGCACAGCGGCAACAGGGTCGAGGCAAGGCCTACGGTCAGCAGAGCACGCATCTGCCCCTGAAGGTCAACATGGCCGGCGTCATACCGGCGATCTTTGCCAGTAGTATTTTACTATTCCCGTCCACTTTGGCGGCGATGTTTGGCCAAGGCGCAGGCGCGCCCGATTGGTTGCAGGATGTTTCGCTATTTCTCGGTCCGGGTCAGCCGCTGCATATCATTCTTTTTACGGCGTTGATTGTCTTCTTCTGTTTCTTCTATACGGCGTTGACATTTAATCCTCAAGAAGTCGCGGATAACTTGAAGAAAAGCGGCGCTTACTTGCCTGGCATTCGCCCCGGACAACAAACTGCGAAGTATATTGATGGTGTTGTCACGCGGCTTACAATGGTCGGTGGTGCCTACATTGCAGGTGTCTGTTTATTACCGCAATTTCTTAATGTCTATTTCAATGTGCCGTTTTACCTGGGTGGTACGTCGTTACTCATTGCAGTAGTTGTGACAATGGATTTTATGGCGCAGGTTCAATCACACCTTATGTCGAACCAATATGACTCGGTGATGAAGAAAGCTAATATGAAGAGTCAGGGCGGCGGCGGTCGCTAAATCTTACGATAGGGTTCAATCATGAAAGTACGAGCATCAGTTAAAAGAATATGTCGCAATTGTAAAATCGTTAAGCGTAAGGGCGTCGTTCGAGTGATCTGTGTAACGGATCCGCGCCACAAGCAGCGTCAAGGATAAGTTTTCTTAAAAGAGATTGAATTTTCTTGCCCAAAGGGGTATTGTTTCGCGCCCGTTTTTGATGGCCTGTTGTTTGGTTGCCAAGCGTGAAGAATCAATCGTTAACAGTTAATATTTAGTTTTACTGGGAGTAAAGTGGATGGCCCGTATTGCCGGTGTCAATATACCCGATCACAAACATGCCGTTATATCGCTAACCTACGTCTTTGGCATTGGTAAGACTAGCGCGCAAAAAATCTGTTCAAGTGTTGGCATTGAGGAGTCGATTAAAATATCGGAGCTCTCCGAGCCGCAACTGGACGCGATTCGAACTGCCGTTGCTGAAAGTGTTGTCGAGGGTGACCTGCGACGCGAAGTTAGCATGAACATCAAGCGACTTATGGATCTTGGTTGTTTTCGTGGCATTCGACATCGTCGCAACCTGCCTCTCCGTGGTCAGCGAACTAAGACCAATGCGCGCACGCGCAAAGGCCCTCGCAAGCCCATTAAACGCTAAGCGATAGTTAATTTAGGAAAATTAGGTTATGGCAAAGAGTCCCGCTAAATCTCCGCGCAAGAAAGTGAATCGTACAGTTATTGATGGAATCGCGCATATACACGCTTCTTTCAACAACACCATTGTCACCATTACTGACCGCCAGGGCAATGCTCTGAGCTGGGCAACTTCTGGTGGTTCTGGTTTCCGCGGCTCTCGTAAAAGCACTCCATTTGCTGCACAGGTAGCAGCCGAGCGCGCTGCTGTTGCAGCTCAAGAGTACGGTTTACAGAATTTAGATGTAGAGGTAAAGGGCCCTGGTCCTGGTAGGGAATCTGCCGTACGTGCATTGAATAATGCCGGCCTAAAAATCACCAATATTACTGACGTCACGCCTATTCCGCACAATGGATGCCGGCCCCCCAAGAAACGACGCGTTTAATTTAGAGGATTATCATCGATGGCAAGATATCTTGGCCCAACCTGTAAACTTTCTCGTCGCGAAGGGACTGACCTTTTCCTGAAGAGTGGCATTCGGCCCCTAGAGTCCAAATGTCGTGCAGAAAGCATTCCTGGACAACACGGTGCCCGTCGCAGCCGTTTGTCTGACTACGGTGTACAATTGCGTGAGAAGCAAAAGGTACGTCGTATCTACGGTGTACTAGAAAAGCAATTCCGTAATTACTATAAAGAGTCAGCACGTGCAGCCGGCGCCACCGGTGAGAACTTACTATGCTTACTTGAAAGACGTCTAGACAATGTCGTGTATCGCATGGGCTTCGGCTCAACACGTGCGGAATCACGCCAGCTAGTCGCGCACAATTCAGTTCTTGTTAATGGTCGTAAGGCCAATATTGCCTCCTTCCGTGTTAGTGAAGGCGATGTGATCAGCATCCGCGAACGCGCCAAGTCGCAGCTTCGTATACAATCTTCGCTACAACTCGCTGCCCAACGCGGTGAAATTGAGTGGGTTGACGTTGATATCAATAAGTTGGAAGGCACCTTTAAGCGCTTCCCTGATCGTGCAGATCTACCAGCTGAAATCAACGAAAACCTCATTGTAGAACTTTATTCTAAGTAAAGTTTTTCCTTGAACTCATCAATTGATTACGCGGGATAAAACACCAGTATGCAAAATACATTAACAGAACTCCTGACACCTAGAACGATCGATGTAACGGAATATGATTCCACGCATGCAAAGATCGTACTTGAGCCATTGGAACGTGGTTTCGGCCATACTCTGGGCAATGCGCTCCGCCGTATACTGCTATCATCCATGCCTGGTTGTGCCATCGTCGAAGTGGAAATCGACGGCGTACTTCATGAATACTCAGCTATTGATGGCGTTCAAGAAGATGTTATCGAGATCCTACTGAATCTTAAAGACGTCGCAATTCTACTTCACGGAAAGAACGAAGCAGAGCTAACTCTTTCAAAGACCGGGCCAGGCTATCTCACCGCAGGTGATATACAAACTGATGCCAGCGCCGAGATTGTTAACCCCGACTACGTGATTGCCAATATATCAGGCAATGTATCGCTTAATATGCGCCTCAAAGTTTTAAGGGGCCGCGGCTACCAGCCAGCAGATGCCCGTGAAACAGATGAAGATGAAACTCGCGCTATCGGCAGGCTACAACTCGACGCCTCCTACAGCCCTGTACGTCGCGTTTCCTACGTCGTTGAGAGTGCGCGTGTCGAACAGCGTACTGACCTCGACAAATTGATACTCGATCTAGAGACAAATGGCACGATCGACCCCGAAGAGGCGATCCGCCGCGCGGCAACCATACTTCAACAGCAACTCGCTGTCTTTGTCGACCTCGAGCGTGAAAAACAGGTCGAACCTGAGCAGCGTGAAGATGAAATCGACCCGATTCTATTGCGCCCTGTCGATGACCTTGAACTGACTGTTCGCTCTGCGAATTGTCTCAAGGCTGAAACGATTTATTACATCGGTGATCTTATTCAGCGCACAGAAGTAGAGCTGTTAAAAACACCAAATCTTGGTAAAAAATCACTTACCGAAATCAAAGATGTACTCGCTTCGCGCGGTCTTTCTTTGGGAATGCGCCTTGAAAACTGGCCTCCCGCTAGCTTAAAGCAAACAAGCGAAAGCATTTAATTTAACTGCAGCCCACAAATATGTGGGCTCACGTCTGGATAGGAATACAGTCTTATGCGTCATCGTCACAGTGGCCGTCAATTAAACCGCACCAGCCCTCACCGCCGTGCCATGTTCCGCAATATGACCGCATCCTTGGTTGAGCACGAAGTGATTAAAACCACACTGCCCAAAGCTAAGGAATTACGCCGCGTTGCAGAACCCCTGATCACACTCGCTAAAACCGATAGTGTTGCCAATCGTCGACTAGCCTTTGCTCGTCTGCGCAGTAAGGCGGCCGTTGGTAAGCTTTTCACTGACATCGGGCCACGTTACGAAAGCCGTCCCGGTGGTTACACGCGTATCCTTAAATGCGGTTATCGCACCGGTGACAAAGCGCCAATGGCATACATTGAATTGGTTGACCGCACTGTTGAAGTAGAAGAAGTATTTGAAGCGGTTGACGAATAAATATCTTATTGCACAAAACAGCCGGACTTGTTCCGGCTTTTTTGTGTCTGTTATTTAGCGCTATCTTCCCGATCTATTCGCAATCGTCTCTGTGCAATCGCAGTGAGACAATTCGCCCGTATCCAGGCTCATGATTCGTAAACGTCCACCCCATACACAACCGGTATCTAATGGGTAGGTGTTCGTATCGCCACTCTCTCCATCGATCGAGGCCCAGTGGCCAAATAGGATCTTTGTTTCACTACTTCTTCGTGCCCGATGGCTAAACCAAGGGGCGAAGCCAATCGGGCTATGTTCTGGCCCCTGTTTAGTCTTTAGCTCCAGTTCTCCGTTGGCGTTGCAATAACGCATACGGGTGAAGTAGTTAGTGATGGTGCGAAGCTGTACGGATTCTGTTTGTGATGGCTGCCAACTGGTCGGTGTATCGCCGTACATGTTGTCAAAGAAGCGCTCGGCATGATCGCTGCGTAGTACCGTTTCGACTTTACCGGCCATGCACTTGGCTGTCGCTAAATCCCAGTGTGGTGGAATGCCCGCATGAACCATCACATAGCCATTGCTACGGAGCAGCAGGGGCTGGCGCTGTAACCAGGTCAGTAGCTCCTCGCGATCGGGGGCCTGTAAAATGGCTTGTAATGTATCTTTCGGGTTCAACCGTTTTACGCCATGGGCAACAGCCAGTAAGTGTAGGTCATGGTTGCCCAGTACCATTTTAAAGGCCTGCCCTAGGCCCTTTACAAAGCGCAGTGTCTCTAAGGACTGAGGCCCGCGGTTGACGACATCCCCCGCTGCCCAGAGTTGATCAAACTTGGGGTCAAAATCTATCTCTTTGAGTAGGCATAGCAAGGGTTCAAGGCAGCCCTGTAAGTCCCCGACCGCGTAGATAGCCATGTGTAGGGCTAGTTGAGCACGTTGGGCAGTGCCAGGCTAAACAGTGGGATCTCGACGTCAAAGCCAGTACCGTCACCGCCTAGCATCTGGTAGCTGCCCTGCATTGTGCCGACCACTGTCTCCAGTACAGCTCCACTGCTGTATTTATAGCTTTCACCAGGTGAAATCAGCGGTTGTTCGCCCACCACGCCCATGCCTTTCACTTCTCGGCGTAGGCCGTTACCGTCTACGATGACCCAGTGGCGACTAATCAATTGGGCGTCGTCGTTTCCCCGATTAGCCACGGTAATATGGTAGGCGAAGGCATATTCTTTTTTTTCTGGTTTAGACTGCTGTGCGAGGTATTCGGTAACGACTTCAACCTCTATCTGCTGTTGTTTCATGGCGTATTACTCGGTGCCGGGTCGGCGCAAGGCTGACAGGGCATTGGCTATGTCGACAAACTCTTCGACGGAAAAGGTTTCGGGGCGGCGGCTCAAGTCGATATGGCTAAGACAGTCTTCCGGTAGTTCCTTGAGAATAGATTTCAAGCCATTGCGGATGGTCTTACGGCGCTGCTGAAAGCAAACATTCACCACCCGTGAGAAGAATGCAGGGTCCTGAGCCATTATTGTGCGTGCCCGTGGGCGTAGCCGGACAATGGCCGATTCGACTTTAGGTGCCGGTTTAAAGGCTGACGGGGGTACGACAAACAGTGGTTCTACATGACAGTGGTATTGCACCATAATACTCAAACGGCCGTAGGTCTTTTTCCCCTCCGGCGAGCCCATCCTGTCGACCACCTCCCTCTGCAGCATAAAATGCATATCTGCAATTTTTTCTTTAAAGGTCAGTAGATGGAAGAGTAGTGGCGTGGAAATATTGTAGGGTAGGTTACCGATAATGCGTAGCTTAGCGCCGGGTTTAGTCAGGCTACCAAAGTCTGCCTTGAGGGCATCGATAAGATGAAGCTGGAAACCATTTGCCTGCCCGTATTGAGCGCGCAACTTCTCAGCTAAGTCCCGGTCAATTTCGACCACGTCGAGTTGGCATTTTTTGTCGATCAGGTGGCTGGTTAGGGCGCCAAGCCCCGGGCCTATTTCAACCAGGTGCTGGCCCGACTGCGGCGCCACGGCGCGAATAATGCGGTTAATAATATTGCCATCCACCAAAAAATTTTGGCCGAAGCGTTTCTTGGCCTGATGGCTCTGGTCGGGCACTTCAGTTTTAGCCATTGACGTTATGTTCTCTAATTGTGGATTCAGCGGCCCCGGCCAATTGCGCGGCGCAGTCTATTGCATAGGCGAGGCTGCCGGTGCTGGCTGTGCCGGTACCGGCTAATTCCAGAGCCGTGCCATGGTCGACAGAGGTGCGAATAAACGGTAGCCCAAGAGTAATGTTCACGGCTTTGCCAAAGCCCTGGTATTTCAGCACCGGTAGCCCTTGGTCATGGTACATCGCGAGTACGGCATCGGCCTGCAGCAGGTATTTCTGAGTAAACAGCGTGTCGGCTGGTAGCGGGCCGCTTAGTGTAAAGCCCTCGGTGTTCAGTTTGCTTAGCAAGGGGCTGATGATCGTGGTTTCCTCATGCCCGAGGTGGCCGTTTTCACCGGCATGGGGGTTGAGGCCGCAGACCAGAATGCGGGGTTTGGCGATCGCAAACTTGCTGACAAGCTCGCTGTGCAGTATGCGCAGGCAGGTTTCTAGCAGCTCGGTGGTGATGGCGGGCGCCACGGCACTCAAGGGCAGGTGGGTGGTCGCCAGTGCAACGCGCAAATTATCGCTGGCCAACATCATCACCACGTTTGGGGTTGCGGTTTGCGCCGCTAAATACTCGGTGTGCCCACTGAAGGGGATGCCGGCATCGTTAATCGCCGCCTTATTGATGGGGCCGGTGATGAGGGCGCTATACGTCTTGTCGCTACAGCCGCTAATAGCCCTGTCGAGGGTGGCAATAATAGCGGCTGAATTTTTGGGCTCTAGCCGCCCCGGCTGTGGGGTAACGGCGAGTGCCACGGGCTCTATAGCTAGCTCCCCGGGGCCGAGGGGCCGAGGCTGTGCGGAGGGGCTGCGGAGGGTGAGAGGCAGTCCCAGTAGCTGCGCCCTTGCCGCTAGCATTTGCGGGTCGGCGATGGCGACCAGTTCATGGGCGCAGCCCTGTTGCACTAACTGAATCAGCAGATCGGGGCCAATCCCAGCGGGCTCCCCGGGAGTGATGGCGAGGCGTAGCGTCACGGCCTTATATCAACGAAGGCTTCGCTACGAATCTCCTGCAGCCAGATGGGTAGTTCCTCTGCGTACTTGCGTTGGCCAAGGGCGTTGCGGGCTTGGTTGATCATCAGTGTCTCGCTGAAGTCTTCGCTGCGCCGCCCGGTGACCTGAATAATGTGCCAGCCAAATTGACTGAACACTGGCTCGCTGATTTCATCGACCTCCAGCTCGGCGGCGGTGCTTTCGAAAATCGGTACGAATTGGCCGGAGGACGACCAGCCAAGCTCGCCACCCTTCAGCGCGGTGCCGGGGTCTTCAGAAAACTCTCGTGCCAGATCGGCGAAGGCTTCCCCGGCGATAATGCGTTCGCGCAGAGCGCTAATTTCTAGACGTGCGGCTTGCTTGGTGAGGATCTCATTGGGCTTGAGCAGAATGTGGCGAATTTCGGTTTGCTGAATCAGTTGTTCGCCGCCACCGCGTCGCTCATACAGCTTTAGGAGGTGGATGCCGGCGTCACTTTGCAGCGGCGGGGATATTTCACCGGGCGCTAGTGCGGCCAGTGCCTGGCTGAACAGCGGCGGTAGCTGCATGGCTTTGCGCCAGCCGAGATCTCCGCCCTTGAGTGCATTGGGGCCTCGGGAATTGAGCAGGGCAATGTTGCGAAAATCGCTGCTGTCGACGGCCTGCTGGCGCAGCTCGGTGGCTTTACGAAGACTGGCGTCGAGCTCTGCGGGGCTGGCAGAGGAGGGCCGTGTCAGTAAAATGTGGCCAACATTGAGGTCGGGAGAGCTCATTAATTGACCCTCTTCGGAATTCAGAAAGTTTTCGACCTCCTGATCACTAATTTCGATGCGCCGCTTGACCATACCCTGTTGTACGCGGCCAATGATCATGTCCTGGCGAAATTGTGTGCGTAGCTGGGCCAGGCTCAAGCCATCGTTGTGAGCCATGGCGACAAACTGATCAAAGCTCATATTTTGCTGTTTGGCGGTGCTGGTCAGCGCGTCGTTGAGTTCCTTGTCGCCGATTTTAATGCCTGCCCGTTCCGCCATGGTCAGCATAATGCGATCGAGGATTAGCTTGTCGAGCACCTGCGAGACGAGAGCCTCTTTGGGAGGGACTTGCTGGCGCTGCTGTTGCGTGGCGGCCTGGCGCTGTATTTGTTGGTAATACTGCTCAGTGTGATCGCGCAGTTCACTTTTCATCACCACGTCTTCGTTGACGATGGCGGCGATACCATCGAGGGGTATCAGCTGGGCCGAGACGCTCGTGGTGCCGAGCCACAGGCTCAGGGCTAATGCGCCGAGGCTTAGCCCTGAGCTGGCTTTTTTAGGTACTGGGCGGAGTGTGTTGTTATCTTGCTTCATAGCCATAAATGCCGTCACTGAGAATACTGTCGATGGCGCCACCGGTACCGGCGAGGCCCTTTAATTGAATTTGTAAGAAGATACCATCGTCGTACTCGAGCTCTTCTTCGGGGATCAGTAAGTCGTCGTCTCTATCCAGCCAGTGGCGCGCGATAAGGGCGGCGCGCCAGCAGCAGCTGTTGTATTCGATGCCGGCAAAAACTTCGAGTTCCCGGCTATTGGTTAAATCTTGGTTCCAACGGCCCATCAGGCTCCAGCGACGATTGATCGGCAAGTAGGCGGAGAGATCGGCCTGCTCAATATCGGTGTCGAAGGTTTGGCCGCCAATGGTGCGTGGGTCTTCGCGGGTGTAGCGATAGCTGGCATTAAACCGCGCCTTGTCGGCGCCGCGGAAACGCAGGCTAAAGCTGCCCTTGTTAACGCGGTCGCTGCTGTCATCGTAGAGAATGTCGGATTGCAGGCGCCAGTGTTTATTGAGTTGGGCGCCAAACTCGGCGGCCAACTCAGAGTCATTGCGCAGCAGCGCCTCATTGTTCGCCGCGTAGTTGAGTGCGACCTCTCTGTCGTCCAGATAAAAGATCTGTCCGATACTGGCGTGCATGCGCTCGATGCCGCTATTGGCATCGATCAGTCGAGTGGTCAGGGCGACAGTGAGCTGTTCGGCGTCGCTAATACGGTCGCCACCGGAAAAGCGCTCATCGCGAAACAACTGCTGGTAGCTGAAGGTCAGATCGTCCGTGTCAAAGTCGGGATTGTCGCGCTGATCTTCGCTTTTGGCGTTGAGGTAGTACAGGCGCGGCTCAAGGGTTTGGGTGTGGCCGCCGAATAAACTGGAGAAGCGTTCAAAGAACAAGCCGGTGTCGATAATAGCCACCGGTACAGTGGTCGAGGGGGCGTCATCTGCGCCTGCTTGCAAGGGTTCATCGAGCTCGTAGCTCAGGTGCTTGAGCTTGAAGGTGGGGCGAAAGTAGCCCCACAACCATTGCTTGTCGAGCGTGACGGCGTAGTCGGAGCGCAGGCGATCACCGGTGACCTTGTTCTTGTCATCGTGGTCGAAGACGGTGAATTGGTTGTTGAGCGTAAAGAGCAGGTCTTGGCCGGCAGCCTGAATGCGGTATTCACCGTTGGCGTGGACACGGGGGAGTTGCTGGTACTGCTTGTCGGTATTGCTAATCAGCGTTTGGTACTCGGTGCCACTGACACCGAAGCGCCAGTGGTCGGTGCTGTAGTTGAGGCCGGCAAATTGTTTTAGGTGGCTCTGGCTGCGGGCCTCCAGTGTGGCGTTGCCGATGTCGCGAAAGTAGTCTTCATCGCTGACCTTGGTGTAGTCGACGGTGGTGCCCCAGCGCGCGCCCAAACCGCCGCGGTGATCGAGATTGACGAGCCAGCGGTCTTCGCCCTGCAGGGGCTTGAGCTGGGTCAGTGGGTCGACCTTGTTGTCGCCACCATCGTCATCGCCGAGCCAGCCGCCACCGAGCAGTGTTTCGGTCTGTGGCGAGAGGTGGCGCAGCTCGAGCTCGACCATTTCACCGCGCTCTTGTATGTAGCGTGGTGTGATGGTGGCGTCGTAGTGGGGTGCTAAGTTGAGATAAATCGGTTGCGCGTAGTCGAGGCCGTTCTTGTCACTGATGCTAATTTCTGGGAACAGTAAACCGCTGGCGCGGCGACCATCGACGGGGTAGCGAATCCAGGGCAGGTAGAAGATCGGCACGTCTTTGACTTTAATGCGCACATGCTTGGCGGTTGCGATGCCGGTTTGTGGATCGATAGTGATTTTGCTGGCGGCCAGTTGCCAGGTGTTGTTGCCCGGCTCGCAGGTGGTGTAGGTGGCGTTGTCGATAAAAATTAAGCCGTCTTGTTGGCGTGCCACGGTGGCCGCTGTACCGCGTATGGCCGCCTCATGAAAAACCCAGGTGGCATCATTGACGGCCAGCTCACCGGAGTCGAGGTCGAAATGGGCTTTGCTGCCGAGCAACAACAGGCCGGGTTCGCGCAGTTGTACCTTGCCCTCGAGGGTGGCGGTGCGGGCGTCTTGGTCGAGCACGGCGGTGTCACTGCGCACCTGACGATAGCCCTGGGAAATTTGCACATCGCCCTTCATAGTGGCGATGTTGTCCTGGGCTTCGGTAGTGGTTGAGCTGGCCCGTAGGGGGGCGTCGTCGGGGTTTAACTCGGCATCGGGATAGTCTCGACTCGGTTCAACATAGCGTCCGCAGCAGCTATCGGTCAGCGCCTGTTGTTGCTCGGCGGTGAGAGCCTTTTCGTCGACCCAGTCGAGATTGCGCGGCGTACTGACCCGCAGTTCATCGGGCTTAGTGGCGGCAGTGTCGGCGCGACGCGTCAGCTTTCTGTGCAGTGGCTTGGCATAGGCGGGGCCGGGTACGGCGTACTCGGTGCAGACCCAGCTGCCGACGGCATCGCTGTCGCAGCGCCACTCGAGATGGCTGTTGGCGGGCTGGGCTTGTGGCTCCGGCTCGGCCTCAGCGCTGAATGCGGGAGCCCCACTTAATAGAGCGCAGCCAAGGCCCAGTAAACGGAGATAGGCGCTAGAGCGATGGTAGAAGCTGGCGAAAAAGGTCGGTGGCATTCTTGTTATCCGGTTGCGGCCTTGGGGGCTCGTCAGTACTTAAAACTGTAGCCGGGCATTTTACCTAAAGTAAACGAGGGTGCGAGTACCACGGAGGGCTTTAGGCTAAAATAACTGCTTTCTTGCGCTTTAGCTTGGATATTTATGAGTGATTTAGACGCCCTCTCCGCGTGGGCTGGGCAATTCCTGCCGGTGCCATTACCGCGTGCCGGTTTGCAGCTGGTGGCGGTAACCGGTGATGCCGGTTTTCGCCGCTATTTTAGAAGCAATACCGAGCCCTCATTTATTGTCGCGCTGGCACCCCCCGAGCACGAAGACAATTGCGCCTTTGTGAATATTGCCATCGCCATGACCCAGGGTGGTGTGGATGTGCCGAAAATTTACGCGGTCGATTACGAGCGCGGCTTCCTGTTGCAGGAAGACCTCGGCGATCGCTTATACCTCGATGTCTTAAATGATGAAACCCAGAGCCAGCTGTACGATCGGGCGGAGGCCGCGCTGCTGCAAATACAACGCCTGCCCGCCGATAGCGCGTTATTTCCCGCCTATGACGCCAGCTTGTTACAGCGAGAGCTTGAACTCTTTCCCGAGTGGTTCGCAGCAGGGTTGCTCGGGGTCGAACTCGATAAGTCGGCACGGCTACTGCTCAATGACTTATTTACCACTTTAATGAGCAGCGCCGCCGAACAGCCCCAAGTGGTGGTGCACCGGGATTTTCACTCACGCAATTTACTGGCGCTCGAGGAGGGCGGCGTCGGTGTTATTGATTTTCAGGATGCGGTACTTGGCCCCCTGAGTTATGACCTGGTGTCCCTGCTGCGCGATTGTTATATCCGCTGGCCCCGGGCCTTGGTCGAAACGCGCGTCGAGGGCTTTCGCCGCAAGTTGCTGGCTCAGGCGGGTGAGGGGGCGGCACCGGGCTTGTCTGATGCCGCGACTTTTTTGCGTTGGTTTGACTTGATGGGCCTGCAGCGGCATTTAAAAGTACTGGGTATCTTTGCCCGCTTGTCGCTGCGCGATGGCAAGGCGCGCTATCTGGACGACCTCCCTTTGGTGTTGCGCTACGTGCTGGAAGTCGCGCAAAAATATCCCGAGACCGAAGATTTTTATCGCTGGTTTATCACCTGTCTCGAGCCGACGTTAGATCGGCACTCGTGGTACCTGCCTTGGCAAGCGGCCGGTGAGGCGTCGTGAAGGCGATGATATTGGCGGCGGGCTTTGGTAAGCGTCTGCGACCGCTGACCGAGCACACGCCAAAGCCGCTGCTGGAAGTGCGCGGCAAGCCTTTAATTGTCTATCACCTTGAGGCTCTAGCGGCACTGGGTATTCGTGACGTGGTGATCAACAGTGCCTGGCTTGGTGAAAAGTTAGAGGCCCACTTGGCGGATGGCAGTCAGTACGGTGTGCGTATCGCCTGGTCGCGGGAGGCCGAGCCCCTAGAAACCGGCGGCGGCATTTGTCAGGCTTTGCCATTACTGGGCACTGAGCCCTTCGTGCTGATTAATGGCGATGTCTGGACGGACTACCCTTTGGGTGAATTGGCGTCGCAGCGGCTGGTCAACAATAGCCTCGCGCATTTGGTGCTGGTGCCGAATCCCGAGCATCATTTGGCCGGCGATTATTGTTTTTCCGAGAGCGCCGATGGCACGCAAGAGATCGTCAGGGGCACTCTAGCGGGGCCAATGGTCGAGGGGAGTGCAGCGGGTCGGCAAAGTTACACCTTTAGCGGCATAAGCTTACTGGACCCGCAGTTGTTTGCCGGTGCGGTTCGCGGGCAGGCCTTCCCTTTGCGCGATGTCTTCGCCCCGGCTTTTGGCGCGGGCCGCATTAGCGCTGAGTTGTATCGAGGGGACTGGTGCGATGTCGGCACACTGGCGCGGTTGCAGGCGCTGAATCACTGATAACCTTGTTAATGCCGACTTATGTGGCATGCCGATGACTTAAGCCTTCTCAGCCAATACCCTTTGTCGCTACAATAGCCGCCTTCGAGCCAGCTACCGCTGGCCGCTCGTTTGTTAATGAAAATTTCCTGAGGCTGTTATGTTCTCGTCGCTCAATGCGCTTGCTCCCGATCCCATTCTTGGCCTGATTGCCCTGGCGAATCAAGACAGTAATCCCCGCAAGGTCGACCTTGGCGTGGGTGTGTACAAAGATGAGTCCGGTCTGACGCCCATTATGGCTGCAGTTAAGGCGGCGGAGCAGCGCTGTTTTCAGAGCGAGATCAGCAAGGCCTATATTGGCCCCGCAGGCCCCGTAGAATTTAATAGCGGTATTCGCGAACTGATTTTTGGCGCCCAGCACGCGGTATTACAGGCCGATCGCGTACGCACGGTACTGACCCCCGGCGGTTGTGGTGCCCTGCGTGTCGGCGCCGAGTTTCTCAAGCGCTGTTCTGAAAATGCCACGGTTTGGGTCAGTGACCCGACTTGGGCGAACCACCTGCCCCTTTTGGGCAATGCGGGTTTAAAACTGGCCGAGTACCCCTATTACGAGGCGGGTAGTGAGGGCATTAAATTTGATGAAATGATGTCGGCGCTGGCGAATGTCGGGCGCGGCGACATTGTTTTATTGCATGGCTGTTGTCACAACCCCTGTGGTGCCGACCTCAGCGAAGAGCAGTGGCGGGCGCTGACCGAGTTGGCCGACAAGAACGGTTTTTTGCCCTTTATTGACCTGGCTTATCAGGGCTTTGGTCGTGGTCTCGATGAAGATGCCTATGGCGTGCGCTACATGGCGCAGCATTTGCCTGAATTGCTGGTGGCTAGCTCCTGTTCGAAAAACTTCGGACTTTACCGTGAGCGAGTGGGCAGTCTGTCCGTACTGGGCAACAACCCGACTCAGGCCGATGCCGCGCTGACCCACATTAATAATGTGGTGCGGGGTAATTACTCGATGCCGCCCTCCCACGGCGGTGCCATTGTCGGCGAAATCCTCGCTGATGCGGCCCTGCGTCAAGACTGGGAAAGCGAGCTGTCCGCAATGCGCGACCGCATTAATCAGCTGCGCGTATTGTTGGTTGATAAGCTTCATGGTCAGGGCGCCGATCGAGATTTCTCTTTTATTGCCAAGCAGCACGGTATGTTTTCCTTCCTCGGTTTAAGCGTCGCCCAAGTGGATCAGTTGCGAGAGCAATTTAGTATTTATATGGTTGGCTCCAGTCGCGTCAACATTGCCGGTATTGCGCAGTCGAATATTGATTACTTGGCGCAATCGATTACGGCGGTTTTAGCGAGCTAAAGTTCGCCTGCAATAACGGCTATTCTCTCGCCTGCTATTGCGGGCGCGCTCTGCCAATTCTGAACTAAGCTATTAGTTACGCTGGCTGAGCCGGCGTCTAACAGCGGCTGGGCCCGCGTGAGCACGGTGAACAGGAGAGGCGTAATTCCGTTCAACAATAACAATAACAATAACAATAGCGTTGAGCAGTCATGCTCGCAGACGCAATATCTGATCGTTTATCCACTGCTGGCACTGCTGTTTTTGGCCCTGCTACCGCGCGTTATTTTGGCCGAAAATAGTCTCGGCGAGTTCAAGCCTGTTATCACAGCGGCGGCATGGGTGTATTCGGTAAATGCCGAATTTGATGATGTCGCAGAAAGCTTGGTCGAGGCGATTGAGGCGCGTGGCATGGTGATTAGCTATGTTTCACAGGCAGACTCGATGTTGGCGCGCACCGCCGCAACCATTGGCGGGCGAGTGGTCTACAGCGATGCCAAGGTCTTACTGTTTTGTAAGGCCAATCTGGCCCATCGTCTGGTGGAGGAAAATCCACACCACCTCGTGTTGTGCCCCTATGCGATGTCTGTTTATGGCTTGGCGGCTGAGCCCGCGAAAATTTATGTGGGCATTCGTGCGCCGCTCGCTGACCTTGACGAATACAAGGCCGTGCATCAGTTGTTGGTGGCGGTAATTGTCGAGGCGCTGGCGGAGCAGTGACGAGCTTTTCACGGCGCTCGCTACTGGCTGTGCATTTGGGTGAAATTCTTAAAAGAGGCTATATTAGAATAAAATAATATATATTTGTCGTCGTATCGCCTGCCAGGGTTGTTTATGCAATTGAGGTTTTGTTTCGGCCCTGCTCCTAGAGCGACAAGGCGCAGTATGTGAAAGCAAGGCGAGGACTGTAAATGTCGGGTTCTGATCAGGCGAGTAGGCGTCAAGTAAGAGTCGCTGGGGCCAGAGATAAGGCGCCGCCCAGTTTGCAAGCGCTGGCTGCTGAGGCTGAATCGCTAAAGGCTAGCGATCGACGCGGCTTTTTAAAGGGCCTGCTCGCCATCGGTGGTGCTGCGGCGACAGGCCAGGCTGTCGCGGTGACAGCTGCCGGGTCTTTACCGCCCTTGGTTCCCCCTTGGACAAGGTCTCTCGGTAGAGGTGTCGTGAGCAAGCCCTATGGCGAGCCCTCAGCCTATGAAAAAGATGTGCTGAGACGCACTGTGCCTTGGCTGACCGCGGAATCAATCTCCTCCATTAGCATGACTCCACTGCAGAACCTGAAGGGCTTGATCACTCCCAACGGACTGGTGTTTGAGCGCTATCACGCCGGTGTGCCTGAGATTGACCCGGAGCAGCATCGGCTGATGATTCACGGCTTGGTTGAGCGGCCACTGATTTTCACCATGCAGGCGTTACAGCGCTTTCCCAGTGTTTCAGACATCAAATTTATCGAATGCCCTGCCAATGGGGGTATGGAGTGGAAGGGGCCGCAAATGGCGGGCCTACAATTTACCCACGGTATGTTGTCGTGTTGTGAATGGACGGGGGTGCGCCTGTCGACCCTATTGGCCGAGGTGGGCGTTAAGCCCGAGGGCAAATGGCTACTGGCAGAGGGTGCCGATGGTGCGGCTATGGCGCGCAGTATCCCCATCGAAAAAGCCCTGGACGATACCTTGGTGGTCTACGCTCAAAATGGTGAAGCGTTGCGGCCCGAGCAGGGCTACCCCGTACGCTTACTGAACCCCGGTTGGGAAGGCAATACCAGTGTTAAGTGGCTGCGCCGGATCGAAGTGGGTAACCAGCCCTGGCAGATGCGCGAGGAAACTTCGAAGTACACCGACCTAATGGCCGATGGACGGGCGCGTAAATTCACTTTTGTGCAGGAATGTAATTCGGTGATCACCTCGCCATGCCCAGAGAGGCCCTGGCAAGAAGCGGGGTGGTATGAAATTGAAGGTTTGGCGTGGTCGGGCCGGGGCAGGGTTAAAGCGGTCGATATTTCTTTTGATGGCGGTGTGAGTTGGCTGAATGCAGCGCTCAAGGGCATGGTGATGTCAAAATCGCTGACCCGTTTTGGCTATCGTTTTAAGTGGCCGGGTGGGCCCCTGCTACTGCAAAGCCGAGCGCTCGATGAAACAGGTTATGTGCAACCGACCTTGCGCCAGTTGCGAGAGCAGCGCGGCGTCAACTCCATCTACCACAAGAATGCCATTCACACCTGGCGCGTCGAAGCCGATGGAAGTGTACGCAATGTGCAGATGCTTTAATTCAATCGCCGTGAGTCGTGTTGCCGGCCTCGTGACATTACTCGTATTGCTAATCGCGGAAGGCTGTTCGAGCGATACTGCCAGCGCTGATAGCGGCTCGAGCACGGGGCAACAACAGCTATTTGCGGCCGTAGCCACTGCAAATACGAGAGATGAAAACCCGCAACGCTTTGACCTCGGTGAGACTGCCACGCCGGCGCAAATTGCCGGCTGGGATATCGATGTTCGTCCCGATGGCCTGGGCCTACCCGAAGGCGAGGGCTCGGTAGAAGATGGGGAATTACTTTACGACGCCAAATGTGCCAGTTGCCACGGTACCTTTGGCGAGGGTGAGGGCCGCTGGCCAAAACTGGCTGGCGGTATGGGTACGTTAAACCAGCAACGACCGGATAAAACCGTGGGCAGCTACTGGCCTTACGCCTCAACACTGTGGGATTACATTCGTCGTGCTATGCCCTTCCCGGCACCGCAGTCACTGGCCGTTGACGAGGTGTACGCCATTACCGCCTACGTTCTCAATCTCAATGATTTGGTCAACGCTGATTTCATACTCAACCGCGAGAGTTTCAAAGCAATAGAAATGCCCAATAAAGACGGCTTTTTTGTGGATGATCGCCCCGATGTTAGCAACCCTCGCTGTTGGAATAACTGCATCGATTTAGCAACGATAAAATGGCTTGAAGTGATCGCCGGCATAACGCCGTCTGTCCATATTAAAGAGGGCGGAACCGATGCCCGCGCTTACAGAGAAGAGGCTGAAGCAGGCGGTAGTGAGGTTGACGCGGTGGGTAAAAGCATACACGACAGCGCCTGCAAAATTTGCCACGGCAATGGTGTTGCCGGCGCACCGATTACCGGTGATCGCGATGACTGGCGGGAACGTAGTCAACAGGATAAAGCGCTTATTTATCAGCATGCCCTAGAGGGCTTTCAGGGCGAAAGTGGCGCGATGCCGGCAAAAGGGGGGCGGGCCCAGCTAGACGATAGTGCCGTTAAAGCTGCCGTGGACTATATGCTTGAGAAAAGTCGTTAAACAGAATGTTCGGAGTATTTATTCCGCAGAAAGAGGAGGGGCAATGCTGTATTTCAACAAGAAGATGATAAAAATAACGGCATGTTTGATGGGTTTATTTATTGGCACTGGGATACCTGTGCTTTGGGCAGAGTCAAGGGCCGTTGAAGCGGGAAAGGTGCTCACCTTCGATCGAAAAAAAGGCAATTGCCTGTCCTGTCATGTGATCGCTGGTGGCACCTTGATGGGTACCACTGGCCCGCCCTTAATGATGATGAAGCTGCGATTTCCCGATAAAGAAAAACTGTATAAGCAGGTTTTTGATGCCAGAAAACGCAACCAGAAAACCATAATGCCGCCCTTTGGTAGCCACGCAATACTCTCAAAGGAAGAAGTTGGCGCGGTGGTGGAGTATTTATATACCTTGTGAAAGCAGTGCTTTAGAGATGCTTTAAAAACTGATAGTGATGGTATGACAGTGGATGGAAAAATATGCAGATGAAGCGAAGATATTTTTTAGCGAGTTTATGTAAAGCGGCGGCCTGTATTGTGGCCGCCACCAGTTTTCCGCGCCTGGCTTTTTCCGGCTGGAATGAAAGGGCCTTTCAAGCGGAGACACTCGATGGGGCATTTAAGAATAAATACCCCGGTTTAGATATTGTCGACAGTCAGGCGATTAAATTAAAGGCGCCGGCGATTGCTGAAAATGGATCCGTGGTTCCGGTCACTGTTAAAACGGACTTGCCCGATGTTAAAAGTATTAGTTTATTCGTCGAGAAAAATCCCTCGCCACTGGCGGCGACGTTTAACCTCGGCCCCCTCAATGTCGCGGATGTCTCGATTCGTATTCGCATGGGCGAAACGTCGAATCTGGTTGCGGTGGTGGAGTCGGGTGGCAAGCTACACCGTGTGCAACAAGAAGTTAAGGTCACTATTGGCGGCTGTGGCGGGTAGTGGGCCGTGCGCTTAAATAACTATTTTTGTTACGGCCTAAACAGGCAGGTGTTGAACAATGAAAATTAAAGCAAAAGTTAAAAAAGACATCACCAAAGTTAAAATGTTGATTAAGCACCCGATGGAAACAGGGCGGCGTAAAGATGAGGGGGGGAATGTGATTCCCGCACTCTACATTACGCAAGTGTCGGCCAGTTACAGGGGTCAGCGGGTGTTTCATGCGGAAGTGGGTCAGGCGGTGTCGAAAGACCCCTATATCGCCTTTAGTTTTAAAGGAGGGCTGCCTGGCGAAAAGATTACCATTACCTGGCTGGATATTTCGGGTGCTACGGCAACAGGTGAGGCTGCCATTAAGTAATTTCCTAGGCTTCGAAAAGGAAGAGTGTAATGAGGTCGTTAATCGTCAATAAAAAAACAAACCTTGGCTTCGCGCTGTACTGTCTGCTGGCCTTTAGTGGGTTTGCTGGCGCTGATGCTGAACAAGGTCTCGATTATCAGTCGATGGTGCAGCGGGACATTAATGACTTCAAGGCCTATTACAAAACACGTTTCCCTAAGATTGAATTTTCAGAATACAAAAATGGTGTCTATGCTATCGATGCTGACTCTCGTGAGCAGTGGCTAGAAATGGAAGACTTCCCGCCCTACGAGTTCGCAGTGGATGAAGGTGAAGCCTTGTTTGCAGTGCGCTTTGCCAATGGTAAAACGTACGCCGATTGTTTTGCCAATGGTGGTGAGGGTATTCGTCAAAACTACCCCTACTTTGATAATAAAAAAGGCCAGGTCATAAGCTTGGAGCTGGCAATTAATGATTGTCGGGAGACGAATGGAGAACAGCCGCTGGCCTATAAAAAGGGCCCGATGGCGGCCTTATCGGCCTATATGGCGAGCACCTCGGCGGGTAATGTATTTGCTGTTGCGGTAGCCAATAAAGAGGCATACCAGGCATACCTTGAAGGCAAAAAATTCTTTTATGCAAAGCGCGGTCAGCTGAACTTTTCCTGTGCCGATTGCCACATGCTGGTGTCCGGCCAGAAGCTACGAGCCGATATCACCGGTCCAGCCTTGGGGCATCCCACCGGCTTTCCCGTTTACCGTGGAAAGTGGCAGGAGATGGGCACCTTGCATCGTCGCTATGCTGGCTGCAATAAAAACATTCGCGCCATGCCCTTGCCGTTGCAGGGCCGGGCTTATCGCAACCTTGAGTACTTTCAATCGGTGATGAGCCAGGGCCTGGAAATTAATGGCCCTTCTTCACGTAAATAAAATCGGTTTGGCAATAATGGCTACTGTGAATCGCGAGAAAGCTATGACTCAATTACGAATACTATTTTTTGTTGTATTGGGTATGGCGTTGTTTTCTACAGGTAGGCTACATGCCGATGCTGATATTAAGCCAATATTGGCGGATGCTCGAGCGACGCTCACTACGGTGGCTGCGAAGGGTTTTGAATGGACCACGACACGCCAGCTGATTGCCGCCGCCGAAGTAGCCCTAGCCGCCGGTGATAAAGCGCATAGTCTAAATCTGGCCAAGGCCGCTCTCAATGAGGCTGAAAAATCACTGCTTCAGGCAAACTACGCCGAGGCCCATTGGCAAGATGGCATGCCGTTCTAAGTTGAAAATTCGAAGCCACAAGTACCAAACTGAACATAGTCGATTAATACGGCGGAGCCCCCTATGAATATTGATCGCCGAGAGTTTTTGCGCTTGCTCACTTTTGCCAGTGCTGCGGGCCTATTGCCGTTGAACAGTCGAGCCGCGAACGAGGGCCTTTACAATATTCCGGCCAGGGGTGATGTGCGCTTATTGCATATTACCGATACCCACGCACAGCTTAAGCCGGTTTATTTTCGTGAGCCCAGTGTCAATTTGGGCTTTCACGATGCCCTGGGCAAGGCACCTCACCTTACCGGTGCGCGTTTACTCGAGCGTTTTAAAATAGTCGCGGGGAGTCATTTGGCCCATGCCTTTACCTCCCTTAACTTCACCGAGGCCGCGAATCAATACGGCAAGGTCGGTGGATTTGCCTATTTGAAAACCTTGATCGATGATTTGCGCGATGGTTTTGGTAGTGATAAAACCTTGCTCTTGGATGGCGGTGACACCTGGCAGGGCTCAGGTACCGCGCTGTGGACGCGCGGTAAGGATATGGTTGCGGCTTGTAATTTACTGGGTGTTGACGTGATGACGGGGCACTGGGAGTTCACCTATCGCGATGGCGAGGTGTTGGAAAATATTGCTGCCTTCAAGGGCGATTTCGTCGCGCAAAATGTCAAAGTCAAAGAGGACGCCTTATTTGATGGCTCACCGGCCTACGATGAAGATAGCGGCCACGCGCTGAAACCCTATGTCATGAAAAATCTTGGTGGCCATCGCATCGCGGTGATCGGGCAGGCCTTCCCCTATACACCGGTGGCCAATCCATCACGTTTTATTCCCGACTGGACCTTCGGTATTAATGATGGGGACCTTCAGGAATTGGTCGATGAGATACGCAGCTCGGAAAAACCCAGTGCAGTGATTGTACTGTCTCACAACGGTATGGATGTCGATTTAAAAATGGCCTCTCGGGTTACCGGTATTGATGCCATTCTTGGCGGCCATACTCACGATGGCATTCCGGCGCCCATTGAGGTGAAGAATGCTAACGGTATTACGCTGGTTACCAATGCCGGCTGCAACGGTAAATTTGTTGGGGTGCTTGATCTTAAATTGGGTGCTCAGGGGGTGAGTGGCTATTACTATAAATTGTTGCCGGTATTTTCTAATTTACTGAAAGCCGATCCAGCGATGGCGAGCTATATCGAGACAATGCGTAAACCCTGGCAGAGTAAGCTTGAGGCGCCACTGGCTGTGGCGGGTGAATTACTCTATCGCCGAGGTAATTTTAATGGCACCTTTGACCAGGTGATTTGCGACGCTTTGCGAATGGTGAATGATGTGCAAATTTCTCTCTCCCCCGGCTTTCGTTGGGGTACGTCTGTATTGCCGGGTCAGACAATCACCATGGAGCATGTGCTCGACCAAACCTGTATTACCTATCCCGAAACCTATGTGCGAGAAATGTCGGGCAAGGATTTAAAGGCGATTCTTGAAGATGTCGGTGACAATTTATTCAACCCCGACCCCTATTACCAGCAGGGCGGTGACATGGTGCGTCTCGGTGGGCTGGATTATCGTTTTGATCCATTGCAAGCGATGGGTAAGCGCGTTAGCGAAATGACGCTGGATAATGGCGAGAAAATTCAGGCTGGGAAAAACTACAAAGTGGCGGGTTGGGCGACGGTGGGTAGCCAGTCAGCGGGTGAGCCAATCTGGGATACCGTGGCGACCTATCTGCGTGATGTTAAAACAGTGAACATTAAAAAAATGAATACCCCGGTGTTGCTTAATGCCGTGAATAATCCAGGTATCTCCAATGGCTAGATTGGTGTGTCGGTTTGTAGTCGTGGGGTGGTCGTTATTACGCTACCGGGCCAGGAAAGCACGTAGCTACATGGCTAGCTATAGAGGCTGTTGCGGCGGCGGGCATCTATGCAGGGTCGGAACGGCCATTGAGTAAGCGCTGCTCAGATACGCTGTTGTCTTCATCTCTCGCTTATTTTAAACGACTGTATTTGATTACCTGCTGGTTACTGTTTTTTACCGGTAACCGGGCACTCGCATGGACTGCAGTGACCATTCCTCTAGCGAAGGATTTTGCCGCAGATGGTGAGATAGTCTGCGATATCGAGGGGATTTTGTTGCTGTATTTTTCAGCCGCCGACTGCCGCTATTGCATGAAGCTTGAAGAGGCGGTATTAAAGCCGATGTTGCGCAGTGGCGACTATGATCAGCAGGTGTTGTTGCGAAAAATAGCTTGGCGCAGCCAAGCGTTAGTGAGTGACTTCTCTGGTCGGGGTGTTTCTTTACAGGGTCTGGCACAGCGTTACGATGTGAAGGTGACGCCGACCTTGGTGTTTGTCGATTCAATAGGGCGAGAGCTCGCCCCGCGTATTCTCGGTTTTCAATCGGCTGACTTTTTTTGGTACTACTTGGATCGAGGAATTAATCATTCAATTGCTATAAGGCGTCGTGCTACTTGTGCTAACGCTAAAAGCTCAATCGGGGCTCGACTTGAGCCCCGATTGAGCGGTGTTACTTAGGCGCGCTGCTTAAAAAAGCACTCGCGCTTCATCATCATCGCGGTGCAGGTGTGAAATTGCCGGCGATGACACGAGCATGATGTGGACGGTGTAGCTGAACCATGCCAGAACGGCCATCACTGCCAAGAGTGCGGCATTTTGCTGTACGGACAAGTAAATAGTCAGCGCGAGGCAGGGGAGGTATAGGGTGGCGCTTACCAGCGCGAATGTTTTCCAAGATTGAATTAATGTAATTAAAGGCATCGTTTACTCTCCTTGATCGGTTGGGCGCGACTCCTTTTTGTCACGCCTTAGCGTTATTGCTAGAGTACAAACTAGTATTGTTTCTTGGTTTTTTCCAAGCTCTGCCTTACTTATCGTGAATTTGGTCACGTCTAAAGCCGGTCTTTACGAAAGTTTGTAGCGTGTTTTCAGTGGGGCTTGTGTGAAAAAAGGCTATAAAAAAACCCGCATATTGCGGGTTTTTTTATAGCCGAGTAATGCGCTTAAAGGATCATTTGGCAGCGACGGTAATACCGCCAAACATCTTTCGCAGTTCGGTTTTGAGGATCTTGCCAGCGCCCGATTTTGGCAGCTCGTCAATAAAATGAGCTGTTTTAGGCACTTTAAAGCGGGCGAGTCGTTCGCTACAGAAGCCGATCAGTTCGTCTTCTGTCATGCTCGCGCCCTCTTTCAATACGATGCAGGCGGCGGGCACTTCCTGCCATTTCTCGTGGGGAATACCGATAACAGCCACTTCGGCAACGGCTTCGTGGAGGTAGATGGCCTGCTCGAGCTCGGCGGGGTAGACGTTCTCGCCACCACTGATAATCATGTCTTTCTTGCGGTCGACAACGTAGAGGTAGCCCTCGTCATCGAGATAACCCAGGTCACCACTGTGATACCAGCCGCCAGCCAGTGCCTCTGATGTTGCTTCGGGCTTGTTCCAGTAGCCCTTCAGCATGTTGGGGCCACGGCAGAGGATTTCACCGACTTGAGTGGCGGGCAAGTTGTTGCCATTGTCGTCGATAATACGGATGTCGACGTGGAAGGCGGGGTAGCCAACGGAGCCATTTTTGCGCTCGCAATCCCACTTGTCGAGAATGGCTACCAGGGGTGCCATTTCGGTCATGCCGAAACCTTCGTAAATGGACAGGTTGCGGGCCTGGAAGTACTTGAGGATATTCATCGGCGTTGGTGCAGCGCCGGTCATCAAGAACTCAACAGAGCTGAGGTCGTAATCTTTTTTCTCGAGCTCTTCGACAATCATTTGCCACATCGAGGGCACACAGAAGAGGCCGGTGAGCTTTTCTTTCTCGGTCAGCTCCAGCACTTCGACGGGGTCAAAGGCGGGGAGAGTGACAACGCAGCCGCCCTGATAAAGGGTTGGCAATACGGTGACGCTGGTGCCGCCGATGTGGAACATGGGGGTCACACCAAGAGCGACAGTGTCGGCGTGGATGGGCAGGCGCTGAGTCGTGTGATGAACGTTGGCCATGTGGTTGGCGTGGGTCAGCATTGCGCCTTTGGGTCGGCCCGTGGTGCCGGAGGTGTACATCAGTAGGGCGACATCGTCGGCATTGACGGTGGCATTGATCTCTTCGTCCGAAGCGGCATCGAGAAAGGCTTCGTATTCGGCGTCGTCATCGCAGGTGGTGCTGCGACCGCAATAGACCGTCTTATTAAAGTTGACGACCTTGGCCAGGCCCTCAGCCAGGTTGGCAAATTCATCGTGATAGAGGAAGGTGCTGGCGCCGGAATCTGTAACGATGTACTCAATCTCGGGCACTGTCAGGCGGAAGTTGATCGGCAGGTAGATGGCGCCGAGCTTGGCAACGGCGAAAATCAGCTCCAGCTGCTCGTGGCCATTTTGCAGCAGTGAGCAAACACGGTCGCCGGGGCGAACACCGCTATCGCGCAGAGCGTTGGCTAATCGGTTGCAGCGGCGGTTAAGTTCTTTGTAGGTAAAGCGCTTGTGGCGATCCACTACAGCCAGGCGTTGGCCCGAAATCATTTCGCGCTTCGTGAGCCAATATCCCAAACCTTGATCCATAACAACCTCTCTATTTCTTTAGTTTTAATGTAATGATTTAAATAAAAAATTATGGGTGCATTGCGCTTTTAGATGACTGATCGGACAGCTAAAAGGCGCCAAGGCTAACAAGTGTCGAGCGCTTTAGCAAGTTATGACAAGGTCTTGACAGTTGTCGGTGAGCAGGCTGAGTCTGACTCAATCTGTTCGGTACGTAGTAAGCCGTTGTATACTTTCCGCTACACCCTTCTTGAGGCAGAGAATAGCAAGTGGAGCACATACTTGAACAGCCGCTTTATAAAATAGCGCGCGCAGGGCTGGTACTTTTATTACTATTGGTCGCCTGGGGTTGTTTGCAGGCACCGGGCCCCGATGCTACGCCGTGGTTTTGGGGTGCCGATAAAATCATCCATCTCAGTACCTATGCCCTGCTATATATCTGTGCCTGGCTGGCTTTTCCCGGTGCCCTATTGAACTGGACGCTACACGGCAGCCTACTGGCCTATGGCTTGTTGATCGAGGGCCTGCAGTCACTCACCGGTTATCGCTCTGCAGAGCTGGCCGATATGCTGGCTAATGCCACGGGCCTCGGGCTTGGCTGCCTGTTGTTATCATTACTGGCAGGGCGTTTGGTTTTTATTCATCAATATCGGGCAGCTTACGACAGGCAGACAGCATGAGTATCGATTGGGATTCAACCAGGGCTGCCATTTGGCGCCATGCCAGTGCTCGGTTGCGAGCGGTGAAGCGGCTCGACAGTGTGGGCTTTGATGACCTACTTGGCATTGAGCGCCAATGCGCGGCCTTTAAAGACAATATCGAAGGCTTTTTACGCGGCGAGCAGGCCAATAATATGTTGCTGTGGGGCAGTCGCGGCACCGGTAAATCATCGTTGATTAAAGCGGCGCTTAATCACTACGGCCCGCAGGGTTTGCGAGTGATTGAAATTGATAAAGACGATCTGGCCAATCTCTGTGAAGTGGTTGACGAACTCCACGAACTACCCCAGCGCTTTATTATTTTCTGCGACGACCTGTCTTTCGATGCGGGCGAAACGGCCTACAAGCATCTTAAAAGCGTGCTGGAGGGTTCGATTGAGCTGCCGCCCGAAAATGTCTTGGTCTGCGCCACCTCCAATCGCCGTCACATTATTACCGAGCAGAAGAGTGATAACAGCGCTGTCGATTTAATCAATGGCGAGTTGCACTACGGCGACACGGTGGAGGAGAAGCTGTCGTTGGCCGATCGCTTTGGCCTGTGGTTGTCGTTTTACCCGAATAATACGCGGCAATATCTGGCCATTGTCGATCGTTTGTTTACGGGGTTTAGTGGTGACAGGGATGTCTTGCACTTGTCGGCGAAACAGTTTGCTATGACCCGGGCCTCAAAAAGTGGTCGCACGGCGCGACAATTTTACCTGCAGTGGCGAGAGTAGGGTGCGCGGTATTCCGCTCTGGAGAATTTAATAGATTTTTGCTTCGCCCTCGGGTCGAGTTTTAAAGCGTTTGTGTAGCCAGAAATAATCTTCCGGCTGTTGGCGAGTACTTTCTTCCAGCCAGGCACTCCAGCGCACGGTGTCGGCCGCGTCATCACCCGATGGGAAATTCTCCAATACGGGGTCGATTTCGACACGGTAGCGGCCGCCCTCTTTGCGATAGGTGTTCATGGTCAGTACATTGGCACCCGCTATTTGGGCATATTGGGGGATGGCGGTGATAGTGGCCGTTTGGATACCAAAGAAGGGAATAAAAATACTGCGTTTTTTACCGAAATCCTGATCCGGAACAATCACTACCACGCCATTATTTTTCAGCTGAGCCAGCATATGGGTGATTTCTTTGCGGTGAATGGTGGTGATGCGGTGCTTGCGGGTTCCGCGCTGATACAGCTGGGCTTCGAGCACCGGGTTATCCATGCGCCGGTAAACTACGTGGTAGGGCAGTAGCTGGGCCAGTCGGGCAAAGCCCAGAACAAAACCATTGAAG
This sequence comes from Gammaproteobacteria bacterium 53_120_T64, assembly GCA_002162815.1. Classification (GTDB taxonomy): domain Bacteria; phylum Pseudomonadota; class Gammaproteobacteria; order Pseudomonadales; family Porticoccaceae; genus Reddybacter. The sequence goes on along the minus strand of MAAT01000042.1, from coordinate 105,012 downwards.
TGCCCGGCAAGGATAATTAAGGGCTTGTCGCTGTCGATAGCTTTTTTTAAATGCTCTTCGCCGAGGAGTTCGCCGCGTTGTTTTATGTTGGCTGGCGTACCCCAGATAAGATCGAGTAAATCGAACAGTAATAAAAGGGTAGAGGCGAGGTTTTTTTCAGCCAGTTCAAGCTGTTGCTGGGCCGATAAGTCGGGAAAGCACAATTCAATATTGCGGCGAATGGTTTTGGTGCGCGAGGAGCGAAGCTTGATTAGCAGGCGCGCCAGTCCCCTCGATAAGCTGCGCTGTAGGGCTCCGGGTATTTTTGCCAAGAGCCAGGAAAGCCCGACAACGAGCCAGGAAAGCCAATAGCGCGGGGCGTAGTGAGAGTCATCCACTCGACTGCTGAGGTTGCGTTTACCCATGAAAACTCAGTTCCTGTACTTTGTCTGCGGTTAATTGGCAGGGCGATTGAAGGGGACTTTTAGCTGTCGGCCAGTTTAACCAGCATCTTGCCCAGATTGGCACCACTAAAGAGCCCTAAAAAGGCCTCCGGTGCCTTGGCGATGCCCTCGAACACGGTTTCCTGCCAAACGATCTTGCCCTCTGCGCGCCAGGTGGCCATGTCCTCAATAAAGGCCTGGTGGTACTCGGCCATATAATCGAGCACTACAAAGCCTTTAACGGTCATGCCGAGAGTAACGACCTTAAACATATTGGTGACGCCCTGGCGTTTTTCCGGCGCCTCGTTGTAATCTTCGATGGTGCCGCAGAGAATCGCTCGACTATTTTTACGCATACTCAACAGCGCGCCGTCGAGTTGTGAACCGCCGACATTATCAAAAAACAGGTGGATGCCCTTGGGGCAGAGTTCGGCGAGTTTGCCCGCAAAATCATCGGTCTTTTTGTAATTAAAGGCGGCATCAATTTTTGCGGTGTTTAACAGCCAGTCAACTTTCGCGTCGGAGCCGGTACTGCCGACGACCGTGCAACCCAGCGCCTTGGCCATTTGACAGGCCAGTGAACCCACCGCGCCACCGGCACCGGAGACAAAAACCGTGTCGCCCGCTTTGGCTGCGCCGAGCACTTTGGTGCCAACATAGGCGGTAATGCCCGGCATGCCGAGAATGCCGATGTAGTCCTGGGGGGCAATACTTGCTGTGTCGCGTATACCCAGGCCCTTGCCATTGGAGACAAAGTACTCGCGCCAGCCGTTCATACTTTCGACATGCGTGCCGACCGGCAGCTTGGGGTTTTTTGATTGCATGACAACGCCAATAGCGCCGCCCTCGAGCACTTGCTCGAGCTGGAAGGGCGGAATATAGCTTTTCACATCATTCATGCGTGGGCGCATATAGGGATCGACCGACATCCACAGGTTTTTAACCAGCACCTGCCCCTCTTCCAGCTCTTCACTCAAGTGGCTTTCGACCAGCTTGAAGCAATCGAGATTGGGTTGGGGTGAGGGCCGTTGGGCGAAATGGATTTCTCGGTTGATCATGGCAGAGTCTCTTTTTAGTGGTTTGAATTGACGGTGCTTGAGCCGTCAATACTGTATTCGATGCTTATTCGTCGTCGCTATAGTCGTGACTACAAGCGGCGATTACTCGCGCAGAGCCAGACGTAGATTACTCGGGTGTATCGGATTGGCCCCGCTCATACTTAGCACCATGCTGGTCAAATCGTCCCAGGGCGAGGCATCGCGCATGCCTTTCACCGCGCGATCGACACCGCCGGCCTGGCGTAGCAGCATAGTGAGTTGGGCGGGCCGGGTGCGGCGCAGGGCCTTGCGTACCAGGGGCTGGTGTTTATCCCAGACGCGTAGTTGGCGCAGGGCGCTGTCGACGGATTCGCCACGGGCTGTTTGCTCGCTGGCTTTAATCAGAATGCGTAGCTCTCGGGTCAGCGCCCAGAGAATGGCGGTGGGCTCTGTGCCCTCGTCGCGCAGGCCGCGCAAGGTGCGTATTGCGCCGATACTGTCGCCGTCGAGAAGGCGATCCACCATCGTGAAGACATTGAAGCGGGCGCTGTCGGTAACGACGGACGACATGGTTTCGCTGTTGATTTCGCCCTCGGGGGCCAGCAATTTTAGTTTTTCTATTTCCTGAATCGCGGCGAGTAGATTGCCCTCGACGCGCTCGGCGAGTATTTCAATGGCTTGAGGATTGGCGCTAATACCGGCGTGCTCGAGACGCTGTTTGATCCACTGGGGCATTTGTGCGGCGCTGACCGGCCACACTTGCACGATGGCGCCGTGTTGGTCGAGGGCTTTAAACCACTTGCTGTTTTGCGCGCTTTTGTCGATCTTCGGCAAGATGACCAGCAGTAAATTGTCGGCGTTGATATTGGCGCAGTAATCTTGAAAAAACTGACCGCCCTCGCGTCCCGGCTTACCGGCGGGAATGCGCAGTTCGAGTATTTTTTTATCGGAGAACAGCGACAGGCTGTTGGCTTCGCTCAGTACCTGTTGCCAGTCGAAGCGCGCTTCGGCGTTAAACAACTCGCGCTCGGTAAAGCCCGCTGCCCGCGCCCGCCCGCGTATCGCATCGGCGGCTTCCTGAACCAGCAGGGGTTCATCGCCGCTGATCACATAGATGGGCTCGAGCCCTTGTTTCAGTTGCCTCGAGAGTTTGTCCGGATGCAGACGCATGGTGTTTTAGGGGCTGCCTGGCGGTATCGTATTGTCCGTCGCGGGCTTTTTTAAATGTCGCAGACGGTTGGCGATTTGTCGGGCGAGGTCGTTGTACATCTCGTTAGTCAGTAGCAGTGCCTCATCCTCTGTCGCCAGCACATTGTCTTCGTTGTACTCATAAATGCGCTCGACGGATGCGCTGCTGCGCTCGATAGCCACCGTGCCATCGGCGCGGACGATCAGGTATTCGACGCGCTCCTCCAGTAAGCGCTCGGAGATACGCGCGCTGGCGCTGACCGTCGCAGTGCGGCGTCGGGATTTTTGCTTAACGATTTTGAGACTGTATTCGGCATCGTTGGCGCTGTCGACCAGCGCTATGCCGCTGCCCCGCAGGTAGCGCTCAAGGACTCGATTAAAGGCGCTATTGGGCTTGTTGGCGTCGATATGGAGGCGCTCAATGGTGGCTTCACCACCGGCACCGCGCAGTTGCCAGCCGCAGGCCGAGAGGCTTAGCAGCAGGAGGATGGCGCCTAGTTTCAATGGCTTATTCATAAAGTCGGGGTTTCCGTGGTGGATAATGTTTAGTTGGCAACGATATTAACCAGTCTGCCCGGCACCACGATGACTTTACGGATAGTCTTGCCCTCCGTAAAGCGCTGGGCATTGGGTTCGGCCAGCGCGGCGCTCTCAATACTGTCTTTGTCGGCAGCGGCGGGCAGGACAATCTCTCCGCGCACTTTGCCGTTGACCTGCACCATTAGCTTAATGCTACTTTCGACCAGGGCACTTTCGTCAACCTCGGGCCAACGGGCATTGAGGACGGGCTCTTGGTGGCCGAATTCCTGCCACAGGGTATGACAGATATGGGGGGCGATGGGGGCGAGTAAGAGCACGGCAGCCTCCAGCGCCTCTCTTTCAAGGGCGCTGCGTTGCGGTGCGTCGTCGGCCAGGCGTGTTAGCTCGTTGAGCAGTTCCATCACGGCGGCGATGGCAGTGTTGAAGGTTTGCCGGCGACCGTAGTCATCGCTGACCTTGGCGATGGTTTGGTGGGTCTTGCGGTGCACGTTGGCTTCAGCGTCAGTGAGCGTGGCAGCGTCGAGCGCGGGTGCCTCTCCCTTGGCGAGGTGGGCGTGAACTAACTTCCACAGGCGGCGCAAAAAGCGGTTGGCGCCGGCAACGCCCTCGTCCGACCACTCGAGGGATTGCTCGGGTGGCGCGGCGAACATGGTGAATAGGCGCACGGTATCGGCACCGTATTGGTCGATCAGTGGTTGGGGGTCGACGGTGTTGCCCTTCGATTTGGACATTTTACTGCCGTCTTTGAGGACCATGCCCTGACAGAGCAACTTGGTAAAGGGCTCGTCGCACTCGACCAGGCCCTCGTCGCGCATCAGCTTGTGGTAGAAGCGGGCGTAGAGCAGGTGAAGGATGGCGTGTTCAATACCGCCGACATATTGATCAACCGGCAGCCAGTAATTCGCCTGCTCGGGGTTGAGCATGCCCTCGTTGTAGTCGGGGCAGGTAAAGCGCGCGTAGTACCAGGAGGACTCCATAAAGGTGTCGAAGGTGTCGGTTTCTTTCTCGACGGCCTGGCCATCGAGGGTGGTCTTTTTCCATTCGAGGTCGGCTTTAATGGGTGAATGCACGCCGTCCATTTCGACATCTTCCGGCAACAGCACCGGCAGCTTGTCGAGGGGCACGGGGATTTCGATACCGTCGGCGTTGTAGGCCATAGGAATCGGTGAACCCCAGTAGCGCTGGCGGGAAACACCCCAGTCGCGCAGCCGGTAATTGGTGGTGATGCGACCGCTGTCGCGCTTGGTCAGTGCTTGAGCAATGGCGTCGAAGGCCTGGTCAAAGTCCATGCCGTCAAAGCTTACGTCATCAAGGGTGCCGGAGTTGATCAGCTGGCCTTTGACGGTAAAAGCTTCGTTGCCAATATCACAGGGGCTGTCATCGCTGGGTGCAATCACTTGCTGAATGGGCAGGCCGTACTTGGTGGCGAACTCCCAGTCCCGTTGGTCGTGGGCGGGCACGGCCATCACCGCGCCGGAACCGTAATCCATCAACACATAGTTGCCGATCCACACCGGCACCCGCTCGCCACTGAGGGGGTGGATGGCTTTAATACCGATGTCGATACCGGCTTTTTCCATGGTTGCCATATCGGCTTCGGCCATCGACTGGCGTTTACACTCGGCGATAAAGTCGGCGACTTCGGCGTTGTTTTCGGCAATGGCCAGAGCGATGGGGTGCTCGGCGGCGAGGCTGAGGTAGGTCACGCCCATCAGCGTATCGGGGCGGGTGGTGTAAACATCGAAGCTGGTTATATCGGCGACGGCGCTTTCGAGAGCAAAGGTCATTTCCACGCCCTGGCTCTTGCCAATCCAGTTGCGCTGCATGGTGCGCACTTGCTCGGGCCAGGCCTCGAGCTTGTCGAGACCATCGAGCAACTCTTCGGCGTAGTCGGTGATTTTAATAAACCACTGGGGGATTTCCTTGCGCTCCACCGCCGTGTCACAGCGCCAGCAGCAGCCGTCGATAACCTGTTCGTTGGCCAGCACGGTTTGATCGACCGGACACCAGTTAACCGCGCTGGTTTTTTTGTAGACCAGTTTTTTTTCGTAGAGGCGGGTGAAAAACCACTGCTCCCACTTGTAGTAGTCGGGCTTGCAGGTGGTCAGTTCGCGCTGCCAGTCGTAGGCATAACCCAGGGAGTTGAGCTGGGTTTTCATATAGTCGATATTTTCGTAAGTCCAGGGTGCCGGCGCGGTATTGTTTTTAATCGCGGCATTTTCTGCCGGCAAACCGAAGGCATCCCAGCCCATGGGTTGCAGCACATTTTTACCGAGCATGCGCTGGTAGCGGCTAATGACATCGCTAATGGTGTAATTGCGCACGTGACCCATATGCAGCTTGCCGCTGGGATAGGGGAACATCGCCAGACAATAGTATTTTTCCTGCCCCGGCTTTTCGCTAACGTTGAAGGACTGATTGTCGCGCCAGAAGGCCTGCGTTGCTTGCTCGATGGCTTTGGGGTGGTAGAGTTCTTCCATTGCAGGGGTCCAGGGTTGCCGATGCTTGGTGACGATAGGGGTGAAAGCGAGTGGTAAATTTACGAGGCCGAAATTATAGGGGAAAGACGGCCAGAAAGGCAGGTGGCAACTGTCGTCGCGGGGTTTTTCTTGTGGCTTAATGGCACTTGAAATGGCTGGTATTTGGGCTGCGGCGTGAATTTGACAGATTCAGGTGGCCGCTGGCGCGTTGACTAGAAACGAAGGGCTGGGGATTAAGTGATGAAATTAACAAAAATTGCACTGTTGCAGATGATCTTGCTGCTGTTGCTAACGGCGTGTTCCGAGAGTGAGGAGCGCGCAACATCGGGGGCGGTCGCCGCCGACTTCTGGGCCGCGATGGAATTGGGTGATCGCGCCCGGGCCGAGCAATTGGTGGTGCCCGGCAGTCTGGATGGCAGCACCATGAATTTTGAGGCGGAGGGCAATCGCATCGAGAGCATTCGCTTTGGGGAGGCGATGGTGTCATCGGATATGGCGGCGGTACCGACCACCATGGTTGGGGTGTTCAACGAGCGGCCGGTAGAATTTAGCTTTGATACCCGCTTGGTGCCGATTGAAGGCGTCTGGAAGGTGGACTTCAACACCACCAGCACCGGCATGATGGGGGCGATGTTAAAGCAGGCGATGAGTACCTTTAGTGAGGTCATGGCCGAGGGTGTGGGTCAAGCTATGACCGAGATCGGCAGCGCTCTGTCGGAGAGTGCCGATGTGCTGGCCGATAGCCTCAGAGAGGGGTTTCAGCAGGGCGCCTCCGGTCTTTCGCAAGGTCTGGACTCGGCGTCCGATGCGCTGCGCCGGAGCCAAGAGAGTTCCGCCCCGGTGACACTAGTCGCGCGGGTTAGCGGTGAAATTAAGGGTTCGCCGGTAGCGTTGGTCGCCTCTGAGTGGGGCAATACCCTGGCCATTTATCAGGGCGATGGCTGGGGCTTTAATCCGAGTATTCTGCTGTTTTTGTTTTTACCCGAGGCTGAACTGCCGATCGATCGCACGATTACAGTGGCTGACGGTGACCCCTCTTTCGGCCATCCGCACGTGCACTATCGCTGGTGGGATAGTGCCGGTGAGCTGCAAACCACGGTGTTGACCGGGGGCTATAATTTACAGCTGCAATTTGGCGCGGCCATAGAGGGTCGCGTCGATGGCACGCTGCGTTTTGATGTGCCGGGCGAAGAGACCCGCCTGCAGGGCGAGTTTAGTATTCGCGTCGACTAAAGGGCGCGGCGAGTAGGCGTTTAGCGAAAGCGGCGGAAAAGACGCAACACGGTGAGGATGGTGAGGCAGAGGCCGATAATGGGCAGTGATCCATAGCGGCTGAAGGGACTGGAGCCGCTATAGGGCGCGACCTCGGTTTTCAAAATGCCCGCTTGGAATCGAGGTAGTTTTTCGAGCACCTTGCCACGGGGGCTAATAATGGCGGTGATGCCGTCATTGGTGGCGCGCAGTAGGGGTTTGGCATTTTCTAGCGCGCGCATACGGGCGATTTGCAAATGTTGGTGGGGGCCGATGGAGTCGCCGAACCAGGTGTCATTGCTGACCGTTAACAATATGTTGGCATCCCGCGCATCGCGGGCGAGCAGGTCGGGGTAGGCTATTTCATAGCAAATGGCGGTGGCAATTCGTACCGTGCCGAGGTGAATGGGGCGTTGCTGGGGCGCGCCGGCACTGAAGGCCGACATCGGTAAATCAAAAAAAGCGATAGCGCCGCGCAGCCAGTGCTCGAGGGGCACATATTCGCCAAAGGGCACCAAGCGCCGCTTCTGATACGCGCCGCTGGCTCTGCCCAGGGCAATCACCGAATTGTAGTAGTTACCAGAGGCCGTATTGCTGGGGATACCGGTTAGCAGGCCGACGCGATGCTCTTTGAGTTGGCTGTCGATATCAGCGAGGAAACCACTGATATTGCCTTGCAGGGTGGGTAGCGCCGACTCCGGCCAAATAATCAGGTCGTGGTCGAGCAGGGTCTCGTTGGTTTGCTGGAAATTGACGAGAATCTGTTTCAGCTCCGCGTCATTCCACTTTTCCAGCAGGGGTAGATCGGGTTGTACTAAGGCCACGTCAAGACGCTTGCCCGTGGGGTAGGTCCAGGGCTTAATTTTGAGGTAGGCGCCACCGGCGAAGATCATGAGTAAAATTAACAGGCTGTAGTCGATCAAGCTTTTGTGCTGTTTGCGCTCTCCGATCAAGCTCAGCAATGCACCACCAAAGGCGGCGATGCCGCTGAGCGCCAGCACGCCGAACAGCGGTGCCCAACCGGCGAGCCAAGTGTCGATAAAACCGTAGCCGATATTGAGCCAGGGGAAGCCGGTGAGAAACCAGCCTCTGAACCACTCTCCCAATACCCAGAGCGCGGGAAAGGCGAAAAGAAGGGTCGCGGGCGGGGCGTGGCGAAACAGGCCGAAAAGCGCGAGTGGCAGCGCGAAGACCAGAGCCATGCCGAGGGCAAAGAGTCCCGTCAGCAGTCCGGCGAGAGCGGGTGGGGCGTGGCCATAGTCGTGGATGCTGACATACACCCAGCTGGCGCCGACCCCGTACAGGCCGAGGCCAAAAATAAGTGATAGAGCAAAAACCCCTCTAATACCCTGGCCGCGACACAGAAAGCATAGCGTGCAGGTACTGAAAATAGCCGTTGGCCAGAGTGTAAAGGGCGCCAGCGCCAGCGGTAGTAAGGCGCCGCTGAAGAGCGCCAGTAATAGCGAGGAAAAACTAATTTTGTAGGTCGGCATAGCTGGACTTTTTGCTGTATCCGGTTTTATTGTTGGTTTTGTCGGGCTTCTGTGCCCTCGTATCTTAAGGCCAGTCGGTGGATTTGTCGCTCATCAGCGGCCGTCACCGTGAAGTAATACTCGCCCAATACGACCTCTTCGCCCACCTCGGGCAGGTGGCCGAAAGCCTGAGTGACAAGCCCGCCAATGGTGTCGAACTCGTCCTCATTAAAGCCGGTGTTAAAAAACTCGTTGAAGTCTTCGATCGTGGTGAGAGCGGGCAGTTGGTAGTTGCCGTCGTCTAGCTGTTGGATAGGGCTTTGTTCTTCGAGGTCGGTTTCGTCTTCAATTTCACCGACGATTTCCTCAAGAATGTCTTCAATGGTGACCAGCCCGGCAACGCTGGCGTACTCATCCATGACGATGGCCATATGGTAGCGTTGTTCGCGGAATTCCTTGAGCAAGACATTCAGGCGCTTGCTTTCGGGAATGATATTGGCGGGGCGGATAACATCGGCGATAGCGAAGTTGTCCTTGCCGGTGAGTAGCAGAGGCAGTAACTCTTTGGCGAGTAACACGCCCTTGATGTCGTCGATGGATTCGCCAATCACCGGGAAGCGCGAGTGCTTAGACTCGGTGACCAGAGCCAGTATTTCTTCGATATTGGCGGACTCGGGAATCACCGTCATACGCGAGCGGGCGACCATGATTTCTCTCACCTGTTGGTCGGCGACACTCAGTGCGCCCTCCATAATTTCCAGTGCCTCGCTGTCGATGACCTTGTCGTCATAGGCGCTGCGGAGAATTTCGGTGATGTCGTCCCGGGTGGCGGGCGTCGATGAGAAAACGCGGGCAAGTCGTCCTAGCCAGGAGTTGGCTTGCCCGTTGGTACTGTCTTCGGTCATGGTGCTGGTGTCTCTTCTTGGAGTACTGAATAAGGGGGTGGGAAGTTGAGTTCGCCCAAAATTGTAGTTTCGAGGGCTTCCATTGCCGCCGCGTCGCTGTCTTTTATATGGTCGTAGCCGAGTAAATGCAAGGTGCCGTGCACCAGCATATGGGCCCAGTGGGCGGCGGGGGCCTTGTGCTGCTCAGCGGCCTCTTTGTGCACGATGGCGGCACAGATGACAATGTCGCCGAGTAGGGCTGACTCGACAAAGTCGGGAATATCTGTCGGGAAGGACAGCACGTTGGTTGGCCCCTCCTTGCCGCGATAGCGTTGGTTTAACTCCGCGCTTTCAGCGGCGCTAACAATACGCACGCTAATTTCTGCATCGGGCTGTTGTGCTCCGAGAGCGGAGCCGATCCAGAGGCGTATCGACGGAGGTTCTGGTGCCTCTTCACCACTGGCATTGTCGACGACGATATTGCAAGAGTTCTGCATTAATCGTCGTCTCTTGTCTTGTTTTCGTAGCGGTCATAGGCATCGACGATTTTTTGTACGAGGGGGTGGCGCACGACGTCCTTGGATTGGAAGTGGGTGAAGGCAATACCTTCAACCCCATCGAGGACTTGGCAGGCGTGAACCAGACCGGAGCGGGTGCCGCGAGGTAGGTCAATTTGTGTGGTGTCACCGGTAATCACGGCGGTGGCGCCAAAGCCGATGCGGGTGAGGAACATTTTCATTTGTTCGCGAGTGGTGTTCTGGCTTTCGTCGAGAATAATAAAGGCACTGTTCAGGGTGCGGCCACGCATATAAGCCAGAGGAGCCACTTCAATCACGTTTTTTTCGATCAGCTTGTCGACCTTTTCAACGCCGAGCATTTCGTACAGCGCGTCGTAGAGGGGGCGCAGATAGGGGTCGACCTTCTGAGATAAATCACCGGGTAGGAAGCCGAGTTTTTCCCCGGCTTCGACAGCGGGTCGCACCAGTAAAATCCGCTCTACTTCGTTGCGTAAATAGGCGTCCACCGCGCAGGCGACGGCGAGATAGGTTTTACCGGTGCCCGCCGGGCCAACACCAAAGCTAATATCGTGGCTTTGTATGGCCCGTACATAGTTCTGCTGGTTGATACCGCGGGGGATGACTTTGCCTTTTTTGGTGAGAATCACGCTGAAATTTTTGATATTACTCGCGGCCGGATGCGCGGTGCTTTCTGCCATGGTGGTTTCCAGGTTGGCTTGTTGCAGATAAAGATGCACCGCTTGCGGTGACAGGTTGAGTTGGTCGCGGGTCTCTGCGTAGAGCGCGTGCAGCAAGTAGGCGGCAATGTGGGCCCTCTGGGGATTGCCGTAGATGGCAAAGACATTGCCGCGATTGCGAATCTCAATCTCGAGGCGACTTTCTATTTGGTGCAGGTGCTCATCGAGCTGGCCGCAAAGGTTGGCCAGGCGGCGGTGGTCGTTGGGTTCGAGGGTGATGGTGTCAACGGCGGGTAGGGTATTCAAAGTGTGCTATTGAGCGCCTGTCTTAGCTGGGATTGGCGTTAAGCATAGCGATTTTATAGCGCTATGAAAACCGCCTGTCGGGAGAATGTATAGACTATTAGTGTCGTGAGTATTGGCTCGCTTAGTAGCAGTCGTTATGGTTGTCGGGGTGCTTAGCCCATCATCTTGCCGCGCAGTGAGTTGGGTAGGGCCTCGACAATCTCCACATCGATAAAATCACCGATCACCTGGTGGTCGCTGCAGGTGAAATTGACGACACGATTATTCTCGGTGCGACCCTGTAATTGGCCCGGGTCTTTGCGAGAAATACCCGAGACGAGTACCCGTTGAGTGCTGCCGACCATGCGTCGGCTAATGGCCATGGTCTGCTGAATGATGCGGTCTTGCAGAATCTTTAGGCGTTGCTTTTTGGTCTCGGCGCTGGTGGTGTCGGCGAAGTCGGCGGCGGGGGTGCCGGGGCGAGCGCTGTAGACGAAACTGTACGAGTGGTCGAAGCCGATACTTTCAATCAGCTTCATGGTGTCGGCAAAATCGGCTTCGCTCTCACCGGGGAAGCCAATAATGAAATCGGACGACAGGCTGATGTCGGGGCGAATGGCGCGAATTTTGCGGATGATCGACTTATATTCGAGCCATGTGTGGCCGCGCTTCATGGCGCTGAGAATGCGGTCGGAGCCGCTTTGCACGGGTAGATGTAGGTGGCTGACCAGCTCCGGCACTTCGGCGTAGACATCGATCAAGGATTGTGAAAATTCCATTGGGTGGGAGGTGGTAAAGCGAATGCGATCGATGCCGTCGATTTGTGCAACATAGGTGATCAGCTCGGCGAGATCGCAGAGGCTGTCGCGACCGGGCATCTCGCCGCGAAAGGCATTGACGTTTTGGCCGAGCAGGTTGACCTCTCTGACACCCTGGCTGGCCAGGTGGGCAACCTCGGCGAGAATATCGGCACTACCGCGACTGACCTCTTCGCCGCGGGTATAGGGCACCACGCAGAAACTACAATACTTCGAGCAGCCCTCCATAATAGAGACAAAGGCCGACACGCCGTCGGCCTCGGGCAGGGGTAGCTGGTCGAATTTTTCAATTTCTGGGAAGCTGACGTCGATCACCGCGCTGTTGCCCGCTTGGCGCTGTTGCATCATATCGGGCAGACGGTGCAGGGTCTGGGGGCCAAAGATTAGATCGACATGGGGGGCGCGGCGGGCAATGGTTTCGCCCTCTTGGCTGGCCACGCAGCCGCCGACACCAATAATCAGTTTGGGGTTAAGCGCTTTGAGTTTTTTCCAGCGGCCCAGTTGATGGAAGACCTTGTCCTCGGCCTTTTCACGAATGGAGCAGGTGTTGAGCAGCAGTACATCGGCCTCGCTGGGATCGTCGGTGCGCACCATTTGGTGGCTATCGCCGAGCAGGTCGCCCATGCGGGCGGAGTCGTACTCATTCATTTGGCAGCCGTGAGTGACGATGTGGAGTTTTTTGACGGGGGTGTCTGCCATGAGGGCTCGGGCGTGATTGGCAAGGCGGGCGATTATAGGCCTTCTCGGGCACTTAGCCTAGCGAGGCTAGCTGGAAATTGACAGAAAACGGACCGCCAGTATGCTAAAATGCCGCGCCTTTATCTCTCCTTCAGTCAGTAAGTCGCTAACATTATGTCCAAAGATCCCATCTACAAAGTCATTTTCTTTAATCAGGGCCAGGTCTATGAGCTGTATGTGCGCTCCATTTACCAAAGTGAGTTAATGGGCTTCCTAGAGGTTGAGGAATTTGTCTTTGATGAACGCTCGAAGATGATTGTCGATCCGGGTGAAGAAAAGCTGAAAAATGAATTCTCCAGCGTCAAGCGCAGCTATATCCCCCTGCATTCGGTGGTGCGCATCGACGAGGTGGAGAAGGAGGGTGCCTGCAAAGTGACGGATGTGAAAGGCGGTAATGTGACGTCATTGCCTTTTCCGTCGATGGTTCCCAGTCCGAAAAAGACCGATTAACGATTTCGCTATAGGCTGTTCTAGCCGCGACTTACCCACAAACCCGATACGCCAAGCCGTGTCTGTAAGACTTGCGCAGCTTCTTCTGCTGCTTGCTGGGAGCTGTAGCCCTCCGCCCTGATTCGGTACAGGGTCTTGCCGTTAATCGTGAGCGATTTGATCGAGGCCTTATCGGCTATTTTTGCGACCCTTTCGTAGCTGGCGTTGGCGGAGCGGGAGTCAGAAAAGCTGGCGATATTAATAAACCAGTATTCTCTTGCCGCATTGGCTTCCGGGTTGCCCCTCGTTGCGTCTGCTTCTGCAGTCGTTTTACTGGCTGCGCTCGCGCCTAGTAGTGGCTTCTTCTCTGCTGGTGTTGCAATGATTTTTTGCGTTAAGGCACTTTGCACCTGGGTCGACAGCGCTACTTGCTCGCCTTCTATTGATTTAAGGCGAGAGTCAGTCAGCCCGCTAGTGCTGTTGAGTTGTGCCTGTAAGGCGGTGATGGTGCCGGTAAGTTGCTGCTGAGTCTGTTTGAGACTCCGCAGTTCACGTTCGGCATTGGCCAGCCGGTCGCCGGTCTCTGGCAGGTCGGGGGTGTTTGTTAGCGGCGCGGCTTCAAGTTGTACCAGGCGCGCATTCATCTTTTCAACGCCCTGCTGGGTCTGCCAAGCGTAATTGCCGCTGAAAAGAGCCAGGGTTAGGGTGATGCTGGCAAATAACCAGGGCGCAATTCGCGCCGAGCTTGACCCCGTTTGACGGTTGTCGTTGGCGCCAGAGCTGAGGATTTGAGGGGCTCTGGCGGGATCGCTTATCGGGTGTTGAGGTTTTACTGGCGCGGGCCTTGCCGGGCTGGGCTGATTGGCGGGGGCGCTGGGTGCTGTTTTTTCAACGTTAGGCGCGTTATTGGTTGGCGTTGGCGCGGCTCGATTGCGAATTCTGGCGAGAGAGGGGCTGAGGTTTTGGTTGACCTTGTTGTCCCGGGAGGCCCGACTTGCGGAGTTTGCTTGCAGGTGCGTCGCTTTGTTCATGGCGTTGGTCGGCAGTATGTCAGTGAATATAGGTATTTGAATGCACTAACTATGCCGTCCAGAATTTCATCGTAATTGCCTATTCTGTCACGGAATTTTTGCTAAACTAGCTGCTACGAGGGTCTTCTCTCTTCGGAGGCGTCATTGTTTTGACGCTTTGGCCATAAAAATAAGAAGGCTGGCGCAAGGTTCGTGGTTTTTAACGTGATGACTGTTGTATGCCGGGCTCGGCTGGCGCTGGTGATCATTAGGCGTGTGTGGTTGAAACATAGAGGGTGGGATGCGAACTAAAGCTACGACTTCTGATGGGCTGAGTCGCAACGGCAGCGGCAACGGTAGGTCCGTATTGTTGACGCGTTTGGCGGTTGAGTTGACCCGACTGGCTCAGGGTAGGGACCCGAAGCTGGATTATTTACTCGAACAGCTCCGGGTCTCTCTCAACGATAGTGCCCCTTCTGCCGAATTCAAAGAGAGTGCCGCTCGGTTTTTAAAATATATTGTCTCTGGGCGCGTCGAGTTTGCCAGTGGTTTTGAGTTTTCGATCAAAACAACGGCGGTGGAGTTATTTACGGCGATAGAGAGCTGCTTTCCCAACGTGACACAGATAACCGGCCTTAAGGAAGAGCTGCTACTCGCTGCCTCGCTGCAGGAAACCGTCGAGCAGGTTGAGAAAATCATTCCACTACTGGTTGATATGGGCATCAGTGTTGCCGAGCCTGGGCTGGCCCCGGGTGTCGATCCGGTGTCGTCGGTTTTGATACGCGGTGAGTTTTCCTTGGCTCAGGTGCTGGATGTTATCGCCCCGGTTGTCGGTAAATTACTTGACCAGCTCAATCTTTTAGAGCCCGATGACGGTCGAGTGGTCAGTGTCAGAAATGATCTCGCGCGCATCGTCAGCATGGATGAGCTCGAGTCCGTTCTCGGTGAGGCGCTGAGCTTGGTGATTGATGTGGCGCGACACATTGATCAGGAAAGGCAGTACACCGAGCAGTTTTTAGCGCAATTGCGCCTGCAGTTGAAAGCGCTGGAGGAGGGTTTAAGCGATTCCATCGATATTGATGCCTCTTTGCAGAGTGTCAGTAAAATCCAGCTTGATGTGGGCAGTGAGGTTTCGGGCATGGAGTCCGCGGTTAGTGACAACAATGACCTCGACGTACTGAAACAGATTATTCGCACACGGACCGAGCGTTTGACCACTAAAGTGGCGGATTATGTCGAGTCCGAAAAGAAACAGCTTCAGGCGGCAAAGGCCAAGATCAATGAGCTGACGCACCAGGCGCAGGCCATGAACGACGAGGTGGAGGGCTTGCGCCACCAGCTGATGGAGAAACAGCAGGTGTTGGTGATGGATTCGCTGACCGGTGTCGCCAATCGCGGCGGCTTTGATAAGCGTATCGAGGAGGAGCTGGCGCGCAGTCATCGCATTGGCTTCCCGCTCTCGATATTGTTAGTGGATATCGACAAGTTTAAGTTTGTTAACGATACCTTTGGCCATAAAGCGGGAGACAAAGTACTGCAAACCATTGCCAAGCTAATGGCGGGGCGGGTGCGCGATACCGACTATATTGCGCGCTACGGGGGTGATGAGTTTGTGCTGTTGCTACCCGGCACCTCGGCCGATGATGCCTTGGTCGTGGCTCAGGGTTTTTGTGATGCTGTGAAACGCTGTGGCTTTCACAGTCGAGGGCAGTCGGTCGAGGTTTCGTTGTCTGTTGGTGTCGCGCAGCTCAAAGAGGGCGAGAGCAGCGAGGCGCTGTTTGAAAGGGCCGATGTGGCAATGTATGAGGTGAAAAATAAGGGTCGCGACGGTTGTGTCATCGCTCAATAGCGGCGCAGGAGTGTAAGGCCTTGTCTTCTCGTAGAGGGGCTTTGTCGTCTCGTCGTGTGAGTTAGCGGCGTCGGGCATTCTGTCTTTCGACGGCGGCAGCGTAGCGCTGTAGGTCTTGGCTTGTCGTTTGGTCAACATGGGTAAAGCGACAGCCCAGTCGCGTTCTTGAGCTCTGCTCGGTGTCCATCAGGCGGCGTACTTCGGCCTCGACAATAATCATCTTTTTATCAATGGCCTTGAAAATACATTGGCTTATCCGGTCTCCCGGGGCGATGGGGCTACCCAGAGGTACCGTTAATAGCGCGCCGGAGATCGAGATGTCACTAATGCGACCCTTGACCACCTGGTTGTCGGCAAGAATTAAGTGCACCTCGGGCGAGGACATCATACTGACATGGGTGCGGTAGCCGGTGCGGCGCTGGTATTGATAAATGGTGTCGGGCAGTGTCGAGTGATAGCGCGTTAGGCCCTGGCTCTGCTGGTGATCGGTGATGTGAGCGCTGAATTCAATGTTGACGCCCTGTAGCCAGCCTGTGGCACGATAGTTTTTCGCGGCAAGCAAGGTTTGATGGGCCGCGCTATCGGCGAGCTCGTCCAGCTCTATGATGTCGTTCTCCCCATCGATCGCGAGAATAATACTCACAAACCCCCCGTCACTGCCTTCAATACTTAAGCTCAGTGGGCTGCGGTTTTCTTGCAGTGCCTTGAGGATAAGTAGCTTGTGAGCTTTTATTTTGATGCGGTCTTGGTTTTGTTGTGAGCGGCTCGCGCTGGTACTTTCGCTATTCGATTCTTCAGATGACATGGGCTTAATAGTAGCGTGTTGGCGTTGGGTTTTCAGCGGGGCTTGGGCACAGAGGCTGCGGTGACAATGAATTTACTCCGCTAGGGCTTGCCTGCAAGAGGCCGGTCTTATGCTTTGCCCAGGGATGAGGACTGCGAATGGCGCAAGCTGGTGCCGCTTGCGCCGTAGGTTTGTACGGTATCAATGCTGCCCTTGCGAAGAATTTGCAGGGCATGATCGGTAACCAACTGGTTTTTCTTGATCATAGTGCCAACCAATAGGTTTTCTTCCCGGCAGCGCTGGCTCGCGGTGCAAAGGCTCTGCCAGCTGTCGTGTAGGCGTGGTTCGGAGTGGGTGGCGAGGAGTGTTTCCAGGCCCTCTGCGCTGGGGCTTATACCGCGTTTCATCAGTGCGCTATCGCGTTCGCGGTCGAGGGCTTGTATGGCCTGGGCAACGGCGAGTTTTTTTTCGATAACCGCTTCAAAAACGGCAATGTCTTGCTGGCCCAGAGCGGCTCTCTCCTCATTGAGCACGCCGATGAGATCGAGAGTGAGAGCGGTGGTTTTGTCGAACAGAGCAATAAGATCTTTCACGGGTCGGTACCGGCTTGATGAATTAAAGTTTACAGGGGCAGGCGATGGGCTAGGCCAGATCCTGCTCAAACTTTATGAGCTTATCGGCGATTTGCTCGGTATTGATGGTGTAGGAGCCATCGCTCAGGGCCTGCTTAATGCGCGCGACCTTTTCGGCGTCAAAGCTCGGCATTTCGGCGAGGGTCTGCTCGATTTTTAACATCTTCAAGGCCGAGTCGGTAACGGTAACCGTGCTCGATTCACCGCCCGCCTGTGGCGTGCCGGCTTTCTCGGGGCTGGGGCCTTGGCTAGCATCGGCTTTTTTTCCGCCGTTGGTGTTGAGGCCGTTGGTAGAGCCCTGCGTTGGTCTGATATCCATGGTGCTTGTCCTTCCCGTTTTACAGTGTCGAAACACTGGCAATTAGCTTATCGGCATCTTGGTGAATAACTTTAGTGCTGGCGATCAAATTGTTGAACATTGTCCGCTCTTTCAGTCCGCCTGAACCACCCCAGAGGCGAGAATGGTGCCCTCGACAATTTTGCTGGAGGAGAGGTTTTTGACGCGAATTTTTTCTCCCACAGCGCCGTCATTTAAAGCCATAGCGGTGACGCTAACGTTCAGGCCATGGCTGCCGGCCTGCAGGGTGACTTGCTGACCTTTCTGGATGATATGGGGCTCGGTGAGCACGGCGCTGGTAAACAGGGCTTTGTTAGCCAGGTTTCTTTTTAACACCTTGCCGATGACCTGCTGTGGATTGCTCAAATAGGCGCGACTCAGCGAGCGGGTGTCGCGGGTTTGCTGGCCAATATCCTCGGCGCGGACCACGTGTCCACGCCGCAGCGGTGCATTGGTGATAAGTACGCGAGTGACCGAGGTGACGCTGGCGGGGACATAGAGCGTCCAGGGGCGCGAGCCCTGACAGCGCACGCCAACAGTGGTTTTGCCGCTGATATTGCCGCCGGGGGGTAGGAAGGCCTCGAGCGGTGCGCTGCAGCGGGGTAGTGTTAAACGCGTATCAATATGGCCAATTTTGACGGTGGTATTGGCCTGTCCCTGAATATCTTTGTGGTCATTGAGAAATGTGGCGGCGCTAGCCTTGATGGCACTAATGGCGTGGAATTGCGCCTCTTCAGCCACGGCGGGGGCGGTGCCGAGCGCTAGTGTGGCGCAGAGGGCAAGGGCCGCTATGGCGATTGTCAGCCACCGGGCTGTCGCGCACTGGCCGTGGGTTCTTTTGTTGAGAGTAGTCAATTTTTTGGCGTCTCGTGGTCCATTTATCATCATTTTGCAGAGCTTGTTAATAGCTAAGCAATATTTGGGCCGCTTGTAGTTTGTGGCCTGCACAGCGACTTTTTTGAAACACCTGCAGCGCGGCACCGGCCTTGCCGTTATCCGGCAGAGCCTTGCCGGTGCGAGGTGTTTTTTAGGCGCTGTGTTTTCTAATCTATTGAAAAGTAACGATTAAATATTGTGGCACAGCGGTTGCAATGTCTTTGCCTGAAGCGTTTTAAACGACAATTGGGAAAGATCATATGTCCGCTCAAGTTGGTTCGATACTCGGTAAACAGGCTCAAGGCCTCTATTTCCATGCCCAAAGGGCGGAATTATTGGCGGCCAATATCGCCAATGCCGAAACTCCAGGCTACAGGGCAAGAGATGTCGATTTCCGCTCTGCGCTGCGCACGGCGAGTGCCGAGCGTCTCGAGCAAAGCCACGCCGGGCACATGCAGGCGAACAGTGGCTTTGATACCCAGGTTTTTTATCGTAAACCGGCACAGGGCTCGATCAATGGCAATGGCGTGGATATGCCGATGGAGCAGTCGGCCTATGCCGAAAACGCGGTGCGCTACCAGGTCAACCTGCGCTTTCTCGATGGCAAAATTAAAGGCCTGATGCTGGCCCTGAGAGGAGATTAAGCGATGAGCTTAGAAGGTGTAATGAGAGTGTCGGGTTCGGCGCTGGCCGCCCATACCGTGTGGCTCGATACCGTCGCCAGCAATTTGGCGAATTCGGAGGTGGTTGGCGGCAGTGCCGGCGATGTCTACCGTTCGCGCCAGCCGGTCTTTGCCACCATGGTCGAGCCCTTTGGCAGTCGTAAGGGTGCCGTCGGTGTTCAGGTCGAAGGCATCGTGGAAGCGGGGCCGCCGGGGCGCAAAGAGTACTCGCCCCATCACGGCATGGCCGACGATGAAGGCTATATTTACCACAGCAATGTTAATCCCGTTGAGGAAATGGCGAATATGATTGCCGCCTCCCGGGCCTATCAAAACAGTGTTGAAGTAATGAACACGGCGAAGCAATTGCTGGTGCAGACCTTGAGTATAGGGCGTTAGGGAGAAGGGCGATGGCAACGGACATAGCAAATATTTTAGGTGTCGAGCAAAGCGGTGGCTTGGGCTCGACGATAAAGAAAAAAGAAGAACTGGGCCAAGAGGAGTTTATGCGTCTGCTGGTGGCCCAGCTCAACAATCAAGACCCCACCAAGCCGATGGACAACTTCGAGTTTCTCTCGCAAATCGCCCAGTTCAGCACGGTGTCGGGTATTCAGGATATGCAGTCCTCGCTCTCGGGTTTGGGCGAGTCGATGGTCTCCACGCGAGCCATTCAAGCCTCGTCCCTGGTGGGTCGCGATGTGATTAGTGCCTCCAATCAGACGGCCTTTGCTCCGGGTGATGAAATCGCCGGTGTCGTGGCCATGCCTACCGGTGCGTCGGCTGTTCAGATACAGGTGTCGGATAGCAGTGGACAGCTGGTCAAGGTTCTTGATATCGGAAATGTAGGCGCGGGTATTCATAAGTTTTCCTGGGACGGATTGCTCGACGATGGGGCTTCCATCTCCCAGGGAAGTTATCAAGTGACGGCCAGCGGCATGATCGACGGTGTGGTCGAGGCGCTTCCGGCTTTTGCTTCGGCCCGTGTCGCCAGTGTCTCGATTGGCGCTGGTGGGGCGGAAATTAGTTTAAATCTGGATGGTGGAGATTCGGTGTCCTACGCCGATGTTCTCCAGTACTTATAACGGTAAGAGGAATGAGTCATGGGTTTTGAAACGGCAGTATCAGGTATTCGGGCAGCGTCATCGCAGCTGGGCATCATTGGCAATAACATCGCCAACAGTTCCACCTCGGGCTTTAAACAGGCGCGGGGCGAGTTTTCCGATGTGTTTGCCTCCAGTGCTCTGGGTGTGGCCTCTAACTCGATTGGTCGCGGTGTCGAGCTGACCTCCATTTCACAGCAGTTTACCCAGGGTAATATTAGTTTTACCGATAGCTCCCTGGATCTCGCGATCAGCGGCAGTGGCTTTTTTATGCTCGACGATGGCGGCTCCACGCGCTTTACCCGCTCCGGTGCCTTTACCGTTGATTCGGAAGGTTTTGTTACCAATAACGAGGGCCTGCGCCTACAAGCTTTTGAGGCCGATGCTGCGGGTCAAATTACCGGGTTAGTTGACGATGTGCGTTTGACGACCTCGCAAATTGAGCCGATTCCCACCGCCGAGATTGATATCACTGCTAATCTCGACTCCCGTGAGCCCGTGCCCCTGCTGGCCTTTGCCGCGCCCTTTGACGCCTTTGCCGCACCACCGACAGCGCCCAGTGCCGATATGTTCAATGGCTCTACCTCGTTGACGATTTACGACAGTCTCGGTAATCCCCACGCCTTAACCACCTATTTTGTAAAAACCGCAGTACCTAATGTTTGGGATGCTCATGTCACGGTTGACGGTGTGACCCCCGGCGGTGTTGCGGCACCGCAAACCCTAACCTTCGATAGCACCGGGCAATTCCCCTCGGCTTCTTTGCCAGTAGAGGTGACAGTGGCTAACTATGATCCGGTCGATGCTAGCGGCAATGCCACGGGTGCTGTTACACCCCAGTCTTTCAAGGTTGACCTTTCAACCACTACTCAGTTTGGTAGTGATTTCGGTGTCAGCTTTATTTCGCAAAATGGCTTCTCTTCAGGCCAATTGCGCGGGGTTGAAATCTCCGACACCGGGGTCATCTTTGCGCGCTATACCAATGGTCAATCCTTTGCTCTGGGCCAAGTGGCTCTCGCCAACTTTGCCAACCAGCAGGGATTGCAACCACTAGGTAGCACGGCCTGGGCAGAGACCTTTGCCTCGGGTGTGGCCACGGTCAGTGAGCCGGGTACGGCGGGTCTGGGTTTGATTCAGTCGGGTGCTCTGGAGGATTCCAACGTCGATATCACCCAGCAGCTGGTGAACATGATTACCGCCCAGCGTAACTTCCAGGCCAATGCCCAGGTCATTCAAACGGAAGATACCGTCACCCAAACCGTTATTAACTTGCGTTAAACCGCACTGCAGATGAGAAAGGCTTGAATCGCTATGGGTAATTTCCTCTATACATCAATGGCCAGTGCCAGCGAAGTGATGCGCGGCATGGCCGATGTCACGCACAACTTGGCCAATGCCAGCACCCCGGGCTTTCGCGCCGACCTGTCGATGTTCAAGTCGATGGCCATTCCCGGCGCGGTCAACGGTGGCGGTGCGCCAAAGTTTGTGCGCACCGGTGTCGATATCAGCGCTGGCGCCCTGCAGCACACCGGTGCCGATCTCGATGTTGCGGTCAACGGTGCAGGCTGGATAGCCGTACAGGCTGCCGATGGCGGAGAGGCCTATACCCGCCGTGGCGATTTGCGCCTCGACGCCGTTGGCCAGCTCACCAATGGTGCTGGCCAGGTGATTATCGGCGATGGTGGCCCCCTGGCCATACCGCCCCATAGCAAAATGGAAATTGCCGCCGATGGCAGCATCTCTATTCAGCCCCTCGGGCAGGGTCCGGACACCGTCGCACTGGTCGGGCGTATCAAATTAGTCAGCCTGGATGGCGACGAGCTCTATAAAGACAAGGCCGGGCTGCTGCGTCTGAAAGACGGCGCCAACGCCAAAGAGGACGCCGCTGTGTCCCTGGTCTCGGGCACGCTGGAGTCCAGTAATGTCAATACGGTGGCCACCATGGTGAAGATGATCGAGCTGCAGCGCAGTTACGAAAGCCAAATCAAGATGATGAAAACCGCCGCCGATAATGATCGCTCCTCGGCGGCACTGATGAAAATGAATTGATGGTTCGGCTCGCAATAGCACATCAAATACCGACAGTAATGGGAACCTAAAATGCAAGAATCTCTGTGGATAGCAAAGACCGGACTGGACGCCCAGCAGACTCGTATGGCGACCATCTCCAACAACCTCGCCAACGTCAGCACCGCCGGTTACAAGCGTGGCCGCGCGGTGTTTGAAGATCTACTCTATCAAAACCTCCGCCAGGTGGGCGCGCAGTCTTCCCAGGACACCGAGCTGCCCTCGGGCTTACTGCAGGGCACGGGGGTGCGCGTGGTGGCCACCGAGAAGCTCTTTACCCAGGGCAATCTAGAGACCACGGAAAATGCTCTCGACGTGGCGATTGAAGGCAAGGGCTTTATTCAGGTGCTGTTGCCCGACGGTTCCATTTCCTATACCCGCGATGGCTCCATGGCGCTCGACTCCGAGGGGCAGCTGGTGACCTCCAACGGTTACCCCATCGAGCCCTCTATCACCATTCCCCAGGATTCTCAGTCGATCACCATTGGCACCGACGGCACCATTTCGGTGTTGGCACCGGGCGATACCGCGCCGACCCAGGTCGGCACCCTGCAACTGGCCGACTTCGTCAACCCCGCCGGCTTACAGGCGATTGGCAAGAATCTCTATCTCGAGTCCGGCGCCAGTGGCAATCCGCAAACCGGCAACCCCGGCCTCAATGGCTTGGGTTCGATTATGCAGGGCTACATTGAAAGCTCGAATGTCAATGTCGTGGAGGAGCTGGTGTCGATGATCGAAACCCAGCGCGCCTATGAAATGAACTCCAAGGCCATTTCCACCACCGACCAAATGCTGTCGTACATCAGCAACAACCTTTAAGTCACACGTCATTAGCAACGGGACCGCGTTATGAAAACAGCAGTGCTAAAGCGCCTCCAAGCCGTTTCTGCCCTCGTCGCCGTCAGTATTTTGAGTGCCTGCACGGTGATCCCCGAGCAAAGCGCACCGGGTTACGAGACGGTGGCCCCCGTTGCCATGGTTAAGCCGGTGCACAATACCGGCAGTCTCTACCAGACCGGTTACGACATGGTGTTGTTTGAGGATCAGCGCGCCAGCCGCGTCGGCGACATTATTCAGGTCTTATTGGTGGAGCAAATGGATGCCGCGAAAACCACGAAAACCGAAATCGACAAGGACAGTAAAAGCTCGGTGTCGGCTCCGACAATATTTGGCGAGTTGCTCGACGATCTCGGTCTCAGTCTCGATTCCAGCTCCGAGTTTGAGGGTGAGGGCAAAAGCAATCAAAGCAACCACCTGAGCGGCAGTATTGCCGTCACCGTGGCCGAGGTTCTGCCCAATGGCAACCTCGTGGTACAGGGTGAAAAGTGGATACAGATCAACCAGGGCGGTGAGTTCGTGCGCATCAAGGGCATTGTTCGCCCCTCCGATGTCAGCTCCAACAATACCGTGCGCTCCACCCTTATCGCCAATGCCAAAATTTCCTACGGCGGCAAGGGCTCCCTCGACGAGGCCAACGTCACCGGCTGGGTGGTGCGCTTCTTTATGAGCCCCCTTTGGCCCTTTTGATAGTGCGACTGAGCAGGAGTCGATAATGATGAGTCTTTTACCCCTAGCCATTGCCCGCTTAGCCGCCACGTTCTTGCGTTTGCCGAGCCTACTTGCGGCCCTCACGCTGTGTACCGCGCTGTCGGCACAGGCCGAGCGCTTGAAAGATATCACCTCGATTGCCGGTGTGCGCTCCAACCATCTGGTGGGCTATGGCCTGATTATCGGCTTGAACGGCAGTGGTGACTCGACCAATTCGGCGCCCTTTACCGTGCAAAGCCTGAAAAGCATGCTCTCTAAGTTTGGTGTGGTGGTACCGCCCGGCGTCAACCCCTCCTTAAAGAATGTCGCGGCGGTGATGATTCACGCCGAGCTACCGCCCTTTGCCAAGCCCGGGCAAACCATTGATATCACCGTCTCGTCCATCGCCAATGCGAAAAGCCTGCGCGGTGGTAGCTTACTGATGGCGCCCTTGAAGGGTGCCGATGGTCAAACCTACGCCATCGCTCAGGGTAACTTGGTGGTCGGTGGCTTTGGTGCCGAGGGCGGCGATGGTTCCAGCGTCACGGTGAACATCCCCAGCGTTGGTCGTATTCCCAATGGCGCGACCGTTGAGCGCGAGGTGGCGACGCCCTTTTCCCAGGATGGCCCGCTGGTACTGAATCTAAAAAGCCCGGATTTCACCACCGCGATGCGCATTGCCGAGCGCATTAACGAAGTGGTTGGCGCTGACACCGCACTGCCGATTGATAGCTCGTCGGTGCAGATTCGCTCGCCGGTCAATCAAGCGCAGAAAGTTTCTTTTTTATCAATGCTACAGGCCATTGAGGTGATGCCGGGTGAGGCGCCCGCGCGGGTGATTGTCAATGCGCGCACCGGCACCATCGTGATGAACGGTTTTGTCCGGGTGATGCCGGTGGCTGTGGCCCACGGCAGTCTCACCGTTTCGGTGTCTGAGTCCTTGGATGTCAGCCAGCCCGGTGCCTTTGCCCGTCGCGGCAATACGGTGGTGACGGCTCGATCTGACGTATCGATTACCCAGGAGACCAGCCCGATGTTCCTGATGGGTGGGAAATCCAGCGTCGCCTTGGAAGACATTGTCCGGGCCGTCAACAATATTGGTGCCGCCCCCGGCGACATGGTGTCGATCCTTGAAGCCCTGAAACAAGCCGGCGCGCTACACGCCGAATTGATCGTGATCTAGGGGCCGATGATGACAACGCAAGCTTTTGTAAATTCCCAGGCTTCCGCCCAGCAGGTCTACCACAGCTTTTCGGGCTTTGAGCAGATGCGCGCCCAGGCTCGCGATGGCGACAGTGAGGCCCTGTCGGGTGCGGCTAAGCAGTTCGAGTCGGTGTTTGTACAGATGATGCTGAAGGCGATGCGCGATACCGTGCCCGAGGGCGGTTTGTTTGAAAGTGAGCAAATGGACTTTTACGAGGGCATGTTTGACCAGCAGCTATCCCTGAATATTGCCAACGGCAAAGGCATTGGTTTGGCCGAGGTGATCGAGCGTCAGCTCGGTGGTGGCAAGCCCACTGAAAAGCCCGGCGCCAGGGTCGACGCAGTACTGGGTACCGGGCCAGAAACGGCACTGAAAATGCCACGGCGCTCGCCCTTTACCGCCCCGGGCCTAGCGGCCCTCCATCAACAGCAGGCCGCGCAGAGAATGCGTGACGCCAGTGCCCAACTCGACCGAGCGCCAGCGCCAACCCAGTGGCAGCCCACTAGCCCCGAGGCCTTTGCCGATGCACTGCGCCCCCACGCCCGACGCGCAGCGGCAACACTCGGCGTCAGCGAAAACCTACTGATCGCCCAGGCCGCGCTGGAAACCGGCTGGGGGCAAAAAGTCATGCCCCGCAATGAGGGCGGTAGTAGCTTCAATTTGTTTGGCATTAAGGCCAATGCCGCGTGGCAGGGCGACAAAGCTAGTACCGCGACCCTCGAGTACCGCGACGGTATCGCCCAGCGCGAGCGCGCCGAGTTTCGCGCCTATACCTCAATTGAGCAATCCTTTGACGACTATGTGGCTTTCCTAAGGGAGCAGCCGCGCTATAGCGCGGCCCTACAGGCCAGCGACGACAAGGCTTTTGTCCGCGGCTTACAAAGTGCCGGCTATGCCACCGACCCAGCTTACGCGCAAAAAATACTCGCTCTTAAAGACCGCCTCGACGGCGCTTCAGCGCTAGAGCTGGCGGCGGGTTTGAGCGCTAGGGACGACAGGAGCTAGAGCCATGGCCGACTTATTAGGTATCGCGACTTCCGGCCTTGGCGCGATTCAACAGGCCCTGAGCACCACCGGGCACAATATCGCCAACGTCAATACCGAGGGCTATAGTCGCCAGGTTGCCGACTTTCAAACCCTGCCCGCGCAGCGTACCGGTGGGCAATTTCTTGGCAGCGGCGTCGAGGTGGGTACTGTTCGGCGCGCCTACGATAGCTTCGTGGTGCAGGAGTTACAGACGCGCTCCAGCAAGCTGGGCCTGGCGACCACGCTGGAGGAGATGTCGGCCAGCCTCGACAACCTACTGGGTGATAGCGACAACGGCCTATCGCCAGCGATTCAAGGTTTCTTTTCTTCCATTCAGGCGGTGGGTAGTGACCCCAGCAGTATTTCGGCGCGCCAAATCCTGCTTTCCGACGCACAAATTCTCACCGACCGTTTTAATCAGCTCGATGACAGCCTCTCGGGTTTTGAGCGCGACGTGAACAACCGCATTTCCGCGTCGGTTGGCGATGTTAACGGCTTGGTAAGTAATATTGCCGAGCTCAATGGCGATATTACCCTGGCCCTAGGTACGGGGGGGCAGCCTAATGACCTGCTCGACCAGCGCGATGCCCTGTTGATGCAGCTATCGGAAATCATTGGTATTAGCGCGCTTGAGCAGACCGATGGCGCCATCAATGTCTTTGTTGGCAAGGGTCAGCCCCTGGTGATTGGTGGCACGTCTCAGCAGTTAGTGGTCACCAACAACACGGTCTACCCGAATCGTCTTGAGGTCGGTGTGGCTCAGGCCGGGGGTGCGGTGGCGGTGATATCCGATCAAATCAGTGGCGGCGAGTTGCAGGGTGCCCTCGACTTCCGTGCTCGCATACTGGATCCGGCGCGGGCCGAGCTGGGGCGTCTGGCGGTGGGCATGAGTGATCTGGTCAATGCCCAGCACCAGCTCGGTATTGATTTGAATGGCCAGTTGGGGGGCAATTTCTTTACCCCCCTGGGCCCGACCTCCATTGCCTCCAGCCAGAATACCGGCGCGGCGACGGTGAGTCTCACCGTCGACAATGTCGCCGATCTCGAGGCCACGGATTACTTGTTGGTCTACGACGGTGCTCAGTGGGGCCTGACCCGCACCAGCGATGGCGCCTTTAGCGGCGGGGCCGGGCCTTTTTCACAGGATGGTATTAGCGTGACGATTGCCGGTGGTGCACCCGCCGCTGGCGATACTTTTCTGCTGCGCCCGGTGTATGGCACGGCGGGTAGCTTTGGCCTGGAACTCGGTGCCGCCGAACGCTTTGCCGCCGGTGCACCGGTGGTTTCCTCGCTGGCATTTAGCAACTCGGGCTCTGGCGAAGTGGCTGAGGTGGCCGTTAGCAGCACCACCGGTCTGCCCTTGGCGGGCAACATTTCCCTTACCTTCAACCCCGACGCCCTGGGCGCGGGGGTGCCGGGTTTCGACGTGGTGGGCGGCCCAGGTGGCACCATCGCCTTTGACCCGGCGACGGAGAGTGGTGGCAAGACCTTCACCTTTGCCGCCTCTGGTGGCCTCAGCTTTACCCTCAGTGGCATTCCCGATACGGGAGATGTCATTACCCTGTCGGCCAATACCGGCGCCCCGGGCGACAACCGCAACGCCTTACTGCTGGGCGATATGCAAACCCAGCGCTTGCTCGATGGCAGTACCGCGACCTTTGGCGAAACCTACAGCGGCATGATCGGCGGTGTCGGTGTCGCCACCCGCCAGGCCCAGGCCAACTTACAGGCTGAAGACAGCTTGATGGAAAACGCCATTGCTGCCCGCGAGAAAGTCTCCGGCGTCAACCTTGAGCAGGAGGCCGCGGAGTTAGTGCGCTTACAGCAGGCCTACCAGGCGGCGGCCCAGCTGGTGGCGATTACCGATACCCTTTTCCAGACCTTGCTTGGCGCGACGCGACGTTAAGCGGACAGCTATAGCGAGTATATTATGAGTCTTTCAACCTCACAGATTTTTCGCCAGGGCATTGGCGCGGTGCTCGCCCAGCAGGAGGGGCTAGCGCGCACCCAACTGGAAATCGCCAGTGGTAAAAGTATTCTCACCCCGGCCGACGACCCCTCCGGTGCGGTGCGGGTGATTGATATTAAGGAGCAAATTGCCACCGCTGATCAATACCTGGAAAACGGTGCCTTCGCCCGCACCGAGCTGGCGCTGGAGGAGGGCTCGCTAAAGGCCGCTGAAAACGTCCTGCAGCGCGTACGCGAGCTGATGCTACAGGCCAATAACGACAGCCAGACCACCAGCACCCGGCAAAGTCTTGGCAACGAGGTCAGCGCGCGCATTGACGAGCTGCAGGCGATAGCCAATACCCGCAATGCCAGTGGTGACTTTCTGTTCGCCGGCTTTCAAATCGCCACCCAGCCCTTTACCCGCTCCGGGGGCAGTGTGGTTTACAACGGTGACCAGGGCCAGCGCCGTATTCAGGTCGGGCCGTCATCGCTGATTCCGGTCAGTGACTCCGGGGTCGATGTCTTTCAGCTGATTAAAACCGGCAATGGCACCTTCACCGTGGACAATACCGTGGCCAATACCGGTTCGGGGGTGATTAGTTCGGCCTCGCAGAGCGGTACCTTCGTCAAGGACGATTACACCCTGACTTTTACCCAGGCTCTGCCCACCGATCCGGTGACCTATCAGGTGGTGGGTGCGGTCAGTGGCGTGGTGGCCGCCGGCACCTATGCGCCACGCGAGGGTATTAGCTTTAACGGCGTGTCTCTGGCGGTGGATGGCTCACCGCAAAATGGTGACAGTTTTACGGTCAAGCCCTCGGTCAACCAGGATGTCTTTACCACCCTCGATACCATCGCCGCCGCACTACAGGCGCAATCAACCAGCCCCGATGCCAATGCCCGGCTGCACAATGACATGGCGGAGGGCTTGGAGAATATTGATCGTGCGCTGGGCAACTTTTTACGTGTGCACTCCAATATTGGCTCGCGCCTCAATAACCTCGACAGTCAGATTGAGAATAACGAGAATTTTCGCCTGCGCATGCAGGGCGCGCTCTCGGACACCGAGGATCTCGATTTCGCCGAGGCCATCAGTCAGCTCAACTTTCAGTCCTTTGCCTTAGAGGCGGCCCAGCAGGTTTTTATTAAGGTACAGGGTTTGTCGCTGTTTGATTTTATTCGCTAGGCCCGCTGTTTATTGCTTGGTTTAGGCTGCGGACAGTGAATTATGAAGGCCCTCTGATCGTCCAGGTAGTTATTGGCGGAACAAGCGTGTCGATGGGTGTCAGAGCGAGTTGACTTCTTCGCCAAACCAGCGCCATCTTGGTGCCTGTTATTTCCTGAGTTTACAGAGGCTTCACCCATAAAATGGGCACTCTTGTGGGCCTTGCTAAAGAAGTTTCTTGAGCTCGTTAGCAGCTAATGGGTGCTCTTCTTTTACTTGTTTTAGTAGTTTGGCGATATCATCAAGTGAAAGATTAATGTGTTTTGATACATTTCTTGTTTGTCTTCTAATTTCACCACCTAGTTTAAGTAGCTCCGAAGATGTGCAAAAAGTATCGTCAGTTGTTTTTTTGAAAAACCAAGATGGATAACGATTTAAGTTCGTTGTTTCAGTTTTTCCGGTTACGTGTAAATCGCAATTTAATTGTGAGACCATGTCATTCACGCCCCATATTACCAAGGGCCAATCATTGTGGTAATCG
This sequence comes from Gammaproteobacteria bacterium 53_120_T64, assembly GCA_002162815.1. Taxonomy (GTDB): domain Bacteria; phylum Pseudomonadota; class Gammaproteobacteria; order Pseudomonadales; family Porticoccaceae; genus Reddybacter. Next base: position 75,543 of record MAAT01000042.1, on the reverse strand, counting down.
TCACCCGCAAAGACACCGCCAATTTTTAGTTTTTTATACCAGTCGGAAAAGGTTTTTCCGCCTTCTTCACCGGTATGTGCGTAGCCATCGAAATAGATAAAATCAAAGAAATTATCGTCAAAGAGATCGCAAGCCTCATCAAAAGACATCCGAAGAAGTACGTAGTTCTTATCTAACCCTATTAGTTTCAGTGCATTTTTATATTCAATAACATTGTGGTGGTCTTCGTAGAGGTCTACACCATAAAACTTTTTGAATTTGCAGCTATCAGTCATCCTTTTTGAATAGTGCCCGCCCGCTACGCCAAGCTCAATACCGATAGCATCGGTGCTTTCGATAGACGACAAAACATCATGGCGAAAGTAATCATCGTGAGTAATGATGTTCACTGCCGGGGTGTTTGCCTTGGCAAAGTTTTTTAAATCTTCGATATTCACTTTTTATCCTGCCATCAATATCTGGGTTTTCACAATGAGCCGCTATAAGCTCAAGCGGGCTTGAAATAGTTTAACGTCTTTTGACGGGGCGTGTTAATTAAATGTGCGGGGCGAGGTGCGGTTCTTAGGTGGTTAATAATTTGCCAGTGCCGTTCCTATATCTTTTAATACTTGTGACCAGTCACCCCGCTGTTGCTGGCGAAACAAGCGAAGCGAGGGGTACCAGGGGGAGTTGACCTCTTCGCCAAACCAGCGCCAGCTGCTTGCGAAGGGTAGTAATGCCCAGGTGGATGTGCCCACGGCACCGGCAAAGTGGACAGTGGAATTATCAATGGAAATAACCAGGTCGAGAGCGGCAATTTGTGCGATAAAATCGTCAACATCTTTCAGTGGATCCGCATCCTCCCAGTCATGAATAACGGCCTTTTCACCCAGTGCGGCGATGTCTTCGTGGCAGTCTCCGTATTGAAGGTTGACAAAATGTGCCTTGGCTTGAAAAAGCGGTAACCACTGTGTCAGTGCTACAGATCGGGTGGTTTTGGCGAGCTTGTCGACACCGCCGCGCCAAGAAATGCCGATCTTTAAACCCCTACCCAGTTTGGCATAGCGTTGTTGCCATTTTGCCAGCAGTGCGGGTTCAGGTAATAGATATCCTCGCTGTTGCGGGAAGGCCTTGAGGTTGGGGCGGTAAAATTTTGGCAGGCTGCCAATGGCAATTTGGCAGTCGATAGCCTGCGCTGGCTTTTCTGCCGTGTGAGTCGTATTGCTATTTCTGGGAATAACGCTGATCTTGCTAAAAGAGCGTCGCAAGACGGCTTGTAGGCGAACGTCACACTCTACTACCACCTTTTTTGGCCCCTGTGCGAGTAAATCCGGTAGGCAGGAGGCAAACATTACCTCGTCGCCAATACCTTGCTCAGCACACACCAACAGGGTTTTATCGGCGAGGGATTCCCCCTCCCACAGGGGGTAGGGGTGGCGGCTGGAGGGGCGATAATCCTTTTTGCCCAGCCCCCACTCGTATTCACGCCAGCCGGCTTCTAGGTTGCCCTTGATGAACAGTGCGGAGGAGAGCCCGCCATGGGCATCGATATAATCTGGGCGAATACGAATAGCCTGTTTATAGCAAGCGATAGCCTCATCAATACGTACTAAATCCCGTAATATCAGGCCAAGGTTAAAGGTGACAGTTGCGGATGTCGGGTCGATAGTGCGGGCTTTCTGGCAGCTTATCAGGGCGCGAGGGGCATCATTCTGTGCCAGGTAGACCAGGCTGATATTACTGAGCAGCGCCGTATGCGCTGGGTTGATGGCCAAGCCCTTGTCGTAGGCACTGAGGGCGTCAGTAAGTTGATCCCTGTCCTTATAAATGGTGCCCATATTACAAAGCGCCTCAAGGTGTTGGGGCTCAAGGGCAAGGGCTTGCCGGTAGGCCTTTAGCGCCTTATCCGTTTGTTCAAGAGCTTTGAAGGTATTGCCCAGCATATAGTGTGTTTGTGGTTTGTCGGGGGCAAGCTTAATGGCGCGCTGGTAGTGACTTGCCGCCTCATCAAAGCGCTGGGCTGCTTGGAGCAAGTTGGCGTAATTACAATAAAAAACCGCGTTATTGGGGCTGAGTTGAATCGACTTTACCACCAGGCTCAGCGCCGTTTGGTGCTCACCCTGGCCTTGTTTGAGGATGCCAAGAAAATGATTGGCAGCGGCATTGTTAGGTTCGCGCTGCAGTATTGCTTGATAGGCCGCCTCGGCTGCCGCGAGATGCCCTTTTTGCTGCAGTGCAATGGCCTGCGCTACACCAGCAATATTTGCAGGCCTTTGCGGGGCCTGCTGCGGTGGTTTTTTCTTCTTCTTTTTTTTGATTTTGCGCGCCACGAGATAAGCCTGTTGGTTGAAGAGCTGTTTGGGGTCGTAGTATATCTTCTCGCTGCTTAGGTTTGGGTGGGTTCTTGGCTGGCCGGTTTTTCTATTAATGAATAGGCTTGCCGATAGGCAATCGGCCTGGAAGTTTGAACGGGGTCACATTTTGTCTGCTTTTGAAAAACTTTTCCCTTTTCGCCTCAAGCTTTCAAGGTTATGGCCGATAACATACTCGGAGGCGCTGCCTATTTACAAAAAATAGCCGCCGAACTAGCCGTTTTATCAATGTCGAGATCAATAGACAGACGGCAAATAATAGTCACTAACGACTAGCTAAATGTAAGCGCTAGGCTTACCGGGAGCATAGAAATGCCACAGATTATTAACAGTAACATCGCCTCGTTGACAGCGCAGCGCAACCTCAACACCTCGCAGAGCCAATTGTCGACCTCCCTGCAGCGCTTATCTTCGGGCTTGCGCATCAACAGCGCCAAGGACGATGCGGCGGGTTTGGCCATTTCCGAGCGCTTTACTACCCAGATTCGGGGTCTCGACCAGGCCCAGCGCAACGCCAACGACGGTATCTCATTGGCCCAGACCGCTGAGGGTGCCCTGGGTGCGTCCAGTAACTCCCTGCAACGTATTCGTCAACTGGCCATTCAGTCGGCCAACTCCACCAACTCCGCTTCTGACCGAAAAGCCCTGAACTCGGAAGTACAGCAGCTACTGGCAGAGGTTGGACGGGTGGGTCAAACCACTCAGTTTAACGGCCAGAACATTCTCGATGGCACCTTTTCTTCGGCTCAGTTTCAGGTCGGCGCCAACGCCAATCAGACCATTTCCTTTGGTATTACCGGTGCCACCACCGATATTCTCGGTGCCTATCAGACCACGGGTTCGGCGGTTACCGGCAGCGCCTTTGATGGTGCAAGCTTTACCATCAACGGTACAGAGGTCGGTGTTTCGGTAGCCACAGCCTCGGCGGGCTTCACGGCCGATAGCGCCGCCGCAAAAGCGGTGTCGATTAATTCTAAGACCAGCACCACGGGCGTCACCGCCACAGCGGCGAATACAGTGGCCGGTGGCGCGCCGGTCGCCGGTGTTGGCCTCGCCAACGGTGATTTGCTCATTAATGGCATTGCCGTGGGAGCCATCGCCAAAGATGGTAGCTCCGTGACTCAGGGCCGCAGTGCGGCCACGGCGATTAACGCCATTACCAATCAGACGGGGGTGAGCGCTCTGGCCGATGCCACCACTGGTGCCTTGACCTTAACGGCGGCCGATGGCCGCAATATTGCGCTGACCTCGGGGGCTGAATCGGTAGCGGGTGCCACCAAGATTTTGAACGCCGTGGGTCTCGATGTATCGACGAGCACTACTGAACCTACCGATACGCATAACACCCGCGTTATAACCTTCAATGCGGCTACCGTGTACCAGACTGCAGGTCTGACGAGTGCTAATGCGATAGAAATTGTAGCAGGTGATAACTTTGCTCTCGACGGTCTGACTTATGAATATGTCACCGACGGTGGTACTGCAAGCGGTACCAACGTCGCAGTATTCCTTGGTAACTCAGAGACGGAAAATGACGCTGCTGCGGCTGTAGCGCTTGCGGTGAATACACAAAACGGCTTGGGTAATACCACATTGTCAGCAGTAGCGTCCACCAATACGACGACGCTCACCCAAAACAAATTTGGTGATGGTACCGAGGGTGCGATTGTTTACACGGTCAACGCCGCTTCTTATTCAACGGGCGGTGTGGATCCGGGTACCGCGGCCGCGACAACAGTGCTCGGTCAGAGCTCGGCCGATGGTACTGGTGTGACGAATCGTGGCACCTTGACCTTGAGTGCGGCAGAGAGCTTTACTCTCGGCGGTAGCGACCTGGCTTTTGGTGGTTTGGGCTCGAGTTCTGCGGCCTTGACCAAGCTCAGCACTGTAGATATTTCCACAGTCGAGGGCGCCAATGCGGCCATCTCGGTGCTTGACGGTTCGTTGAGCCAGATATCGACTATTCGAGCCGACCTGGGTGCGGTGCAAAATCGCTTTGAATCGACCATTTCCAACCTGGCGATTACCTCTGAGAACCTCAGCGCTGCACGTAGCCGGATTCTCGACGCCGACTTTGCCGCAGAAACCGCAGCCTTGACCCGGTCGCAAATTCTTCAACAGGCCGGTGTCTCCATTCTGTCGCAGGCCAACTCCCTGCCACAGAGTGTGTTGTCACTGCTACAATAGGTTTAACGGTAGAAACATTCGTGGCGTAAAAAAGCGCGTCGCGAATGTTTGGCTCTACCAGTAGGTCTAAATTATGGAAAAAATGGCTATCACCACCCCGCCCCCGCCACCTGTTAATAGGTCGCGGGGCGAGGTCGTTGCGCCGCCAGCTAGCGCGCCAAGGCCGGCCAGCGCAACCCCCTTACTGACTGTGCCGACCACTCTCCAGCCCAGTGCTGTGGCTCAAGTGCAGCCCAGTGTTGCGCAGTCCGCGCTTAAAACCGCGCTTCAGGCCCCCAGTGAACTTACGCCTGAAGAGGCGCCCCAGGCCGAGAGGGCCTTGACGGCCAGTGAAAACCTTGAGCTTGCTGCCACCGCGGAGAAATTAAACGCCGCCGTGGCAATCGCCCAGCGCAGCATTCAGTTTGCTGTGCATGAGGAGACCGGCCGCACGATCATCACCGTCAGCGATAAAGAGACCGGTGAGGAAATACGCACCATTCCCCCCGAGACACTGCTGCGAGTGGCCGAGCACATCGAAGAAATATTGTCGGATAAAGTCGATGCGCTGCGGGGCTTGTTGATCAATCACGAGGTGTAGTTCACCTGTGATTGTGGGCCGATGGGTGGCAGGGCCTTGCCGCAGGTGAGCCAGGGTTTGCCGCTGTAAGGGCTGCGTTTGCCGTTGTGCGTGCTTTTTCTAGGGCCGCAAGGCCGCTGTACCGCACGCTCGCCGATATTTGCCTCTACCTGCCACTTGGTATGCTTTGTGCAATACATGGCAGTGAAGGGGTGGTAATGGGGCGATGGGGCTCAAGTACCAAAGACGAGGCGTTTGAGCCAGCGGCACCCGGAGACATTGGTGGTAATCGGGTGTTGGTTGTAGCCCCTGGCACTGCCGCTAGACTTTAGTATTTTTGGGAGGCTTCTGATTATGGCTTCGATTTCATCCCTTGGCATCGGTTCAGGCTTAGACCTGGGTGGTTTGGTGCAGCAGCTGGTTGCCGCCGAGCGCGCACCCGCTGAAAACCGCCTCGCCCGTCAAGAGGCTGGCTTTCAGTCAGACCTCTCGGCTTTTGGTGCCTTGAAGGGCGCCTTGTCCTCGGTACAAAGCGGCCTAGACAGCCTGCAAAGTGTCTCGACCTATACCCAGCGCCAGAGTTCGGTGAGCGACAGTGACATATTGAGTATCAGTGCCGGTGAAACGGCGGCGCCGGGCACCTACGATATTGAGGTCAGCGCCCTGGCGCGCACTCAATCACTGGCCACCGGCAGCGCCTATACGGCAATTACCGACGTGCTGGGTGAGGGCGAGATTAATATTCGCTTTGGCACCACCGACTATACCCCCGCCACGACCGACCCGGTGGTCGCCGCCTCCTACAATAGCTTTGCCGTGAATGCCGACAAGGGCGCGGCGTCGATCACTATTGATAGCACCAATAACACCTTGGCCGGGGTGCGCGATGCCATCAATGAGGCCGACATCGGCGTTAGTGCCTCCATCGTCAATGACGGCAGTGGTTTTCGCCTGCTCTTGGCCGCTACCGACAGTGGTGCCGCCAATAGCCTCGAGATTACTGTCACCGAGTCCGGCCCCGCCGGTTTGTCGGCCCTCGACTTTAATGCCACCACCGACAACCTCAGCCAAACCATTGCCGGGCAAGATGCCGCGTTAACGGTCAACGGCTTGGCGGTCACCAGCGCCACCAATAAGGTTAGCTCGGTGATTGACGGGGTCGACTTGAGCCTGAAAAGCATCACCACGGGTACTCCGGTAACGGTGGAGGTGACGCGAAATAGAGACGCGATTAAGGCGGCGATTAACGGCTTTATTGGTGCCTATAATTCTTATATTGATACGGTCGACAACTTGTCGGCCTTTGACCCCGAAACGCTGCAGGCCGGCTTGTTGGTGGGTGACGCCACCCTGCGGGGTATTACCAGTAGTTTGCAGGCCTCCCTGTTTAATAGCCTTGATGGCGCGGGGCAGTTTTCAACCCTGGCCAGCATTGGTATTACCACCGACAAAGACGGCAAGCTGCAGCTCGATAGTAGCGAGTTAGAAGAGGTGCTCGACACTGACTTTGAGGCGGTATCGGAGTTGTTTGCCGCCCAGGGGGTGCCCACCGACAACAGCGTAAAATTCATTAGTGCCACCTCGGCCACGGCGGTGGGCGATTACGCCGTTAATATTACCCAGGCGTCTACCTTTGCCACCAATGCCTCGGCTGCGACCACGAACTTTACGATTGATAGTAATAACTCCCTACTGCGTTTAAAAATTGATGGCGTTGACAGTGCAGAGCTGACCTTGAGTGAGTCGGCCTATGCCTCGGGGGCGGCGCTGGCGGCCGAGTTGCAGAGTAAAATTAATGGTGACTCGGCACTGAAAGCGGCCGATGTCAGCGTCTCGGTTAGCTATGACACCGACACCGATAAGTTCACTATTAGCTCCGAGCGCTACGGTTCGGCCTCGAAAGTTGAGATCCTGCAAGTTGGCACGACTACTGAGGCGACTATCGGTTTTGCGGCCTCGTCGGGCACCGATGGTCTCGATGTGGAGGGCACCATTGGTGGTGTTGCGGGTACGGGGTCGGGCCAGCGTTTAACCGGCAGTGCCAGTGCCGCGATGCAGGGTTTGGTGCTGGAAATTACCGCGACCAGCAGTGGGTCTTTTGGCACGGTGAATTTTACCCGGGGCCTGGCCGATGGCCTCAATACCGTACTAGAGAATGTGCTCGGTGAGGGCAATGCCATAGAGCTGCGCCTTGAGGGCTTGAAAGACAGTATTGCCGGGGTAGGCGAAGACCGTGAAAAGTTGGAGTTGCGCATGGCTACCGTTGAGGAGCGGATTCGCAAACGCTTTACCGGGCTCGATATTCTCGTTGCTCAGCTGACCTCAACCAGTGATTTTCTCACCACCCAGTTAGCCAATATTTCAAAAATTTCGATAAATCAAAATAAATGAGTCAGTGGCCGCAAGTATCGGCCACTTTAGTGAGAGTGAATTGAGGAGAAAGGCATGAATAGACATGCAGGGCTTAATCAGTACCGTCAGATGCAGTCTCACAGTAAGATTGCCGAGGCCAGTCCCCACCAATTGGTGGCGATGTTGTTTCAGGGCAGTCTCGATAACCTTGCGGTGGCGCGGGGCGCCATTGAGCGCAACGAACTGGGCGTGAAGGGCGAGAAGATTGGCCGTACTTTGGAGATTATTGATAACTTGCGCACCGCCCTCGATATGGAGGCCGGTGGCGAGGTGTCGCGCAATTTGCGCGACCTCTACGACTATATGGCGGCGCGTTTGTTGAAGGCGAGTGTGGAAAACAACGTCGCGATGATCGAAGAGGTGGCGGGACTGTTGCGAGAGATTCAGGAGGGCTGGAATGCGATGCCCGAGGAATTTAAAAAAGCGCCGTCTAGGCACGCCGAGGACAGCTAATGAACGATATGCCGATTATCGGTGCCCAGCGCCAGCAGCACCTGCAGGATGCCATCAGTCTGTCGCGCAATATGCTCGAAACCGCCGAGCGCGGTGACTGGGAGGGCATTATTGAGCTCGAGAAACAGCGCCGCGAGGGCATGATGGCGGGGCTGACCGAGCCCGTGGCCGTTGAAGAGGCCGAGGGCGTTGAGGACTCCCTGAAAACACTGATGCAGCTCAATGATCAGTTGACGGGCATGGTGCAGCGCGCGCGCAGTGAGACTGCGCAGCAGTTCACGGCATTACAAAATGGTCGCAACGCCGCGAATGCCTATCAGAGTGTCAGCAAGCAGCGCTAATGGCCTAGCCGCCTTGTCTTGGCTGTTTGCCTGCAGGCGTAGTGCGGGGGCGATGATCTCTCGGCTCTTTACGGTTCGGCCTGCCTGTCGTCCACTAAAAGAACAATAACGGCATTTACCATTGTCCAGTCTTATCGCCTTTCAATTGACTTAAATGCCAAGTGCGACGCATTTTAATGGCCAAGTGTTGGTTTTTTGACGCTTTTTGTTTATCCTCAAAATGAGTGCTTTGTACGGTTGTACAGCAAGTATTTGAGAGCATTCTCTCATTTTAGGGCTTGGGTTCTGGAGGCTTTTACCGCAATGGAAAATACAGACGCTTTCTTTCAGGGCTTGTATTACGAAACGCATATTTCCCTGGTCTGGCAGGTGGTGAATGCCCTGCCCAGTGATAATGACCTGGTGAAAATCAATGAAGACAATTGTCGTTTTCTTAAAGCGCTAGCGGCTCTCAACGAGGGTGCCCCCGAAGCGGCCGAAGAGATTCCGCAAACGGCGGCCGAATTACAGCGCCTCGATCTAAAACTCAATCTCCTACTCGAAATCGTCGGCCAGCTACTCGCCAGCCAGCGACCCTTGCCGGCACCAACGCAGGTGCGGTTGGGCGCGGCGGGCATCGAATGGCTGGCCGAGGATTGTCCCCCCGCAGGGGCCCAGGTCTGTATTGAGCTTTATCTGCGCAGTGAGTTGCCCTCGCCCTTGAGGTTTCACGGCGTGGCCGTGCCCGTTGGCGAGGTGCAGGGCTCAAGTGCGGGCAGTACTCGGGTTCAGGTGCGCTTTGTCGGCTTAAACGCCACCCTACAGGCTGATTTGGAAAAATTCATTTTTAGGCGGCACCGCCGCAGTATTGCCCAGCGCCAGGCCTAGCGGCCGGCGGGGTAGTGATCGTTGCATGACACAATGAAAGGATCGAGAGTGGCGCTTGATGTGAAGACTAATCTCAATGCCGTGGCCGAGGTCAAGCCTGCCAGTGGCCAGCCCCGTTTGGTCGGCGATAGCGCCGGTATGCAGCGCGTTAGGCGTCTGCTGGAGCAGGTTGCCGAGAGTGAGGCGACGGTGTTGATTCTCGGTGAGTCGGGCACCGGTAAAGAGGTGGTTGCCCAGGCCTTGCATCGCCAGTCGCTGCGCAGTCAGCGTCCCTTTGTACCGATCAATTGCGGTGCCATTCCCCCCGATCTCTTAGAGTCCGAGTTATTTGGCCATGAAAAAGGCGCCTTTACCGGGGCCATTACGGCGCGTCAGGGGCGCTTTGAGTTGGCCGAGGGCGGCACGCTGTTTCTCGATGAAATTGGCGATATGTCGCTGGAGATGCAGGTCAAGTTACTGCGGGTACTGCAAGAAAAATGCTTTGAGCGGGTCGGTGGTAGCAAGACGCTTCACTCGAATGTGCGGGTCGTCGCCGCCACCCACCACGACCTTGAGCAGCGGGTTGAGGCGGGGGCCTTTCGCCTCGACCTGTTTTACCGCTTAAATGTCTTCCCCATCGACGTGCCGCCGCTGCGTGAGCGCAGCGCCGACATTCCTCTATTGGTCGACCATACCAATCAACGTCTGCAGCGCGGTGGGCAGGGGATTGCCGAGCTGCAGAGCTGTGCGCTGGCAGCACTGGCGAGCTACGCATGGCCGGGCAATGTCCGTGAGCTGGGCAATTTGGTCGAGCGCTTGGGTATTCTGCATCCGGGCCAGCAGGTGCGAGCCAAGGATTTACCCGATAAATACTGCGGCAATCTAGAGTGGTCTGGAGAGCAGAGTCAGGCGGTGGAGGAGGCGATGTTGGCCGATATCGGCGTCGAAGAGCGCAGTATGCCGCTGACGTCGCCCGGCGCACTGCTGGGCGGTGAGGGTTTGGACCTCAAAGACTACCTGCGCCAGGTCGAGGAGGACTTGATCCGCCAGGCCCTCGACGACAGTGATTGGGTGGTGGCGCGGGCGGCAAAACTGTTGTGCTTACAGCGTACCACCCTGGTTGAAAAGATCCGTAAGTTTGACATTCGTCGCGCTGAGTCCCTGTCGTAATTTTGACGTTTCGTTTTCTTTGTCGCCTAACCCTTTAAAAAATAAGTAGTTTTATTATAGGCATAGTTGTTGCTTAGTGACTTTACGGCATCTTTATTTGCACCGTAAATTCGCAGGGCAGGACGGCTATGACAGAAGCAGCGCAGACCACAGAGCAACTGGAAAAAGTGTTCGAAACCTTTAACCGGGTTTCCGAAGAACTGGATATCAGCTATCGCGTATTGCAGGTGAGGGTCAGTACCCTCACCGAAGAGCTGGCCGAGGTTCGCATACAGCGCCTGCAGGAGTTGGCCGAGAAGGAGCGCCTGGCGAATCGCCTAGCCCTACTGATGAGCGAGCTACCCGGCGGTGTGCTAGTGCTCGATAGCGAGGGCGTGATTACCCAGGCCAACGCCGCCGCAGAAAACTTTTTTGCCCACAGCGGCGGCCATTCGCAGCCTGTTCGCGACCTCGATAGCCAACAATCCCTACTCGGCCAAGCTTGGCCCCAGCTCATTTCAGGGGCCTGCCGCGATGGCGGCAATGCCGTCAGCGAGAGTGAGTTTTTTCTCAGTAATGGTCGGCGTTTATCCCTCAGCCGCCAGCCCCTGCCCGACGCCAATGAAGAGCTGATTCTACTTACCGATATGACGCGCCTGCACGACCTGCAGGAAACCGTCAGTCGCGATAAGCGTTTGTCGGCGCTGGGTGAAATGGCGGCTCGTTTGGCCCACCAAATTCGCACGCCCCTGAGCTCGGCCCTACTCTACGTTTCACATCTGGCTCGGCCCACGGCGACAGCCGAGGAGCGCGAGCGGGTGTCGTCCAAGGTGGTCGATAGTCTGCGCCACATGGAGGGCCTGGTGAATAGCATGCTGACCTTCGTGCGCGGCGCCCCGGTGGTACTTGAGCGCATTGAACTGCAGAGCTTTGCCGAGGAGTTGCTGGCCTTGGTCGATCCCCTCGTGAAGCAATGCGGTGGCGCGCTGAATGCCCGTGTGGCACTGGGCAGCGGCACTAAGACCATCGACGGTGACCGGGATGAGTTGCTCGGTGCTGTATTGAACTTGGTCGACAATGCCATTGATGTTGCGGACAAGGCCCTGTGTCTCGATATTGACATTAGCGTGGTGGCGGGGTCACTGCAGATTTTGGTCGCCGACAATGGCCCGGGTGTCGCAGCGGATATTCGCGAGCGGATATTCGACCCGTTTTTCACCACGCGGGTGAAGGGTACGGGTCTCGGTTTAGCGGTGGTGGCGATGACCGTGCGCAGCCACGGCGGCAAAATGCGTCTCGATACGCGGGCCGATGGCGCCACCGTGTTCTGTCTTGAGTTGCCTTTACTCGGCAGCCGTGACGAGCGGGTTGTGCCGGCTCAACAGTCTTATAAACAAACTCAAATAGCCCCCTTCGATGGCGCCGGTTTAGTCGTGTCGAGCATTGATAGCCCCATTGTTGAAGCGGGTGTGCTGGGGCAGACAATAGAAACTGTGCAAAGTATGGCTGGAGGTCGACGATGAGTAATGTGGCTTTAAAGATATTGGTCGTTGAGGACGATGACCTACTGCGCGAGGCGCTCTGCGATACCCTGGCGTTTGCCGGCTACGGCGTCGAATTTGCCTGCGATGGCGTTGAGGCGCTGGCACTGTTGCACCGCCAGTCGGTCGACCTGGTCGTCAGCGACGTACAAATGGCGGCGATGGATGGCCACGCCCTGTTGCAGAATATTAAGCGCACCTGGCCGCGCTTGCCGGTGGTGCTGATGACGGCGTTTGGCTGTGTTGAAAAGGCCGTCGCGGCGATGCGCGATGGCGCCGCCGATTATTTGATCAAGCCCTTCGAGGCGGAGGTGTTGATTGCCATGGTCAGCCGCTTTGCCCATAAAGCGGCGGGCGATGGCGCAGAGATGATCGCCGAGGATCCTAGAGCCCAGCAGGTGGTGGAACTGGCGCGCCGGGTCGCCGCCTCCGATGCCACGGTGATGCTCAGCGGTGAGTCGGGCACCGGCAAGGAAGTACTGGCGCGCTTTATTCACGATAACTCCAGCCGCTGCGATGGCCCCTTTGTGGCGATCAATTGTGCGGCCCTGCCGGAGACCATGCTCGAGTCGATTCTCTTCGGTTATGAAAAGGGCGCCTTTACCGGCGCTCACCAAGCCCGCGCCGGTAAATTTGAACAGGCCGAGGGCGGCACGCTGTTACTCGATGAAATATCGGAAATGGACGTCGCCCTGCAGGCGAAATTACTGCGGGTCCTGCAGGAGAAAGAGGTCGAGCGCCTCGGCGGCAAGGGCACTATTGCCCTCGATGTCCGCGTGCTGGCGACCACCAATCGGGACTTGCGCGGCGAGGTGACGGCCGGGCGCTTTCGTGAAGATCTGTTCTACCGGCTCAATGTTTTCCCCATCGCCCTGGCCCCCTTGCGTGAGCGTCGCGGCGACATCCTGCCCCTGGTGCGCCGCTTTGTCGACGAGCAGAGTGGCGCGGGCCAAGTGGTGAACTTGTCCCCTAGGGCCGCGCAAATGCTCGAGGCCTACGCCTGGCCGGGCAATATTCGTGAATTACACAATGTCGTGCAGCGCGCGATGATTTTACTCGCCGGGGATATTCTCGGCGAGGCGGACATTCATCTCGAGGAGCCGGGTGCGCCGGTGTCACTGTTGTCGGTGCCTAGTACTGTCGCCGCGCCAGCCGAGGCCCTCGACGGCTCGGCACTGGAAAACGACCTGCGCGGCCACGAGCAGCAGATTATCGTCGATGCGCTCAAGGCCGAGCGTGGCCGGCGCAAGGAAACCGCCGAGCGGCTGGGCATTAGCCCGCGCACCCTGCGCTATAAGTTGGCGAAGTTGCGCGACGACGGCATCGTCCTACCCGATATGTACGGAACCTAAGCGCTGAGTCATTTTAGCGGGCCATTTTTAAAGACAGATATCAGCAACAACGCTTGAGGAATCAACAATGAGCCAGGTAGCGATCAATCAAGTACTCGCCCAGATGCGCGTTCTCGAATCGGCGGCGAAGTCCGGTGAAGTCTCCAGCGTTGGCGATGCCACCGGCGGTGGCAGTGAATTTGGCAAGGTGCTGGCGGAATCCATTGGCAAGGCCAGTGACACCATGACCCAAGCCGGCGACATGCGCGATGCGTTTCAGCGCGGTGACGAGGGTGTGGAGTTACCCCAGGTGATGGTCGCCCTGCAGGAGGCCAGTATTTCCTTTCAGGCGATGACCCAGGTGCGCAATAAGTTGTTGTCTGCCTACCAAGACATTATGAATATGCCGGTATGAGCGGCTTTAGGGCTGATCGCTGCGCCAGTGAGAAGGTGTGTTTATCTACGACTATAGTCAATATACGGATCAACAATGTATGGGGAGTAGGCTGAAATGGCTCTGGTAAATCCCAGCAATGTCGCCGGCCAGTTTGTCGGCATGAGTAATTTACCCATCGTTCGTCAGTTGGGTCTGTTGATTGGCCTGGCGGCGAGTATTGCCCTGGGCGTGGGTATTTATTCCTGGGCCAAAGAGCCCAATTATGTGCCGCTGTTTGACGGCATGAGTGGTACCGATGCCGCCCAAGTGGTGACTTTGCTTGAGCAGAGTAATACCCCCTATCGCATGCAGGGCTCGTCGGTGTCTGTACCGGCGGGCAAGGTGCATAACCTGCGTATTCAAATGGCCAGTCAGGGACTGCCGAAGAGTAGTAATCCGGGTTTTGAACTACTCGACGAGGAGCAGAGCTTCGGCACCAGTAGCTTTATCGAAAAAACACGTTTTAACCGCGCGTTAGAGGGTGAGTTGGGAAGGTCAATTGCTACCCTCAATAGCGTCAAGGGCGCACGGGTACATTTGGCGATACCGAAAAAATCGGCCTTTTTGCGCAACCAACAGGGCGCCAGTGCCTCGGTGCTGATTAGCCTGTTTCCGGGTCGCAAGCTCAACCAGTCACAGGTGGCGGGGATTATTCACTTGGTGGCCTCCAGCGTACCGGGAATGGAGGTTGAGCAGGTGACGGTGGTCGACCAGCGCGGCAACTTACTTACCACCGGTGGCGGTTCGTCGTCGATGGCGATGGGCTCCGAGCAATTTTCCTTTGCCAGTGGCATCGAAGAAAGTTATTCCCAGCGCATTGTCGACTTATTGGCACCGATTATGGGGCCTGGCAAGGTGCGAGCCCAGGTCACCGCCGATGTCGACTTTACGGCGATAGAGCGCACCAGTGAGACCTTCGGGCCGAATAATACCTTGCTGCGCAGCGAGCAAACGTCGGAAGAGCGCAGTAGTGATAACAGCAATGCCTTTGGCGGCGCACCGGGGGCGCAGTCAAATCAGCCCGATGCGGCTGCCGGCGTACCGGGTGCCGATGAAGCGGCATCGGGAAACACCAGTGCCGCCACGCAAACGACCCGCCAGGCGACCCGCAACTTTGAGCTGGATAAGGTGATCAGCCACATTAAAGAGGCACCGGGCACCATTAAGAAGCTGTCGGTAGCGGTATTACTGGATTATCGCCAGCAAACCAACGAGGCGGGTGAGATTGAGCGTTTGCCTTTGCCGGATGAGGAGATCGAGCGTTTAACCCAGTTAGTTAAAGAGGCGGTGGGCTTTAGTGAGGAAAGGGGTGATAGTGTCAACCTGATGAACGCCTCCTTTATCGAGCCAGAAATACTCGAGCCGATGCCCGAGATTCCCATCTGGCAGCAGCCTTGGGTATTGGATATCGCCAAGCAGGTCGCGGGTGGCTTGGGTATTCTGTTGCTTATCTTTGGTATTCTGCGCCCGGTGATGAAAAGTCTGACCGGCCTTGGCAAGCAGGCCGGTGGTCGTGCCCTCAGTGGTGAATTACAGCTCGGTGCCGACCAAGTTGCGGGTGGTGCACCGCAGCTGCCTTCAGGAGTGAATAGCTACGACCAACAGGTACAATTGGCACAGACGATCGCCGGGCAGAGCCCGAAGCGGGCAGCCAGCGTAATGAGTGATTGGGTACAAGATGGCTGAAAAAGCAGAAACTCTAAAAGGTGTTGAAAAGGCTGCGGTTTTTCTACTCGGCGTTGGCGAGCAGTCGGCGGCACAAATACTCAGGCATATGGCGCCCAAGGAGGTGCATAAAATTGGCGCCGCGATGGCGACCCTGCGCACGGTTTCTCGTCAGCAGGCCGAGGAGGTGATCGGCCAGTTTACCGAATCTCTCGGTGAGGCGACCTCCTTCAGTGGTGATAACGAAGATTTTGTGCGCTCGGTATTGAAGGATGCCCTCGGTGAAGATAAGGCCGAGGGCGTGATCAATACGGTGATTGAGGGCCGGGATTCAAAGGGTGTGGAGTCGCTAAAGTGGATGGACTCCCGCGCTGTGGCGGCGATGATTCGTGGTGAGCACCCGCAAATTATTGCCATCGTGCTGGCCTATCTCGACAGCGAGCAATCGGCCGAGGTGATCAAACATCTGCCCGAGTCGATCCGCAAGGAGGCCGTGGTGAGAATTGCGCAGTTGGATGCGATTCATCCCTCGGCCCTTATCGAGCTGGATGAAATTCTCGAAAGACAGTTTCGCGATGGCAGTCAGGCCCAGGCCTCGGCGGTGGGCGGCCTGCAATCGACCGCCGATATTCTCAGTTATATCGACTCCGAACTGGAGGGCGAGCTGATTGAGGCGATCTCTGAGGTCGACCAGGATATGAGCGATAAGGTGCGCGACCTGATGTTTGTCTTCGACAACTTGCTCGACGTTGAGGACCGGGGTATTCAGCGCTTGTTGCGCGAGGTGTCATCCGACGTGCTGGTGATCGCCTTAAAAGGTGCCGATACGCCGGTGCGCAAGAAAATATTTGGCAATATGTCCAAGCGCGCCGCCGAAATGATGGAAGAGGATCTCGAAACGCGCGGCCCGGTGCGTCTCAGTGAAGTGGAAGATTCTCAGAAAGAGATTCTTGCCGTCGCGCAACGCTTGGCCGAAGAGGGTGAAATCACCCTCGGTGGAACCGGAGGTGATGAATTTGTCTAAGGTAGTACGCGCCGCTGATGGGCCCGAATTAAGCCGTTGGCAGGCGCCCAACGTCGGCCAGCCCGTGCGTGAAACGCACACCAATGAAGAGCTCGAGGCCATTGAACAGCAGGCCAAGGCGAAGGGTTATGAAGTGGGGCGCTGGGAGGGCCTTGAGGCCGGGCATCAGACTGTGCAGGAGGGCGCTCAACGCTTAGCTGAGTTGTATGATGAGGCCGCCCACCCGTTTCGCCAGATTAGTGAAAATGTCGAGACTGAGTTGGCAAAGCTGGCGGCGGCTATCGCCAAAGAAATTGTCCGCCAGGAGCTAAAAACCCAGCCCCAGTTGATTTTGGAAACCGTGAGT
This sequence comes from Gammaproteobacteria bacterium 53_120_T64, assembly GCA_002162815.1. Classification (GTDB taxonomy): domain Bacteria; phylum Pseudomonadota; class Gammaproteobacteria; order Pseudomonadales; family Porticoccaceae; genus Reddybacter. The sequence goes on along the minus strand of MAAT01000042.1, from coordinate 58,902 downwards.
CAGGCCTGTTCGGTGCTATCCGCTGCGGCCCGCGATATCGATGTCCACCTTCACCCGCAGGATGTCGCGATCGTTAAAGACGGTCTCAAAGATGCCCCCCCGGCCCAGCATTGGCGGATTATTGAAGATCGCAGCCTGGCGCGGGGCGAGTGCCAGATCAACAGCAGTGCCGAATTTATTGACGCCACCCTACAGACTCGGATCGACGCCATTGTCGCGGGCCTCTTGTCTGCCGATTTGGGGGCTGTCGAGTGAACTCGGCCCAAGGCGTTGAGCTGGGTGGCGGGGAGCTGATTAGTGCCCGCTTGGCGGCGCGCAGTGAGGTTTTACCGGGTGTGGTCGACCCAATGGCCATGGTGCGGGGCAAGTTGGTGAGAATGGTGGGGCTGACCTTGGAGGCGACGGGCTGTCAGGCCGCCATTGGCAGCCGTTGCCATATCACCGCCCCCAGCGGTGCCTCGGTGGAGGCCGAGGTGGTGGGCTTCGCCGACCAGCGCCTGTTTTTGATGCCGATTGGCTCGGTACATGGCTTGACGCCAAATGCCCTGGTTATTCCCGTGCCCGGTGACACCGAGGTCGAAGTCGGCGATGCCCTGATCGGCCGGGTGATTGATGGCGCTGGGCGCCCGCTGGATGGCGCTGAGCAACCGCAGTTGGCGGGCCATACATCCTTGCAGGGGCAGACCGTCAACCCCCTGCAGCGGGCGCTGATTACCGAACCACTGGATGTCGGCATTCGCGCCATTAACGCCCTGTTAACCGTGGGTCGGGGCCAGCGCCTCGGTCTGTTTGCCGGCAGTGGCGTCGGTAAGAGTACCCTGCTGGGCCTGATGACCCAGTACACCGATGCCGACGTGGTGGTGGTGGGGCTGATCGGCGAGCGGGGTCGTGAGGTACAGGAATTTATTGTCGAAACTCTCGGCCCGGCGGGCTTGGCGCGCGCCGTGGTGGTGGCCTCACCGGCCGATGATTCACCCTTAATGCGCTTGCACGGCGCCTGGCGCGCCACGGCTATCGCCGAGTACTTCCGCGACCAGGGCAAGAATGTTTTATTACTGATGGACTCACTGACCCGCTTTGCCCAGGCGCAGCGGGAAATTGCTCTCGCGATTGGCGAGCCGCCGGTGACGCGGGGCTATCCGCCCTCGGTGTTCTCCCGCTTGCCACAGCTGGTGGAGCGGGCGGGCAAGATCGCCGGCAAGGGCTCCATCACCGCCATTTACACGGTGTTGATGGAGGGTGATGATGAGAATGACCCGGTGGTCGATTCGGCGCGGGCGATACTCGATGGCCATATTATTCTGTCGCGGCGGATTGCCGACTCCGGTCGTTATCCGGCGATCGATATTGAGTCCTCGGTGAGCCGGGTAATGAACCGCTTGGTCGGCCCCGAGCGTTTTAAACTGGTGCAGAACTTTAAGCAGCTCTACAGTCTCTACGAGCAAAATCGTGACCTGATCAGTGTCGGTGCCTATGTCGGTGGCAGTGATGCGCGTATCGATCAAGCGATACAGGCCTATCCGCGTCTGCAGGGCTTTTTGCGACAGGAGGCGGGCCAAAGTGTGACCTTAGACCAGAGTTTTTCGGCCCTTGATGGCTTACTAAGCAATCTGCAGATGCCCGCGTAGGGCTTGTAGTTACTTCATAATTTGTCGGGTGATAACGGGTAGTTTGATGACCAAGATAAAGCGCTTTAAACAGTTGGAAAAAATGGCGGAGCACGCCTGTGATAAGGCCGGTCGCGAGCTGGGCGAGGCGCAGGAACATCACGGCAAGGAGCAGGCGCAACTCGAGCAGTTGACCGGTTTTTTTGAAGAGTATCGCCAGCGTTTTCACGATGCCGGTGCCAGTGGCATGAACGCCCGTCAGCTCGGTGATTTCCGTGCCTTTTTTGGCCAGCTGGATAAGGCGATTGAGGCTCAGCGCCAGACACTGGTCGACTTGGGTGCCAAGGTGATGGAGCGTCAGACGCAGTGGGTCGCTAAGCATCAGCGCACCCAAAGCCTGTCTAACGCCTTGGTACAGGTTCAAAAAGAGCAGTTGCTGCAGCGCAATAAGCGTGAACAGAAAGAAATTGATGAGCGCTCGGGACTCGCTGGCCACTGTGGCTGGGGGGATTAGGGGCCGACCCTGGCACCGCTATAGACCTCCAGTCGTTTTGTCGCCCTAGGCTATTCAAGCATCTAGGCATTCTAAAAATTTAAGCTGGCCCGCGTTTTGCTATTACCTTTGTTGAAAGCCAATTCACGAGAGGGTGTCTGTCTGATGCTTAGCGTTTAACAACGCGCTTGGGCAGCCAGATCTCGACTTGTATCAGCAGCGATAGATAAACGCGAGGTTCCTATGCCCCAATCCATGCCGGTGGCCGCTTCAGCCAGCCAGACCGCTCAGATGTTAAGCGCTAACTCAGCGTCGACCTCCGCGTCCCCTTCAGGGGGGGGCGACAAGGGCGAAACGGGGTTTTCTAATCATCTCAAGGCCGAGCAGCGCAGTGAGCAAAAAAGCGCCAGTGCGAGGCCGGTCGAAGCGACCGAGGGTCGGACTGACACTGCTGAAAAGCCTGCCAATTCGAGCTCTAAGGTGGCACAGGCCGAGTCGACAAGCACGGCAGAAAGGGCGGGCGGAAAGATCTCTGGCAAGGACAAGGGCAAGGCAGGCGGGGTGCAGGCCGAGGGTTCGAGGCAAGCCCCTGACGATACTGTGGCCAGCAAAGGGGCTTTGCTCAGTGCGGAAGCTCTGGCCTCAAATCTCGGGCTACAGCGTGCGCCCGCCCTGGGTTTATCAGAGCAAGGGCTAGAGGCCCCCTTTGCGACGATGGGTGAAAGAGTGCTGGCCTTGCTCGGGGCGGAAGAGACGAATCCTGCCGATGCGGTTCCAAGCAATGTACTGACGCTGGCCGACGGCGGCAATGAGGCGCCACTTGAAGACGCGGCTTTGCCGCAGCAGGGCGAGGGCGAAGTGGTCGAGGCCGAGGTCGAGCCACCGTTTTTTACTGCGGCCGCGACGGGTCTCGAATCCCCGCCGGGTGATGGCGAGATTCTGCTGCCAATGGCTGATGATGCAATAGCTGCAGTGGCACCGGCTGTAGTGGCTTCCGCTGAAGTAGCGGCATCCCTGCGGCAGGGGTCGGCATTAACCGCGAGTGAACTTGAGGCGATGAATACAGCGGCACTGAAGCCACTGTCCAGCGCCGAGTTGGCGACTGTGCCGCATACGGCTGCAGCAGTGGCACGCCCGGTGCCGGGCAAAGCATTGACAGAGGCGAGTGTTAGTCTCGATGTCGAGTCCGTGGATGAAGTCGAGGCCGATCTCGACGCGGTGCTCAATCCTAATCAGGCGAGCAAAAAACCGACCTTGTTTGAGGCTTCGGTCGTCAAGCCGTCTCAGCCAGTACCCGTGGCTGGCGAAAACCTTACCAGTACCTCGTCTGCAAAAGATAACTTTGCACAGGTGCGCCAAAACATTATGGCGGCGCTGGCTGGCAAGTCGGATATCACTAAGCCTCTGAATGTTGCGATTGCGACAGGGGGCCATGAAGTGAGTGAGGCAGCGCCACAGTCGCAGAGCCTGAATCTATCTAATCTCAGTTCCAGCCTGGCACTGTCTGGTGGCGATCCGGCAAAATACAGCGCCACTCAGGAAGCCAGCCCGCAACGCTTTTTTACCCTGCAGACACCCGCTGGACAGCCCGGCTGGGATGTGGAGATGGGCAATCGCATTCGCTGGATGGTGGGGCAGAACAACTCTGGGGTTGAGTTGCGACTCAATCCGCCGGAGCTGGGCAGTATTGAGGTCAAATTGGTGACCGAGGGTGAACGCACCAGCGTTACCTTCTTTTCAAGCAATCCGGCAGCTCGAGATGTGCTGGATGCGGCGTTGCCGCGATTGCGTGAAATGTTTGCTGAAAGTGGTATGGACTTGGCCAATGCCGATGTCGCGGACCGCGGGTTACAGCAAGAGCGGGAGCAGCTTGCGGACTCGGAGCACTTTGGTGCAGACGGTGATAGTACTGAGCCTCTGGTGCACGAAGCCGGACTTGAATTGACACCGGGTGGGCCTTTAGAGGGTCGCGGTGTTATCGATTACTTCGTTTAGCCGCCGCCAAGGTGTCATCACTCAGTGGCGAGGAGGGGGTGAGTAAGCGTCATTTACAGCAACCAGCGGTGAGTTAAATGTACTCGTCGATATGAATTTGACCATCGTCGTCGGAATTTTTTTTATCAGTTGGCTCGTCCGTGTCTGTCTGGTGTTTCTTTTTTTCCTGAGCCAAGTTCTTTTGTTTGTCGGTGACAGACTTACTGCGCGGTGTGCGCAGGGAAGGGGCGGTTCCGGGGGGAGTGATTTCGTTAGCCATAGGGGCCTCCTGCCAGTTAGTCGCATCGTACTCTGTTCTCGGTGCTGCGTCAGAGGTTCCTGAGGCGCGGGTCAAAACCGCTGGCGAGGATGACAATTACGACTCGTCGGTTGGTCGAGCGGCCATCCGGGGTGTCATTACTGACCTTGGGTTGATGTTCGCCGTAGCCAATGGACGCGAGGTTTTTCGGGGTCACACCGAAAGCGGAGAACAGCCGTACCACGGTGGCAGCGCGCGCCGCCGACAATTCCCAATTGGAGGGGTAAATGCTGTTTTTAATCGGCAGGTTGTCGGTGAAGCCCTCGACATGAATTTTGTTGCTGCGAGTTTTCAGGACATTGCTCAGGCCACGCAATACCGGCCTGGCGCTGGGTGAGAGCTGGCTGCTGCCACTGGTAAATAAAACCTTACTGTTGATTTCTATTTCCAGCCAATTTTCCGATTGGCGCACCGACACCAGCTCGGTTTCAAGCAGGGCTTGCAGGGCGTTATTGATTTTTTCTCCCAGTCTGGCCATTTCCGGTGAGCTTTTTCGGCGCTCTGCGGGGTCAAGTTTAATGGCGTCTTTACCCATCGATTGGGGTAGGTCGAGCTTGATCGGCGTGCGGTTTAAGGGGTTGGGGGCAATCGGGAACGACGTGCTGGCACTGCCAAATTGCACCGGGTTCATGGAGCGGCTTTGACTGGAGAAGGAGGCAACGAGGGAGTGTGATAGCACCCGAAACTTCCCCTCGTTAACCGAAGAGATGGAATACATCACCACAAAAAAGGCAAACAATAGGGTGATGAAATCGGCGTAGGAGACTAGCCATCGCTCGTGATTTTCGGGTTCTTCGGGGGCGCGTTTTCTGGCCATAATAAGGGACTAAAAATAACCGCGTAATTTTGCTTCGATATTGCGATGGTTTTCACCCTCGGCAATGGCGACGATGCCCTCGACAATCATTTCTTGAATATGACAGCGCTCACTGATCAGCGTTTTTAATTTATTGGCGGCGGGCAAGAGGAAGAGGTTGGCCATGCCAACACCGTAAATTGTCGCGACAAAGGCGACGGCAATTCCCGGGCCCAGGGTCGAGGGGTCGGCGAGGTTGTTCATCACGTGAATCAGCCCCAGTACCGCACCAATAATACCGATGGTGGGGCTGTAGCCGCCCATGCCCTCATAGACTTTTGCGCCCTTCAGGTCGAAGGCTTCCCGGGTGGTAATTGCCACCTCCATGGTGCTGCGGATGGACTCGGGCTCGTTGCCGTCAACCAGCAGTTGCAGGCATTTCTGGATAAAGGCCTCCTCTTCTTCCTCGGCGATATTTTCGAGGCCCAGTAGACCCTCTTTGCGGGCGATTTGGCTCCACTCAATAATTTTTTGCAGGGTGGTGGCGGGATCCAGTACCGGCGGGATGAAAATCCAGCGCAGCAACTTGATGCCGTGGATGAAAACCTTGAGCGGGGTTTGCACCATGATGGCACCGAGCGTGCCGCCAAAAACAATTAAAAAAGCGGTGAACTGTAACAGGGAATCGAGGTGCCCCCCCTCGAGGGCGTTGCCGCCAATAATGGCGGCAAAGGCGAAAATAACGCCGAGCAGGGTGAGGATATCCATGCAATTATTATCCGGGTGGTCGGTTTATGGGACATCATCAGCGTTCGATGTCCAAGACAACAGTCTGGAGCGGAGTTTACTGAGTATTTGGCTGTGAATTTGGCTGATGCGCGATTCGCTGACTTCGAGTACGGCGCCAATTTCTTTGAGGTTTAATTCGTCGTCGTAATACAGCGACATCAGGGTTTTTTCACGCTCCGGCAATTGCTCTATCTGGGCGGCCAGGGCGCTGCGAAAGGCCGCGTCGTGGACTCTATCGTGGGGGGAGTTGTTGTCGGGTATGTCAATTTCGGTAGCATCGACAAAGGTCGCCTTACAGGCGGCCGTATCGCGCAATAATTGATAGTACTCGTCCATCTCGACACCCAACTGGGCGGCGATTTCGCTGTCTCGAGGGCAGCGTTGCAGGGCGACTTCGGCACTGCGGGTGGCCTGAGCCAGCCAGCGGGCCTTTTGTTGAATGCTCCGGGGTGACCAGTCAAAGCGGCGCACCTCGTCGAGAATGGCACCGCGAATGCGGATTCCGGCGAAGGTTTCAAAGCTGGCACCGTGGCCGTGGCGGTAACTCTTTGCGGCCTCGAGCAGACCGATTAGACCGACCTGGGTGAGGTCATCAACATCGATATTGGCGGGCAATCGGGCGGCGATATGAAAGGCGATTTTTTTCACTAGATGAAGATAGTCGGCGACCAGTTTTTCACTGTCCCCGAATTCTTCATCAGCGTAGAAAACCGCTTTGCTCATGCAGCGAATTCCTCGTTGGGGAAGCCGACCACGCGCTCGATAAAGAATTCCATATTGCCACTGGCCAGCTCGGGAACCGGCCATTTGTCGATGCTCTTAGCCAGCCGTTTAATGGCCTGGGCCGAGGGGCTGCGCGGGAAGGCTTCGACCACGGGCATTTGGTGGCGCACGGCCTTGCGCAGGTAGTCGTCCATGGGAATGGAGCCAATGTGCACCGCGACGATGTCGAGGAAGTGGTCGGTGACGCGGGATATTTTGCGGAATAACTCCTCGCCATGGGCATTGTTGTTGACCATGTTGGCGAGGATGTGGAAGCGCTTGACGCCGTGGTCGCGGCTCATCACCTTAATCAAGGCGTAGGCATCGGTGATTGAGGTCGGCTCGTCGCACACTACCACCACCACCTCTTGGCAGGCCTTGCAGAAGGTGATCACGCTGTCGGAAATACCGGCGGCGGTATCGACAATCATGGTGTCGACGGGGAATTTCAGCTCGCTAAAAGCGCGCACCAGGCCGGCGTTTTCCGCTGGCGAGAGATCGGCCATGCTCGAGACACCGGAGGAGGCGGGAATCACTTTCAGGCCCAGGGGGGCGTCGACAATGATTTCATCGAGGCTGCGCTCGCCGGCAATGACATGGCGCAGGTCATATTTGGGGTGCAGGTCGAAGAGGATGTCGACATTGGCGAGGCCGAGGTCGGCATCCATTAACAGCACATTATTGCCCTGCTTGGCAAAAGAGGCGGCCAGATTGACGGAGATATTGGTTTTACCAACACCGCCCTTGCCACTGGTGACGGCAATCACGCGCACCGGTTTTTGTTGAGTTGTTGGGTGATTAACCATGGAGTCGTTTCCCCTCGCTGTGGGTGGTGGGTCGCGGGCTCTCAGTCTCAAGTATAGGTTGGTGAGGGCTACTGCGTTGTAATAAGTCCCGGGCAATTTTGACCAATTCAATGGCTGAACCGGGGTGGAGGTCTTCCGGCACTTTCTGGCCGTTGCTGATAAAAAAGGTCGGTAGCTGGTGTTTGATAAGGGCGTTGAGTACGCCGCCAAGGCTGGCGGCCTCGTCGACCTTGGTGACCACCGTACCGGCGAGCTTGATATCGCTAAACACCGACATGATTTCAGCGGTGATGGCCTGCTGCGCGGTGGCCGACAGGGTTAGGTAGAACTGAATATCGTGGCCGGCGCCGACCAGTGTTGCCAATTGCTTGGAGAGTTCGATATCGCGCTGACTCATGCCCGCGGTGTCGATTAAAACCAGCTCCTTGCTGCTGAGCTGGTCGAGAATATCGGACAGCTCTAGGCGGTCGGTGGCCAGAAAAACCGGGATGTCGAGTAATTCGCCGAAGGTACTGAGTTGGTCGACACCACCAATGCGAAAGCAGTCGGTGGTAATTAAGCCGATTTTATCGGCACCGTGGCGCAGCGCGTACTGTGCGGCTAGCTTGGCGACGGTGGTGGTTTTACCGACCCCGGTGGAGCCGATAATGGCATAGGTGCCACCCTGCGCCAGGAGGTCGTGATCGCCCTCGGTGAGCATGCCGGCGAGATCTAATAGGGCCTGCTTCCAAGCGGCCTCGGCGTCGTCGGGCACGGTACCTTGGGTGGCCAATGTTGTGCAAAGCTCGCGTTTTAGGCCAAGGCTGGCGAGTCGGCGCATCAGGGCGGCTTTATGAGGCTTGTGCCGGCCAATTTCACGCCAAGACATTTGTGTCAGTTCGCCCTCGATCAGGCCGCGCAGGTCGGAAATTTCCCGGCGCAGATCGGAGATTTCATCGCTGCCTGTTGTGGCGCGATGGGCGCTGCTAGCGCGCGCCTTTAGTAGGTGTGACTGCAGACTGGGGGGTGCTTGCTCGGGGGTTGGGACTTGCCGTTGTGCGGCAGTATCTGGCCGTGGCGCCGGGCTGAGGGCAACGCTGTCGGACGGGGTGTGTGCCGTCTCGCTAGCCAGTTGTTCGACCTCCTCGATTTCGAAGTCGATGGCGGCGGTGATTTCAACGCCGTTGCCGAGCTTCTTATTGGAGAGAATGACCGCGTCCGGGCCCCAGGTGTCCCTGACGCTGCGAATTGCTTCGCGCATGGTATCGGCCGTGAATCGCTTGATCTTCATTATTGCCACCTTCTACGAGTTGAGTCGTGCTACCCGTTTATTTCTGGTCTCGAGGCCCCATGCCCCTATGTTGTCGAGCCATCATCGACCTACGGAGTGGATGACCTTGAGCTGTTTACTGGGCGGAACCTCGTCATAGGACAGTACGTGTAGACCGGGGTTAGCCGCCCGCACAAGATTGGATAACCAGGTGCGCAGGGCCGTTGCCACTAACAGCACGGGCGTTTGCCCCTGCGTGGCTTGTACTTGCGCCGATCTGCCGATTTGTTGGAGCATATTGTCTGCTAATCCAGGTTCTAGTCCGCCGCTTGTCGGTGAGCCCTGTATTACGTTTAGCAATATCTGTTCCAACTCTGGGTCGAGGGTCATAACCTCTAGCTCAGACGCCATACCATTGATTTGTTGGTAGATGGTGCGACTCAGGGCAACCCGTGCTTGAGCGGTCAAAGCGTCAGCATCTTGACTCTTTGGCGCATTTTCCGCCAAGGATTCGGCGATGGTGCGCACATCCTTGATTGGAATGTTCTCCTCCAGTAGATTCTGCATCACCTTCAGGACGACACTCAGCGAAAGTGCATCGGCGACCAGGTTTTCCACCAACTTGGGTGAAGATTTCGCCAATAGGTCGAGCAATTGTTGCACCTCGTCGTGGCCGAGCAGTTCGTGGGCGTGCTGTTTCAGTAGCTCGCTGAGATGGGTGGCGATCACCGTGCTGCAGTCGACCACGGTATAGCCCATGGTCTGGGCCTCATCGCGCAGGCTGGGTTCTATCCACAGGGCCTCGAGGCCGAAGGCGGGGTCTTTGGTGGCGACCCCATTCAGGATGCCAAACACCTGACCGGGATTGATGGCCATCTCCTTGCCGGGGTGAATTTCGGACTCACCCAGGGGCACACCGTGGAGGGTAATGCGATAGGCATTGGGCGAGAGGTCGAGGTTGTCGCGAATGTGCACCGGCTGCACCAGAAAACCCAGGTCCTGGGAGAGCTTCTTACGCACGCCCTTGACCCGACTGAGGAGTTCGCCGTCCTGGTTTTTATCGACCAGGGGGATCAGCCGATAACCCACCTCCAGGCCGATGGGGTCGACGCTGGCGACATCATCCCAGCTCAGTTCTTTGGTCTCGGGAGGGGGGGCGACGGGGGCGGCAACAGGCTCGACCTGCTCGGCCATTTTATCCTTTTGAATCAGCAGGAAGGCGCCAGCACCGAGTACGGCGGCAAGGAAGAGAAAAACCATGTTGGGCATGCCGGGAATGATACCCATGGCGCCCATGATGCCGGCGGTAATAATCAGCGCTTTGGGGGATTGAAACAGCTGGGAGCCCATCTGCTGGCCCATGTCCTGAGAATCGGACGCGCGGGTGACGATAATGGCCGCCGCTGTCGATAGTAGCAGTGAGGGGATTTGCGCAACCAGGCCATCACCGATGGTCAGCAGCACATAGTTGTGGGCCGCTTGGGACATGCTCAGGTCGTGTTGCAAGGTGCCCACGGCTATGCCGCCGACGATGTTGATGACCAGAATAAGAATGCCGGCGACCGCGTCACCACGCACGAATTTACTGGCACCGTCCATGGAGCCGTAGAAGTCGGCCTCGCGGGCGATGTCTTCGCGGCGGATGCGAGCCTGTTCCTGGGTCAATGCGCCGGCATTCAGGTCGGCGTCGATGGCCATCTGCTTGCCGGGCATGGCATCGAGGGTAAAGCGCGCCGAGACCTCGGAAATACGGCCGCCACCCTTGGTGATCACCACGAAATTGATAATCACCAAAATCGCGAACACTACCAGGCCGACGGTGTAGTTACCGCCCACCACAAAGTCGCCAAAGGCTTGAATCACCTTACCCGCCGCGTCGGTGCCGGTGTGACCCTCGAGCAGTACCACCCGTGTCGAGGCAATATTCAGTGCCAGTCGCAAGAGTGTGGCAATCAGCAATACCGTGGGGAAAGCGGTAAATTCGAGCGGCCGTTCGGCGTAAATAACCGCCAATAGGACGATCAGCGAAAAGGAAATATTAAAGGTAAAAAAGAGATCCAGTATCACCGGTGGCAGCGGCAGGATGATCATCGCCAGCATCATCACCACGATGAGTGGCGTGCCGAGGCCGGCAATAATTTTTAGGGTGGGGTTGGCGGGGGGGCCGCCGGCATTGGTGGCGGTATTCATGGCGTATCTCCGCTGCTCTCTTCACTACTATCTTCGGCGACCGCTAGCTCATCGGGGATGGCGATATTGGTCGGTGGTTTGGGTGCTGCTTGGCCCCTTTTCACGGGCAGTTTCAACTGGTAGACATAGGCCAGTACCTGGGCCACGGCGAGGTAGAGCTGGGCCGGTATCTCGTGGTCAATCTCGGTGCTGGCGTAAATGGCACGCGCCAGGGGCGGCGCGGCGAAAGTCAGCACATCGTGTTCGGCGGCCAGCGTGCGAATGCGCAGGGCAATGTCGCCCTTGCCTTTGGCTACGACCACGGGTGCCCGGGGGCCATGCTCGTCGTACTTTAGGGCGACGGCGTAGTGGCTCGGATTGGTGATTACCACGTTGGCGCTGGGTACGTTGTCCATCATGCGGCGCTGGGACATTTCCCGCTGTAGCATGCGGATCTGACTCTTTACCTCGGGTCGACCCTCACTCTCTTTACTCTCGTCGCGAATTTCCTGCTTGGTCATTTTTAGTTGCCGCTTGTGTTCCCAGAGCTGGAAGGGCACGTCGATGGCGGCGATCAAAATCAGTGCCGTGCAAAAACTTAGGAAGGACAGTCCGGCGATATTGGCAAAGTGGTTGAGGGCGGTTTCGACATCTTTACTGGCGAGCAGGAGGAGTTGGTCGAAGGTTTGCCAGATCACTACCGTTGCCATTGAGCCGACCAGGAGAAACTTCCCCAGGGCCTTAATCAGCTCCATTAAGGATTTGGCCGACACCATCTTGGCGACGCCCTTTAGGGGGTTGAGCTTGCTGATTTTAAAGGCCATCGCCGAGGTGCTGAAAGCCCAGCCACCCATGGCCAGGGGGCCGACAAACACCGATACCAATAGCAGTACAAAGAAGGGCACGCAAATCATGATGCCATTGCCGAGGGCGCTGCCGACGGTGGCGGTGAAGACCTCAGGGTTGTCCATGCCGGCAGGCCCCATGGTGAGGTAAGTTGTCATTTGCTCGGAGAGGCGACCGATCATGGTGCCGCCGAAGGCGATTAGGCCCGCGGCGCCAACCAGCAGGGAAATCATGGTGTTGAGTTCGCGGGAGCGCGCCAGCTGCCCCTTCTTTTTGGCGTCTTCCTGGCGTTTCGGGGTGGGTTCTTCGGTGCGTTCCTGCCCGCTCTCGTGTTCGGCCATCTAGGGCACCAACAGGGTCGGGACGAGCTTAAACACGCTTTCAAAGGCGGCGCTAAGCTGGGGTAAAAAGGACGGCAGGCTGAGTAGAATCAGTGCAAAACCGGTCAATAGGGTGATCGGGAAGCCGACCGCAAAAATATTTAACTGCGGTGCCGAGCGGGTGATGACGCCAAAGGCGAGATTCACCAGCAGCAGTGAGGCCAGTGCCGGCAGGGCGATCATTAAGCCGCTGGCAAACATATAGCTGCCCCAGAGGACGATTTTCCAGGCCAATTCACGGGGCCACGGGGCGCCGACGGGCAGTAGCTCGAAACTGTGGTGAATGGTCTGGATTAAGAGTAGGTGGCCGTCGATGGCGAGGAAAACCAGGGTGGCGAGAATCAGATAAAATTGGCTGACCACCGGCACCTGTACGCCATTTTGCGGGTCGATGGCCGAGGCAAAGCCGAGACCCATGGCCATGGCGATACTCTGCCCGGCAATAATGACGGTGGCAAAGGCCATTTGGAAGATAAAGCCCATGCCCAGCCCCAGAGCGATTTGCTGCAGGCTGATTAACAGACCGGCGGCGCTGAGCGGGTTGACTTCGGGAACCTCGATGATGGGGGCGAGGATCCAGGCGATGGCCAGGGCGAGAATGATGCGGCTGCGAACCTGCACCGACTTGGCGCCGAATATCGGGGTGGCGAGCACAAAGCTACCGATCCGCAGCAGTGGCCACATTAGACTGCTCAGCAGGCGCACCATCTCATTGACTGAAATCTCCACCTTGAATATCCGCCGCGCTAGCCGGTTATTTCCGGAATACTGGCGTAGAGATTCAGTGTGAAGCTGAGCAGGGTGTTGAGCATCCACGGCCCGGCGGTCATGCCCGCGATGGCCATGGCGATCAGCTTGGGAATAAAACTCAGGGTCATTTCCTGAATTTGGGTGGCGGCCTGAAAGATGCCGATGGAGAGACCGATGCCGAGGGCGGCCAGTAGCAGTGGTGCCGCCAACTTCATGGTGACGTAAATGGCTTGATAGCCAACATCGATAACCGATTCAGGTGTCATGATTTTCTCCTCTGTACGCAGATGTACTCGTTTTAAACATAGAAGCCTGCCGCCAGGGTGCTGACGATCAGTGCCCAGCCGTCAATCAATACAAACAGCATGATTTTGAAGGGCAGGGAAATCAGTACCGGGGAGAGCATCATCATGCCCATCGACATCAGCACACTGGCGACCACCAAGTCGATAATCAAAAAGGGAATAAAGATCAGAAAGCCGATTTGAAAGGCGGTCTTTAATTCGCTGACCACAAAGGCGGGCAGCAAGACCTTTAGCGGCACGTCTCTGGGATTATCGACCTGGACATCGCCGGCCATGTCGACAAACAGTGCGAGATCGCTCTCTCGGACTTGATTGAGCATAAATTCGCGAAACGGCGCGATGGCCTTGGTGGCGGCGGCGTTAAAGCCCAGCTGTTCTTCCATATAGGGCTGGATACCCTCGCTGTAAGACTTTTCGAGCACCGGAGTCATGATAAATAAGGTCGTGAACAAGGTCAGACCGAGGAGGATTTGGTTGGAGGGCGTCTGCGCCGTGCCCAATGCCTGACGCAGAATGGCGAAGACCACCAGAATACGGGTAAACGAGGTCATCGCAATTAAGGCGGCTGGCAGCAGGCTTAGGGCCGTCATTAACAGTAAAATTTGAATGTTGAGGCTGTAGGACTGCTGCCCCTCGGCGCCGGAGGTGACGGTTAATAGGGGTAGGCCCTGTTCGGCAAAGGTTGGGCTGGCGGTGAGCAGTGTCGCGCCCAGTGCGAGGAGGATGGCGAAGCCTTTCATGCTGCAGTGTCCTTGCGTACTTTGGCGATCAGCGCTGAAAATGCCGTTGGCTGCTGGTCATCGTCGGCTGGCGTGGTCTCTGGGGCGATTGTCTCGGGGTTCGCGGTTGTGGCTGCTGGGCGGCTAAGCTCGCCCAGCTTGGTGATATGGCCGGGGGCGATACCGAGTACCAATTCGCTGCTACCGGCACGGACAATAACCACGCGTTCGCGCTGACCGACGGAGAGGGAGGCAACGAGTTCAAGGTTTTTGAGGTCGCGATTGGGCAGGCGGTTGATGCGCTTTAGTAGCCAGGCGAGAGCGGCGATACTCAATAACACCAGACCCAGACCACTGACTAATTGCAGAAAGTAACCCGAGGTATCGACCATGGGTAGTTTGTCGGCCAGGGGCGCTGCGGCTAGGGCCAGCGGTGCACAAGGCAGGGTCAGCGTGGCGGCGCAGGGCAGAAGGATTCTCATTTGAGCTTCTTCACCCGTTCGCTGGGGCTGATCACATCGGTGAGGCGAATGCCAAACTGCTCGTCGACTACGACGACCTCGCCGTGGGCGATCAGGGTGTTATTGACCAGTACATCGAGAGGTTCGCTGACTAGTCGCTCGAGCTCAATCACCGAGCCCTGGGAGTAGCGTAGTAAGTCGCGAATGGGTACCTGGGTGCGGCCAATTTCGACGGAAATAGTCACCGGAACATCGAGAATGATGTCGAGGTTGATATCATCCTCGTCCATCGGTGGCATGGTGTCACTGGTGGGCGCGCCACTGGTGTCACTGAGGTCCTTGAGGGGGGCGGCGCTATAGTCTGGCGCTGTCTCCGCTTCGCTGGCCGGGGAGGTGATATCGCCATCACCGTTTTGATTGTTTTCGTCATCACTCATCGAGAGTCTCCGCTATAGGGGTCGGTGTTGCTAGTGCCCGCTAGGGGCGGTGCTTTTTGTGCTGTATTTTGACGGCATTTTTGTCATTGAAAGCACCGTATTCACCGTCAAAAATGGGTATGCCCTCGGCAAAAAGGGTCACCGTGTCGGCCATGTCGAGGTGGATGATGTCGCCGGCATTGAGTTTCAGTAGTTCGCCCAGGGTTACCTGTGCGGTGCCGAGAATACTGCTCAGTTCTACCGAGGTGGTCTTTAGTTCGTCGATAATCACCGGCGCCCAGGTGCCCTGGTCGTCACGCTTCTCAGCCTGATAGGTGACCGCAAATTGTTCTCGATAGGGCTCGATCATCGCCATTGGCATGGCGAGTTCGAAGACGCCCTGGGTGCCCTCGAAGACGATGTCAAAGCGATTCACCAGCAGTTGTTCCGCCGGGTTCATGAGCTGGGCAAAGTCGGGGTTGGTCTCGGTCTGTTTGGCCTGGGGGTGAATGTCAATGTCGGCCTTCCAGCTGAGTTGTAAGTCACTCATCACACTCTGCAGCAGCATATTGCCAATGCGCATTTCGGAGGGGGTGAAATCCTGTTTGTCTCCGACCACCTCATCTTTCATTGAGCCGCCGAAAAAACTGCTGGTGGCATTGGCTATCAGGTTGTTGTCGAACACGGCCAGGGCGATGCCTTTTAAGGGCTGGAGGTTGATAAAGTTAATGTGGGTGGGCAGTTCGAGGGTGTGTAAATAATCGGTAAAGGATGCGCCTCGGGCACCCGCGAACTTGACGTTGTTGGAGCAGCGCAGGGTGTTGAAAATACTTTCACAGAACTGCAGGGCAAAGCGCTCGTGGATGACGTTGAGTAGTGGCAGGCCGGCGCTGAGTGACTGGCCCTGGCGGGAAAAGTCAAAGGCCCGCACATGGCCAATGCCAGCGACAATGTCACCGGCATCATCGCCATCCTCATCCTCATCGACACTGGTGAGCAGTGCGTCGATCTCTTCCTGGGTGAGGACCTCTTCGCTTTCGCCCTCTGGGGGGGTATCTGAATCAGCCATTACTGCATCACAAAGCCGGTGAAGTACACCGCTTCCACTTGGCCGGGGTTGTGGGTAAAGTTCTTTTCAGCTTGGACGATATTGCGGATTTCGAGCAGTATCTCCTCGCGCAGAGCTTCCCGGCTGTCTTCACCATTGAGCTCGTCAAAATCTTTATCGCCGACCAGCATAATAATGCGGTGGCGAATGGCGGGCATGTGGTGAGTCACTTGTTCGAGAACGGTCGGCTCGTGGCTCATTACCGACAGTGTCATTTGCAGGTAGCGGAGCGTATCTTTGTAGACGAAGTTGACGATGAAGGGGGGCTCGAGTGCCAGGTAGTAACTTTCCCCCCGCGCCTCAATACCATTGTCGGCCCCGGACTCGGCCGTGGCAGAATCACCGCTAAAGTAAAACCAGGCACCGCCACCACCGGTGAACAGTAGTGCGACAATAATGACGATGATTGCTGTGGTCTTATTCAAACTTTGCTGTTCCTTGTGTCGACGAATCGTTGACTACTTTGCCGCGCAGCCACCTAAAAACCCGGTGGATAGCCGCTTTTAGGTATTTAAGCATTAACTGTGCCACTAAATTTTAGTGATAAAAAACAATGCTTTAGTTTGTTTTGTTGGGATGCATGTCAAAACATTGGCGGCCGCCAATGGGCCGGGTGAGATCCGACTGATAGTGCGTGAGCTGAAAGCTTGGCTTGGGCTGGTGGGGCCAGAGAGGGTCGTGCGGGCAGTTTGGTGCTATTGACTGGCTTGTTCTAGGTCCCGGCTGCGTTGGTCCATGATGTCCTGCACGCCCCGGGCATCGTCTAAGAGTTTTTCGATGGCTTTTTTACTGTAGGGATTAAGTGTGATGGGTGGCGTGTTGACCGGGGCGGGAGCACTGCTTGGTTCAGCAGCCGTCTTCACGGGAGGGGCCCCGGGCCAGCCCTGAACCACGTTGGTCTCGGAATTGAGCAAGATGACCTGTTCCGCTGTCACGCCCTCGGGTAAGTTTTCGCTAAAGTGCCAGCTACCATCCGCGCCACGCCATTTATAGACCTTGCTGATCGTCGCGTCTTGGCCGTCGGTGCCGGGGAGTTTGATGTCGGGCATTGTCGGCAGCTTGATATTAGGCAATTTTGGGCGCTCAAATGACGGCAAAAATTGGCGTATATCAATACCGTTGATGGAGGCCAGATAGGACATAATGCCAGCGGCGAGGGCAAGCATCATAATAATGCGGAAAATCAAGCGTTTGATCATCGGGTCGTCGAGTCCTACTGCCAATTAAAGGGGTCGCCATGCTCAGCTCGGTGAATCATCATGGCAGTTTGCGGATTTAAAGTGTGTGCTTCGGTAGCACTTATGGCTACGGTGGCGAATAAAATAAGAGAGCCAATATTTAAGCCGCCAAAACCGCGCGTAGGGCTTGTCGATAGGCGCCCTCGGTGAAAGTGGTTGCGGTAATTTAAAGAGGTAGCACTATGGTTGGTGTGTACAAAAGTAGGCTGTTTCGCCATCTGGCGAGTATTGTCTTCGGGGCTTTGTGTGGTGTCATGCTGATACAGCCGGTAAACGATATGGTGATTTATCACTTGTATGAATCCCATGATGGCTCGATAACGCAGTGGCAGTTTATTTATCAGGGTTTAGTCAAATCATTGACGGGTCAAACCTACAAAAAAACCCTGTACTACATCCTTGTCGGCGGTGTGATTGGCGGCTTATTTGGCCTGGCATTTCGGGTTCTTCGCGCTAAGTTGGAGACCATCGAGAGTTTGAACCAGGAGCTCGGTAAGGACTTGGCCTCACTGCTGTCTCAGGGCGAGGGTCCAAAATTGGAGTTTAAGTCGAGCTTCCGCTGGGACCTTCGCGAGCAGCGGGCCAATAAAAAGCTAGAGTTGGTGATTCTCAAAACTATTGCCGGCTTTATGAACAGCAAGGGCGGCACGCTACTGATAGGAGTGAATGACGAGGGTGGAATTACCGGTTTACAGCCCGATTACGCGCTGTTGAAGAAGTCCGATGCCGATGGTTTTGAACAAGCCGTGGTGACGGTGGTGTCGACGAACTTGGGTGCGGATTTATGTCCGTATCTACATACCGTTTTTCATGCCATTGACGGTCGTGATATTTGCCGCATTATTATTAAAGCGGCACCAAGGCCGGTTTACTTGAATCGAGAGGGTGCTCCGAGGCTGTACCTGCGCACCGGAGGCGGCACCCGGGATATGAATATACAAGAGGCTACCGAATACATTAAAGGCCGCTGGAGCTAGAGCGAATGAATACCCCAGCCTTAGCGGATTTGTTGGATATTTACGGGGGCTGGTTTATCCCTTCGCAGCCTGCACTTAATGACCCTTGAAAGAACTGAGACGCGACTCACCGCAACAAAACACTTAAAGGGCCATCATTCGGCTAATTGGCAATGGACCATAGGATTTCGCGATGAACATTAAATACTTTTTCTTCACCACGCTACTATCGGTAGCGGTAGTGAGCGCCGACGACTCAACACTCGATGCGGCTATTGGCGGGGGTATTGGTGGTGCGGTCGGCGCGGCTATAGGCAATGAGGTGGGTGGGCGAGATGGCGCGATTGTGGGTGGTGCGCTGGGCGGGGGTGTTGGTGCCGCTATCACAACGGATAAGTCAGGCGATAAAGAAGTAGATGACAAGCATGGCGGTGACGCTAAGCGCTCGCATAAAGGCCACTCGGGATCGCGTTTTTGCCCGCCTGGGCAGGCAAAAAAGGGTCGCTGTTAAGTCAGCGTTAGATTGTCGTGGTATGTGATAGGCGGCTTCGCGCCAGGTTTTAAAAGGTGAGCGGTGAATAGGGTGCTTTATTGGCGGGGTTGTTTCTTCAGTATGTTTAAAACGTCAATCTCGCAGGTAAAGAATTTTGCGCCAGAACAGCGCTAGGCAGTCCTGCGAGATAAAGAGATGGTAGCTACGGGCGGACTTGAACCGCCGAGCCCTGCATTATGAAACTGGCTGGATATTTGTAACTAATTGATTTTATTATCTTTAACTTCATCGACCACAGCAAATTAGCAGAACAAAGCACTACTTTTCATAACAAGTTACGCAAATCTCACGCAAGTGCGGTATGGGTTTTTTTTGGCGCAATCATCTAATTGCGCCACTTTATTTGACGCAACCTCTTGAACGCGCCATAAAAATAGATTTATATGGCGCATATGCGATAAACGCGCCATGTGGAGACTCTGTCAAAGTAAGGCTCATGCCAAAACAAATTTCAGAATCAGAACTAGATACCATCAAGCAAGTTGTCAAAGGGTTTGATGAAGGCGCTTCTATTGATGACATTCAGGGTGTGCTTGAACTTAAAATGCCGCGCCGAACTCTTCAGCGTCGCCTGGCGTTACTGGTGGAAAGAAGGGAGTTGGTCGCTGAAGGGGCAGGTCGTGGTAGCAAATATAGATTGCCACCAGTAAGGCTGCAAGCACAGGACCTTGAAAGCACTTCAGAGGTGTCTAGCCCTGCTTTAGATGTTTATGTCCCCGTATCAAGGGAGGGGGGGCGAATTAAGCAGCTTGTACGCCAAGCGATACAGCAACGTAAGCCTGTCGGGTATAACCAGGATTTTCTAAAAGCCTATCAACCGAATAAGACCTATTATTTATCTGAGAAAACACGCAAGCATCTTTTACAGATAGGTCAATCACAACAAGAAATTTTGCCCGCTGGAACCTATGCCTTACAGGTCTATGGCCGCTTGTTAGTTGACTTGACCTGGAACTCAAGTCGCCTTGAAGGCAACACCTATTCATTGCTGGAAACGGAACGCCTACTTGCCCTGGGTGAAAGTACAGAAGGTAAAAATGCCTTTGAAACACAAATGATACTCAACCACAAAGCGGCAATCGAACTGTTAGTCGAGTCGGCAGAAGATATAGGCTTTAACAGCTACACCATTTGCAATCTCCATGCTTTGCTTTCTGAAAGTCTACTGCCTGACCCCTCCGCCTGTGGACGTTTGAGGGAGCACGCGGTTGGTATTGGCAAAAGCGTTTTCCACCCGTTAGAAGGTGGGCCGTTGATAAAAGCATGTTTTGATCGAATTTTAATAAAAGCGGCTGCTATTGAAGATCCCTTTGAACAGGCATTTTTCGCAATGGTTCAGTTGCCGTACTTGCAGCCTTTTGATGATGTCAATAAACGGGTCTCGCGCCTGGCAGCCAACATTCCACTGATACGGGAAAACCTAAGCCCACTATCATTTGTTGATGTGCCGGAGAAAGCCTACATTGACGGACTGTTAGGCATTTACGAATTGGGTCGTACTGACTTGTTGGCGGATGTCTTTGTTTGGGCCTACGAGCGCTCTTGTGCCCGCTATTCGGCAGTGCGGCAATCGTTGGGCGAACCCGATCCGTTCAGGCTGAGGTATAGGGAATCTATTGCTCAACTTGTCGCAAAAATTGTCTCCGATACCCTGCATAAAAAAGAAGCGGTCTCTCATATAAAACGGCATGCCGAGCAAGAAATTGCTGAGCACGATAGCCAGCGCTTTATAGAAATGGTTGAAACAGAGTTGATGAGTTTGCATGAAGGTAATATTGCCCGGTATCGGATAAAACCATCGGAATATAGAAACTGGGCGAGCCAGTGGCAATAACACAAGCCATGATTAACTGACAGCCTAACTTTGTAAGCGCCCGCATGCCTCTCGCACATAGACATAAACTAGACATAGATATAGGAAAATGACGCATTGAACGCCGTTGAAATAGAACAGGCAATAAGTGATTTAGCCGAACAGGACTTTGACACGGCTGACTTCCCCAAAGTATCTATTGGAGAACGAGTACAAGCGTAGTATTGATCGTGATGCGCAATCGCTCAGGATTCTTGACCCTTTTATAGGGAATATGAATTTAAGACAGGTTCATCAGGATTCGTTGGCGGGTTTTATTGCTTCCCGAAAGAAGGAGGGCTTGAAATCTAATACGATCAACCGTGATTTGGCTGTTGTCAGGCGTGTGCTAATTCTGGCGGCAAGGCTCTGGCGTGGTGATCGTGGCAGGCTCTGGCGTGATGATCGTGGCAGGCCCTGGCTGGATACGCCGCCTCTAATCCGTATGTTAGATTGGAAAGATGCTAGAAAGTCATACCCAATATCCTGGTCTGAGCAAGAAAGGCTTTTTGCTGAATTGCCCAGCCACTTGCGGGAAATGGCGTTGTTTAAGGTCAACACAGGAACAAGGGAAGCTGAAGTCTGTGGGTTGCGATGGGATTGGGAGATATCAATCCCCGAACTCTCTACCAGTGTCTTCTTGATTCCTGGTGAGCTTGTCAAAAATGGTGAAGACCGGCTTGTTGTTTTGAGCACGGTGGCGAGAGCGGTAGTCAACCGTCAGCGTGGTGATCACGATGAGTTTGTCTTCACTTATAGAAGCAAGCATGAAAATAGGCCAGTGGAGCGGATTAACACCAAGGCGTGGAGAAGAGCGCGTGATATGACTGGGTTGACCCTGGTCAGAGTGCATGACTTGAAACACACTTTTGGTCGTCGTCTAAGAGCTGCTGGCGTGGGCATAGAAACACGTAGGGTGTTGTTGGGTCATAAGAACAACCAGATCACTACACATTATTCAGCGGTTGAGATTGGGGAACTGATCGAGGCGACTGAAAGAGTGGGCTACCAACGTGGATCGACACCCACATTGACGCTACTGAGGAGCCCAAATGTCGATGCGAATGGAGGGTCACGAAAATCTCACGCATTTGGTCGAAACAAGAAGGGTTATGCGTACGTAACCCTTTGATTTATATGGTAGCTATGGGCGGACTTGAACCGCCGACCCCAGCATTATGAATGCTGTGCTCTAACCAGCTGAGCTACATAGCCACAAAAATGGTCGACCCTTGAAGGCGGGGGATTTTGGCGATTTCGGTGCGGCTTGTCAAGCGTAAAGGGGCTAATTAGCAGGAGTATTTGGCGATACTCTGTCGGGGTAGGGTGGCTACAGGATATCGGCAAAGTCGTCACGGCTATACAGGCTAGCGCCTTCGCCCTGGACGAGCTCAGCGGGGCGATCGAGAATCCGGCCTGTGGCGGTCGAAAACCTCAAGAATTGGTGTTTTTCTAGTCTCCCATTCAATCTAGTGAAACCGCCTTATAACCGCCCGGGGTCGAGATGCTCTAGACGCTGTGTAGGGCGATAGGCTGGCCCTCGTAGCTAGGGGATAGTACCTGCGTTAACTTACTCGGCGCCTTGGAGAAGGCCTCAAGGGCAAGCTGTAGAGCTCTTCGGCGCTAGCCCAGAAAGAAGGAGGGAGGATGACGAGTGAGCTAGTTGCTGGCGACGTTTTATTGAAGGCCGCTTAGGTGGCTCAGGCCTTTGGCAATAGGGCCGGATAGCGAGTTGGCTAGGATTTTGTCGACTGGCTTTACTCGAGCCGATCAGTGTTTTTTCAGCGCCACCATCAGGGCGCCAAAGACCACCAGTGCCGCACCGGATAAGGTCGTGCTGGTCAGGGGTTCTGGGGTAATGGCAAAGCCGGGGATAAAACTCAGGCACCACATAAACAAAATCGTAAACACCGGTAGGGTCGAGAGCATGGCACTGGCCTTGGAGGCTTCGATGTGAGCCATGGCTTCGGAGAAGCTGCCAGAGCCCACCAGCGTGCTGGTGCCGCAAAAAAGGAGTAATAGTAGGCCCGGGGTGTCGAGCTGAAAAATACTCAATGGCTGGGCCAGTGGCAGAAATACCAGTGTGCCGAACAGATACACCATCAACATAATTTGCGAGGATGTGAAGTGCAGTAGCAGTTGTTTCTGCAACACGGCATAGCCGGTCCAGCAGATGGCGGCAAGAGAGATCAGGCCCATGCCGAGGGTGTAATCGTTGAAGCCGTCGAGCATGATGATGATGCGAGGATAGAAGAAAACCGCTAATCCACCTAAAAATATCAAACAGCCCAGCCATTGGCGGCGGGACAGTTGCTCGCCAAAAAAGAAGACGCCGGCGAGCAGCAGCATCACGGTCGAGAACTGAATCAATATTTGCGTGGCGCTAGGGGTAATGTGCCCCACGCCGATAATGTAGAGAAAGTAGTTAATAATTAGCAGCAGGGCGCAGGCAATGAGACGTAAGTTGTAACGGGCGCTGCCTTTATCGGCGAGTCGCGGCAGAGCGCCTCGGGCGATCAAAAAGGGTAGCAGCATAAGTCCGGCAATGGCGAAGCGATAGAAATTGATGGTGTGGGGGTCGAGCTGGCTGGTGATGCCCTTGGCGGCGATGGGGAAGAGGCCCCAGATCACACAGGCCAGCAGCACCAGGCAAAAGCCATAAGCGCTGCGGCCCGAGGTGGTGTGAATACCACTCTTTGCTGTGGCGCTTTTCTGGTTGTTGGTCGTGCTGTCAGAAGGTTTGGCGCTAAGGCTCACACATTAAACCGGAAGTGAATGACATCGCCATCCTGCACGATGTAGTCCTTGCCCTCAAGCCGCCATTTTCCGGCGTCTTTGGCGCCTTGCTCACCATTACCGGCGATAAAGGCCTCATAGCTAACAATTTCGGCGCGAATAAAGCCTTTTTCGAAATCCGTGTGAATCTTACCAGCGGCTTGCGGTGCGGTGGCGCCAATGGGAATCGTCCAGGCGCGCACCTCTTTCTCGCCGGCGGTAAAGTAGGTTTGCAGGTCGAGCAGCTGGTAGCCGGCGCGAATCACGCGGTTGAGGCCGGGTTCGTCCATACCCAGGTCGGCGAGAAACTCGGCCTTGTCTTCATCGTCCAGCTCGGAGATTTCCGCTTCGAGCTTATTGCAAATGGGCACCACCTGGGCGCCTTCGGCGGCGGCGAGTTTTTCGACAGCGGCGAGAAGAGGGTTGTTCTCAAACCCATCTTCGGCAATGTTGGCGATGTAGAGGGTGGGTTTGAGCGTCATCAGGCTGACTTCGCCGAGTTTTTCAATATCGTCTTCTGAGAGCTCAAGGCTGCGCAGTGGTTTGGCTTCGTTGAGGTGGGGCAGTAGGCGTTCGAGTATCGCCAGTAAAGCAATTGCGTCTTTGTCTTTGCCTTTCGCAGCGCGGGCGGTTTTTTGCAGGGCCTTCTCAACCGCATCGAGGTCGGCTAGGGCGAGTTCGGTATTGATGATTTCAATATCGGCCAGCGGGTCGATCTTATTGGCGACGTGAATGACGTTCTCGTCTTCAAAGCAGCGCACCACGTGGGCGATAGCATCGGTTTCGCGGATATTCGCTAAAAACTGGTTGCCCAGGCCTTCACCCTTTGAGGCGCCCTCAACGAGGCCGGCAATATCGACGAATTCCATGGTGGTGGGCAGAATGCGTTCGGGATTAACGATGGCGGCGAGGGCATCTTGGCGGGGGTCGGGCACGGGTACGACACCGGTGTTGGGTTCGATAGTACAGAAGGGAAAGTTTTCCGCATCGATACCGGCCTTGGTGAGAGCGTTAAATAAGGTGGATTTGCCCACGTTGGGCAGGCCGACAATACCGCATTTGAAACCCATGGTGATCCTCTGCTATTGCTGAATGGGCGGGCCTGTTGCTCAGCTCGCGCCAATAATTGGTTAATTGGTGTGCTTGTTTGGTCGTGTGCTTATTTCGTGTGCAGGGCTTTCATCGCCTTGTTCCACTGGCCCTCGGTAAGCTCGGGGGTGATCTCAAGGGCGGCGCTTATACTGTCCTCGAGCAATTGCTGTTCGGCCTGTGGGGCGCGCCGCAAGACATAGTTGACCACCTCGCTAGCGTGGCCAGGGTGGCCGACGCCAATACGCAGGCGCGCAAAATTCTTGTTGTTACCTAGGGCTTTAATAATATCTTTCAGGCCATTGTGACCGCCGTGGCCGCCGCCGATTTTGAGGCGGACTTTGCCTGGCTCGATATCGAGTTCGTCGTGGGCGACGAGAATAGCTTCGGGGGGGATATTGTAAAAGTTGGCCATGGGGCCGACAGCTTTGCCACTGAGATTCATGTAGGTCGAGGGTCTCAGCAGGCGCAGATCTTGCCCGTGCAGGTTAATGCGGGCTGTTTCGCCGGAAAACTTACTTTCTTTTTTAAAACTGGCGCCGTGTCGTGCTGCCAGGGCTGTAACGAAATCGGCCCCGGCATTGTGGCGGGTGTGCTCGTATTGGCTGCCGGGGTTACCCAGTCCAACCACGAGCCTCACTTGCGCGTCCAATGTCGGGGCCTAAAAACGGAGAAACGAGTGAGCCCTTAGGCTTCTTCGCCTTCATCTCCAGCTGCTTCACCTTCTTCGGGGGTAGCAACGACGTCGTCTTCTTCAATCGCCTTCGACTTAACAACGGCGGCGACGGGTAGATCGTGATCTTCACCGTGGGACAAGGCAACACTGGCCACGCCTTCGGGGAGCTTGATGTCGGAGATGTGCAAAGTCTGCCCGAGGGTGACTTCGCTCATATCGATTTCCAGGTACTCGGGAAGATTGTCGGGAAGACACTCAATCTCGAGATCGTTCTCGTTGTGAGAGATTTGACCGCCTTCCACTTTGACGCCGTGACAGGCATCTTCGTTGATGAAGTGCAGGGGCACACGGGTGTGCAGCTTCTGGGACCTGTCGATTCGCAGGAAATCAAGGTGCAGAATTTCTTGCTTTGCCGGGTGGCGCTGTACGTCTTTCAGGATCACGTCCTGAGCTGAACCGTCGAGGCTGATGCTAATGATGTGCGAATAAAACGCTTCATTAGCCAGCGCGTGGCTTAGCTCATTGTTGGCCAGAGAGATGTTCTCGGGTGTTTTACCCAGACCATAAATGATGGCGGGGATTAGATTGTCCAAGCGACGTAGGCGGCGGCTCGCACCTTTTCCTACATCACTACGGGCTTTGGCATTAAGGGCGAAATCGACCATTTGCCTTTACTCCTATGTTGTACCGCTATAGCTGTTGCGACCCAGGTTATAGCGGGTGAGGTTGTTCCCGTCGACTCATGTGACGGGAAGTTTATCGGTGCAATATTGGACTTAATTTAGTTAAACATGGCACTGATGGATTCTTCGTTACTGACCCGGCGAATGGCCTCGGCGAGCATATGGCCCAGCGACAGTTGGCGGATTTGCTTGCTGGCCCGCGCTTCGTCGGTGAGGGGAATGCTGTTGGTAACGACCAAACTGTCGAGTTGAGAGTTGGCAATGTTGTCGATGGCCTTGCCGGATAATACCGGGTGAGTGCAGTAGGCAACGACGCGTTTGGCGCCGTGCTCTTTCAGCGCTTCGGCGGCCTTGCACAGGGTGCCGGCAGTATCGACAATATCGTCGACCAATAGACAGGTGCGG
This sequence comes from Gammaproteobacteria bacterium 53_120_T64, assembly GCA_002162815.1. Lineage (GTDB taxonomy): Bacteria > Pseudomonadota > Gammaproteobacteria > Pseudomonadales > Porticoccaceae > Reddybacter. Next base: position 32,726 of record MAAT01000042.1, on the reverse strand, counting down.
CCGCTGACGTCGCCGATAATATTCATCACCTGGGCCTGATTGGCCTCGGGGCGGCGTTTATCGATAATCGCCAGATCGGTGTTGAGCTGCTTGGCTATCGCGCGGGCGCGCACCACGCCGCCGATATCGGGTGACACCACTAGCAGGTCTTCGTAATTTTGTTTTTCAATATCGTCCAGCAATACCGGCGAGCCGTAGACGTTGTCGACCGCGCAGTCAAAAAATCCTTGAATTTGCTCGGCGTGTAGGTCGACGGTCAAGACGCGGTTAACACCGACGTTATTGATCATGTCGGCGACCACCTTGGCGCTGATCGGCACTCGCGCCGAGCGCACGCGTCTGTCCTGACGGGCGTAGCCAAAATAGGGCACGACTGCGGTAATGCGTCCAGCTGAAGAGCGGCGCATGGCGTCGACCAGAAAAATCAGTTCCATCAGGTTTTTATTGGTCGGTGCACAGGTGGGCTGAATAATGAAAACATCGCGGCCGCGCACGTTATCGTTGATTTGTACGCTGAGCTCACCGTCGGAGAACTGGCTGACCTGTGCGTCGCCGATTGTGAGGCCGAGGTGGCAGGCGATCTCCTTTGCCAGCTGTGGATTAGAATTTCCTGAGAACAACATCAAGTTGGGCATGGGGGGATCCTGATAACACGAATGGCGCAGAGGGTCGAAAATATGGCTGGGGCGGGAGGATTCGAACCTCCGAGTGACGGGATCAAAACCCGTTGCCTTAACCACTTGGCCACGCCCCAATAAAGCTTATTTAACTCTTACTCGATGTCTCGTTTCGATAGGCTGGAGAGTGGTTAACTCCCCGGGCAACAAAAGCCTGCCATCGTTGCGGAACATCGGCCAGTACCAAGCGTGCTTGCTCTTCGCTCTCGAAAGAGGCAAATAGACAGGCGCCGGTGCCGGTCATTCGAACAGTTGCGTATTGCTCCAGCCATGTGCGGGCTGTTTTTACCTCAGGGTAGAGCTTTTCCGCTATGGGTTGGCAAGCATTTCTGCCACCCTGCTCGAGAAAGGCGCGTATTGTGATGGCGTGTGCGTCCCTTGTCAATTGCTGGTGTGAGAATATTATTGCGGTGGCGACTTCAACGTTGGGCGCGAGAATAAGAAACCAGCGTGGCGCCATCTCGACCGGGCTCAGAATTTCGCCAATTCCCTCCGCCCAGGCGGTGCGGCCGTGAATGAAAACGGGTACATCGGCACCCAGTTCAAGGCCAATGGCGGCCAGCTGCTCACGGCTGAAATTGAGCTGCCAAAGGCGATTGAGACCAATGAGTGTGGTCGCGGCATCGCTACTGCCACCGCCCAAGCCGCCGCCGAGGGGCAGGCGCTTGCGCAAATGAATATCGGCGCCGTAATGTCTGTTGGGTTGCTGCGCTTGGGCTGCTTGTTGAAGGGCTTGCGCCGCGCGGTACACCAAATTATCGTGCTCGGCTATCTGTGGATGAGCTGGCCCGAGGGTGATAATCGCGTCATTGCGGTCTTGGAAGTCCAGTTGGTCGCCGTAGTCGAGCAATTGAAATAGGGTCTGTAGCTGATGGTAGCCATCGGCGCGGCGCCCGACAATGTGTAGGAATAGGTTGATTTTTGCCGGTGCCGGCAGGCTGAGTTGGGCTTGTGTCACAGTTACTTATCTATCAAATGAAGGGTTTGGGGTGTCGTCGGGAAAGGACCAGTCCTTTAACAGCAGGGTAAACGTGAGATTGTCACTGCGGCCGGTGATTTTACCCGGTAACGGGCCGCGGATGTCACCTGTATAGCGACCTATGCGAAGGTTCCAGTCGTTTTTTTCTAGGCTGGTGAGCAAGCCCTTGGCGTTAAAGCCGAGGCTGGCCGATGTGCTGGCGGGGATGCCTTTGACCCAGTAGCGCAGTTGCTCTACGGGCAGGGGTGCACCAAAAAGACGTCGGGTTAAGGCGGTGGCGGAAGCGGCGCTGATGTCGTCGCGCCCAGGCTGGCTGAGGGTGACAGTCTGTGAGTCGCCGCTAATGGTTACCGTGCCGACGCCGAAGGGTCCGCTGAGATACATCTTGAAACTGTCGCCACGCTGGGTCCAGTCAAACCAGGCGCTGCCGGAATCTTGGTCGTTGCGATAGGCGAGTTTGCCCTTGAGCTGCCAGTGTTGAAGGGCCTGCATGGCGACTTGGTGTGCCGGCCAAGAGTTTGGGGTGATGTTGGCAGTGGGTTTGGCCTGTTCTTGTAGCGGCGCACAGCCAGCGATCAATATCAGGAGTAGGGCGCTGAGGGCGCGAGTGTGGCGGGCAAGCCGGGAGCCGGGCTTTGGTAACTTAGGCATTAGGGTTGGGTTTTTAGCACCGCTGGTTGTGTGGATAATTTGGCGTGGCGCACTCTACAAGCTAGGTGCTTCGGGCTGGGCCATTGCTAGAGTTGCACGTTCAGGCGTTTCAGGGTGTTGAGGAGGAATTCGCTGCTCGGATTGTCGTCGATGGCGTTTTTCCAAACGGAGCGAGCCTCGTCTTCGGCACCGGTTGCCCACAGTACTTCGCCGAGGTGGGCGGCGACTTCGGGGTCGGGCATGGTGTGCATGGCGGCCCGCAAGTGCCCGAGGGCCTTGTCGTACTCGCCACGTTTAAACAGTACCCAGCCGAGACTGTCCCGAATGGCGGGATCGTTGGGATGAATGGCGATCGCCCGCTGGATGAGCGCAAGGGCCTCGTCGTAGCGCTCGGTGCGGGTGGCCAGGGTGTAGCCGAGCGCATTGAGTGCAGAGGCATTGTCGGTATCTTGTTCAATAATGGCACGCAGGTCTTTTTCGGTGGCGGCAATATTGCCGAGTCTTTCGTGAACCAGGGAGCGGCTGTAAAGCAGCTCGATATTATCCGGGTGCTCGGCCAGCCCTTCATCGAGCAGGGCCTGAGCGCTTTGGGGGCCTTGGCGTGCAATCAGTAGTTGGCTCTCGAGTTGGTAGAAAGTGCTGGCGTGATTGGGGTGCTCGAGGCGCAATTGGTGCAGGTGCAGGCGAGCCTCGTTGAGTTGGCCGCGGTTGGCCAGTAGCTGGCAAATGCGCGAGGTTGCCTGTAACAGTAGCGTGTTATCACTGACCTGTCGGTAGTGCTGCAGGGCGTCGTCTGGCGCTGAACGCTGCTCGGCCATCCGGGCCAGTTGGAAGTGGGATTGCGAGACCATGTGGCCCTTGTCGATCAGCGAGCGATAGATCACGCGCGCCGATTTACCATCGTGGTTTTCACGGTGCAGAAGGGCCAGTGCCAGCTTGAACTTGTCGTTGCCGTGCGCTTGTGCAACCAGAGCCGCCATCTTTTCGATGGCCAGAGGGAGATCCTCCTTGGTGATAAAGCGCACCAATTGCAGCTGCAATTGTTGACTCTTGGGCGCGTATTTGAGGCCCTGCTGTAGCTCGGCTATGGCTTTGTTGGTGCGCCCGGCGCGGTGGAGGATTTGTGCGGCGACGAGGCGGGCGGGTTGGTCGTCGGGTTGTTGGTTTAAAATATCGCGGACGGTCTCCAGGGCTTCGTCATGGCGTTCGAGCTGAGTGAGGACGAGGGTTTTGCCCAGTAAGAGGTCGCGCTTACCGGAGTGTTTCTTCTCGCCGTTCTGGTATTGCTCGAGAAGAATTAAGCGTTGTTGGTCATTGGACTCGGTGGTATAGCTGGGCAATAAGACCATGTATTTGCCTTGGTTTTGCCCGAGCAGGTAATCGGCGTGGGCAAAGGCGAGCTTGAAATTGCTCTGTTGCGCCTGGGCGTAAAAGGCCATATTGCGAGCCTGTAGATTATCCGGCTCTACCTCGGCCCATAAAACCCCCAGCTCCTGGAGTGCGGCATTGTTCTTTTGATAAGAGGCGGTGCTGACGGCCCTCGCGACAACACCGGGATCGCGTGTGGCCAGTGCTTGGCGGTGGTAGTTTTCGAGCGCCAGATCAAGATCACCCCGGGTGCCGGCGATTTCAGCAACGAGTAATTCGTAAAAGGTTTGTGTTGAGAAGGGTCGAACGGGATAATCGCGCTCGACTGATGACGTGTCGTTACGGGTCTCGAGGACACTAACTGCAGCGCTGGTGTCCTCGCGGGTGCTTTGACGGAGTTCTGGTGAGGCGCAGGCTGTTATTAGCGCCAGCAGGGCAAAAGCGGGTGCGATACTTTTGAATTGCTGGCGTAACAGTGTAAGTTTACTGAGAAGTACTGGTTTGTCGTACATAGTAGAAAATTTCCGGACTGTCGTCGCAGAGTGTTGTCAGTATAATTGCCACGGTTATGTAGTGCTTAGCTTAATAGCCGTGACTGTGAAATATATCCACATTGGTCCTTTATGCCCCTGATTGCCCTTGGAATCAACCATCGTACCGCAAGTCTCGATATTCGCGAGCGAGTTGCCTTTGCCCCCGATCAAATGATCGTGAGTTTACAGCGGGGCCGAGAGGCCAGCGGCGCCGATAACTTGGCGATACTCTCGACCTGTAATCGTACCGAACTTTACGCCACGGGCAGCGTTGAGCACAGCGCATTATTGGCCTGGATGGTGGATCACCACCAGCTTCCGGCCGATGCCCTGGACGGGAACTACTACGTGCTCGAGGGTGATACAGCGGTGCAGCACATGATGAAGGTGGCCAGTGGCCTGGACTCCATGGTGCTGGGCGAGCCGCAAATTCTCGGCCAAATGAAGTCGAGCTATGCGGTTGCGCAAAAGGCGGGTACGGCAGACGGGCTCTTGTCACAGGTCTTCCAAGGCGTGTTTGCCATTGCCAAGCGGGTGCGCAGTGAGACGGCGATTGGCCAAAACCCAGTATCGGTGGCCTATGCGGCGGTGAGTTTGGCGCAGCGCATTTTTAGCTCGATGAAAGAAGTTAGCGCGCTATTGATTGGCGCCGGTGAAACGGTCGAATTGCTGGCTCGCCATCTGCGCGAGCAGGGGGTTGGCGAGATCATTGTCGCGAACCGGACCTTAGCGCGAGCTCAAGAAATGGCGGAAATTTTCTCGGCCGAGGCGATTTTATTATCGGATATTCCCGAGCACTTGCACCGCGCCGATATTGTTATTTCGTCCACCGCCAGCCAGTTGCCCATTTTGGGCAAGGGTGCGGTGGAGTCGGCCTTAAAGCGGCGTCGGCATCGGCCAATATTTATGGTCGATATTGCCGTGCCCCGAGATATTGAGCCCCAAGTTGCTCAGCTCGATGATGTGTATCTGTACACCGTCGATGACCTGAAAGAGGTGATAGAGGCGAATCTACGGCACCGAGAGGATGCCGCCGGCCAGGCCGAGACGATTATCAGCCAGGGCGTCAGTAACTGGCGGAGCCAGTTGCGTGGCCAGCAGGCGGTGGGTACGATTCGCGCCTTTCGCGATAAGCTGGGCGCGATGCGCGATGTCGAACTCGACAAGGCGCTGGCATCGGTGGCCCAGGGCCAGCCCGCTGAACAGGTGTTGCGCCAATTGGCTCACGGGCTCACCAATAAGTTTTTACACCTACCGACCACGCGACTAAAAAGGGCGGGGGAACAGGGTGACAGTGACTATATGAACTGGACTCGCGATTTATTTGATTTGCCGGCGGCGGGCGAAATATCTTCGGACAGCCATTCGCAAGAGAGCGTACGGCAAGGGGCCGGCCCCAATGTCGCAGCGGCCAATACCGATACCAAAAAAAGGGACAAACAATGAAAGCCTCGCTATTAGAAAAACTGGATCGCCTTGCCGAGCGCCATGACGAGGTGGGGCATTTGCTCGGCGATGCGGAAGTTATTGCCGACCAGAACCGCTTTCGCGGCCTGTCGATAGAATACGCCGAGTTGGAGCCAGTGAGTAAAACCTACCAACAATTTGTGCAAGTGTCTGAAAATGTGGAAGAGGCGCGAACCATGCTCAAGGACAGCGACCCCGATATGCGGGAGCTGGCGCAAGAGGAGTTTCGTGAGGGTGAAGCTGAGCTGAGCGGTTTGGAAAAGACATTGCAAACCCTGCTGCTGCCTAAAGACCCCAACGATAAACACAATGTTTTTCTTGAAATTCGAGCCGGCACCGGTGGTGATGAGGCCGCGATATTTTCCGGTGATTTGTACCGCATGTACTCCCGCTATGCCGAAACACAGGGCTGGAAGGTTGAGATTGTCAGCGAACGCCAGGGTGATCACGGCGGTTATAAAGAAATTATTGCGCGCATTGTCGGCAAGGATGTGTTTTCTCAGTTTAAATTTGAGTCGGGCGCCCACCGCGTGCAGCGTGTTCCCGAGACCGAGTCTCAGGGGCGAGTGCATACCTCTGCCTGTACGGTGGCGATTCTGCCGGAGGCCGATGAAATTGGCGCGGTAGAAATTAACAAGGCCGATCTACGCGTCGATACGTATCGCGCCTCGGGTGCGGGCGGCCAGCACGTCAACAAAACCGATTCGGCCATTCGCTTGACCCACTTGCCGACCGGCATCGTGGTCGAATGTCAGGATGAGCGCTCCCAGCACAAGAACCGGGCGCGGGCGATGTCATTGCTACAGGCGCGTATTCTCGATGGTTTGCAGCAACAACAATCTCAGGAGCAATCGGATTTGCGGCGTAGCCTAGTCGGTAGCGGTGATCGCTCCGAGCGCATTCGCACCTACAACTTCCCTCAGGGGCGGGTCACCGATCATCGCATCAACCTCACTCTCTATAAGATTGATGAGGTAATGCAGGGCGATTTGGCACAGGTGATCAAGCCCTTAATTACCGAACACCAGACCGAGCTGTTGGCCGCCTTGGCTGAATAAAAAGTCATTTAAGGATGCTGCAAGACAAGCCCACTATCGCTGAGTTGTTGCGCCTTGCCTCGAGATTAGAGGCGGTCAGTGACAGTCCTCGTCTCGACGTAGAGGTGTTGCTTTGTCATGTGCTCGATAAGCCACGCAGCTATCTATTTACCTGGCCAGAAAAAATACTCGATCAAAAAACAGCTCAGTACTTTAATGACTTGCTGCAGCGCCGTGCCGATGGCGAGCCGATTGCTTATTTAACCGGCCAGAAGGAGTTTTGGTCCCTCTCCTTAGAGGTGAATACCACGACCTTGATTCCACGGCCCGATACCGAGCTGCTGGTTGAAACCGCTCTCCAGGCAATGGCGAAGTCCGATGCCCAAGTACTTGATCTCGGTACCGGCACCGGAGCCATTGCACTGGCGCTGGCGAGTGAGCGTCAGCAGTGGCAGATAATGGCTGTCGACCTCGTGCCCGAGGCTGTGGCCCTGGCCGAAAAAAACCGCCAGCGCTTGAGTTTGGATAATGTTCGGGTACTGCGAAGCCATTGGTTTAAGGATATTGCGCCACAAAAATTCGATCTTATCGTCACTAACCCGCCTTATATCGACGCCGATGACCATCATTTATCAGAGGGCGATGTTCGCTTTGAGCCAAGCTCGGCCCTGGTTTCTGCTCACCATGGCCTCGCCGATATCGAAATAATTATTGCTGGGGCAAAACCTTATTTGCGTACCGGGGGCTTTTTGTTGATTGAGCACGGTTACCAACAGGCCGGGGCCGTGCGTACACTATTGCAAAACGAGGGTTTTGTCAGCGTCAGTACAGAGCGGGATATTGCGGGGCTTGAGCGTGTAAGCACTGGCTGTTTTCAACGCTCTCCGCAGCCCCTTTAAGCCGCTGTTGTTTCAAGCAGGGTTGGTGTGAACCACGCAGTTATACCCTTGTTTTTTTGCTCTGCGCAAAGATTGATAGCTAGAGGCTACGGCGGTGGGAAAGTCATTGTTTTCTATTTCGCAAACCCCAGCGCTAATGGTGATATCAATGGCTTTGTCTTGGTATGTAATTGCTTGCGTGCTGGTAAAATCTCTAAACTCATCGGTGAGTCGAGCGGCTTTTTCGGCGGTAAATTTTGGCATTAACATCGCAAACTCCCCGCCCCCATAGCGGCAGGATACAAACATACCGATATTGGTTGTGAGTAATTTTGAAAACTCAATCAACAGGTGGTCGCCGCAGTCGTGGCCGAGTTTGTCGTTAATATCGTTAAAGTTGTCAATGCCTAGAATGCAAAGGGCCATAGTGATGCCGATTTTTTCGTTTTCGACGATCATGGCTTCGGCTTTTTTATTAAAATAACGACGGTTGTAAAGGTCGGTCAAATGATCCCTGTCGGCATGGTCCTGAACCTGTTCGAGTAACTCGCGCTCTTCAAGGTTGTGCATGATTCGGCAGTAAAACTCTTCATGAATAAAGGGTTTTTTCAGGAAGTCGCTGGCGCCATTTTTAATAAAACGCGCCGATAAATAGCGATCACTTTCCGAAGATAATGCGATGATAATTAGCTTGTCGTTGCCCATCTTGCGGCGCACATATTTAGTGAGTTCTATGCCATCCATGATGGGCATGTTGTAGTCTGTAATCAGTAGTTTTATATCGGGGTTTTTTTCTAGAACGGCAATGGCTTCTTTGCCATCTTTCGCTTCGCTGACCTGGTATAGGTGCGTTTTTAATAGTTTTTTCAGGTGGGCTCGCGCCGTGACTGAGTCATCGGTAACGAGGACGTGAGTTTCTTCATTTTTTGTTAATCGGATAAGTAGTTTTACGGCGTATTCATAGGCGAAGCGGCTTTCTTTGACAACATAGTCAACAACACCTCTGGCGATCAGAGATTTTCTATTTTCTTCGTTATAACTACCGGTGAGAACAATGGTCGGTATTTTTTTGGCGAGACAAAATTCGACGATCTCACCGTTGGGCGCATCGGGCAAACCGAGGTCGGCAAGACAGGCAAAAAAGGGTGTTGTCGCACGGGCGATAAGCTCCGTCGCCTGGCCCAGCGTCTCGGCAAACTGGGGCTTTAAGTCCTTGTGCTGAGAGATAAATTGCTTGAGAACCTTCAGTACCATGGGGCTGTCTTCGACCACTAGGATATGCTTCATGACAGATCTGTGCCTGCGATTATTGCTAGAGTTAGCAGCCCACTATAAATTGAGCCATAAACTTGGGCAATTTGTGGACACTCAAACTGCCGATTGTTTCTCAAAATAGGGGTGTAGAGTTTGGGTGTAGATAGTGGGAAATAAAAAAAGGGCAGCTCGAAGGCTGCCCCAGATGGGTTGTTTTCGGGGTTTATGGGATGTTACTTAACAGCCCTTTTTGGGGTGGCACTTACCACCGCCACTACCGCCGTCATCCGTTGAACCGCCACCACCGTTACCGCCGATAGCGATAGAAATACTGGCGCTGCTGGTTATTTCACCGTCACTAACAGTATAGGTCACGGTATCGTTACCGCGCTTTTTACCGGCCGTGTAGATGACGCTGGAGCCGCTGATGGTGATACTCCCTTTGTTTGCGGAGCCGACGCTGACGAGGGTTAGCGCTGATCCCTCCTTATCGCTGTCGTTAGCCAGTACGTCGATAGTGACGCTGCTATTGGTGGAGACCGATGCCGAGTCATTGACCGCAGTGGGTGCGTCATTGACCGGGCTGACAGAAATGTTGACCGTAGCACTGGCGCTGCCACCGGCACCATCACTGACGCTGTAGCTAAAACTGTCACTGCCATTGAAATCGGCATTCGGTGTGTAGGTAATAGTGCTGCCGTTAGTACTGGTGGTGCCATTACTTGCCGAGCCAATAGCGCTGATACTCAAGGTCTGGCCATCGGGATCGCTGTCGTTGTTTAGGGCATTAATTGTGACCGGGCTATCCTCATTGCCACTGGCATTGTCATTGCTTGCGCTGGGTGCATTGTTGGCGGCGGTAGTGGCCGTGGCACTGCTGCTGGCAGTGGTGAGATTATTGTAGAGATCTCTAGCGCCCACGCTATAGGTATAGCTGGTGTTGGCGCTGAGCCCGGTGGCCTGGTAGGTGGCACTGCTTTGCCAGGCACTGCTGGTGCAGCCGCTACCACCGGCGACACAGGTGAATTGGTATTCGACCTGACCCGAGTCATCGCTGGCAGTCAGAGCCGTCATACTCAATGAACTGGTGCCAGTGGTGTAGGGCGCCACAGACCAACCCATGGGGTTGGGGCTGGGTGGTGTGGTGTCACTCGTTTCACCCGCAGGTGGCACGCTACCGGTAATAAAGTATTGCCCCAGGCTGCCGTAGTCGGAGTAGGGCGAGGTGGCACTGCCGACCCCCGTGACTTCAAGGTAGTAGCGGCCTGCGGGCAGGTTTTGGACGATTCGTGCATCGGTATTGTCGCTCGGGTCACTGGTGGCGATAACGCCGCTATCGTCGGACAAGGTGAGTTCGATATCGAGGTTGGCGCCGCGTCGACTGCTGCGATAAAAGGCATCCCAGGCGGGAATGGCGGAGATATCGACGCTGCCGGCGCCGGAAAGGAATGTGAAGGTGTCGATGTCGTTGCGGGTTTCAATAATGCCCTTGTTACTGGCAATGGTATTGGCCGGGTCGGTTTCGGGGTTGGAAACGTCGATGCTGCCATCGGCGGCAATGACCAGCTCCGTGGCGGCACTGCTACTCGCCGAGTGGTCATCACTGCGATAAGCCAATCGACTGGCGATAATGGCCATATCATCCTGAGTTTGCGTGGCACCGCTGTACTCGCCCTTACTCCACTGGGTGACATTGTTGTAGTAGCCAACGCCCATCACTGGTGCCCAGGAAACGTAGCCCGAGCCGTGGCCACTGTAGTAGGTGCTACTAGCTGAACCGTCATGGCTAAGGTTGAGGTTGTGGCCGGCCTCATGGGAGGCTGCTTCGGCAATATAATTAGCGGCAGAACCTAAATTGTTGTAATAAACGAGGGCGGGTGAGTAGTACGAAGGGAAGTTAGAGAAGCCCCAAGCGCCAACATAGGCGACACCACCACTGCCACTGTAGGGCATGGTTTTACCGTTGAGGTCGCTGTTGCGGGTAATCAGTAGGCGACCAGTAGTACTGGTGAGCGCTGCCGGTTCCTCGGTGGTAATGTCGATATCAAAGGGTGCAAAGTCTTCGGCGATGCGATGCCATATTTCGTGGATGGCGGCCCGCTCGGCATCACTAACATTGTTGAAATTGCCATCGGTATCGAAAGGTGTTGCCGAGTAGCTGGCTTCTGCGCCGTTATTCCAGGCGGTGCCGCTAATCACATGGCCGTCAAAGTCGAGGATGAAAACCTTGCTGGCGCCCGGTTTACTGTGCAGGGCAAAGACATTGGTGGCGGCTTCTAGGGTCGGTGTGCTGCCATCGCCACTGGTGCCTTCCGTTGCGTCAGGAGTGGCGTCGGGGAGCACGGTGTCTTGATAAAAAACGCCGCCCTCATTATCAACCTTGATGTAGGCCAGGTCGCTCTCGTGGAAGGAGAAACTATTCAGCCATGCCACGGCGCGCTCTTGGGCGGCCAGGGGCAGGGTCTCTATTTTGGCTCGGGTCAGGCCGGGGGGTAAGTCCTCGAGGCCGAAAGGGGTGTCGGGTCGGAAGTGGCCATCTGCAGGGGCGGAGATGGCAGCGCCGGGCAGGGAGATAAGTGCCAGTCCGGCAGAGAGCTTAATTAGATTTGAGAGTGAAGGCATAGCAGTGACCCCGAAGTTAGCTAGTTGGTAAAAGTCTTTAAGCCGTTGTCGTTCTTTGCTGACGGCCTCAGCGCTGAGTGGATGTGCGCGGAGAATAGACTAGTCATAGCAGGTAAAAGTTGCGTGAGTTGGCAATTTTTTTTTGCGTGAAACAGGCGGTTGTCATGGCTGATGAATGACAGAAGACGGCGCTGAATAGTTATAAAAATAATGCTTTTTAATGAGTGAATATTACTCAGAGTACAAAAAAACCGGGAGAGTCCCGGTTTTTTTGTACTTGGCTGGTGCTGGTGGCGCTAGTCGATAATGGAACGTTTGGAGATCTCCTCCAGCATCACTTCGGTGGCACCGCCGCCAATGCTTTGCACGCGGGCATCTCGCACCATACGCTCAATGGTGCTCTCGCGGATGTAGCCAAAGCCGCCGTGGAATTGCTGGCAGGTGTACATGGTTTCGTTTACCAGTTCACAGCAGAAAGCTTTCGCCATCGATACTTCCTTCACGCAATCTTCACCCATGGAGTCGAGCCAGGCGGCGTGATAGGTCAGCTGCCGGCCCGCTTCGACCTTGGCCTGTAACATGGCTAAACGTTGGCGAATAGTCTGCTTCTCCCAAAGGGTGCCACCAAAGGCTTTGCGCTCTTGAACGTATTGCAGGGTGATTTCCAGCGCTTTGGCGGCTTCGCCAATCGACTGAGCGGCCAGCACGGTGCGCTCGTTCTGGAAGTTGCGCATGATGGAGTAAAAGCCCTTGTTGAGCTCGCCGAGGATATTTGCTTTTGGCACGCGGCAGTTGTCGAACACCAGCTCGGCGGTGTCGGAACTGCGCCAGCCCTGCTTATCGAGAGCGCGACTGACGGTGAAGCCGGGTGTGCCTTTGTCGACGATGAAGATGGTCACGCCCCGTGAGGCTTTAACGGTGGTGTCGGTTTTCGCGGCGACAAAATAGACGTCACCTTTGACACCGTTGGTGATAAACATCTTGGTGCCGTTGAGTACATAGTCGTCGCCATCTTCGACGGCGGTGGTGCGCATGCCGGCGACGTCGGAACCGGCATCGGGCTCGGTGACGCCAACGGCGCAAATCTTTTTACCGCTGATAAGGTCGGGCATGTACTTGTCTTTCTGGGCCTTGCTACCGAAGTTTTCCAGGTGGGGCGAGGCCATATCGGTATGCACCATCACAGTGACGGCAAAACCGCCAAAGCTGGAGCGGCCCAGCTCTTCGGCGAGTATCACGCTGCTCAGGGTGTTCATGTTGCTGCCGCCGTACTCCTCACCATAGCGAATACCGAGGAAGCCCAGGTCACCCATCTTGCGCAGTACATCGCGGGGCACAAAGCCGTCCTCTTCCCAGGCTTCGCCGTTGGGCACGATCTCCTGCTCGACAAAGCGGCGAATCTGCTCGCGTAGCATGTTTTGTTCTTCAGAAAAATACAGTTGGTTCATGGTCTTCCTCGGCTTGTCTGGGTTGTGGGCTTAGCTTATAGAAATACTTGAGTGTTTATTCGGTGGGTTCTAGCTCAATCAGTACGGCACCGCCTCCAACGCTGTCGCCGACGCTGCAGAAAATTTCGCCGACCACGCCATCGCTCGCGGCGCTGAGATTATGCAGCAGTTTCATCGAGTCGAGTACCACCAGGGTGTCGCCACTGGCAACGCTATCGCCCGTGGCGACTTTGATCTCGACCACTTGCCCGGGCAGTGAGGCGGTAATGCTGCTATCGCCGCCAGCGGCACTGTGGCCCTTGCCCAGTGCCAGGTCTTGCTCGCTGAGGCAGAGATAGCGCTGGCTGGCACTTTTAAAGGTGAGGGTGATGGCAGCGTCACTATTGTCGACGCTAAAATTGAGGCTATGGCCGTCTATCTCAACTTGCAGGTTTTGCTCACCGATCCAACCAGCGAGGATGCTGTGCTCACTTTTGGCTTCGTCTGCACCGATTACCTGAGCGCTGAGCTGGTAGCGTCCCTGTGCGCCGCTAATGGTGACAAGGTGAATGCTGTTCGTCTCATCCAACTCGTCTTTAAGAATCACGCGACTCTGGCCCGCCAAACCGGCCCTGTCGAGTACACGAAAGGCGCCGAGAGTTTGAAAGGGGGAGTTATGCACCCGGGTATCTTGTTTTTCGATCAGCATAATGCGGGCAATGGCCGCGCAAACCAGCGTCTTACTGTCGGTGCTTTTCGCTTGCCAGCCGCCGATGAAAGACTCTTCTAAAAAGCGCGTAGTCAGGGCTTTGTCGACAAAGTTCGGGTGACGCAGAATGTCGCCTAAAAAGCTCAGGTTATTACCGACACCGCTGAGTGTGAAGCCGTCGATGCCGCGCTGTAAGGCACTGCGCGCTTGTTCGCGGTTGGCGCCAATGCCAACCACCTTGGCCAGCATGGGGTCGTAATAGGGGCCGAGTACGGAGCCCGCTTGCACACCGCTATCGATGCGTACATCGTGGTGCTCAGGCTCGCTGTACAGAGCAATAGTACCGGTCTGGGGGCGATAATTATTGCCGGGATCTTCGGCGTTGACGCGGGCTTCGATGGCCCAGCCATTACCGCGAATGTCATCCTGAGCGCAGGGCAGCTGTTCACCGGCGGCGATGCGTATTTGCCACTCGACCAGATCGAAGCCGGTAATGGCTTCGGTGACCGGGTGTTCGACTTGCAGGCGGGTGTTCATTTCTAGAAAGTAAACTTCGCCGTTGCGTTGGTCGAGTAAAAACTCGACGGTGCCGAGGGAGTCGTAGTTAACCGCCTGGCCGAGCGTGATGGCGCTGCTGAAAAGTAGCTGTCGCTGTTTGTCGCTTAAAAAACCGGCTGGGGCTTCTTCGATGACCTTTTGGTGGTTGCGCTGAATCGAACACTCGCGCTCGAATAAATGCACGGTGTTACCGTGGTGGTCGGCGGCCAGTTGCACCTCAATATGGCGCGGTTCTTCAATCAGCTTTTCGAGTAAGACCTTGTCGTCTCCAAAGCCAGCGAGTGCCTCCTGTTTGGCCTGGGGTAGTTCGCGCACCAGTTGCTCGCTGTTGTCGACGCGGCGCATGCCCTTGCCACCACCACCGGCGCTGGCTTTGATCATCAGCGGATAGCCGACCTTATCGCCTTCACTCAATAAGGTGGCTGCGGATTGATCGGCACCGTGGTAGCCGGGAATCGTCGGTACACCGGCATTTTGCGCCAGTGCCTTGGACTCGATCTTGGAGCCCATCAGTCGAATCGCCTCGCGGTTGGGGCCGACAAAAATAATGCCCTCGCGTTCGCAGAGGCTAATCAAGGCTTCGCTTTCCGAGAGAAAGCCATAGCCGGGGTGGATGGCATCGACGCCAGTCTGTTGAGCAGCGGCAATAATATGTTCGGCTTTCAGGTAGGACTGGGCGCTTTCAGCGGGGCCGATCAGTACGGCTTCGTCAGCTTGGGCGACGTGGCGGGCGTAGCGGTCGGCCTCGGAATAAACGGCGACGGCACGGATGCCGAGTTTTTGGCAGGTGCGCATAATGCGTACGGCAATTTCGCCTCGGTTGGCGACGAGTAGTGATTTGATCATAGTGACTGACACACCTTTAAGAAGGGCAGGAGAGCGGCGTTTTTATTGGGTTGATGATGTGTCATCACATGCGATACACCGGTGATGGCCCGGTGTCGGGTTCTTTGGCAGCGGCCAGTGCTAAACACAGACCCAGCACGTCGCGGGTGTCGGCGGGTTCGATAATGCCGTCATCCCACAGCCGCGAGGTGGCGTAGTAGGGGTCGCTCTGCTCACCGTACTGGGCGCGCACGCCGTCTTCAATTTCCTGCAACTCTTCGGCAGTGGCTTCGCCGCCTTTGAGACTGGAGCGGCGCAATTCGGTCATGACATTGCTGGCGATATCGGCGCTCATGGTGGCGCAATTGGCGGATGGCCAGGTGAACAGGAAGTTTGGCCAAAAGCCACGGCCGGCCATGCCGTAGTTGCCCGCGCCGTAAGAGCCACCGACGATTACTGAAAATTTAGCCACTCGCGAAGTCGCCTGGGCGTAAACGAACTTGGCGCTGTTTTTGGCAATGCCGCCGCGCTCGGCTTCGCTACCGACCATAAAGCCGGTGATGTTGTGCAGGAACAACAGTGGCGTATTGCGTTGATTACAGAGCTCAATAAAGTGCGCGCCTTTTAAAGATGACTCCGAAAACAGCGCGCCGTTATTGCCAATTAATCCCACCGGGTAGCCGTGGATATAGGCGGTGCCGCAAATCAGCGTGTCGCCGTAGAGGGGTTTGTATTCGTGGAAGTCACTGTCGTCCACTAGGCGGGCGATAATCTCTCGTACATCGTAGGGTATTTTCGGATTGGCGCTGACCACGCCGGGCAGTTCTTCCGGGCTGTAACGTGGTGGCAATGCTGGGCGCGTGTCGGCGTGGCATTTTGTTGGCCAGTTGAGCTTGGCCATGATTTCGCGAATCCGCGCCAGGGCTTCGTCTTCGTCTTCGGCTAAATAGTCGCTAACGCCCGATACCTTGCTGTGCATTTCGGCACCGCCGAGGGTTTCGCCGTCGATCTCTTCATTAATGGCGACCTTAACGATGGAGGGCCCGCCGAGGTGAATGCGGGCATTGCCGCGCACCATAATATTTTCATCCGAGAGGGCGGGAATGTAGGCACCGCCCGCCGTACAGCCGCCAAATACCGCCGAGATTTGCGGCAGGCCTTTGGCCGACATTTGGCACTGACGATAAAAGGTATTGCCGAAGTGCTCTTTGTCGGGGAAAACCCTGTCCTGCTCGGGCAAGTAAGCGCCGCCGCAGTCGACCAGATAAATACAGGGCAAGTTGTTTTGGTCGGCAATTTCCTGGGCGCGGACGTGTTTTTTCACCGTCTCGTGGAAAAAGGAGCCGCCCTTCACCGTCGCGTCGTTGGCAATAATCATGCAAGTGACACCGCAAATTTGGCCGATGCCGGTGACGATGCCCGCCGAGGGCACCTCGTTCTTGTACTGCCCGTAGGCGGCGAGGGGGGAGAGTTCGAGAAAGGCCGTATGGCTGTCGACCAGTTGATCGATACGCTCGCGGGCGAGCATTTTACCGCGCTCGCGGTGGCGCACGATAAGCTTTTCGCGAATGCCGGTGGCGGCTTCGCTGTGGCGCTCTCTTAGCTTTTCGAGCAGCTTTGCGTAGTGCTCAGCGTTTTCTTTATAGGCGGCAGATTGCGGATTGATCGACGACTGAATACGGCTCATAGGGCTTCTCTTTGAGGCGCTTTTTTATGCCCCGGAAATTTGGTCAGTGGCTAATACTAATTTTAACGGCTTGTTATTTCGTTAACGTTAACGTCAACTATTGCGACGGAATCTAGCAGATGATTAGTGCTAATTCAAGCTGACGCCAGGGCCGCGCCCTTAATACTGAAGGGGGTGTTAAAAAATGACGCCAAAGGCGGCGCTAATCAGCAGTAGAATATTGGCTAAAAAGCCCATCACCATGCCGGTGGTTCGCGTACTCGGGTCGGCGATATAGGCTTTGCGGTAGAGCACGCGACCCGCAAAAAACACCAGGCCCATAATGCCGGCAAAGCTGGCGCTGAAATAATGGGCGCAAAGCCACATTAGCGGCAGGGTGACTATCAGCTGTTCAAGGGTGTTGAGTTGCACGCGCAGAATGCGCTCGAAGACTTCATTGCCGGTAGTGGCGGGCGCTTTAATGCCGAACTCGTCGCGGGCCTTGCCGGTCATGGCCATAAAGAACAGGTATTGGGCGAGTAAAAGCAGGGTAACGAAGGCGACAAAGTCCATGGTATTTTTCCTTATTATGACGAGCTAATGATGAGCCGGGGGAATCGGGCAAGTCAGCATTAGCTCACTTGCCCCGTGGTTTATATTGCCACACAACCGCCATCGACAGGCATGGCGTGGCCGGTGACAAAAGAGGCGTCGTCGGAGCATAAAAACACCACCACCTTGCCAACTTCAGCCGGGTCACCGAGGCGGCCGATGGGCTGTAATTTGAGCAGCTGCTTTTCAACCCAAGGCTTTTCGTCGAGGGCGCGCTGTAGCATTTCGGTGCGAATACCGCCGGGGCATACGGCGTTAACGCGAATCCTTTTTTTGGCGAACTCAATGGCCGCTGTTTTGGTCAGACCGACCACGCCGTGTTTGGCGGCAACATAGGCGGGTACACCCTTGGCTGCAACGAGACCAGCAACCGATGCCGTATTGACGATGGCACCACCGTCGCCCTGGGCGAGGAACTGGTTGATCTGATATTTCATGCACATAAACACGCCTTTGAGATTGACGTCGATGTTGAGGTCGAAATTTTCAATAGTGCAATTGGGCGTGGTTGCCGCTTCGCCTTCGATACCGGCGTTATTAAAGGCGATATCGAGTCGCCCGTAGGTATCCACGGCTCGTTTGACGAGGGCGATAACATCGGCCTCAACGGCAACATTACAGCGTTGAAACACCGCTTCACCACCGGCGGCAACAATGCGCTCAACAGTCGCCTTGCCGCCCTCTTCATTAATATCGGCAACGACAACCTTGGCACCTTTCTCGGCAAATATTTCTGCTGCGGCAGCGCCAATACCTCCGGCGGCACCAGTCACGAGGGCTATTTTTCCATTAATGGATTCAGTCATGATTTTTCCTTTTTAAGTGAATAAGTTGGGTTTAAAAATGGCTGGCTAATTCAACACCAAAAGACAGCGCAGCTCAATGGTCGCTATGCGCTCTTTTTTGCCGAGCTTTGCAGAATTATGTCGTGCTAAGATGCTGTTTTATTTTGCTGAGTATCGAATTATGTCTGACAAATTTACCACCGTTGAACAACAAGTTAGCTACGGCATTGGCCGCCAGATGGGCGATCAGTTGGCCGGGAGCCCCTTTGATGAGCTGGTACTTGCAGCGGTTATCGAAGGTCTTAGCGACGCCTACACCAACCAGCCACCGCAGATCGATACCGACGTTATGAAGGCCGCGTTTGAAGAGGTGAATGGTCGAGTGCAGAAAAAACAGGCCGAAGAGGCCGGTAAGCTGTCCACACAGGGTGTCGAGTTCCTCGCCGAGAATGCCAAGCGCGACGGTATTACTGTCACTGATTCGGGCCTGCAGTACGAAGTATTAAGTGAAGGTAAGGGGGCCATTCCCGGTAGTACGGCCAAGGTTCGCACCCACTACCACGGCACTTTGATCGACGGCACCGTGTTCGATAGCTCCTACGATCGTGGCGAGCCAGCCGAGTTCCCCGTCAATGGCGTTATCGCCGGTTGGACAGAAGCCCTGCAGTTGATGAAGGAAGGCGCGAAGTGGCGTTTGTATGTGCCCTCAGCTTTGGCCTACGGCGAGAAGGGTGCTGGTGGTGCTATCGGCCCCAACGCAACCTTGGTTTTTGATGTTGAGCTGTTGGCTATCGTTGACTAAGCGTGCTTTTTGATACGAACAGGGCGATGCTTGTCTCTGTTTGTATCATGATGAGAGTGAATTTCTGGCCTTGTTTGGTTTAAGGCGGGCAAGGTCAGAATAGCAAGCGAGCACCACAGTATTTAGTCTGAAAAACCAGCTCTTACGGATTGTTTTTATAGGGTCTGGGCAGAGGTGTACCCTGGTTTTGCGTATTGTTGTAGGCCACCGGGGCTGATTGCTTTGGTAATTGCGAAACCACGTTAAGAATGGTTCGCCACTAAGCGGACGTGTTGCCCCCTACTATGGGGCCTGCTTAGATGGGGGCTTGGGCAGTCTGGCTCAATCTAATACTTGTAGTAAGTTAGCTATGGATAGCTAGCCTGGCTCGAAACTTATGGAGGAGTGTCAGTGTTTATTCAATTTGTATTCCCTATCCCCTATCCCTACCCCCATTTTTTTTGTTACGCCCTCCTTTGCCGACTCTGAAGAAGATGAGATGGCTGTCATGCAGCGCCAGCTGATAATGAAGTGATGGCAAAGGGTTTTGATCCAGGCGATCAGGTGAAGCTCGATGCCTATATGGCTGGGGCACTTAAAAAAAATATTAAGCCAGTGGATTCCGGCCCCAGCTATTGGCGCCGGGGTTATACCTACAACAATATCTATGGTTCTTATGGCCCAGGTCATCCAATTTATTCAAGGGCCAGAGCCTGCCCTGCGGATACTTCAGCTGGTTTCTGGCTTGCGTTCAAGTTTTCGACAAAGCTTGCCAGTTTGTCCTGCACTAGTTCGTAGGTCGCGTCGATATTGCTGGCGATATCGCCCTCTAACACTTGTAGCCCACCGAGTATTTCCCGCGCCTCGGCAAAGCCCTGATCAATGCCACCGCTAATGACATCGACGAATTGATTGACGGCCGTTTCAAAATCTAGATTTGGGTTGGCATCGAGATAGGCCGGTAGAAAGGCGGTGCTTAATGAGACGATGCGTTCGGCGGTTGCCTCGGGGCTTACATCGAGGCCCCCATCGACAGCCGTTTGCAGGGCATTGGCGCCGAGTGTCGGTTCTAGCTCGGCATTAATACCCTCTATGGCCGTTTTCAGGAGCAGCGTTAAGGCCTTGTCCGTATCTCCAGTGCTGAGGGATAAATGACTATTGATGATGGCTGCGTCGAGGCTGGTGTTTTCCGTCGCATTTTTTTTGTCATGGGCCAGCGCTGAAACGGTTTGCCCGAAGGGGTCCGCGCGCTTGTCGGTGGTGTGTGCCAAGCTTGAGATATTGGCGCCAAAGTGTGAGGTTTCCATGGTGCTTACCTGTGTGTGCCTGCCGGTGTGTTGTGCAAAATGCTTAAAGAGCTGCTTACCTCTACCGTATCGGTTAAAACGCTAGAAACTTAAGGGCGATGTTGGCGGCGTTTTATAACGTTTTAGAGTATTGGGTTCACTGAATATAGCCGCAACAACTAATGCTGGTTTTGATTAAAAGGCACTGAGGCTGGCAAAGCGTTGGCGGTGATAGCGGGCGTCGCCGAGGGTTATTTCGGCGACACGGGCGCGCTTCATAAAGAGGCCGATATCCTCCTCGTCCGTCATGCCGATGCCGCCGAACATCTGCACCGATTCGCGGCCGATCAGGTTGGCGACATCGGCGGTGCGCGCCTTGGCGGCGCTGACCAGTAGGGCGGCATCATCGCGTTGCTCGTCGATGGCGCGCAGAGCTTCACGGGTTAGTGAAATGGCGTGTTCGCGCTCGCAGAACATATCGGCGGCGCGGTGTTTCAGAGCCTGAAAGGAGCCGATAAGGGCGCCGAATTGTTGGCGGGTTTTTAAATAGGTGAGGGTGCGTTCAAAGGCCTCCGACAGGGTGCCGAGCAATTCGGCATTCAGTCCGGCACTGGCACCATCGAAGACGGGTTCAAGAATGATTGCCGCCTGATCGAGTTCACCGACAAGGTGCTTGGTTTGCACTTCAACATTATCAAAGGTAGTTAAAGCAGCATTGCGACTATCGAGCAGACTTAGCGGGGTGATACTGAGGCCGGGTGTATCCGCTGCCAGCAGGAACAGGCTGAGGCCCTCTTTGTCACCGGCTGAGCCAGAGGTGCGCGCTAGCACCAGTAATTGCTCGGCACCGTAGCCATCGAGCACAAAGCGCTTTTCGCCATTCAGGCAAAAACCGTCCTTAGTCGTTTCTGCACGCGTCTCGACCTGCCAGGGTGAGAAGCGCCCGGTTTCCTGAAAAGCCAGAGCCAGGGTGGCCTCACCACTGCAGATTTGCGGCAGCCACTGCTGTTTTTGCTCTTCACTGCCGCCGAGCAAGAGGACATTGCCGGCCAGTAATACGGTGGATAAAAAGGGTTGGGCGGCCAGTGAGCGCCCCAGTTCTTCGAGCACCACGCCCAGCTCGGCATAACCCAAGCCGAGGCCGCCGTACTCCTCGGGGAAGATAATGCCGGCCCAGCCCAGTTCGGCCATTTGCTGCCACAGCTGGCGGGAGTAACGCAGCGCATCGTCGCCATCGCGCAGTTGGCGTACCTGATCGACGGGGAAGTTTGAATTGACAAAATTGCGGACGGAGTTTTTCAGCAGCTGCTGTTCTTCACTGAGAATTAAGGCCATGGCTTTTCCTGTCGCTCTCTATCGGCGTCTTATTTTTCGATGATCGAGGTCTGTTATTCGGGTAGCTCAAGCAGGCGCTTGGCGATGACATTGCGCTGAATTTCGTTGCTGCCACCCTCGATGGAATTGCCCTTGGCGCGCAGCCACTGGCGGGTAGTGCGCAGGGCTGCCGGTGTGAAACCGGGGCCCTCCCAGCCGATGCCGTCGGCACCGCGCAGCGATATCATCAGCTCGTGGCGGCGATTGGTGAGTTCGCTGCCATAGAGCTTCAGCGTCGAGGCGATATGGGCACTGCCCTGCCCCGCTCGGGCCTCATCGGCACTGCGGCTCATGGTCAGGCGCAGCGCCAGGCTGTCGAGTTCGCACTGGGCGACTTGGTCGCGCAGCACCGGGTCGGCAATCTGTCCGGCGGCATTGATGCCAATCTCTTGAGCCGCTAACTCTGGCAGGGTGAGGGCGCGGCGAGCATCGCCGCGTCCGATGGAGCCCAGGGCCTGGCGTTCGTGTTGCAGCAGTTGTTTGGCCAGTGTCCAGCCCTGGCCGAGCTGGCCCATGATGTTGTCTTTGGGTACCCGTACATCATCAAAGAAGGTCTGGCAGAAGGCCGAGGGGCCGCTGATTAAGCGAATCGGCGCCACAGAAATGCCGGGTGTGCTCATGTCGATCAGTAGAAAGCTGATGCCTTCGTGCTGGGGTGCCTCGCGATCGGTGCGCACCAGACAAAACATCCAGTCGGCGGCGTCGGCGTGGGAGGTCCAGATTTTCTGTCCGTTGACGACAAATTCGTCGCCTTCTAATTCGGCACGGGTACTGAGGCTGGCCAGGTCGGAGCCGGCACCCGGCTCGCTATAACCCTGACACCAGAAGCTTTCGTTGCGGGCAATTTTCGGCAGGTGCTGGGCCTTTTGTGCCGGGGTGCCGTGTTCCAGCAATACTGGCCCCAGCAGAGACAGGCCGGCACTGATCGGTGGCGAGCGCACCTGCGCTTTGCGCAGTGCCTGATTGAGCACGCGAACCTGCTCGTCGCTGAGACCGGCGCCACCGTATTCCCGGGGCCAACTGGGTGCTAGATAACCTTGTTTGGCCAACAGAGCGAGCCAGTCCGCCTCGTGGATTTTTAATTGCCGGGGATCCTCCCCCGAGGCGCCGGGGGTTGGGCGTAGCTGGGGGGGGTAGTGTTGTGCTATCCAGTCTGTCGTTTGCTGGCGGAATTGTTCAAGCGTGTCGGGCTTATTCATGGTGTGCTTTTTTATTATGAGTCTTGAATTTTGGGTCTGTCATTGCTGGACTTTGCGCGGGCCTCTACACCTCTTCCAGTAAGCGAGCCAGCTCGGAGGCAGCGAGAAAACCGACGCCGCCGATTAAGTTCATCATCGCGTCGAGGTGGGTTTTCTTGGCGTGGGCGATGCGCAGGCTGGTGCAAGAGATTGAGGTCATCTTGTAATAGGTGAAAATGTCGTACCACTTGAGGCGCTGCCTATCGACGGTGAAGCCGGTATAGGCCTGGTATTTTTCGACGAACTCGTCAAAGTAGAGCAGGCCGCTGCAGCGAAAGCCGCCCTTGTCATCGGGGGTGCCGAGCATTTTGCAGCGGTTGTAGGCCAGGTCTTCGTGAAAGTCGCCGATGTGGCACAGCTCCCAGTCGAGGATGGCGTTGATCTGCCCCTTGTCGTCGTACATGAAATTACCGCTGCGGTAATCGCCGTGCTGAATTACCGGATTTTCGACCACCGGCATGTTTTCTTTCAGCCAAATGGCGGCCTGCTCCATGATGGGGTGGGCCTCCATGGTGTCTTCCTGCCAGATGCGCTCCCAGGCACCGACCGACCATTCATTGGCTTGCGTAGTGCCTGCTGCGGGGGCATCGAAAGCGCTGAGGTCTTTATTGCGCCAGTCGACGGTGTGGATGGTGGCGAGATGGCGCACGAACTGGTCGCGCAGGGTGGCGCGCAATTCGGGTTCAAAAGACATGCCCAGCCCGGTGACCTTGCCGCCGTCGTCGGGTTGCACGGTGCCGACCACAAAGCCGGCAATTAAAAAGGGATGGCCGAGAAATTCATCGCTATGTTCAACCCAGAAAACCTCCGGCACCGGTACCTCACCGGACATCGCGCGCAGTACCTGGGCCTCGCGCAAACGGTGGGTTTCCACCACCGACTCGGAGGGATCCATGCGCAGCATTAGCTTGCGGGTGGTGCGTGCGCCGGAGTCCTGATTCCAGGTCAGCATAAAGGTGAATTGCTCTTTCGATGCACCGCCGGTGAGGCGTTTTAAATCGCTGAGTTGCAGATCGGTCTGCCCGGTGGTGTGCTTTAGGTAGCTGACCAGGTGGGTCTCGAGGTGCTCGAAGTCGGTCTGATGGGCCGCCGTTTGCGTGCGATTGCGCAGCTTGCGGGTCAGTACATTATCGATAGCGGTCTCGACCGGATAGCGGGCTCTGATGGCGGCTATCCACTCGGCGGTGGGTTGGTCACGCAGTCGTAAGGTTTCTGTATTGATCATGGTTTTTATTGTTTGTTTTTTATGGAATTTTATTATTCGCACAACAGGCCAACGCGGCCAGCGCTTATGGCTGGCCGCGTTGGCCTATGTGTTAGCTCTTGAATTTATATAGCTACATGCTGACGTCTTGTACCTCGCCCCAGCCGGTGACGCCGTCGAGATCCCAGCGCAGGAAGGATTGAGTGCAGTAGACGAAGGGCCAGGGTTGCCAGGGGTTGGAGGTAAAGGCCGCGCCGCTAAAGTTGTGGATCTTGCCGCGTACATCTTCGACCTGCAGCTCCATGTGCTGGTGCAGTCGCTCGTTGCGCACCAGTTTGCCGGAGCCTTTGACGAGACCGTAGACCTCATCGCCCTCGCGTATATAGCCGTGGGCAATGGCTTGATAGTGATTCGGATCGTCGGGGTTAATAATCCAGATGCAATGAATGCTAAGGTCGTTGTCGAAGTTGGCGTTGAGCCAGCAAAAATTTTGAAACTGATCCTCTTTGCGCTCGCCCCAGCTGTGATCCATGCTCGACACACAATTAACGTCGTAGGTCTTGCCGTCGATGGTGAAGGTACCGGTGACGCGCCCCGTTTGGTCCCAGTGCCCGGCATAGGCGGTGGCGGAAACATGATCGTCGGCGGAGGCGGCTAAGGGGTCCTGCTCCGGATCGTGAATATCGTAGGGTGCCATCAGCGCCTTGTATTGCACGTCTATGTTAACGCCACGCTGGTCGTCAAATTTAATATCGTAATCCATTACCGGCTTGGTGCATTTAATTGACAGGCCATTTTCCAAGCTGTAATCGTCAAAATTGCTCTTCGGAAAGGGCAGGTGTACCTGGTTATTGCTGTAGCGCACCAGGTGGGGCGAGTTGGAAAAGCCATCGGTGACGGTAATACTGGATAAGACAACACCGGCGTTTTGGCGGGTTAGCACGTAGACGTTAACGTGAATTGCCTCTTCGGGGATATAAAAGCCAAAATAGTTGGTTTCCGCCCAGTAGTGATCGTCGGAGGTGGGCGTGTGAAAGTACATGTCTTTTGCGGTAATCATTATTATTCCTACATTATGAGGTCAATTTGATATAGAGGGGAGGAAGTTAACCGAGATAGAAATACTCTTCTTATATTTTTTAGTGCGCCTAAATTACTGTATCTACTGGGTCTTGAGAAGAGCCTTTGTGTTTTTTCTTTTGATCATCGCCCCGGGAAAGGGTCATTGTTTTTCTCGGCGAGACGGTGGTGTTTACCTTAATTAAAGCTAAGGGAATTTTAATAATGGGGTTTTTACGGCGTAGTAGAGCCATGTTTACGTTGGTTTTATTGACGGCTTGTACGCAACCTTTTGAGACCGCCTTTATACATGATATTTGTCTATCCGCCGATGTGGTAAGTCTGTTGCTGCAGCGTAAACAGGGTGTTTTAACGAGGCGCTTGGGGCCCCATCCCTCTTATAAAACCGCATGGCATAAATTTTCTGTGTACCGTCTTACCTATGCCTTAAATTCCGGCGAAGCTGGTGCAATTAAGGCCAGGGCCGAATTGCTTGGCGTGCAGGCAGCTACGGATGAGCCTGCCGTGCGGCCGACCTTTGCCAATCAGAGTTTGTCCTGTGAGTTTAGCGAGCGGGAGCATCACATGAATGTTCAGCGCATGATTTATTTTTCCGATAAAAATTATGATATCACCGGTTTTAGTGGCAAAAAAACCACGGTATGGGCATTTGAAGATGATCTTGGGCAATGTTTTTTGAAAAAAACCCGGTCACTTTCCGGTGAATTGGTGGTCAGTTGTCCGGCGTCGGGACTTATGGCTGAGTACTCAATAGGTGGTGATCATTCTTTTTATATTGATTCTGCGCAGCGGCAAATTGTTATTGTCGAGGCCGATGATGCTGCCGGTCACTTAATGCCAGATACGGATAAACGCCTGTCCATCTGGCGCTATCGCCGTGGCGAGTCTGTGAGGTACCACCTGACTGGCGTCAAGCACTTCTAACTTCCCAGTTTCAGTCGACACCGCCAAATTGCGCCGCCGCCAGTTTGGCGTAGAGCTCACTCTCCTTGAGTAATTGTTGGTGGGTGCCGCTGGCCACCTGCTTGCCGTGATCCATCACCACGATATGGTCGGCGTGGAGGATGGTCGACAGGCGGTGGGCAATTATCAAAGTGGTGCGGTTTTCCATCAGTTTGTCTAAGGCCAATTGCACCTGCTGCTCACTGTGGGTATCGAGGGCGCTGGTGGCCTCGTCGAGCAGTAGCAGGCGGGGATTTTTGAGAATGGCGCGGGCGATGGCGATACGCTGCTTTTGTCCGCCCGATAGGCGCACACCCTGTTCGCCGAGAAAGCTGGCGTAGCCCTCGGGTAGTTGTTCGATAAAGTCGTGGGCATAGGCGGCCTGCGCGGCAGCTTCTACCTCCTCGTCACTGGCATCGGGTTTGCCGTAGCGAATATTGTGGCTGACATCGGCGCTGAACAGGGCGGGGTGCTGGGAGACCACACCCAATTGCTGGCGCAGATCGGCCGGTGACAGTTCGCGAATATCGGTGTCGCCGAGCAGTACGGCGCCGGCTTGTGGGTCGTAAAAGCGTTGCATCAATTCGAAGACGGTGGACTTACCCGCGCCCGAAGGCCCGACTAAGGCCACCACCTTGCCCTCGGGAATGTGGATGGAAAAGTCCTCCAGGGCTTTTTGTTCGGGTCGTGAGGGGTAGTTGAAATTGACCTGCTTAAAGCTGACCTCGGCGGCGAGTTCAGTGGCGCTAACGGCCACAGTGTTGGGGGGCAGAATGGTGGCTTTGGCGGTCATTAAATCGACCAGTCGGTCGGTGGCCCCCACGGCGCGCTGTAAATCGCCATAGACTTCGGACATTGTCGCCACGCCCATCGCCACCAGCATGGCGTAAAACACAAAGGCGCCGAGGTCGCCGGCGCTCATGGTGCCATTTAAGACATCATTGCCGCCGACCCAGAGCATGCCGCTCAACGCGCCGAACACCAGCACGATAACGGCCGCCATTAACACCGCGCGCTGTTTGACGCGGCGACGGGCGATGGCAAAGGCATTCTCAACTTCTTCACCAAAGGCGCTGCGCTCGTAGTCTTCGCGGGTGTAACTTTGCACGGTTTTTAGCTGGGTGATGATCTCACCGGCATAGGTGCCGACATTGGCAATGGAGTCCTGGCTT
This sequence comes from Gammaproteobacteria bacterium 53_120_T64, assembly GCA_002162815.1. GTDB lineage: Bacteria > Pseudomonadota > Gammaproteobacteria > Pseudomonadales > Porticoccaceae > Reddybacter. The sequence continues at coordinate 5,601 of MAAT01000042.1, read as the reverse complement.
TGCCGGGACAGGGCGCGCACGCGGCGGCCAAAAATTAAAATGGGTAGTAATACCAGAGGGATGCAGCCGAGGATCACCAGGGTCAATTTCAGGTTGGTGATCAATAAAATAATCAGTGCGCCGGTGGTCGAAATTGAGCTGCGCAGGGCCAGGGAAAAGGAGCTGCCGACAATGCTCTGTAGCAGCGTGGTATCGGCGGTGAGGCGGGACATAATCTCGCCGCTGCGGTTATTGTCAAAATAACCGGGACTGAGGGAGACAATATTATTAAACACCGCGTTGCGAATATCGGCGCTGACCCGCTCGCCGAGCCATGAGACCAGATAAAAGCGCACAAAGGTACCGCCGGCCATCAATACCGATAAGACCAATAGTAGGTAGATACCCTGCTGCAGTTGCGAGACCGAACCGGCGACAAAACCATCGTCGATCACCATCCGCACGCCCTGGCCGATGGTTAGGGTAATACCGGCGGTAAATAGCAGGGCGATAATGGCGCACACCCAGCGCCAGCGATAGGGTGCGATCAGGCGTAGCAGCTGAACGATGGATGAGCGTTTGGTCGAGGCAGGGCGTTCGGGGTTGGTCGGCATGGCGTTGTGGTTTACCCGGTAACAGGCCAAAACAGGCCCAGGTGAAAACAAGAGGGGCATGCAGTTTACGGTAATGACCGGTAAAGGGGCAGGGTTGTTGGGCTGACAGTCGGCCGTGGCCAGAACCTACTCTTTATCACTTGCTGTGCTGAGGTGTACTCACCACAGTCATGAGTATTACATGACTGTGGTGGCTGACGCAGGGCTTGGTGACTGCTCACCTTGGGCCTGGGCGTCTAGGCTTTACTCTTATCCATATCGCGAAATAGCCGCGAGGGGTTGAGCCCAAAGGCCTGGCGGAAACAGCGGTTAAAATGGGCTGAATCACTAAAGCCGGCCGCCATGGCGGCCTGGGTAATATTACTTTCGTTTTGCAGGGCGGCCATGGCGCTGATGATGCGGCGCCAGAGCCGATAGCGACGGAAGGGAATAGCCGATTGCTCGCGAAATAAATGCCGAAAGCGCGACTGAGACAGCCCCAGTGCAGCGGCAAACTGGGCCTGGCTAAGGTCGCTATCGGGCGCGAGACGAATGCTGCTCATGGCCTTTTCAATGCGTGGGTCCATTGCCGTCACTGCCGTGTTATCGGCGCTCAGTAAATAGGTGAGTAGATTGTAAACGACGGCTTTGCTCGGTTTTACCTCGGCAATCATTTGTAGGTAGTCGAGCCACTTTGCTGCGCTAAGGGGGGTGATTGGAGATGATGGGCAAGGCTTGTTGTGTAGCAAATTGTGGTGGGCGCTCGAGTGCCTCTCAATTAACAAGCTGGCGATGATTCCGCCGTTGGCCGCTAATTCGTGTTGCTGGCCAGCGGCAATCATTGCACAGCGGTGATCGCTGGTTATCCCATCTTCAGTGGTGAGTGTAAACGGCTGGTAAATCCCGATGTTGATGGCCGTTGTCTGCATGGCATGTAGGCCCAGGCATTGTAGTGGCCCGATAAACAAGGTCATGTCGGGCCATATATACAGTGTGGATGGGGTTTGGGTCGTCGCTGTAGCCACTTTGTTCAATTTCTCCTTGTCGCGCACAGATAAAATCTTGCCTCGATGACAGTAAAAAACTGTCAATCACTGAAGCGAGGAGATATTGGATGCAGTTGGTATTAGATCAAGTGGCGCCCGTGCTGGCAATTTCGTCTGCCGGTGTTTTTTTTATGAGTGCGTTGCTAACGGGCTTTTGGAAGTTTTCGTGGATGATGAGGAGTCGCGAGTGCAAGGCTCCCCACTATGTTGATATCGCCCACCGGGCTTCACTGATGTATGCCTATGGGGCGCTATTAGTCGCCGTGTTTGCCTATTTCAGTATTTTCTCGAGTGTTGTAAACACCTTGGCAACGGCGGTTTTGATGCTGTTTTTTGCCCTTGCCATCGTTAAATATATTGTCGCGGGTCGGGCTAATAAGACCAATAACCAATTTCGCGACTCAGCCAACCCGAAGGCAGATCAGATGCTGCTATTGATCGTCGGGCTTTCTGAAACGCTAGGCTTTGGCGTTTTATTACTCGGCTTTGCGCTGCGGGTGATAAGGGATAGCTAGGGATGCCGGTTGCGACAACAAGGGGGCGCTAAGTGACACCTTGCCGTGGCTTTTGCCCCTAAAATATTGAACCCGCTTGTTGCAGAAAGGTGAGCTCTTCATCGCTAGACGTCCGCCCCAATATTTGATTGCGATGGGGGTAGCGGCCGAAGCGTTCGATAACATCGCGGTGACGCCGGGCGGATGAGAGATGGGCGTCGAGGCCGGCTTGGCTAAATAGCTGCACCGATTGATTTTGCATGGCTCGCGACTCGCTGTGCATAAAAGGCATGTAGAGAAAGCCGCGCTGTTTGGCACTCAGTCGCGGCGCGATGCCGGCGGCGATGGCCTGCTGAGACAGCGCCAGCGCTAGGCTGTCGTGGGCAAAGGCTTCGGGCTGGTCGCGGTAGAGATGGCGAGAAAACTGATCGAGAATAATGATTTCTGCGAGGCGACCAAGGGGGCGACGGCGCCATGCAAAGAGCTCGCAGCGCGTGGCGGCTTGATGCAGATCGATAAATTGTTTGTGAATAAGCGCGTCAAATTCAGCGCTTTTTTGCCACCACTGGGCGGGTGTAATCTCTTCAAACCAGAACTCGATCACACACAGATAGGGCATGCGCACACTCTTTTTTATTGGGTCTGTTGTGATTGTAAAGCATGGCAGTGGTGGCGATTGTGAAATTTGGAGGGTATAAATTAGCACTTGATTACATAAAAATAGTTGAATATATTGATTGCTGCGCTAAATGACGCCAGTCAAATTGCCAGTTATAGGCAGTAGAGCTGCGCTTTTTACGAAGCGCTTGAGTGTGTTTAATGAATAACTTGATAGATAACGATTTTGACAGGGGTGGTTTTAAATGAAGAGCTGGATAGTAACGCCGTTAGTTGTAGTTTTGATCGCTGCAGGTTCCTACTTTTTTTATATTTCCACCTTACCTCCCGTGCTTGAGGCAGGCTTTCTCTACGGTAACGGGCACGTTGAGGGTACCGAGGTCAATATCAGTGCTGAGGTGTCCGGGCGCGTTCTGGTCTCCAATTTACTGGAGGGCTCGACAGTCGAAAAGGACTCTCTGTTGGTTGAGCTCGATAGCCGTGAGCAGACGGCGATACTGGCGGTTGCCAGTGCACAGCGCACGGCTCGGGAGTACGAGCAAAAGCACCTTGTTGAACAGTTACAAACGTGGCAAGGCAATCTGGCTACTGCCGATCGCGACCTGGTGCGTTACACAGCTCTGCGTAAAAGAGGTATCGTCACGGTTCAGAAGCTGGATCAAATTACCTTAGTGAAAACTGAGGCGTTGGGTCGAGTCCGCGCCTTAAAAGCCCAGTTGGAACAGGCAAAAGCCAACACGATTGTCGCTGCCAAAAATGTTGAGTTACAGCAAATTGAAGTCGATAAATCGAGAATCTATACGCCGATGGACGCGACGATTTTGGCGAAGTCTATTGAGCTGGGTGAGCTGGCAACGTCGGAGCGTTTGATTGCGGTGTTGGTTGATATGCAAGACCTGGAACTGAAGGCCTACTTACCCGAGGCGGTGATTGGCAAAATTAAGCTTAATGCGCCGGCGAAGGTGCGGGTCAGTGCCTTTTCCGATCGCTACTTTGATGCGCGCGTGAAGCGCGTTGACCAACGTGCACAATTCACTCCGCGTGATATCAACATGCCCGAAGAGCGTGTGCGCATGGTCTTCGGTGTGGTGCTGGCCCTCGATAATCAAGAGGGCTTCCTCAAGCCCGGCATGCCCGCCGATGCCTGGATTCGCTGGGATGAAGGCAAGGGCTGGCCGCAAACTCTCGTCGTCCCCCATTAATCTGGCTTTGCCGGTCAACAGGCAGCAGGGCTGAACGCTATGAGTAAGGTAACAAATATTGAGCGGGCCGCTGAAGGCGCGCAGAACAATGGCGTGAGCCCCACCGATACCGGCCGCAAACCGATTATTGAGGCGCACAATCTCGGCCGTGCCTTTAATAACCAGCTGGTGCTGAAAGAAGTCGATCTGACCATTTACGAGGCCGAAATCTTTGGCCTGCTGGGGCCGGACGGCGCGGGAAAGACTACCCTGATGCAGTTGATGGCGGCCATCCTCGACCCCAGTGAGGGCCATTGCACGGTGATGGGCCACGATACGGTAAAGGACGATTACTGGATCAATTCCCATATCGGCTATATGTTTCAGGGCTTTACCCTCTACGATAAATTGAGCATTGCCGAAAACATGGAGTTTTCGGCAGACATTCGCGGACTGCCCAAAGAGCTCTACCTCGAGCGTCAGGAGCGTCTGCTGAAAATGGCGGGCCTGTACCGCTTCATCGATCGCGCGGCGGGCAATTTGTCGGGCGGTATGCGCAAGAAGCTGTCGCTGTGTACCAACCTGATGCACGAGCCCCGCCTGCTATTGCTGGATGAGCTCAGCCTGGGTGTTGACCCGGCTTCGCGGCACGAGCTGTGGGCGATGCTCAAGGCCTTCCGCGATGACGGTGTCACGGTGGTGATGAGCACTCCCTATATGGATGAGGCCGAACACTGCGACCGCATTGCCTTTCTTCACGAGGGCCTGATCATTGGTGTGGATAAGGTTGAACACCTCCATACCCGCTGTGCAGGCCATGTTTATGAGCTGCACACCAAAGATCGCGGCGGGGCCCATAACCGCCTGGTCGAGCATCCCGATGTACTGAGTATTCGCCATTTGGCAGAGAGCGTGCACTTTCAATTGCACACCGCCAATCATATTGACGCTGATTTGGCGGCTGACCTAACAGAAAACGGCGCGCGCATTGAGCCGGTCGAGCCGACGCTGGATGATGCCTACACCATGCTCAGTGGTGGCGAAAAAAGCAGCGCTTATGCGGAGTCACCACCAGAAATTCACCTGCCCGAACGCTTGCCCGAAGGCGGTTTGATTCGCACCAAAGATATGCGTGTGGAATTTGGCGATTTCGTCGCCAATGACGATGTCACCCTGGAAATTAAAGCCGGCGAAGTGTTTGGTTTTCTCGGTGCCAATGGCGCGGGTAAAACCACCTTTATTCGCGCCCTGTGTGGGCTGCAAAAACTCACCAGTGGCGATGCCTGGATTGGTGGTGTCAGTATTATCGACGACCCCAAGCGTTTGCGTAATCACATTGGCTATATGTCTCAGCGCTTTTCTCTCTATCCCGATCTTACCGTGGCGGAAAACCTGTCCTTTTTTGCCGGCGTTTACGGTCTGCAGAAAGGCGATAAGCAAAAGGCGATGGACTGGGCGATCAGCGTCACCGATCTCAGCGGTGTGATGAATCATCTGGTGGCCGATATGTCGGGGGCCTTGAGTCAGCGTTTGGCACTGGCCTGCGCCATTATGCATGAGCCCGCCGTGGTGTTTCTCGATGAGCCCACGTCGGGGGTGAGCCCGGCGGCGCGCTATAAATTCTGGCAGTTAATTCAAACGCTGGCAGAAAGTGGCACCACGATTTTTGTCACCACCCACTATATGGAAG
>MAAT01000009.1 GCA_002162815.1 Gammaproteobacteria bacterium 53_120_T64 | reverse complement strand
ACCTCCTTCGAAAATTTTCAAGCGGCAATACACCCCGACGATCGACTCCAGGTCAACCGCGCCATCGAAAACTGTATTCAGCACGATATGGATTACGACATAGAGCACCGCATAGTCTGGCCCGACGGTTCCGTGCACTGGGCTCACGAAAGCGGTGATGTAATCCGCAATGCCAGTGGTGTGGCGCTACGCATGTTGGGTGTGGTGCAAGACATTACTCAACGCAAAGCCGTCGAACTGGGCTTAGCAGAGGAGCAACGCCGTCTCAAAGAGGCCCAGCAAATCGGTGCTATCGGCGACTGGTCGCTGAAATTTGCCGACGACTCAATGCACTACTCGGATGAGGCGGCGCGAATAGTGGGCCAACTGGTCCCAGCCGATGGCTTCGAGCTCAGTGACATATTCGCCAGAATTAACCCCCAGGACCGCCAAGCTATTGCCCTCGACAATAAAGAAGTGCTAAAGCTCGGCCAGAGTAAGGTCAATTTCCGTATCCACACCGACCAAGGACTGACTCGCTGGGTGCAAACAGTGCGCAGTGTCATGCGCGACCCTGACGATAACATCATCGGTTTTCGCGGTACGGTGCAAGATATTAGTGCACGTAAAGCAGCGGAACAACAGCAACTACATAGCCACCGCGTGCTTGAAAAAATTGCACAAGATGCACCCTTGGCAGACACCCTGGCGCTGTTAATTGAACAAGCCGAAGCTATTCAGGTCAATCGTTTAGTGGCGATACTGGCTGTCGATCCTGTCAGTGAGCAGCTGTATTGCCAGGCCGCGCCAAGTTTGCCCAGCACCTTAGTAGCGGCGTTACATGCACTGAAAATCGATACCCAGCAACTACCTCAGCAAGCCAATATCATCGAGCATATCTCTCAACACAGCGACTGGCAGGATCTGCGTCAGATATCCACAGCGGCCAATTGCTTTATCTGCTGTGCAAGGTCCATAGAGTCATCGTGTGGTCAACTGCTCGGCCTGCTGTTGATATATAGCCCCGAGCCAAATTCGGCCAGCAATGAATCTCGATCGCTGAGCAATGACCTCAGTCACTTTGCCGCCATCGCCCTGGAGCAAAAACAAAGCTTGTGGACCTTGATGGAAGCCAAGGAAGATGCCGTGCAGGCGAACCGGGTCAAGTCCCAGTTTTTGTCGCGCATTAGCCATGATTTACGCACCCCTCTAAATGCCATTATGGGTTTTGGGCAACTGCTCGACATGGACAACAGCGCGCCACTCAGTCAGCGTCAGCGTAGGAGTGTCGCGGAAATCAACAAGGCCAGTGAGTATTTGCTGGAGCTGATTGACGACATACTCAAGCTCGCAGAGATTGAAAGTGAACACCTTGAACTCCATTTGGAGGCCATTGACGTCGCTGAATTACTCGCTGAATGTGCCGCCCTGATTACACCACTGGCAATAGCGCGAGACATTGATATCCGCCCAGCCCGCAACCGGGATGGCCAAGCCAACAGCCACATTCAAGCTGACCGCAAATGCCTCAAACAGGTACTGCTGAATTTACTCAGCAATGCCGTCAAATATAACCATCACGGCGGCAGTATTTTCCCTCACTACCAGTCGACGGACCAAGGCCTGCGCATACTCATTACCGACAGTGGCCCCGGTTTATCTGTCGATCAGCAGAGCAAATTGTTCACCCCCTTTGAGCGCCTCGGTGCAGAAAATTCGGGCGTCAAGGGCAGTGGAATTGGCTTAGTGATTGCCAAAAGTCTTGTTGAAAACATGGCCGGCACCATCGGCCTAGACAGTAAACTCGGCAGCGGTTCAACATTTTGGATAGCGCTACCGCGAGCCCCTGCGCCCACTCTGCCTAGCACTTCCTCTAGCCTCTCCCAAAGCGAAAAAAGCAACTGTCTCTGACTATCGGAACCAGCTAACAAAACCAGCGCAAATGACAAGCCGCTAGCCCCCAAAACAACTAGCATTAGGCCAATGCCCCAAGACTCAAGGTAGTGATGCAATCCAGTAATCTCGGTCTAACCGACCTGAAATCAATGAACATTCTGATCGTCGATGACGAGGCCTCTAACGTACGTTTACTCGAGACCCTGCTGGATGTTGCCGAGTATAAAAATCTCGTCTCCACCCAGGACCCCCGCAATGTACTGGCACTGTGTAGAACCCGTGCCATTGACCTGCTGCTACTCGACATCAATATGCCACATATGAATGGCTACGAAGTCATGGAGCAACTTCATGTGCTCGGCGAAGAAAAGCCCGTGGTGCTGGTATTAAGTGCCCAGTCAGAGCGTAATTATCGTCATCGAGCACTGGATAGTCTCGCCCTCGACTATGTCGTTAAGCCCTTTGACACCCATGAACTTCTTTCTCGCATTCGCAATTTACTCGAGGTACGGCGCGCGCAAACCTATATGCGCCATCAAAATCAGCTGCTGGAGCAAGAAGTCCACAAACGCACTCAAGAGCTCACCGATTCACGCCTGGAAGTGGTGCGCCGTCTGGGGCGCGCTGCCGAATACCGAGACAATGAAACCGGCCTGCATATTATTCGCATGAGTAAAATTGCCGCACTGATTGCCAATGCCAGCGGCATGAGCAATGTGCAATGTGAGCTATTACTCAATGCCGCGCCGATGCACGACATCGGCAAGATCGGCATTCCCGACCACATACTGCAGAAGCCCGGCAAGCTGACCGCCGATGAGTGGCAGATCATGAAAACTCACTCGCAAATCGGTGCCGAAATACTCGAAGGTGACGACTCGGTATTACTGCTCACCGCAAAAGAAATTTGCCTGTCCCACCATGAGAAGTGGGATGGCAGTGGCTACCCCCATGGCCTTGACGGCGAAGCCATCCCCTTAATGGCCCGCATCACCGCCCTGGCCGATGTATTTGATGCACTAACCTCGGTGCGGCCCTACAAAAAGGCCTGGGACCTGGCCGACGCTTTAGCACTGATTAGGGAAGAAAGCGGCAAGCATTTTGACCCCCGTTTAACCGGCCACTTTATGTCAGTGGTACCAGAAATCATCGATATCATGGGTGATCATCAAGAGCCCAGCACCGAGTAGCAGCCGCGTTACAGCAGAAAAAGTTACTTGTCCGGCGTGTTCTTCCTTAATGGTGACATACCGTCATTGGCCGGTGACGGCCCGTCGGTACGCCCTTTCGACTTGCGCTTACCCTTGTTTTTCGTATTGCGGTGACGACTGGCGTTCTTGTCCCCGGCTTTGATTTTTTTCTTCTTGCCCGCCGCCTTACCATTCGATTTCAACTTTTTCGGGCCACTGAATTTTGCCTTTAAGCTTTTAACCGTGCGTCGCTCAAAGGCGGTCTCGGTATAGCGCTCAATAGCCGCCATCAAATTCCAATCATTGGCACTGACAAACGATATCGCCAAGCCCTGGCGCCCCGCCCTGCCCGTGCGACCGATGCGGTGGATGTAATCGTCGACACCGCGGGGGAAATCAAAGTTAATCACCGTGTCGATATCTTTAACATCCAAGCCTCGCGCCGCCACATCACTGGCCACCAGCACGTTTATTTTGCCCTCGGCAAACTGTGTGACCATAAAGTTGCGCTCTTCCTGGCTCAACTCCCCGTGCAGTACGCCGGCACGAAATTTATGGTAGCGCAGCAGCGCGCTCAATTGATCGGCGCTGACACGCTTATTGGTAAAAACCAGGGCTTTTCGCGCCTGCCCGGGCAGTGAGCTTGGGAGCACAGGCTCTACTTTGCCGGGGGCCAGCTGCTCAGGGTTTACTGTTTCAATAAGTCCTTGCTCAGGCTTGGTTTGCTCAGGCTTGGTTTGCTCAAGCGTTTCTGCCTTAGTAGCTGTAGTACTTTGCACAGCGACTTGCCGGGGCCTCACCCTTACCTTGGCACTCCCCCAAGGGGATTTATCCTCGCCGTCTGTTGCCGGCGCTGGCTCTACATCGACAGCTGCAATCGGCGCAGGTTCGGCCAGTGGCGCGGCCTCGACCCTAACGCGCCCCTTGTCTAAATCGCCATTGGAATTAAGCAGGTGCACCAGCAACTTTTCTTTATGGCTTTTATCGTCACTCAAAATCACCTGTTGGTGAATATGCACATGGCGACTGCGCTCGCTGCCCACGGTGATCTGTGTCGCGTCGTTAAGGATTTCAGCGGCGATACGGGTCACGCCACTATGGCGCAAGGTCGCCGAAAGCAGCAAGGTTTGGCGCTCGGTAGCACTGGCCTCGACGATGTTCAGTACATCGGCGCGAAAGCCCATATCGAGCATGTGATCGGCCTCATCAATCACCAGGGTTTGCAGAGCTTGTAGGTCGACGCTGCCGACCTTAATCAACTCCACCAAACGCCCCGGTGTAGCGATAATAAATTCTGGGTTTTTACGGAAAATTGATTTTTGGTATTTAAAATCATTGCCGCCGATAATCACCCCCGCATGCAAGCCGGTATGTTTACCCAGCGGCGCAAAGTGTTTTTCAACCTGCCGGGCCAGCTCTCGTGTCGGCACGAGAATCAACACCAGGGTGCCGGCACTCGCCGCCTGCTGTTCCGACAAAATACGCTGCACGCTAGGTATCAGGTAGGCCAGGGTTTTACCGCTACCGGTTTTGGCACTGACCAGAAGATCGCGACCGGATATGGCTTCGGGAATCACCTGTGCTTGAACATCGGTCGGCTCGCTTAGTTTCAGTGCTGCCAGAGCTCTCTGCAAACCATTGTGTAGGTTCAGATCTTTTAACATTTCACGCTACCTTAAAATCATGTTCAAAAAACTAGGAATCAATATTGGCTAACAGGGCTCGCCAAAAACTGGCGCCTTTAGCTCGCGCTAATTGTTTATTGCGCTCGGGAATTTGATCGACGCTGGGGTCACTGGCAATGGCCCGCTCAAGACTACTTTCACGCAGGAGGTGCAGCAAAGGCAGGGGCGAGCGATTGGTGTAATTGGAGGCATCGTCGACAGCTTCATCCGCGAACACATAGTCGGGATGGAAGCTAGCCAACTGATAAACCCCCTCATAATCGGCATTCTCCAGCGCTTGCTGAGCCGTATCCAGCAATCCCAGATAGTCATAAAAGTCACGCCAGCCATCGGCGAGTATCAGCAATGTGGTTTCGACCTCGTGGTGCTCATCGAGAAAGACCAACTCATCGAGTAATGCCGCAATGACGCTCTTACTTTTACGGCCCGCTAAAACCCGGTAACGGACACGACCTGCAGTAAACTCACTGCGGGCAAAAGGGCAAAGGTTATGGCCGATGACCACCTCTGCTAGCCACTTGCGTACTTTGGCAATCGGCTCAGCGTGTTCTAGCTTCTCTGCCCCATTGTCCACGCCATTGCCCTAGATGAATTACCGGCGCGTATTTTAACCGATTACAGGCGCCACAACCGCCCTCGCCAATAAAAAGCTTGGCACTGCGGCTGATAGATAAGACTAAGTGAAGGGCTGGGCAATAAAGAGAGACGATGAACACTTTCGCGGCACGGGGCAGCCGCATCGATGCCACTGACGGTGATAAGGCAGGCTGCTCTGGGTGCTGTATTAACAGCGAGTCGGCCAAACTCGCCCTCAAAAACAACTATCAACTCGCGGGTATTGACTGAATCTCGCCAAGAGTCAATCAAGCAACATACCGGGTTTACTGGAGTAAACAAACTGAGACCACTCCGAAAAACACCCGACTAGTGGGCGCTCAGTTTTCTCGATGCCCCCAAGCGCAGGCGGACCAGCGAGATCACCGAGGCCGTAGAAGTGAAAGCCCGCTAGGCAATAACCCCAGCCTTACGCAGCTTAGCCAGCTCATCGTCACTGCAGCCAATTGAGCCCAGTAGTTCATCGGTGTGCTCACCCAAGGCCGGTGACGGCAGGCGCACACCTGCAGGTTCATCATTAAATACAGCGGGGGGACGGGCCTGGCGCATGCGGCCACCACGGGGATGGTCGTATTCGATAATAGAACCCGAATGGGCGACGCGGGGGTCATCCAGCACCTCGTCAAAGGTATTGATCGCACCACAGGGCACGCCCTCGGCTTCCATGCGCGCTACCAGATCGGCGGTAGTGATAGAAACCGCTTTTTGCTCGATCACACCGAGCATTAAACCGTAGTTGGTAAAGCGCTCCGTCAAAACATTGAAACGCGGGTCTTCTAGTAGCTCCGGCATATCGAGAGCCTTGCAAGCGCCCTTAAACTCGACATCGCCGACTATTATGGTAGTAATGTAGCTATCGGCCGTTTTCACCACACGATAAAACTCTGAGATCAAGGGCTTCGGCTGAAAGCCCTTATCACCGACAAAACTGTGATTCCAATACACATCGGCCCACAAAAAAGCCAAACTGGCATCGAGCATAGATACCTCAATTTTATGCCCACCGATCGTTCCCCGTTCGCGGGCAAACAGCGCAGACGAGATAGCCTGAGCCGCTGTGTAGGCGGCAATTTTATCGCTGGCGATGGTCTTTACCAATTCCGGAGCATCCCCGCCCACGCCCTGGGCATAGGAGAAACCCGAGGCACCCTGAATAATCGGATCATAAACCCGTAAACCGGCCGCCGGGCCGTCGGGGCCAAAGCCGGAAATCGACAGATAAATAAGATCGGGATTAATCTTATGCAGCTCGTCAAAGCCATAGCCCGAGCGGGTCAGCGCACCGGGGCGGGAATTCTGTACAAAGACATCGGCCGTTTTGATCAAGTCGTGAATATAGGGCCGTACGCCCTCGTCCTTTAAATCGACGGCAATGGAGCGTTTATTGCGGTTCATATAGCCGTTGTAGCCGGTCACACCACCGCGAACACCACCCACATGGCGCGATGGGTCGCCGATATCGATGGTCTCCAAGCGAATAACATCGGCACCCTGGTCGGCCAGCAGGCCTGTCGCCAGTGGCCCGGAGGCATTGGTTGTCACTTCAATAATTCGTACGCCTTGTAACGGTTGCATAGCTACTCCTGTGCTACTTTAATTGGTATTTGTTATTATTTAACCAGCTAGGCAAAACACTGGCCAAGTTCATTGTTGAGAGGCTTATTCAACCTGCTGTCGCAGTAATATGCAACTTTTGTGGGCAGGAGAATCAAGTAGAATAGTTACAACATAAAATGGCGATGATTAATCAATACCGACGGGGCAATAAAGATCAGCGCTTATTTTCTATTGTAAAAACAGACTAGCGTAAATGCCGCCAGGCCAGCTCATAAAAATCGACAATATCGCCCGCCAACTCAAGCGCTTCATTCTCTTCATCGTGCTCGAGTATGCGCTCGCTAAAGGCGATATTCTGCCAATAGCGGCTGGCGCCAATGGCCTCAATTAAGGCCAGCCCGGCACCCGCATACTCCCAGTCGAGAACAATTAATTGGCCATCGATATTTTCAATAATATTTGCCGGCGTTAGATCGTGATGGCAAAGCACGGGGTGCTTGATCGCTGCCTGAAAGGCTGACAAACGAGGTTCTATGGCTCGGTACAAACGCTGGGCACTCATCGGGAAGGGCTTATCGCTTTCCAACATGCGCTGCCAGTAATTGCGCACATGGGCGTTGTAGTCAAAAGCGGGAATATTGTCACTGACGGCGTGAATCTGGCCGATCAAACCCAGTAAGCTATCTATTTTCCGGGGATCATCGAGAGCGTCAGGCCGCCACTGCGTACCCGCCACATACTCACTCACCAGCAACCCCTGCTCGGGATCACAATAGTAAATAGTCGGGGCAAAGTCTTTGCCATTAATCTGTTCAAGAATTTTTTGCTCGCGCCACCTGTCGATGCCCAGTCCCGCCGCATTCGGATTATTAATCCGCATCACCAGTCGTAGCCCCCTGGCCTTGAGCAAATAATGTTGATTGGTCAAGCCACCCGGCAGACGACGAATAATTATCGGTGGCGCATCCAGCGCCAAGTGCCATTGGGGCCAGGTATCGAAGGCACTACGAGTAATATGAGAGAGTGGCATTTATTATGTGATACCTATTATGTGATACCGGTTTCTACAGGGGCATAGCGTATTCAACAACTCCTTTGACAGCTTCTGGCTAGATGGCAATCTAGCGTTGCTGTCGTCAGCTCCGAGCCAACGAGGGCCCCAGCTCATCGACAGCCATGCGCCGACGCCAAGCAAAATAGCCGAAGACCACAATAATCACATAGGCGACAAATAAAAGCGATGTTAAATGCAGCCCACGATCGACATAGAGGAAAATTGAAACTCCGTCGATAACAATCCAGTAGAGCCAGTTTTCAATAATCTTTTGCGTCACCATCCAGGTCGTCAAGACGCTCGCCCAGGTGGTAAAGGAATCGAGATAGGGCAGAGCCGCACCGGTATTGTTCGCTAATAAACTGCCCGATACCCCTGTCAGCAGGGCAATAAGGCCCCAGGCCAAGAAATGATGCGCCAGCGGCCAGGAACTGATGACGATAACGCTTTTTTCTACGTCACTCTTTCCATCATCGGCCTGCCCCCCCCGCCACTGCCGCCAGCCGTACACCGCCATCGCCATGTAGAAAATATTCAGCGCCGACTCCATTAACAAACTGACATCCCAGAATAAAGCGGTATAGATCGCCGTGCTCAGCAAGGCGCAATACCAGCACAAACTATTCTCACGCAGCGCCAACAGTAAATAGGCGAGGGACAGCAACACCGCCAACAACTCCCAGAGCGAGGTGGCGAACAACTGTTGCTGGACACTCGCCAGAAAGTCGAGCAACTACAGGGCCTCGTAATCGAGAATGAATTTAGTGACGAAAATCGCCTTGCCGTAGTTCTCGTGACTCCAAACCATGGCGTCTTGCAATACCTCCATCACCCGGCCCTGTTCAGCCATAATCACCGTGCAGGTGGGAAAGGTTTCGACCTTCAAATCGGCATAACTATTTAGCTTTTCGATAAAGGCATCAATGGGTGGAATATAGCTTTCCGCCAAAGGGTACATACTGATTTCTGCACTGAGTAACATACGTTTTATAACCTCTATTTAATGTTAGTCCTGGCAAGGGCAATGGCTACCCTTCACTCATGACTCGCTGTAAATACCTCCTTGTACGCTCGGCTTTGGCATCCTGCGTCGCTCTACCTTCTGCATCCATGCAGTCGGCTTTGGCATCCTGCGTTGCCTAAAGCACCTAGAGCCTGCCCCGTGAGCGTAGCGAGTGTTTTGGGTACTCTTGGCGCTCTACCTACTGCATCGCCTCAAAGCGCCTACTTCTGACCATGCAGTCGTGCCTCCGGCGGTCATGTGCAAAAGATATCCTTTTCTTCTTTAGTATTAGAACCCATCTAGAAACGGTAAGTAGCGTTAGCCCCAAAAACTCTCGGCTCGCCGCGCTGCACGTACTCTTCATCGACATAAAACTTACGTGGGTCGTTGCCAAAATAAAAGCCACGAGTCGCGTAATCTTCATCGGTCAGATTGCGTGCCCACAGGGTGAAATCCCAGTGCAAACTTTGATAGCCGACACTGGCGTTAAATAATTCATAACTGTCGGACTGCTGATCATGGCTGTCGGAAAAGTAAAAGGCATCTTTACCCTCAGCTTCAAGACGGGCATAGAAGCCATCGCCAAAGTCATAGCGGCCACCGATATTAAACTGGTAGCTGGGTGCATGCGCTTGTTCGCGACCACTTTTATCGACCAGAACATCGTCGACATTGACAATAAAGTTATCAACTTCCGTATCGAGCCAGGCGAGGTTAGCAAACAAGGCAAGCCGTGGACTCAATTGCCAGAGGGCCTCAAATTCCAAGCCCCTATTTTCGCCGCTGGCGGCATTGTCGATGTAGTCGACAAAGGTAGGCCCCTCGTTATACCAACCCTTCAACTGCATCTCGTCGCGGTCCATAAAAAAGGCCGCCACACGCAACTGTAAACTGTCATCTAGATACGAACCCTTGAGGCCGATTTCATAATTGAGCAGGGTTTCGGTATCAAACTCTAAGCGTTCGTTAAGAAAAGTGATCACTGACGGTGAAAAGCCATTACTGGCCGCTCGACCCACCGCCTCACCATTGACGCCCCCCGCTTTGTAGCCCCGCGAGACCAAGCCGTAAAATAAGGTGTTGTCGTCAAGGCTGTATTCAAGACTAATTTGCCCGCCCCACAGGTCTTCATCCGGTGAAACCTGCACCGCACGACTGTCTTTATAGTCTGCTTCGAAACGCTCCCAGCGGCCACCCACGGTCAGGGTCAAACGCTCACTCAAGGGCCGCGACAATTGCCCGTAGAGAGCCAAGTTTTCAGTCTCGTAGCGGCTATCAAATTCTGCCGGACTGTAAAGTACCCAATCGAAAAACGTCCGCGTCAGGTCTTCATCTTTCTGGTCGTAATAAACACCCGCGACCCAATCGGTATGGCCCGCCAATTGCCCGAACTCCGTTGAAGTAAGGCGCATTTCAAAACGGCTAGCTTCGCGCTCGCGACTGTAATTATCGGTGGAAGCATACTCCCAGCCATCGCAGGCCGTACCGGCGCAAAGGCCGCTGTAGCTCCAGTCCTCGTCATAGCCGTATTCGAGATTGGAGTCAGACCAGCTCGCGATGGTTTTAAGTATGAATGCACGGTGCCCAGTCCATGTGCTCGACAGTGCAAACGCCGCTGTTTCCTGACGGTCATGGCCGGGCTGATCGGATAGTGTATGGCGACTATTGTCGAGAGAGAAGGCATCGTAGCCGTTGTCGATATCGACATAAAAGCCGGTAAAATCAACACTTAGCTCATCACTGGCCAGCCAACGTAATTTGCCTCGCGCACTCAGCTCATCAATATTATTGCTGTTGTCCCGATCGAGGAAGTCGTTATCAATATAGCCGTCACTGCGTTTTTGCTGCACGCCAAGGCGACCCAATAAGCCCTCTGCCAACGGCCCTTGACGAGCGTAGCCATATTCCAGCTATCGTAGTTGCCATAGCCCGAACTGACCAGAGCTTCAAACTCTTCGGTAGGATCATTGCTGCGAATATTAACCATGCCCGCCAAGGCATTGGCACCAAAGCGCGTACCCTGAGGGCCGCGCAGGATCTCTACCTGACGCACGTCAAAGAGGGTGGCGGCATTACCCATGCCACTAACATCAATATCGTCGATCAACATGCCAACCGAAGGATTGACCGGGTCGACAAACTGGCTGCGCTCACCAATGCCGCGAATTTGCAGGTAGCGCCCCCGCGAGGCACCACTGGCAAAGTTGACATTGGGCGCGGCATTGAGAATGTCTTGCAAATGCTCGGCACCGCGCTCGGCGATGACCTGCTGGTCGAGCACGGTCAAGCTGGCGGGCACAGTCAGAATATCGAGTTCGCGAAAGGTCGCGGTGACGACGACTTCTTGCAGCATAACGGTGCGATGTTCTTCGGCCAGGGTAAGCATTGACGGCAGGCTGAGCAGCGCAAAGCAGCTAACGAGTAAGTGAGGAGGTTTCATGGGAGTCTCGAGGAATGAAAACAGAAGACCCGGAAGAGCTGCGTAATAGAGGCAATATTGTAAAAACCCTATTCCTACGCCGGCACTACACGGATCAGGTTCAAGGGTTCAGCGCTCCCATAACTCCCTGTTTTGGGAGTGCGGTCTCAGGCCGTGGCCACCCCTTAGGTATTCGCAGTGGTCTTTGCGAGGCGGCTATTCCAACCAAGATCGCCCGTAGAGCAACGAATAAATAGGATGATCTAAAAGCGACATATACCCATTTGATCATTGGCAAAGGAAAATGGTCATCGGTATAATTGCGCTCGCTTGGCGCAGGTCTGAATTTTCGTACTACAAGCACGAACTCAACAGCACGCACCAAAAGGCTATTGTTAAGCGGCCTTAGCAGCCCACGTTTTAACCAATAGAACCCACTAATAGAAGGCACCGAACATGAGTTACAACAGTATTCCCGCTGGCAAAGATTTACCCAACGATATCAACGTCGTCATTGAAATTCCCGCCAATCACGCACCGATCAAATACGAAGTTGAGAAGGACTGCGACGCGCTGTTTGTCGATCGTTTTGTTGCCACACCCATGTTCTACCCCGCCAACTACGGTTACATCCCCCAGACCCTGTCTGAAGATGGCGATGCCCTCGACGTACTCGTGGTTACACCCTACCCAGTGGTACCCGGCGCTGTGATTCGCAGCCGCGCCGTTGGCGTACTCAACATGACCGACGAGTCGGGTGTTGATGCCAAGCTGATTGCCGTTCCCCACGGTAAGCTGACCACTATCTACAACGACATTGAAGAAGCCACTGACCTGCCCGAGCTGCTGCTCAAGCAGATTGAGCACTACTTTGAGAACTACAAAGATCTCGAAGCTGGCAAGTGGGTAAAAATTAGCGGCTGGGGCACAAAGGCCGATGCACACGCTGAAATTTTGTCTTCACGCGAGCGCTATGTAAAAGACGAAGCCTAATCTTTAACGATTAATGCTTCATCGGCCTATTGGATCCCTTGTTAGGCCGCTACAGAAAACCCGGTGATTACCGGGTTTTTTTATGCCTGCCAATTGCGCCCTTTTTGATCCCAACGCTCAATTTTGAGGCTGCAGGCTCAGTGCCAAAATGCGACTAATGTGCGACAGGGGGTAGCCACTGTCCTGCTGAAAGCGATTAAACACTGCCTGTACCTTGAGTAAATCCCGTTTTGAATTCGGGCTTAAAGTGTCCAGCAATTTATGGTTCAACAGCACTGCGCTGACATCCTTACTCAGCATAAAGGTATCTTTACCCAGCAGCCGTAAAAAGCCCGGCCCGGTATTGCCCCCCAAACGACTACCGCGCTTTTTCAGCTCAAACCACAATTCGACGATGGACTCTTCGGGCCAGCCGGCAATATAGCTCGCAAAGCTACCGTGGCTGCGTTGAATATCGCCAATGTACACGGCGTTATCCCGCACCGAGTTGATCTTGGTGCGATGACGCACAATGCGCGTATCCTGCATTAATTCGTCAATCCGGTCATTGGAATAGTTCGCTAGGGCCAAGGGTACAAAACCTGCAAAAACCGTTTCAAAATCCGGCCACTTTTTAGCGATCACCTTCCAGGAAAAGCCCGCCCGAAACACACAGCGCGCCATCGCCGACAGATAGCGATCATCACCGATGGCACGTAGTTGATCTGCGGCATTGACCGCTGGCAGCAGGGCTAGAACCTTGTCCTCTCCCCAATTCTGTAGGGCCGCTTCATAGAGTGTTTGAAATGAAACCATGGTCGGTGAGTGCTCGCGTTTGATGGTCTAAAGAGCTCAATATAACCGTGTTTAAATAGCAAATACATGGTCCGGCTACCGTTAAGTCAAAAGCCGGTTGCAATCGCCGCCACGGCCACTAAAATCCCCAGTCCGCACACAGGCCGAGCAACGATGAATATTCGCGAAACACTGATCCATGAAGTCAGGCTGGCAATGACCGCCGCCGGTATTCCCCCCGAGTTGCCCGCCAATGTCGCCACCAGTACGCGACCCGAGTTTGGTGACTTTCAAGCCAACGGCGCTCTGGCCGCCGCGAAGCGACTGAAGCTCAAGCCCCGCGACCTCGCCGCCGATATTGTTGCCAACCTCAAGCTAGAGGGCATTGCCGACAAAGTCGAAATCGCCGGCCCCGGCTTTATTAATATTCACCTCAGCGCGGACTATCTTGCCACCACGCTGAGCCAGACCAACCCTGCCCAAGCCAATGCGCCGGCGCAGGTACAAACCGTGGTGGTCGATTACTCGTCACCCAATCTAGCGAAGGAAATGCACGTCGGCCATCTGCGCAGCACCATTATTGGTGACGCCATTGCCCGTGTCCTCGAGCACCTCGGCCACACCGTCATCCGCCAAAACCACATGGGCGATTGGGGCACGCAATTTGGCATGTTGATCGCCGAGCTTGAAGAACAATTGGGCGAGGGTGAAAAACCTGAATTAGCCCTGGGCGATCTCGAGGGCTTTTATCAGCAATCGAAACGCCACTTTGACGCAGACCCGGCCTTTGCCGATAAGGCCCGCCAATACGTGGTCAGCCTACAATCCGGTGATGCCCACTGTTTAGCCCTGTGGCAGCAGTTCATCGACATCTCTGTCGAGCACAGTGAAGCGCTGTATCGCCAGCTCAACGTCACCCTCGGCCACGAACATATCCGCCCCGAAAGTGCCTACAACGACGACCTAGCCCAAGTGCTTGCCGACCTGCAAAAAGCCGAGCTGGCCTGTGAAAGTGAAGGCGCACAGGTAGTCTTTCTCGACGAACTGGCCGACAAAAAAGGCAAGCCCAGCCCGGTGATTGTGCAGAAGTCTGACGGCGGCTATCTCTATGCCACCAGTGACCTGGCCGCTCTGCGCTACCGCAGTCAAACTTTAAAGGCCGATCGCGCCCTCTACTTTATCGACGCCCGCCAAAGCCTGCATATGAAGCAGGTCTTTACCGTCGCTCGCAAGGCCGGTTTTGTCCACGCAGCCATGACGCTCGAGCACCTACCCTTTGGCACCATGATGGGCGAAGACGGCAAACCTTTTAAAACCCGCAGTGGCGGCACCGTTAAACTCGCCGATTTATTGGTCGAAGCCTTAAGTCGCGCTGAACAATTAATCGAAGAAAAGAACCCGGAACTCGACGCCCCGACGCGCAAAGAAATTGCCCGCAAAGTCGGTATTGGCGCGGTAAAATATGCCGACCTCAGCAAAACCCGCACCAACGATTACATCTTCAACTGGGACGCCATGCTCAGCTTTGAAGGCAACACCGCACCCTACCTGCAATACGCCTACTCACGTATTTGTAGTGTCTTTCGCAAGGCCGAATTAGAGCGCGGGCAAGTCAAAGGCAACATTCGCATCACCGCCCCCCAGGAAAAAACCTTGGCCCTTAGCCTGCTCAGCTTTGACGAAATCCTAAAAACCGTTGCCGAAGACGGTTACCCCCACACCCTGTGTAACTATCTCTACGATCTCGCCAGTGCCTATATGAGTTTTTACGAGCACTGCCCGATCTTGCGCTCCGACATTGATGCCGAGACTCGCGCCAGCCGTTTGCAGATAAGTAACACCACCGCTAATACTTTGCAAAAAGGCCTGGAGTTACTGGGCATTGAAACGATGGAAAGAATGTAAAGCGACTGGAGCCTGTAGATATAATCACCGCCCCAGTGCAGGGCTAGCATTTCCATTCATCGCGAAGTGAGCTTTGTCGTACCTCTGGCAGTCATTATTAAAATATTTACACACGAAAAATGGCCGATAAAAACGGCCCTTTTTCGTGTGTAAAACACAGGTTATTGGGGCGACTTAAAACACCTTGTAGGTAAAACCAATATAGAAATTTGACTCTTTATCATCATTAAGAATCACTTGCCCATCATCAACGTCATCAAGCTTCGACACCGCGGCACCCGCCAGTAACTGCCAGTTATCATTGAGTTCATAGGTGACGCCGAGCTTGAAGGACATACGGGTTGCTTCATTGCCCGTACCTTGATCGGGGTTATCGGCAAAGTAATACGCCGTATAATCCTCATCAAACTGTGTCACAGAAACTCCTGGTACGATACTTAGCTTCTCGCCAAGCTGAAAAGGATAGCTATAACCCAACTCATAATATCCCCCCTCATGGCTATCCGAGATATCTGTCGCCGCCTTCAATCTTAAGACACCACAATCACTCTTATAGAGATACTGAAAACCAACATTGAAAGAGCGATCGCTATCGTCACGATTAGCAATGGGAGAGGTATGTTTATTTTGTAATTCCGAACGCTCCCAGAAATCAGGAGCAAACTCCAAAATCGCAGACAACTGGTGGTTTTCAGAACTTATAAAATTAAAACCGCCCTGAGGGCCCATCCAGTAGAACTTTTCACCACTATAAAAAACCAGAGGTACCGGGCGAGCTCCTTCGTCATAATTGTCATAGACACTATTCGTGCTCATGGCGGCAAGGCCCAGCCGCAAGTGGCCCGTTTCGTTACCAAATACATTGTTCGCCGGCACATCAACACTGACAGCAAAAGCTGGCGAAGCAATTAATCCAGCCAGTACACTCGCCGATGAAAATCTAGTCAAACTATTCATTCAGTCTATCCTTAGTTATGAAGCATCAGTAAATCGCTGACAATCATCCTTAGTAGCAATCGACAACACAACGACCGGCCTATATTTTATGACGTATTAGACTGCCTTTTCAATGACTTAACAAAAAGTCTGCTAAAAATCACTGATTGAAGGTTTTCCATGCAGGGCTCAAGCCCAGGGTCATTCTGGCCATATTTCAGAAAGTAATCAGCCCTGGCAAGTTGAATCCATCCCGCATAATTAGTATGGTTGAAACACTAACTAAAATAATACGTATAGCCAATACAACTACACTCTATTCTTTTTTATTCTTGCAGCAGATTCGCAACCGACAAAAGGAGTTTTGTCATGAGCGTAAAAATCCCCAGTAGCTTTGGCATTGACCTCGATGGCGACTTTGACATCGACATCCCCACGACTTATGCCATCGGCATCACTGACCTGCCTCAGATCGATGTCAACCTGCACCCTCTCGATATCAAAATACAGCCACTGGATATCAAGGTACAGCCATTGGATATCAATATCCGGCCCCTCGAAATAAAGCCCCTCGATATTTCCTTGCGTTTAAAAGAAATACCCTCCATACGCGCACACCTGCCCTTAAATTATAAAGTGGGATTTTCATTGCTGGGGCGCGAAATCGCCGGTATCAATCTATGCGGCCAAGGGCAATTGATTACCGAGCCCTACCAGGCCTACCCCTGCGAAGCCAAGCCGAGTGCTGTTAGCGAAAGAAACAAGCTAGCGTCGACACCTAGCAAAGGCATAAAACCAGACCAATAGATCGGCATTACCAGATCAACTTTGCTCAGGGATGAAATGAAAATGACGACAGAAAAATCGCCCCCCAGAGCCCCTCTATTGAGCGGCCCGCCGCGAAAACTGTTACTGCAAGAGAGTGGGCTTGAACTCGAAGGCACCGTTACTCTCGAGCTGGACGATGCGGTAGCAGACATAGCCGGGCCCTATAAAGTTCGTATCAAACGCGATAATGAGGGCCGCCTAAAGTACCTAAAGGTCAAGCTGGACAGGTCGATGCCGCCGGGTAAATACGGCTCCCGATTAAAATCGGCTAACGCCGACATCCCCGTTGTGCTGGAGGTACAAGAGAGTATCGCCCTCGCCATGTCACCCTCGCAAATCACGGTGGCGGGCTGTAATGGCACGAAGGTCCTCACCTCGGCCCTGCTCACCAATAAAGGCAATATCACTCTGGAGATCCCAAGAAGCCACCACCTGGGTATTTACGACGACGCTGGAGTTGAGACAGCTTTTGCCAGCACCTACCGCCTCGATGAAGACGACCCCATAGAGCTATTTGGCAATTTCATTCACAAGCTTCGCGACGGCTACGGTGGTTTATTAAAACTGCGCATTACCAAGGGTTACGGTGCCCTGCCTGCAGGACTCAGCCGCAGGGTGGAAATCGAAGTGGCATTACAAAAAAAATTAAAGCCTCAGCATCATTATCATGGTGTATGGAGCCTATTTAACAGTAATTTCAACGTTGCCATTTCGGTGCAAGACTAGGGAGAAGCTCTTATGAGTCGCTGCAAACCAAACTCCATTTTTTCTGATTTCGATCAGGCTCTGAAAAATTTATTTGCCGCACAACTAAGCCTCGGTCGAGAGACCCTCAACCTGCTCGGGCTCGCCTGTCATAGCAGCCAAAACCTGATCGACTCGTACTGTCCTCCAGTGAGTAAGCATTGCGATATTCCCGAGCCCTGCTGGATGCCGCAAAAGATCGGCGAGGTTTGCTGCACCCTGAGAAAATGCGATGTTGGAGAAATTTGCCTGCTAATATCCAACGAAGACTTTGTCAGCCATGATTACCAGATCCAGGTCCCCGGTGAGCACGGTAAGCTAGTAAACATTAATACCGACAGTTTCACCCTGGGCCCAAAAGAGCGGCGCATGGTCTCGTTAAAGTTCGCGTGGCCCAAAGATCATCAAGTCAGTGACCCCGGCTGCTGTGAAAAGGATGGCTATGAATTATTAATCTGGGTTGTCGGCTGCAATAAGCACTATCTTAATTGGCATATCGAAGCCGGTGAAAGCGCCAAGCCCTGCTGTTATGAACTGGCAGTAGCAGACAAGCCCGACTACACATTGCATTGGTACAACCATTTTCAGGCCTACCGCCCCTGTACCACGCCACTGAATAAGGAGGGCTAGCGCCAGTGAATGAAAAGCATACAGCCCGACAGAAACTAGGGGACAAAGTAAGGGGGGTCTCCAGGGTCAATCTTTCCTACGGTTCGAACTTATTGCACTTATCGAAGCAATATTTCCACGAAATAGGTGGCGCACTTTGGGACAAGCCGCAACCACACAAAGCTGCTGACAGTGCATACCCCGAAGCCACAGCTCCAGCCCCACGCCCACCTCTGATTCTTTCTGCACGCAGTGGCGAAATAGCCAATGCCGCCATATTGCTCAATAACAGTTCCGAGCTCGACGGCACCTTGAACTTCGAAATCATCGGTGATTTCCCCGGTATTAAGGTTTATATGGACCCCAAATCCATTACCCTCGACCCGGGTGAGTCCCTCATCATTCGCGTCATGGCTGAGATGAATGATGAAATCCCCGTGGGAGTTAATTTCCCCGGCGTGGTAGTCATTGTCGAACTCAAGCTCAAGGTCGCGGAGTTTGTACTGCAACGCCTACCCTGTCGCGACGCAAGACCACGAGCAGGGAGTAAAATCAAGACCAAACCCGCAAGCGACAAGACTACAAAGATCGCCAGTAAAGGCCCCGGCAAAAAATCACCGGCCACCAATGGCTCTCCTGCCCGTAACCACTCGTCCCGCTGAAATGATCCGCAGGCCCGGTACGCAACACCACACTATCCCCTCGATTAAGCTGCTTATATGTCTGTACCCGCGCGCCAGATAAACATCGATTCGAAGAAGTTCACACTTATTATGGTTCGGCCTTTATTCCCCCCACCCCTGCCTGCTAGCCTTACATTATCGCTACCCGCCCCTAATGGAAGGCCTTCAAGTCATGGAATTTCTGGATTTACTACGCACCATCGTCAAAGAAGACGGCTCCGACCTCTATTTCTCCACCGGTGCCCCACCGAGCATGAAGGTGTTGGGCAAGTTAGCACCCATTACCGACCAGGCCTATACCAAGGGTCAGGTCAAAGAGATCGCCTACGGAATTATGGATGCGGGCCAAATCGCCGAGTTTGAACAAAAACCGGAGATGAACCTGGCCATATCGGAAAAAAACATCGGGCGTTTTCGCGTCAACATTTTCCGCCAACGCAGTGAAGTCGCGATGGTGGTGAGGGTCATCAAAACCGATATTCCGCACTTTCGCGACCTCGGTCTACCCGACATCGTACCCAAGCTGGTTTTACAGAAGCGCGGTCTGGTGCTCTTTGTCGGCGGTACCGGCTCGGGTAAGTCGACCTCACTGGCCTCGCTGATCGACTACCGCAACACCCACACCTCCGGCCACATCATTACCATTGAAGACCCGATCGAGTTTCTCCACCCCCATAAAAAAAGTATCGTCAATCAACGGGAAGTCGGGGTTGACACCGACAGCTATGAAGATGCCCTGCAAAACACCCTGCGCCAGGCCCCCGATGTCATCCTGATTGGCGAGATTCGCAGCCGCGAGACCATGGAACACGCCCTCGCCTTTGCCGAAACCGGCCACCTCTGCCTATCCACCCTGCACGCCAACAATGCCAACCAGGCCCTAGAGCGCATCATTAACTTCTTCCCCGAAGAGCGTCACAAGCAACTGTACTTGGACCTGTCTCTGAATTTACGCGGCATTATTTCCCAGCGCCTGGTGCCCACGGTCGACGAAAAACGCGCGGCGGCCATCGAAGTCTTGCTCGGCACACCCCGGGTGATCGACCTGATCAAAGGCGGCAAGGTCACCGAAATTCGCGAGGTGATGGAAAAAGCCGAGAACCAAGGTATGAAAACCTTCGACTCGGCCCTCTGTGAGCTCTATGACGGCGGCAAAATCAATCTACAGGAAGCCCTGCTCAATGCCGACTCACGCAATAACTTGCGCCTAAAAATACAGCTCAAACACGGTAACAACCCCCCCAGTGTTATCGGTCAAGAAGCACCGAAAAACGGCAAGGGTAAGGCAGTGGCAGGGAAACCGGCCAACGGCGCGGGTCTCAGTCTTGAACCTATCAAGGTTCCCGCGGAAGAGGACGACGAAGCCGCAGCTCAAGCGACCTAACAGCAACGAATTAGCGCCCAATGGGACGGGGCAAAACCAGCCCCGTTCCTCCCTTACTATTGCATAGCAGCCCCACCCCGCCGCAGTAACTGTCACCACCGACAATAGCCTTTACCGTCCATCGCCAACTGAAAATTCCCTTCGGTTCAACTCGACGCGCTGGCCACAAATCCCTATAGTAGCCACCCTCAGAAAACCCACAGCGCCACTCCCCAGCTTTCAGGAATAAACCGTTGATCTCAGCAGCTAATATCACCATGCAATTTGGTGCCAAACCCCTATTTGAAAACATTTCCGTGAAATTTGGTCACGGCAATCGCTACGGCCTGATCGGCGCCAACGGCTGTGGCAAGTCAACGTTTATGAAAATACTCGATGGCAACCTCACCCCCAGCGCCGGCAATATCTCCCTCAGCCCCAACGAGCGCATTGGCACCCTGCATCAGGACCAGTTCGCCTTTGAAGAATGCAGTGTCATCGACACCGTATTGATGGGGCACAAAGAGCTGTGGGTCATCAAGCAGGAACGCGATCGCATCTACGGTCTGCCCGAGATGTCGGAAGAGGAAGGCATGAAAGTGGCCGAACTCGAAGTCGAATTTGCCGAGCTCGATGGCTACAGCGCCGAGAGCCGCGCCGGTGA
>MAAT01000060.1 GCA_002162815.1 Gammaproteobacteria bacterium 53_120_T64 | reverse complement strand
GAAATACCTCGACGCCTGCGCCAACCACTGGATGCCCCAGGAAATCAACATGACCGCCGACGTCGCCACCTGGAAGAGCGAAGACGGCCTCAGCGCCGACGAGCGGATGATTGTCGAGCGCTCACTGGGCTACTTCTCCAGCGCCGACTCCCTGGTCGCCAACAACCTGGTACTCGCCGTTTATCGCTTAATTACCAACCCCGAGTGCCGCCAGTACCTGCTGCGTCAAAGTTTTGAAGAGGCCATTCACACCCACGCCTACCAGTACTGCGTTGAATCCCTGGGCATGGATGAGGGCGCCATCTTCAATATGTACCGCGAAGTACCCGCCGTCGCCAAAAAGGCCGCCTGGACCATTAAGCACACCCAGGCCCTCTGCGATCCCACCTTCAACACCGGCACCCCAGAGACCGATCAGGAGCTACTCAGCAACCTCATCGCCTTTTGCTGTGTTACCGAAGGCATCTTCTTTTACTGCGGTTTCAGCCAGATTCTCTCCATGGGCCGGCGCAATAAAATGACCGGCGTCGCCGAGCAGTTTCAATACATCCTGCGCGACGAGTCCATGCACCTGAACTTCGGTGTCGATGTTATCAACCAGATCAAACTGGAAAACCCCCATTTGTGGACGGAGGCCTTTCAGGAAAAAGCCACGCAGATGATTATTGAAGGCACCGAGCTGGAAATCGCCTATGCCCGCGACACCATGCCCCGCGGCGTACTGGGCATGAATGCGGCGATGATGGAAGAGTATTTGCACTTTATTGCCAACCGTCGTTTGAACCAGCTGGGTTTGGCGGAGCAGTATCCGGGTGCGCAGAATCCCTTTCCTTGGATGTCGGAGATGATGGATTTAAGGAAGGAGAAGAACTTTTTTGAGACTCGGGTTATTGAGTATCAGACTGGTGGGGCGCTTAGCTGGGATTAGTAGGGATATAACGGGGCGCTTGAGTTGAGTTTGGCCCCGTTTATTTCCTAAGCACATCCCGAGAAAACGGGGTCAGGTCTTGATTTTTGCCCCACTCAGGATTAAAGAGGGAAAAACGGGGTCAGATACTGTCTTAAGCAAAAAATGGGGTCAGATACCGTCTTAACAATCAAGTAAAATTCACATCAAATGGCTCGCCATTTTTTAAAACGCCATAGATTAGGTGAACTAACTTACGCATAGCGGCACCCACAATCAGCATCTTTGGCTTGCCAGCTGCTGTCAGCCTGACATTCATTGTTTTAATAATCGGGTTGTAGCGTAATGCGACTAGGGCAGGCATAAAGAATGCTTTGCGTAGCTTGGAACGACCTGTTTTTGACATCATGGAGCGCCCCCTCACTGATATAAAACGGGGTCAGGTCTTGTTTTTTGCCTCAAGAAAACGGGGAGACCAAATCTAGGACACCCACCCTCATAAACAAATGAACTAAGCAACTTAAGCCTTACAGTAAATCTGTCTTTAGCAAGATCCTCAGCCTTGACCATACTTCTCCAGTATCAGATAACCTTTCCACCGCGAGAAGACCATGACCAAGGCCAGAAGCCAGCAAGTCTCGCTAGAGGCAACTCCCTACTACCACTGCGTTTCACGCTGTGTACGCAGGGCCTTTCTCTGTGGCGAGAGCTTTGAACACCGCCGTGGCTGGGTCGAGGATAAATTGCTCGCACTGGCAGAGGTTTTTTGTATCGATGTCGCCGCCTATGCCGTGATGTCGAATCACTACCATGTGGTGCTGCATATTAATGAGCCGCAAGCAGAGCAATTGAGTGATCTTGCCGTGATTGAACGCTGGCACCAGCTCTTTAAGGGCAATCTATTGAGTCAGCGCTATTGTCGCGGTGAGCTACTGCTCAAGGCCGAACAAAGCGTACTAGAGAGTGTCATCAAGGAGTGGCGACAGCGCCTACAGGATATCAGCTGGTTTATGCGCCTGATTAATGAGGGTATCGCCCGTCAGGCGAATAAGGAAGATCAATGCACAGGCCGTTTTTGGGAGGGTCGCTTTAAATCTCAGGCTTTATTAGATGAACAGGCCCTATTTGCCTGCATGGCCTATGTCGATCTCAACCCCTTGCGGGCTAACATGGCGAAAAACCCGGAGCTCTCGCACCACACCTCCGTGAAAAAGCGCATTACCAGGGCCAAAACGGCCCACCAACTGAACCATCCGCAACAACAAGAAAAGAGTCTGATGCGCTTTGCCGGTAACCCTCGACAAAATATGCCCGAAGGACTCCCCTGCCGGCTGAGCGATTATCTTGAGCTGGTCGACTGGACGGGACGCATCGTTCGCAGCGATAAACGCGGTGCTATCGATAAAAATATACCGCCAATCCTCACCCGCTTGAACATTACGGCCGACAACTGGCTCACCCTCAGCACCCAGTTTGAGGGGCGCTTTGGCCGTATTATTGGCACCGTGCAACACTTAATTCGGGCCTGTAAAAGCCTGAACTACCGGCGCATACCCGGCATTTCAAACTGCAGGCTACTGTTTGAAGGGGCATAGTCAGTAATACGCAACTCGCCAGAACAAAGCCTTTTACTTGTTGCTGCTAGAGTCTAACTGCTTGCGCCACCTCACCCTGTTTCAAGGGGTTTTAACAGTAAATAAGTGAAACGAAGCTACAACCACACAGTCATCAACAGTCAAAACCGAGGTCAGCTCGTTGAGCGTTCGGCGTAGCACTCATCTTTTTTAACCGTAAATCTCAAGTGGATGTCCTTTAAAACTGGATGTCCTTTAAAACTGGGTATTTTTCTTCGCTAGAGTGGCCCATGCCATCGTCTTTACAGCAGGCCTGCCTTACTTGCGCACACCAACCTACCTTGTCTCTTGGCTGGCGGTGCTGATGATTGCAAGCCAGGCAATAATTTAGCCTGCTAAATCTAAAAGCCCTGTTCTAGCAGGGCTTTTCACTTGTCTGCGGCTATGGACGTGAGCTAAGAGGGAAAAACGCCACAGGTCTATCCTTGCCATCAACGCTAACAAACCCTTAGCTCAGCCTTTTTTGATACGTACAACCTTCATCACTTCAAAGGCGATGCCCGCGACCGTTTCCTGTTCCGGGTAATAGGTCATATTCACTCGGGCACCCTTTAAGTTTTGATAATTACCCTGGCGCTTGAATTTAAAGGGCACATCACAGCCCTCTATCATTAGGGTATGTAAAACCCACTCGCCCTGCTCTCTCTGGACGTGTGAGACCACCTTCATCAATTCGGAGTGGGTCAGGTTCTGATTTTTTTCGACGAGTTTTTTCGGGTCTGATTGCATATTCAATAGTATAAATCCTTAGTGGTTAGTGCGCACCTAAGCCAGTTCGATATTGTGATAAACCCGTTGCACGTCATCCAGCTCGTCGAGCATCGCCAGGAATTTCTCGAACAGCTCGACGTCGTCACCGTCACCGCTAAGTGCCTGGTAGGCATTGGCGATGAACTGTATTTCATCAAGATCGAAATCTATATCGCCAAAGCTGTCTAGCAGGGTTTGTTTGGCCTTGAAGTAATCACTGGTGGCGGTAAACACCGATATTTTACCGGCTTCATTTTCGATATCGGTGATATCGACGTCTGCTTCCATCAGGGCTTCGAGTATGGCGTCTTCATCATCGTGTTTGAAAACGAAGATGGCCAAATGATCGAACATGTGGCTGACGGTGCCCTGGGTGCCAATTTTACATTTGGTTTTGGTAAACGCCTGGCGCACATCACCGAAGGTGCGGTTGGGGTTGTCGGTCAGACATTCAATGATGGCCATGCTGCCACCGGGGCCGTAACCCTCGTAGCGGGCCGGCGAATAATCTTCACCGGCGCCACCTTTGGCTTTCTCAATCGCCTTGTCGATAACGTGGCCGGGGACCTGATCCTTTTTAGCCCGGTCTATTAGGCTGCGCAGCGTTAAATTACCGCTGGGGTCGGTGCCCCCCGAT
>MAAT01000057.1 GCA_002162815.1 Gammaproteobacteria bacterium 53_120_T64 | reverse complement strand
GTTTCCATTGTTGCTCCCGTTGTGTCTCTAAACTTAAAAGTAGTATTGAAGTGAGGTTTATCTTAGTGATCATCAAACGCCATAGCCATGTAGACAATGGTAAGTACCATGAATATAAAGGCCTGGAGCACGATGATTAAGATATGGAATATGGCCCAGGGTACTGATAGCGCCCACTGGATCCAGAAAGGTAGTAGTGCGATGAGAATGAAGATCATCTCGCCCGCATAGAGGTTGCCAAAAAGCCGCAAACCCAATGAGATTGGCTTGGCTATTAAGTTGACAATCTCAAGAAAGAGGTTGATTGGCAAACCGAACTTACCAAAGGGGTGGAAAGCCAGCTCAGCCGCAAAGCCACCCAAACCCTTTTGCTTAATACTAAAGAAGATCACCACTGCAAAGACGCTTAAAGCCAAGCCCATAGTGATATTAACGTCTGTCGAAGGTACAACCTTAAGGAAGTGCAGACCAAAGACTTTACCCAATTCCGGCAGGAAGTCGATAGGCACTAAGTCCATAATATTCATCATCAGTACCCAGACGAATATCGTTAATGCCATCGGCGCGATCACCTTACTCTGGTGATGAAACATTCCCTTAACATTGTCATCGACAAAATCGACGATCATTTCAACAAAATTCTGCATACCGCCGGGAACACCGGTGGTGACACCCTTGGCGACTCGGTAAAACACAAACATAAAGATCATGCCGAGGGCCAACGAAAACCCAAAGGTGTCGACATTCAGCGCCCAGAAACCCATTTGCGCGGCTTCTTCGCCACTGTGCGCCAGACCCCAGGTACCATCGGCGTGCTGCCCATAGGTGAGGTTGGTCAGGTGGTGGGTGATATATTCCCGTGAGGTTATTGTTTCACTGGACATCTATAGCTCTCGATCTTCCACGTTCAATTAAAGTCTTCCTTTAACACCAGAGGTGCCACTACAAAGGCAACCTGCGCTATTAAGAAAGCCACAAATAATATAATTGCCTGTCGTCCTTGTAATAGTTCCGGTAGGTATTTAAAAACCCAAGCAAAACACACTACAACAATGACAAACTTCCCTACTTCACCCACGTAAAATCTGGCGAGGATCATGCCGGGACTTGCATTCTTCGGTAACTTCAGCGAGACAATGGCGAAATAACCACTGGCTACAACATTAATCATACTTCCGATCAATGCGGCTTCTGCCATCCTGCGGTCAAACACCACAAGGGTGCTGATCCCAATCAACAGAGAGATAGCGAATTGTACTCCGATAAATGCGAAGGCTAATTTGATACCGCTCTTGTCTTTTACACTGCTATTCACTAGCAGACTGCTCCCTCATCAAGGCCGCTATGGGACTCGATTGAGAACCAACTCCGCGTTTTGTTGCATCCTAATCAAGGTTCGATTGACATGCTACGCCACTTTGGGCGCGCATTATAATCACGATGAAGTTCCCAAGCAACCTATAAGATTGTTAATTAATTAGCTTTTTTCGCAACTAATTCACAAACCGACCCGCTACTTGATATGAGTTAATATGCCGTCGAGTTCATCAAGACTGTTGTAGCGAATAACCATCTTGCCCTTACCCGCTGTGCTGTGCTGAATTGCCACACCCGCGCCGAGTTGCTCAGACAATTTTTGTTCGAGTCGTTTTATATCCGGGTTTTTGCTAGTTGGCGGTGCGATTAATTGTTTTTTATTTTGCCATTGCCGTACCAAAGCTTCTGTTTGGCGCACGGTTAAGCCCTTGCCGACAACGATTCTCGCTACCTCAAGTTGACTCGCGTCCTGCAAGCCCAATAGGGCTCGACCATGACCCATATCAATATCGCCGCGCTCAAGTAATAGTGCGACCTCGGGCTGTAATGCCGTCAAGCGCATTAAATTGGCTACCGTCGAACGGGGTTTGCCAACGGCCTCGGCCACTTTATTTTGGCTGTAACCAAATTCTTGCTGTAAACGTGTCAGCGCCTGCGCTTCTTCCATAGCATTGAGGTCTTCACGCTGAATGTTTTCTATCAAGGCCAGTGCGATGGCATCTTCATCGGAGACCTCTTTGACGATAACCGGAACCGCTGCCAGCCCCACTAGCTGAGCGGCACGCCAACGGCGTTCCCCGGCCACTATTTCATAACTATCGGGCTGCGCCAATGGCCGCACCATGATCGGCTGCATAATACCCTGGCGGCGTATCGATTCTGCTAATTCATCTAGGGCCGCTGGGTTCATATCTTTACGCGGTTGGTATTTACCGCGCTGCAGAAATTCTACCGGTAGCTCACGAAGTGCTCGATGCTTACTCTGTTCGGTAACGGGGTCGAGGACCTGTACCTCAACTGGCGCACCCATCTCACTACCCAAAAGTGCATCAAGTCCTTTGCCAAGCCCTTTTTTCTTGCCACTCATAATCTATCCATTATTTTGCAAGCGCCCACTCTCTGCCCGACGTGATTTTCGACGCAGTAATTCACTGGCCATCCCCAAATACGCGGCGGCACCCTTTGAACTGCGGTCATATTGCAGTATTGCCTGACCATAACTCGGTGCCTCTGCCAAACGCACATTTCTGGGTATTACCGACTGATAAACACGATCACCAAAATGTGTGTGTAACTGGTTGGAGACATCTTTGGTCAAGCTATTACGGGGATCGTACATAGTGCGCAAAATCCCCTCCACTCGCAGCGCCGGATTCAGCAACTTTCCGACGCTGGCAATGGTATTGACCAACGCCGACAAACCCTCCAGCGCATAATATTCACACTGCATGGGAATGATGACGCTATTACTGGCCACAAAAGCATTGACGGTGAGCATGCTTAAAGCAGGGGGGCAGTCGATAACGATAATTTGGTAGCGCTCACCGAGGCTTTGAAAGGCCTGTTGCAAGCGTTTTTCTCTACCGGAAATTTGCATTAATTCGACTTCGGCAGCGGTTAAATCCGCATTCGCCGGAATCAAATCATAGCCTGCTTCGAGACAGGGGATAATGGCCTGATCGGCGCTACAACGCCCCGTTAACACGTGGTAAATGCTGGTTTGCAGTTGATCTTTTTCGACACCACTGCCGGTGGTGGTATTTCCCTGGGGATCAAGGTCGACCAGCAGCACTCGTTTACCCAGGTGGGCCAGGGCAGCAGCGAGATTAATACTGGTCGTGGTTTTACCAACACCGCCTTTCTGGTTCGCTATCGCATAGGTGGGAGTCAAGGCTGAACCCTTAGTTATGGTTTTTTAATGATTATTAGATGGCGCTGCTGGTCCAGCGCGGGAACTTCCAACGCAATGGCGTGTTCGACCTTATAGCCTTTCGGAAGCTCGCTCAACTCTTTATCGGGGTAGCGCCCCTTCATGGCGTAAAAGCTTCCGCCCGACGCCAACAAATGCTTGCTACCTTCGATCATATCCGTCAACGAGGCAAAGGCTCGGCTGATAACGCCATCGTAGAGCTGTTCAGGCTTATGCTCTTCAACGCGACCCTGTAATTCCTTGACGTTACCCAATTTTAAGGCCGTCTTTACCTGGAATAGGAAGCGTACTTTTTTGCCATTGCTATCGAGCAAACTGAAGGTTTTATTGGGGTGAGTAACCGCCAGAGGAATACCGGGTAAACCGGCACCCGTACCGACATCGATAAACGCTTGCCCCTGTAAGTATTGCCCAATACTCAGGCTATCGAGGAGGTGATAGCTCAGCATCTGCAAGGGGTCTTTTATCGAGGTCAAGTTATAGGCTCGATTCCAGCGCTGTAACAGGCCAAGGTATTGCAACATGGCTGCTCTCGCCTGATCATCGACCTGTAAGCTCTGGGCAGCGATGCCTTCTTTCAGTGCTTTATCTAATTGAGCTGCGGAAACTTCGTTCGAAGATTTAGGCAAAATGTTCAGCCACAACGGCCCTCTTTTTTAAATAGATCAATAAAAGTGATACCGCTGCAGGGGTGACACCCTGTGTACGAGCGGCCCGCGCCAAAGTACTTGGCCTGGCTTCGTCGAGCTTCTGCACGACCTCGTTGGACAAACCTTTGATCTCTGAGTAATCGAAATCTTCGGGAATGATCGTGTTTTCATGGCGCCGCAGACGCTCAATATCTTCTCGCTGACGATCAATATAGCCACTGTATTTGGCTTTTATTTCAATTTGCTGGGCCACTTGAGGATCAACCTCCGGCGCAACACAGCCATCATACGAAGCCGCAATTTTTTGGTAATCCAATTCCGGGCGTTTAATTAACTCGGCCAGGTTGTATTCATGACTCAGGGGTTTTTCAATATGGGCCTCGAGAGCAAGAGCTTCAGCACTTCCAGGTTGTACCCAGGTGTTCGCCATTCTTTCGCTTTCACAGGCAATGGCCTCACGCTTGTCACTAAAGTGACGCCAACGCTCCTCATCCACCAAACCCAACTCTCGACCTTTTTCAGTCAAACGCACATCGGCATTGTCTTCACGTAGCAAGAGGCGATATTCAGCCCGACTGGTAAACATACGGTAGGGCTCACGGGTACCCATGGTAATCAGGTCATCCACCAACACACCCAAATAAGCTTCATCGCGACGTGGGCACCAGGCCTCTTCACCCTTAACCTTTAAGGCGGCGTTAATGCCCGCCAATAGACCCTGCGCAGCGGCCTCTTCATAGCCGGTGGTGCCGTTAATTTGCCCAGCAAAAAACAAGCCCTTGATGTGACGGGTTTCAAGGGAATACTGTAGATCTTGCGGGTTAAAGTAATCGTATTCGATGGCGTAACCAGGCCGGGTTATATGGGCGTTCTCGAAACCTTTAATCGAGTGCAACAAATCGAGCTGCACATCGTAGGGCAAACTGGTGGAAATACCATTCGGGTAGAGTTCATAGGTACTCAAGCCCTCCGGTTCAATAAATATCTGGTGACTGGTTTTATCGGCAAAACGCACGATTTTGTCTTCAATCGAGGGGCAATAACGCGGGCCAACACCATCGATCACACCGGTGTACAGGGGTGAGCGGTCCATACCGCCACGAATAATATCGTGGGTTTTTTCACTGGTATGGGTTATCCAGCAGCACACTTGGCGGGGATGCTCACGGGTATTCCCCAAAAAAGACATCACCGGTCGGGGCTCGTCACCCCATTGTTCTGGCAACTCAGAAAAATCGACGCTGCGGGCATCTACGCGCGGCGGTGTACCCGTTTTTAAGCGGTCGACGCGAAAGGGCATTTCTCGCAGGCGCTGAGCTAGAGCTGCCGCCGCTTGCTCGCCAGCCCTTCCACCGGCATGGTTTTCCAGACCGACATGGATTTTACCTGCCAGGAAAGTGCCCGTGGTGAGTACGATCGAGGGCGCAAAGAACTTCAGGCCAGATTCGCTGACCACACCGATGACCTTGTCGCCCTCGGTGATCAAATCATCCACGGCCTGTTGAAAAATTAATAGATTCGCTTGGTTCTCAAGGGCTTCACGTACTGCTGCTTTGTAAAGAGCCCTGTCCGCCTGGACACGAGTAGCCCGCACCGCCGGGCCTTTGCGGGCATTGAGGATG
Organism: Gammaproteobacteria bacterium 53_120_T64; assembly: GCA_002162815.1. Lineage (GTDB taxonomy): Bacteria > Pseudomonadota > Gammaproteobacteria > Pseudomonadales > Porticoccaceae > Reddybacter. Next base: position 17,677 of record MAAT01000057.1, on the reverse strand, counting down.
CGGAATTGAATCCCCGCTTTATCGGCGGCCTTCGCCATGATGCCGCCAAGGGCATCAACCTCCCTCACCAAATGGCTCTTACCAATCCCCCCAATTGCAGGGTTACAGGACATTTGACCGAGAGTTTCAATGTTATGGCTAAGCAACAGAGTTTTACAGCCCATGCGGGCTGCAGCCAAGCAGGCCTCGGTGCCGGCGTGACCACCGCCAATAACAATGACATCAAAATTTTGTGTAGAGAACATAGATTTCTAATACGAGCTGAGCGCGAAAAGCAGTTGACCGGGGACTATAGCAAGATAAGCGCCATCACAAAAGCAAGACTATTAGCTCGATGTTATTACCGATGGTCCACCTTGTAAGCCCTATTGGCTGCTTCGGGTTTGGAGAAGGCATCGCGAGGTAAATGAATTGAATAGCTTAACTGTGACGAGGAGAACCGCATTTTGGAGCATCCCATAAAGAAGATGTTCAACATAAACACACTATAATATTAATCTTTATTACTTATATTATTTATAGGTAGTTTAGATATTGTTATTGTTATTAAGGGCCCGGTTTTTTGTGATTAAGTACTTACAGCTCCCGTTGTAGCTGGCTTTAGAGCGGCTCACAGTTACTGTATAAAGAGTAGAGGCTGTGGAGATTGCCTCTTTGTAAGTTGTGAGCAAGTAGGTGCCTTATCAACAGCTTTTTGAAACCAAGGCTTATCCACAAAACTATCCCCATTTTACCCCCTGCTTACTCAGCTCTTGTGTGCGGTTTTGAGTTGATAATGAGACGCTGAGCTGAGTTGTTAGAACTGTTGCTTGATTTACGTTTAAAGCGTTGCTACAGAAAGTTTTTTTCTATAGAATCGCCGACCCTTAAACACATTCAAAACCGGTATAACAGTTGTTGGCTTGTTGCTGACAACCCGGGAAAGCGGATTAATAGCTATGAAAAGAACATTTCAACCCAGTGTCCTCAAGCGTAAAAGAACCCATGGTTTCCGTTCACGTATGGCAACTAAAAATGGCCGTTCCCTGATCAATCGCCGCCGTGCTCGTGGCCGCAAGCGTCTGGCTGCCTGAAGCAAGGTATTAGGGTACTGCCTATGCCCGATATGGGTTTTGGCAGGAGTAAGCGCCTACTAACTAAGGCGACTTACAAGGCGGTATTCGACGATTCACCGTACCGGGTTTCGCACAGAAACCTGCTTATGCTGGCCCGACCCAATGGCTTAAGAGAGGCTCGCCTCGGTCTCATCGTGGCGAAAAAGAATGTGCGTCTGGCGGTTAAGCGCAACCGCATAAAGCGAGTGGTGCGAGATAGCTTTCGCCTCAATCAGCAAACGCTGGAAAGCCTCGATATCGTTTTTTTGGCGCGAAGGGGGCTGGATAGACTCGAGCCCGCTGTGCAGCAAAAACTAATGCTAGATTGTTGGCGAAAATTATCGCGCCAAATGAGCAAGGTGGAGAAAGCGTGATTGCAAAAGCGTTGATCTTTCTTATCAAGCTTTATCAATATTTGATAAGCCCTTGGCTTGGCAGTAATTGTCGCTTTTATCCCACGTGTTCAGAATATACGATCCAAGCCTTGCAGCAACATGGCTGTTTTCGTGGCGGCCTGTTGGCTGTGACGCGCCTTTGCAAGTGCCACCCCTTTCACTCGGGGGGACTGGATCCCGTACCCGGTGGCTGTTTAAAACACGCTCACCAACATAATCCGGAGCCTAATTAGTAATGGACTGGCAACGCAGTGCCTTGATCGCAGCGATAGTCGTGGTGTTCGGACTATTATTTATTCGCTGGAATGAATATCAGGAAGAACATGCCCCGGTCATTGTTGAAACTAGCAATGAATCCGTTCTTATTCCGCCACTACCGACGGACGTAGCGGCAGCTCCTAATCTCCATGCGAGTAGCTCATCGGCTATTCCCGAACTGATACAGCGCAGTGATGACGTTATTGGCGAAACCAGTAGCCGTGTTGAAAACACACGTTTAATTACGGTTAGCAGCGATGTCTTAGAGGTCACGATTGATACCTTAGGGGGCGATATTGTTCGGGTTTCACTACCTCAGCATCTGGTTTCCCAGGAGCTGGGTGCCGATCCTTTTGTGATGCTCAATCGCACCCAAAGTCAGACCTATATTGCCCAAAGTGGTTTGATCGGGCGCAACGGAACAGATACCGCGGCGGGTAGACCACGCTTTTCTGCAAGCCAAGCCGACTACACCTTGTTAGAGGGTGATGAACAAATCGTCGTCGACTTAAAGCTTGAGCAGGACGGTGCAACACTGATCAAACGCTTTATTTTTAAGCGCGATAATTACCTGATCGATGTCGTTTATCTGGTTGAAAATCACAGCAGCGAGACCTGGCAGGCTCACTTATTTGGCCAAATTCAACGCGATTCCCATAATCCCGTGGTCAGTGTCAATATGGGCCCGAACGCCTACCTTGGCGCTGCCATCACCACCGATGAAGATAACTACAAGAAGTTTGATTTCTCGGATATGGATGAAGGCGCATTAAAAGCCGAGAAATTGGGTGGCTGGGTAGCGATGGTTCAGCACTACTTTATCAGTGCCTGGATACCGGAGCAGAATCAAAATAACAGTTTTCAATTGCGCAAACTGGGCAGTAAAGATCTGTATACCATGGGCTTTACCGGTGCGGCGGTTGAAATAGCCCCCGGCCAAAGTGGCGAGTTGCGCGCTGCTTTCTATGTTGGGCCGAAGGACCAGTACCTATTGGAAGAAATTTCCCCCTACCTCGATCTGACCATTGATTATGGTTGGCTCTGGTGGGTCGCCAAACCGCTGTTTTATGGTTTGACCATGTTTCATGGTTTGGTGGGCAATTGGGGTTGGTCGATCATCTTTTTGACCTTTTTGGTTAAGTTATTGTTCTTCCCCCTCTCGGCGGCTAGTTATAAGTCGATGGCCAGAATGCGCAAGTTACAACCGGAAATGGCGCGCTTAAAAGAGCTCTACGGGGATGATCGACAGAAAATGTCCCAGGAGATGATGGCCTTTTATAAGAAAGAAAAGGTCAACCCGATGGGCGGTTGTCTGCCGATGTTGGTTCAAATGCCGGTATTTATTGCCCTGTACTGGGTGCTTAATGAAAGTGTTGAGCTACGCCACACGCCGTTTATTTTTTGGATCACTGACCTCTCCCAAAAAGACCCTTACTACGTATTACCGGTGCTGAATGGTATTAGCATGTTTGTCCTGCAAACATTGCAGCCGGCACCACCCGACCCGATACAGGCCAAGGTGATGCGCTTCATGCCGGTGGCTTTCAGCTTCTTCTTTATGTTCTTCCCTGCTGGGTTGGTACTTTATTGGACGGTCAACAGTATATTGTCGATTGCCCAACAATGGACCATCACTCGAAAAATCATCCGCGAGTAAACCTTAGGGTATGACTCGACAATGAGTTAGCTTACCCAATGCTGGTTAATAATAGCGACGTTATAGCGGCACTGATCACCCCACCCGGACGCGGTGGGGTGGGCATCATTCGTCTGTCTGGTGATAACTTAGATCGTTTTTTTGATGGTTTCCTCGGTTTTAAACCAACGCCGCGCTACGCTCATTTCCAGCCCTTTCTGACGGCGGACGGCGATCAAATTGATGAGGGCATCGTCCTCTATTTTGCCTCCCCCAACTCCTATACCGGTGAACATATCCTTGAACTTCAGGGTCATGGTGGCCCAGTGGTTATGGATATTCTATTGCGTCGAGCCCTGGAGCTGGGTGCACGGCAGGCGCGCCCCGGTGAGTTTTCCGAACGCGCTTTCTTGAATGGTAAAATGGACCTGACCCAGGTTGAGGCGGTGGCCGATTTAATCGATGCGGGTAGTGAGCAAGCTGCTCGTGGTGCTATCAAGACACTGCAGGGGCAGTTTTCACGGCAGGTATCCCAACTACTGGAACACCTCATTCAGCTCCGCGTTTACGTAGAGGCCGCGATCGATTTCCCTGAAGAGGAAGTTGATTTTCTCAGTGACGGAAAAATCGAACAGGGTTTACTGAACCTAGGGCTTGAATTGAAGGCCCTGCTGGCAAATGTCTCCCAGGGCGCATTGTTGAGGGAAGGCATATCTGTGGTTATTGCCGGTAAGCCGAATGCCGGTAAATCGAGTTTACTGAACGCGCTATCCGGGCACGATCTTGCCATTGTCACCGACGTGCCGGGCACCACCAGGGATGTGTTGCGCCAGCAAATCAATATTGACGGCATGCCCTTACACATCATCGATACGGCGGGTTTGCGTGCCACAGATGATACCGTTGAGCGTCACGGTATCGAGCGGGCTCAGGATGAAATTAAACGTGCCGATCAAATTTTATTGTTAATCGATGCTTCCGAACAATACGATCTCTCCGTAGATTCCCTGTGTCAGCACGCCGGTGCTGATTTCAGCCAGGCCAATAATGTCACGTTTGTACTGAATAAGACCGATAGGCCCGGTTATGTGGCTGTTCATGCTGGGCACGGGCAACATCCTGTTATAGAAATTTCTGCAAAAACCGGTGCGGGTTTACCGGACTTAAAGCAGCATCTGAAAAACTGTGCGGGTTATGTCAGTGCTGGGGAAGGTTTATTCTCGGCACGCAGACGGCATATTAGTGCCCTACAGAAAACCGAGGTGTGTATTGCCCAGGCCCTCGAGCAATTGCTGACGGTGGAGGCAGGGGAGTTGATCGCCGAAGATTTAAAACAAGCCCAGCATGCACTGGGGGCTATTACCGGTGACTACACCAGTGATGATCTACTGGGAGAAATCTTCTCCAGTTTTTGTATCGGAAAATAAGTCGTACTAATATTTGTTAAGTTTACCCTCGATGCTAGCTAATCAATCGCCCTAGGCCTCCCCAAGGCTGGAGTTAAGAGCTTACTAATAAGTTATTAACAGCTTGTGCACAATAACACTGGCTTTTGCTTTCAATATTGACGATACCCCTGCTTTTTTCCTCCGGTGAATACTTGCTAAGTAATTGATTTCACTATTTTATTTTAATCAATACTATTTTTGAAATAGTCACAAAAACATGTGGATAACTCAAGCCATAACTCTTAGACTAACGATCGTTAAAAAACAAAAACAATAATCCTAGGTTTGATTGACGTCAGTATTAGTTTTTTATAAACAGAGGAGACACGGCTTGGCTGAGGTCATTTGGCAGCATTGTTTGGGGCATTTACAGGCAGAATTACCCGCGCAGCAATTCAATACTTGGATTAAACCCCTGCAAATTGATAGTCCCTCCGAGGGTAAAGCGGTGCGCTTAATAGCGCCCAATCGCTTTGTGAAGGACTGGGTTGTCGATAAGTTTCTCGATCGTATCAACGAGTTAGCCAGCGAAGCCGGTAGTGATAGCCTACCTGTTGAAGTCGGGCTCAATTGCAAAACGCCCGCTTTTGTACAGCCCAGCCGAGCCATTATTACAGAGGTAAAAGCCACCCCGAATCCACCTCCGCCTCCACCTCTGCCCTTTGACTCTAACCAGCCCAGTTATGCCCAACATCGACCGGTATCAAAGGCGACACCTGTGCCCAGAAACCCTAGGCCTAGCTCGCCGCCAGCGGCTAAGGTAGAGCCTAATAAAGTCATTGGCCACCCCGATAGCCTTAATCGCGACTTTCGCTTTGAGAACTTTATCGAAGGCAAGTCAAACCAGCTGGCACTTGCGGCAGCTCGGCAAATAGCTGAGAACCCAGGGGGCTCCTATAATCCGCTGTTCATATATGGCGGTGTGGGTCTTGGAAAAACTCACCTCATGCACGCAGTGGGTAATGCCTTAAAGGCGACCAAGCCCGATGCTAAAATTGTCTATCTGCATTCTGAGCGTTTCGTCGCAGACATGGTTAAGGCCCTACAACTCAATGCTATCAATGACTTTAAGCGTTTTTATCGCTCGGTGGATGCGCTGTTGATCGATGATATTCAGTTTTTTGCGGGTAAGGAGCGCTCCCAGGAAGAGTTTTTCCATACCTTTAATGCCTTGCTCGAGGGTGACCATCAAATGATCCTGACTTGTGATCGCTATCCTAAAGAGATAGACGGTCTTGAGGAAAGGCTGAAATCTCGATTTGGCTGGGGTCTAACGGTTGCTGTTGAGCCTCCCGAGCTGGAGACGCGGGTAGCGATCTTGATTGAGAAAGCTCAGAGTTTGCATGTTCAGCTACCCCATGATGCGGCCTTTTTTATTGCCCAGCGTATCAGCTCGAATGTTAGAGAGCTCGAAGGGGCGCTAAAAAGGGTGATAGCAAGCGCTCACTTCACTGGAAAGGCCATCGATGTGCCGATGGTTCGGGACTCCCTTAAGGATCTACTCGCCTTGCAAGATCGGCTTGTCAGTATCGATAATATTCAGCGCACGGTGGCTGAGCACTACAAGATAAAAATGTCAGATATGTTGTCCAAGCGCCGCACGCGGTCGATTGCCCGACCGCGCCAAGTAGCAATGGCCATGGCCAAGCAATTGACCAATCATAGCCTGCCCGAAATCGGCGAAGCCTTTGGCGGCAGAGATCATACGACAGTGCTACACGCCTGCCGTAGGGTTAAGGAATTGCAGGACAGCAGCACGGAAATTCGCGAAGATTTAAAACTATTAACGCGATTGTTGACCAGTTAATAAGTAGGTAAACACCTGCCATATATTTTATAGAGAGCCGCGTATGAAGTTCAGTGTCAGTAAAGAAACACTCGTTAAGCAGTTGCAAATGGTTGTTGGTGTTGTCGAACGCAGGCAAACACTACCGATACTTTCTAATGTTCTAATAAGCCTAAAACAGGGCGAGCTGGCACTGACGGGAACCGATTTAGAGGTTGAGATTGTTAGTAGAGCGGTCGCTGAATTGGCTGGTGATGTGAATGCTGAAATCACCCTCCCGGCGCGAAAATTACTCGATATTTGTCGCTCTTTGCCCGATGGTGTCGATATCAAATTTAGCACTAATGACAAGGGGCGTGTGGTGATTAGTAGTGGCCGCAGCCGCTTTACACTGTCAACGCTACCGGCAGAAGAGTTCCCCAATGTTGAGGATGGCGCAGAAACGCTTGAATTTACGCTATCTGCCAATAAGCTTAAACAGTTGATCGATAGTACCTCTTTTGCGATGGCGCACCAGGATGTGCGCTATTACCTGAATGGTATGTTGTGGGAAGTGAGTGCAGATAAGCTCAATGGTGTTGCGACGGACGGTCACCGCCTCGCTATCAGCTCTGTCGATTTACCAGGGCATGTTAGTGACAGCACCGTGCAGGTGATATTGCCACGTAAAGGCGTGGTTGAGTTGTCACGGCTGTTGGTGGACGAGGGCGATATTACCGTTAGCCTTGGCGAAGCGCATTTGCGGGTACGTGGTTCGGATTTCCACTTCACCTCTAAATTGGTCGACGGCGCTTACCCGGATTACGACAGGGTCTTACCGAAGGGTGGTACCTTGGTGGTTCGTGGTGACCGTGACACCCTTCGACAAGCGTTTAGTCGTGCTGCGATTTTATCCAACGAGAAGTACCGGGGTGTTCGTCTGCTATTGAGTGAAAATCTGCTTAATATTGTCGCCAATAATCCCGAGCAGGAAGAGGCTCAAGAAGAAGTCCCTGTTGAATATTTGGGTACAGAGCTCGAGGTGGGGTTTAATGTTAACTATATTTTGGATGTCTTAAACACGCTGACGGGTGATGAGGCTGTCTTCATTCTATCCGATGCCAACAGTAGCGCCCTTATACAAGACCCTGCCGATGAGGCTGGGTCTTCCTATGTCATTATGCCGATGCGCCTATAGTTCAATTTCTAGTCTCACTTTGTGTATTTAACACGGCTGGATATACAGGGCATTCGCAATATCTGCAGTGCCTCGGTGTCACCGATAGATGGTATTAATATTTTCTATGGGGCCAACGGCAGTGGTAAGACCAGTGTTCTCGAAGCTATTTATCTATTAGGGCGTGGCCGCACATTTCGCTCGCGCTATACCAGCACACTGATTAATCACCAGGCGCGAAAATGCACGGTATTTGGTGATGTTAATAGCTCAGAGCAGGCCGTATCTTATACGGTTGGTGTGTCTAGAGAGACCTCTGGCGCTTTTCAATTTAAGGTTGATGGGCAGCGAGTGACGGCGTCTTCTTCCTTAGCGGAGGCCATCCCCCTACTGTTGATGAATAGTGAGAGCTTTTTGTTGATCGAGTCTGGGCCTGGTGGGCGTCGCCGCTTCCTCGATTGGGGTGTGTTCCACGTGGAACAACAGTTTCAAAGGGTTTGGGCGCAATTTCAGAGAAGCTTACAGCAACGGAACAAACTACTGCGACATGATAAAATATCACGCCAGGAGCTTATCTCTTGGGATAACAGTTTTGTAGGTTTATCACTACAACTGACGGAAATGAGGAAGGATTATTTTAAGCTTATTGAGCCGATATTCTATGAGCTTATTGAAAGATTAACGGGTATCACCGGGCTGAGTCTTGGTTTTGTGCAGGGCTGGGACAGCGAGATGAGTTTAGAGGCTGTTCTCGCGGAAAATTTTGAGCGAGATGCCAGGCGTCAAACGACCCATGCTGGCCCTCATCGTGCAGATTTAAAGATTCAAATTGACGGACGTGCAGCATCGAATGTTCTTTCCCGTGGACAAATTAAGGCCTTAGTGGCTGCTCTAATTGTCGCCCAAGGGGAAATGTTTCGAAGGGCAAGGGGAAAACAGTGTGTTTACCTGTTTGACGATCTTGTTTCGGAATTAGATCAAGACTATTTACTGCGTCTGCTTAGGGTACTGGCAGGTGCAAAGGCGCAAGTATTTGTTACCGGGACAGAGTATGCGCCCCTGGTTAATGTGCTTGAGAATGAAAAAATAGAAAACTTTGCGGTGTTCCACGTGAAACAGGGAACAGTTAATTCGCTTAATGGTTTAGCTTTAAAAGGGGAAGCTCTATGAGCTCTGAACAAGAGTATGATTCGTCCAGTATCAAGGTATTAAAAGGCCTAGACGCTGTTAGAAAACGGCCGGGTATGTATATTGGTGATACCGATGATGGAACGGGCCTGCATCATATGGTTTTTGAGCTGGTTGATAACTCAATCGATGAAGCCTTGGCGGGTCATTGTAGCGAGGTATCGGTAAAAATACACAGCGATGAGTCGGTTTCAGTTTCCGATAATGGTCGTGGTATCCCGGTGGATATACATGAAGAGGGTGTATCCGCTGCCGAAGTCATTATGACGGTACTACATGCCGGTGGTAAATTTGATGACAATACCTATAAGGTCTCCGGTGGCTTGCACGGCGTGGGTGTTTCGGTGGTTAACGCGCTATCCGAGCGCTTGTTACTGACGATTCGACGACACGACAAAATTCATGAGCAAACCTATATTCATGGTGTGCCACAGGCACCGATTGCAGTGGTGGGCGAAACCAATGAATCGGGTACCCACGCACGCTTCTGGCCGTCGGCGGAAACCTTTAGCAATATTAGTTTTCACTATGAAATTCTGGCTAAACGCCTGAGAGAGCTGTCTTTTCTCAACTCGGGTGTTCGCATTGTGCTGAGTGATGAGCGCAGTGATAAGCAGGATGTTTTCCAATACGATGGCGGTCTCAGTGCCTTTGTTGAATACTTGAATGCCAATAAAAGCCCGATTAATCAGGTTATACATATCAATGTACAGCGCGAAGACGGTATAGCCGTCGAGGCCGCTCTACAGTGGAATGATGGCTTTCAAGAGAATATCTTCTGCTACACCAACAATATTCCCCAGCGCGATGGTGGTACACACCTGGCAGGTTTCCGTGGCGCGCTGACGCGCTCGCTCAATAGCTATATTGAAAAAGAAAGTAATACCAGTAAAAACAATAAGATAGCAACCACTGGCGACGATGCAAGAGAGGGGCTTACGGGGATTATCTCGGTCAAGGTACCAGACCCTAAGTTTTCGTCGCAAACTAAGGACAAATTAGTCAGCTCCGAGGTCAAGGCCGCAGTGGAGCAAGAAGTGGTTAAGGCTCTGAGTGACTACCTGCTAGAAAACCCAACGGAAGCAAAAACCATTGTCGGTAAAATGGTCGATGCGGCACGCGCCCGAGAAGCGGCTCGCAAGGCCAGAGAGATGACCCGCCGCAAGGGTGCACTGGATATTGCCGGGCTACCGGGCAAGCTGGCAGACTGTCGCGAGAAAGACCCTGCGCTCTCTGAACTGTACCTGGTGGAGGGTGACTCGGCGGGAGGATCGGCTAAACAGGGCCGCGACCGTCGCACCCAAGCTATATTGCCCCTCAAGGGTAAAATATTGAACGTTGAAAAAGCGCGTTTCGATAAAATGCTCTCCAGTGTTGAAGTCGGCACCCTAATTACCGCCCTCGGCTGTGGTATTGGCTCCCAGGAGTTTAATGCCGACAAATTGCGTTACCACACCATCGTCATCATGACCGATGCCGATGTCGATGGTTCTCACATTAGAACCCTGCTGCTGACCTTTTTCTTTCGCCAAATGCGCGAACTCATCGAACGCGGTCATGTCTGTATTGCCCAGCCACCGCTGTATAAAATTAGTAAGGGTAAGCAGGAGCAGTACCTGAAAGATGACGACGCGCTGACTGAATTCTTAACTCAGGCAGCTCTGGAGAAATCCAGCTTGCACGTTAACGCCGATGCCCCCGGTATCTCGGGTCAGGCTTTACAGTCTTTATTACAGGACTATCGTCAGGTGATGGCGCGTATCGACCGGCTCACACGCTCCTGGCCGCCGTTGATTCTTAGAGAGATGATCTATTTGGCGAAGCTCAGCGATGCCGACTTATTGCAGGAAAGCGTTATTGAGGCTTGGTGTAAAACATTGTCTCTGGTGCTGAGCGAGAGTGCGAATGCCAGCACACGTTACACCGTTGACTATATTCGGGATGCCGAAAGAGGTCTTTTCCTACCAAAGGTTAGCGTTGAAACCCACGGTGTCACCAACGAGTTTATTTTCAGCCATGACTTTTTTGCCTCTGGCGAGTACCGGGCAATTACCGAACTGGGGCAACGTTTACAAGGCTTGTTGGAAGAGGGTGCCTACATTAAACGTGGTGAAAGAACACTGTTGGTGGACGAGTTTGAACAGGTCGTGAATTGGCTGATGAAAGAATCCCGCCGTGGTTACAGTATCCAGCGCTATAAGGGCCTGGGTGAAATGAACCCCGAGCAGTTGTGGGATACCACCATGAACCCGGAAACCCGCAGAATGTTGCGCGTCACCATCGAGGATGCGATTTCTGCCGATCAGATGTTTAACACCTTAATGGGTGATCAGGTTGAACCGCGACGTGACTTTATCGAAACCAATGCCCTGGCTGTGGTTAATCTCGATATATAAGGGCTTCGAAGGTTAGTGTTCGCTAACCCGGGCTTGCTCGCTGATCGAGAAGCCTGGGTTGGTGTTGTTATCTGAGAGCCAAGTCTTGCTGTAGGCTTGTTAAGGCCCCTACAGCAAGGTTTAAGCTTGATCGACGAGGGTTTGCGCCTGTTGCTGTAGAGGCTCTTAAGCCACCGCTGTGCGACGTGTGGGCGCGCCGGCAATGCTCCTCCGTAGAGGGTTTATAGCTTCGCTATGGTGCCTTCTATCCAGTCTTTAACTTCTTCGGTCAGCTCTTTGCTCTTGCGCCCTGTGCTGTCGATCGGCTTGCCAATAATTACATGAATGGTGCCGGGCTGTTTAATAAAGCGATGCGCCGGCCAGCAAAGGCCCGCGTTGTGGGCAATGGGTAGCACCGCCGCCCCGGCATTGATCGCCAGTGAGGTGCCACTGCGTGAGTAATTGCCCACTGCGCCGTAATCGATGCGCGTACCCTCGGGGAAAATAAGAATATTATTGCCCTCTGCGAGCCGCTGTTTACCCTGGCTGAGCACGTCCCTCAGGGCTTGTTTGGGGTTTGAGCGGTCGATGGCAATGGGCCGAGTCATGGCCAAGCCCCAACCAAAGAAGGGCACTTTCAGCAGCTCTTTTTTGAGAATGGTACTGACCGGGCGCAGAGTTCGCTGCAAATAGAAGGTCTCCCAACCCGACTGGTGCTTACTCAAGGCGACAAAGGGCTGGTTGGGGATATTATTCAAACCCTCGACATTGACCTTGATGCCACAGCTCAGCTTCAGCCACCAGAGGACAATGGCATTGGCGGTGGTAATAAAGGTTTGCCGGGGGCGGTAGGGAATGAGCAGGCCAAGGGTGCAGCCGAGTACGGAGAAGGTGATGATGGTGGGCACATAGACCGCATAAAAAAGGCAGGTGCGCAGTGCGTAAACAATATTCAAAATCTTAACTTCCTGTTGCTAATAAGGTATCGACGGCACTGGCGAGGTCATCGTGAACATCGGCAGCGCGCACCTGCTGATGTTGTTCGTCAGCCAGTCGCTTTTCATGGGCCGTACCCTTGCCGGTACGCAGCAGTATTGGTCGGCATTGGCGCTCGACCCCAGCCTGCAGGTCTTTCAAGCTATCGCCGATAAAGACCACGCCCGTTAGCGCGGTACTAAAGTCTTCGGCAATGGCATCGAGTAGCCCCGGTGCTGGTTTACGGCAACCACAGCCTGCGGTCGGCAAGTGTGGGCAATAGTAGATACCCGCGATATGCCCACCGGCGTTTTCAACCTGTTCGCGCATTTTATCGTGTATCGCCTCAAGGTTATCGAGGTCGAAAAGGCCCCGCCCCAGGCCCGATTGATTGGTCGCTACCGCAACGCTATACCCAGCAGCACAGAGCCGGGCGATGGCCTCGATGCTGCCGGGTATGGCTTGCCATTCATCCGGCGACTTGATGTAGTCGTCGGAATCCTGATTAATAACACCGTCGCGATCGAGAATGATCAACTTCATAGCGGGGGTATCGAAGGCTGCAGGCTTATTTACTGCTGGCGAGCAGAGAGACATCGGCCACCTCGAGAAATAACTGGCGCAGCTGCGAGAGTATCGCCAGTCGGTTTTGGCGCAAGGCCAGATCGTCCGCCATCACCATCACCTGGTCAAAGAAGTCATCAACCGGCTGCTGAAGTTGCGCCAGTTGTTGCAGTATTTCACTGTAGGCTTGACTCGCAATAAGAGGTTGCAGCGTTTTACTGAGCTCTGAGAGTTGCTGGGCGAGTGCTTGCTCCGCACCTTCCTGTAGCAAGCCTTGAGCAACCGCGCTGGCAATTTCCGTATCTTGCTTACTGAGGATATTGGCAACGCGCTTATTGGCGCTGGCCAAGTTGCGAGCCTCCGGTAGCTGACTAAAGTCGTTCACCGCCTGCACGCGGCGATGGATATCCAGTGGCCGGGTGGGTGACTTCGCCATTACAGCAAAGAATACTTCGGGGCGAATTTTGTCCTCTTCATACCAAGATCGAAAACGCTCTAGCATGTAAGTGAGGACTTGCTGCGAGGTTTCATCGGCACTTAAGCTGAGATTGTCGTGGAGACTGACGGCGGTATCCAGTGCTACTTTAAGGTCGAGATCAATGCCTTGTTCAATCAGCGTGCGCAGTACCGCCAGGCTGGCACGACGCAGCGCGAAGGGGTCCTTGGAGCCCGTCGGTGCCTGCTTGATACCAAAGATACCGACTAAGGTATCGAGTCGGTCGGCGATGGCGAGGCTGGCACCAACAGGCGAGCTGGCCACCTTGTCACCGGCAAAGCGCGGTAAATACTGTTCGTAAAGGGCCTTGGCCACGGCCTCATCTTCGCCGTCGTGTAGGGCGTAGTAGCGGCCCATGGTGCCCTGTAAATCGGCAAACTCCTGCACCATCTCGGTGACCAGGTCGGCCTTACTTAACATCGCAGCGCGGTGCGCGAGACTGGGGTCGGCGCCCGTCGTCGCTGCCAGTGATTGCGCCAGCGTGGCAACGCGCAATGACTTGTCGTGAACGCTGCCAAGCTTGGCTTGGAAGACCACGCTTTTTAACATTTCGCAGCGCTGTTGTAGCGTTGAGTTCTTATCGGTCTGGTAGAAAAAGGCGGCGTCGGAAAGGCGCGGTCGAATCACTTTCTCATTACCGGCGATCACCTTGCTGGCATCTCGGCTATCAATATTGGCAACGGTAATAAACAGCGGCAATAGTTGGTTGGCGCCATCGACAACATGGAAGTACTTTTGGTGCTCCTTCATTGACGAGATCAGAGCCTCGGCGGGGACATCTAAAAAATGCGCGTCGAAGTGACCCAGCAGCGGCACCGGCCACTCGTTCAGTGCCGTGACCTCATCCAGTAAATCACTGTCGATAACGGCGCTGCCCTTGGCACCTTGGGCCAAGGCCTTGATACCGTCTTCGATCAGTGAGCGGCGCTCAACAAAATCGGCGATTACAAAGGCGTGGCGCAAGGTGTTGGCGTAGTCGCTGGGCTTGGCAATACTAATTTCAGTATTGCTGTGAAAGCGGTGGCCCCGCGTGGTGCGGCCGCTCTCCAGGCCCATAATAGAACCGGGAACCACCTCTTTACCGAACAGCATCACTACCCATTGCACCGGGCGTACAAACTCTATACGGCTGGCACCCCAGCGCATGCGTCGGGCAATCGGTAAGTCTTTTAGCGCCTGACTGACAATGTCAGGCAGTAGGGCCGGGGTAGCGAGGCCTTCTTCAACGCGACGAAACACTAGGCGTGGGCCTTTGTCCGTGTCGGTTTGCTCTAGCTCTTCAACGCTGAGCCCGCAGCCCTTAGCAAAGCCGAGTGCCGGCTTCGTGGGTGCGCCGTCGCTGTCAAACGCGGCGGCGACAGCGGGGCCGAGGCGCTCGGTTGCAATATCGGCCTGCTGTGGGTCGAGCCCGGAAACCAACACGGCCAGCCGCCGTGGTGTGGCATAACCGCGAATAGAGGCGTGTTGCAGCTTGGCTTTATTGAGCCCGGCCTCTATACCGAGGGTAAACGCCGACATTAAGGTTTTCAGCGATTTTGGCGGCAGCTCTTCGGTGCCGATTTCGACCAGAAAATCCTGTTTCATTGCTTTTTCTCCGCGGCCTTTTGAATCACTTCATGGGCCAAGTCGGCGGGAGCCATGGGAAAGCCCAGGGCCAGCCGCGATGCAAAATAGGTTTCGGCAACCGCTCTTGCCAGTGCGCGAATACGCAGAATAAAACGCTGCCGCTCCGTCACCGAAATGGCGTGGCGGGCATCGAGCAAGTTAAAGGCATGGGATGCCTTCATCACCATCTCGTAGGCGGGCAGGGGTAGTTTGTGTTCAATCAAGAGCTGGCTTTCCTGTTCGTAGGTATCAAAGCTACTGAACAGGAATTCGGTATTGGCGTGCTCAAAGTTGTAGTGGGACATCTCCACTTCATTCTGGTGGAAGACATCACCGTAGGTGACTACAGTGCCGTCGGGGCTTTTGGTCCACACCAGGTCGTAAATACTATCGACACCCTGCAAGTACATGGCGATACGCTCAAGACCGTAGGTGATTTCGCCACTCACCGGATAACACTCAAGCCCACCGACCTGTTGGAAGTAGGTGAACTGGGTGACTTCCATACCATTCAGCCAGACCTCCCAGCCCAAGCCCCAAGCACCGAGGGAGGGCGACTCCCAGTTGTCCTCAACAAAGCGGATATCGTGCAGCGTAGAATTAATACCCAGAAAGGCCAGCGACTCTAAATACAGGTCTTGGATATTGCTCGGTGAGGGTTTCAAAATCACCTGAAACTGATAGTAGTGCTGCAAGCGGTTAGGGTTTTCACCAAAGCGGCCATCGGTGGGGCGACGACAGGGCTGCACGTAGGCACTGTTCCAGCTTTCAGGGCCAATGGCGCGCAGGAAGGTGGCGGGGTGAAAGGTGCCGGCCCCAACCTCCATATCGAGAGGCTGCAAAATCACGCAACCGTGCTCGGCCCAATACTGCTGCAGGGCTAAGATTAAACCTTGAAATGTCGATACATCCGGTGCTGCCATTGCCACAGCGCTACTCCCATAAAAATAAGACGGCGATTATATCGTTTGAGAAAAGTTGATACGATAAAAGCACAGAAATAAACGCTCTATTTGTGTTTATCACTGCCTTTTAACACTCATCAACAAGGGAAAACGATGAAAATACTGAAAAAGACACTCGGCGCCTGCCTACTACCGCTGGTGCTCGTGGCGGGCACACAAGCCAATGACCACTTTGATAGCGTAGAGGTGAAGGCCATACCGGTCACTGAGGGGATTTATATGCTGATGGGCGAGGGCGGAAATATCGGCGTCTCCATCGGTGCAGACGGCACTTTCGCCATTGACGACCAGTACGCCGAGATGTCGAGCAAAATCACCGCAGCAATCAAGCAGCTATCCGGCGACACGCCTAAGTTTCTGGTCAATACCCACTGGCACGGCGACCACGCCGGCGGCAACGAGCACTTTGGTAAACACGGCGCCATTATTGTCGCCCACGAACATGTCCGCGATAGTCTCAAGGTCGAGAAATCCATCAAGCTCTTCAATATGCACAAGCCACCCTCACCGAAAGCGGCGCTGCCCGTGGTGACCTTTCAGCGTGAAATGAGCCTGCATCTCAACGGTGACGATATTCGCCTGATCCACGTCGCCAATGCCCACACCGATGGCGATGCCATTGTCTATTTCAACAAGGCCAATGTCATTCACGCCGGCGACACCTTCTTTAACGGTTTTTACCCCTTCATCGATGTCGATTCCGGTGGTGGCATCGCCGGTATGATCGCCGCCTGTGACACGGTATTGGCTCTGGCTAACGACAAGACCAAAATCATGCCCGGCCATGGCCCACTGGCAACTAAGGCAGACCTTGTGGCATTCCGCGCTATGCTGGCGAAGGCACAGGCAAACATTCAGGCCCTGATTGATGCGGGAAAAAATGAAGCGGAAATTATTGCCGCCAAACCTCTGGCCGAATTGGATAAGGAGTGGGGCGATGGCTTTCTGCCCAGCGATGTCTGGCTGAAGATTGTTTACAGCGGAATGGTTAAATAATATTTTTCCTGTCACGCAAACTCACTTTTTGGGTTTGTGTGGCGCGATTATTTTTTAATGAATTATAATTTAATGCTATTTGAAAGAAGGATTCGTAACAGCGTCTTGTCAGAGGGTGTTCGCTGAATATAGCTTGTTTTATTGTGTCGTTGCTTTGTTGGTTTTTTAATAGAAATTACGATAAAATTATTAAAAAGTTAAGATAATAATAGTTAAAAGAAGTGAAAATAAAATATTTAAAATATATTAGTTTAATTGTGTTCTGAATTAAACAGCTTGGATTCAACTTCGAAGCGCATAATATTTAAGCTAATAATATTAAGCAATATTAAGGACACCTAAGCAATATCAATATTAAGGACACCCATCCGTAATTTCCCCACCCCTAATAGAGGTTCTTGTAAGAACCCCTCATCCAGGCGCCTCGTTTACCTATTAAATGCGTTGATTTCGCGGGCAGTCTTGACTGATTTGGGTAATACAGCGAGAAGTACGGATCTGGCTTGGTGCTTGATCGTGCGGCTAGGCTCTATCTGCGTAGAGGCAAGGGTTATCGCTTGGATTGGCTTGGTAACTCTGCAATTAATCGCCGTCAAACAGTAGTCTACAGTTGGTCATACCCGGGGTGCGGCGATAGCGCAGAGTTATACACGCTTGCTTGAGATGCTCGAGGGTACCAATCACTCGGCCAAAGCGGCCCTCAAACTGGGTGCTTAGAGTCAGCCAGTGGTCAGCAGTGA
>MAAT01000018.1 GCA_002162815.1 Gammaproteobacteria bacterium 53_120_T64 | reverse complement strand
CGCCGCTAGCATATTGGTGATGCCGATTTTTGGCATCAGTAGGAGCATGGCGCTAACGAAAACAGCCCCGAGAAAACCACCGCAGTAGAAGTGCCAGGGCACGGCGCTTAATTTCTCCATACTGGGGAAGGCTTGGCGGGTGAACAGCAAGACCACGAAGCAGGCCGCCAAGCCGGTCAAAAAAGACACCAGAGTGGCTTGCATGGGGTGGTGGAGGAAGGTCCCGAGGCGAGCATTTAAGGCGCCTTGAATAGGTACTAGAGCCCCTGCCACCACAGCCATTGTGAGAAAAAAATACGCCATCGTTCTACCCATTATTATCGGCGCTTAATTTATACAAATACGCCGTGTTAGACAACAAAGGTATAGGCTTAGGGCTTGACGCCTGAGGGGTAGAGCCCTATTGCGCTTGTCCGGCCAGTGGCAGCGGCTAGTCATCTATATCTTGAAGTGTAAACACGGCCGCCCTAGTGGTTTTTCAACAAAGCGGGCGAGCCTCTATCGCGTTACTGTTCTAGCGCTGGGCGACTATCGGCCATTAGCTTGTCGAGATCCTTTTGGGCCTGCCTGGGATTACGTAAATCCTTCACCTCTAGCATCTCGCACTCATCATCCATCATTTGCTCAATCGTAACCGGATAGTGTTTACAGTCGTCGGGGCGGTCGTAATAGATGCCGCAGAGGTATTTTTCCTCCCCAGGCACCTTGTTGAGCCAGGGGCAAAGCGCGAGTTGCCGGCCATCGTCCGGGTTCATCCATATTTCTCCCTCGTCGACATAACGGGCTATTTCAGGCCGGCAAATATCCCAGAATTCAATTTCGCTGGCCGTCGCCGATAGGCCGCCGTTGCTGTATTTGGTGCAGCACTTTCCGCAGGAATTACAGTCTTTCACGCTAGTGCTTTGCTCTCAATGTTTACTTGGTGGGCGTGAGCATACTGCGAAAGTGTAAGAAGTCCATCCCACGGCTTTGCTCGCAATACTTTTTGGCTGTGGGTAGCCCTTATTGGCTGTCGAGCAAACGGCGAATAGAAAATATAAGTCAACCGATTGCTGTGTTGCTGCGTTATAGGCCCGGATAGAGCGTTTCCATAGCCAACAAGGAAGAATAATATGATCTATTTTTTGAAAGCAACACAGCAAATTTTCGCACTCGGTATAGCCCTGAGTATTCTTTTGATCGCACCAGGCGCTGCCCTTGCGCGGGGAGCACCGCCTGCAGGCGCGAGTGATGCCCCACCCGCAGGCCAACCAGGTGATGAGTTTCGGCGCCCGGCCGGCATCTATTTGCTGGGGGTGAGAAACAACCTTGGCGAAATTTTAGACCAGCCCTTTATCGATGGCTATGTACTGAGAACCGGTTGGAATACCCTCGAGAGCAGTGAAGATACTTACAATTTCGACAAAATTGATGATTTTATTCGGGCCCTGGATGAGGTCGATCAACATCTGAGCTTGACGGTTTTTTCCCAGCGCGTGCCTCAGTACATTCTCGATACTCCTGGGGTGATTCAGTATGAGTCGGTCAACCAAAATAATAATGGCAGCTCGTACACCACAGCCGTGCCCTGGGATGAGATCGCGCTTCAGCGCTACCAGGTTTTCATGCGGGCCCTGGGTGATCACCGGGTTTGGAGCATAGCGGCGGATGGTGAGGTGCCACTGCGAGAGCATCCGGTACTGCGCGTGATTGGCGCGCAAATTATGGGTTTAGGCGGCTTGCGAGATCCCCTCAATGCCATATCCAGCCAGCCTAGCTACAGTCGCGAGCGGTTTACCGCTGCCAGCATTGATTCGCTGGCGATAGCCGTTGATGAATTTCCCGAGCAGTCGGTACACGTCGCGGTGTTTGGTATCGCCGATGATCTGGACTCGCCGCCCCTGGATGACCACATCGTCAATGAGCTAGGCGCCGTCTTTAATAGCGATGAGCAGCCCCGGTTGGGTTTCTTTGCCGAAAATCTGGCCTGTGACAGCCCCGGTATTGGCAATAATTATTTGTTTGAGCAACAGGATGCGACCTTCACCATGTTTCAAATGTTGCAGGCCTGGTTGGACCCC
>MAAT01000002.1 GCA_002162815.1 Gammaproteobacteria bacterium 53_120_T64 | reverse complement strand
TAGATGTAGCGCTTTATTTAAGAGGAGTGGCTGAGGATGCGTTGCTTCTGGCGCTGCCAGTCGCGATTCTTGTCATCCTGACGCTTGTCGTATTCGGCCTTGCCTTTGGCGAGGGCAACTTCGCATTTTACCAGGTGGCCCTTCCAATACAGCGCGGTGCAAATACAGGTGTAGCCCTTTTGCTGTACGGCGGCCTCAATTTTGTCGAGCTCGCGGCGGTGTAACAAAAGCTTGCGGCTGCGATTGGGCTCGGTGACATAGTGGGTGGAAGCGGTGGGCAGGGGAGTGATATTGGCGCCAAACAGCAGGGCCTCGCCATTTTGAATGTGCACGTAGCTGTCGGTGAGTTGAATTTTCTTCTCACGAATGCTTTTCACTTCCCAGCCCATTAACGCGATGCCGGCTTCAAATTTTTGGTCAATGGCATAGTCGTGGCGCGAACGCTTGTTGACGACGATGCTATTGGAGTTGGATTTTTTCTTGGGTTTTTTGGCCATGGCGCGATTATACGGTGTGGCGCGGGTGCTGCCTATGCTTGGTCGTACTTGTCTTGGCTAGGGAGGGTGTTGCTGTTTTGTGCGGGCCGGGCACAGGGTACAATGTGCGCCTTTTCTAGAAATGAGTTTGGCCTTGACGCAAACTAAGTCCTACCCTGCTTGGAGTAGCCGCTGGGTATTTATTATGGCGGCCACCGGTTCTGCGGTTGGGCTCGGCAATATCTGGAAGTTCCCCTATATCACCGGCGAAAACGGCGGTGGTGCTTTCGTGTTGGTGTATCTGGTGTGCATTCTATTGCTGGGTATTCCGGTGATGGTGGCCGAGGTGTTGCTCGGTCGACGCGGGCGGCAGAGCCCGATCAATACCATGCGCGAGCTGACCCGTGCAGCGGGTTTACATGGTTTTTGGAATCATCTCGGCTGGCTGGGCGTGGTGGCTGGGCTGTTAATCCTTTCCTTTTACTCGGTGATTGCCGGTTGGGCCCTGGCCTATATTCCCGAGATGGGCCGGGGGACTTTTCAGGGTGCTGGCGTGGCCGAATCCCAGGCGTTTTTTGACGCCCTGCTGGCCGATAAGACTCGCTTGGTGGCTTGGCAATCGCTCTTTATGTTGATGACCGTTGGTGTGGTGGCCTGCGGTGTGGTTAAGGGCCTTGGTGTTGCGGTGCGCATATTAATGCCGTTGCTGTTTGTTCTGCTGTTGGCGATGTTGATTTTTGCCTACCGTCACGGTGATTTTTCTGCGGCTGCCGCATTTTTATTCCGCCCCGATTTCACAGCCCTCACCGGGCGCTCGGTATTGGAGGCCCTGGGTCACTCTTTTTTCACGCTGAGCTTGGGCATGGGTTCTATTATGGCCTACGGCGCCTATATGCCTGCGGGTGCCAGTATTGGTAAAACCGTGTTGATGGTTGCATTTTTGGACACACTGGTGGCCTTGATGGCGGGCATGGCCATTTTCCCCATTGTTTTTGCCAACCCGGGCCTTAACCCGGGGGCGGGGCCGGAGCTGTTGTTTGTCAGTTTGCCGGTGGCCTTTGGCGCCATGCCCGGGGGCTTATTAGTGGGTATGGTGTTCTTTATTTTGGTCACCATTGCCGCCTGGAGTTCGGCGATATCCTTGATCGAGCCGGGGGTGGCGTGGTTGATTGAGAAGCGAGGCTTTAATCGCTTTACCGCCAATATCAGCCTCGGCTTTATTGCTTGGGCGCTGGGTTTGGGTACGGTGCTGTCTTTCAATGATTGGGCCGACTTTACCCTGGGCGGTTTTACTTTTTTCGGCGCTATAGACTTTTTAACTTCACGTATTATGCTGCCGCTCACCGGTTTGTTAATCGCTATTTTTGTCGGTTGGGTGATGCCGAAAATGATGGTGAAAAGCGAACTTAGTGGCGATAATTCGAGGTTCTATCCTCTCTGGCTGTGGGTGCTGCGTTACATTTGTCCGCTTGCTATCGGTGCGGTGTTACTGCTTGGCTTGTACGACACGTTTACAGCGGCAGGGTAGAGGGTGACAATATGAAAACAACTTCCATTCAGCGCAGCGCGCTGGTGCTGTACTCGGCCCAGGCAATGTTCGATTTAGTCAATGATATCGAGGCCTATCCCCAGTACATGGACGGTTGTACCGGTGCCCAGGTGATGAGTCGTGATGATAAAGAGATTATTGCTCGGCTGGATTTACGCAAGGCGGGCATTAGCCACAGTTTTACCACGCGCAATCATTTGTCGGCTCCTCAGTTGGTGGAAATGACTCTGGTCGACGGGCCCTTTAGCTATTTTCAGGGCGTCTGGCAGTTTAAAGCCCTGCAGGACAACGCCTCAAAGGTGAGCCTCGACCTGGAGTTTGCCTTTAAAAGTGGCATGTTGAACAAGGCAGCGGGCAAGTTGTTTACCCGGGTGGCCGATAATTTGGTGGCGGCGCTGGTGCGGCGCGCGGATGCGGTGCTGCCCGCAGCTGCAGGCTAGTGCTGTGTGGGCTTAGAATCTAGGGGTCAGTTTGGCAGGAACTTTAAGGTGGTGTAGAGAGTGATAGAGGACGATATACCCGAAACGATAGCGGTCGAGGTGGCCTATGCGCTACCCGATAAGCAAAAAATTATTAGCCTGCAAGTGTCGCCTGGTACTACGGCACGGCAGGCAGTGGTTGTGTCAAATATTGTCTCGACCTTTCCTGAGATCGATGTCGATGGCGCTACCCTGGGTATTTTTAGCCATACTTTAGGCACTAAGGGCATGCCGGCAGCGGAGGCGTATGTACTACAGCCCCAGGATAGAGTCGAGATTTATCGCGGCTTGATTGCCGACCCGAAAGAGGTGCGTAAACAACGTGCTGCCAAGGCGCGGGAGGAGAGAGCGGCACAGAAAGCCGAGGCCAAGGCAGCGACAGGAAAGACAGCCGAAGTATAGCTTCGGCTGTTTGTGCTCTATTCGGTGGGCGTTAGCTCGGTTGTCTTGAGCGCGGCGGTTTCGAGTTCGCTTGAGGAGGGCAGGGCTTCGGCAGTGACTGCATCGTCGGCCTCTGTGGTTTGCAAGCTAGTGGGTAGGTAGTCACCGCTGAAATGGGTGAGGGTGTTACCTTCAAAAAAGACGGTTATGCGTTCGCGCGTTTCTGTGCGTCCGGGGGGCTTAATGCCGTAGTAGTAGTCCCAGCGGTCTTGGTCGAAGGTGTCCATCAGTAATGGCGTGCCAAAAATATAGCGTACCTGGGAGCGCGTCATACCGGGGCGCAGTTGGTCGACCATTTCCTGGTTGACGATATTGCCCTGTTGTACGGTCACTTTGTGAATGTCGGGGTATTTGAGGTAGGAACAGCCGCTTAACAGCGCGGCACTAAGAATTATGAGGGCCAGGGGCGAGCTGCTTGGCATTTGGGGTTCCAGTCTATGAATCGAACGGGGATAATACCCTATTCACCAAATCTGTGAGAAGAGGTCATCAATGTCTCAAGGTAATCAAGAGTTAAAAAAAGCGGGTTTGAAGGTGACACATCCCCGTATCAAAATCTTGCAAATCATGGAAAGTGCAAAACAGAAACACCTGAGTGCCGACGATGTATTTCGTTGCCTCCATGAAAAAGGTGAAGATGTGGGTATCGCCACGGTCTATCGCGTACTGACGCAATTTGAAACGGCGGGGCTGATACAGCGCCACAGTTTTGATACGGGTCCGGCGCTGTATGAGCTGAATCGCGGTGATCATCACGACCATATGATTTGCGTCGGTAGTGGCGAGGTGTCGGAGTTTCACAGCGAAGAGATTGAGGCTCTGCAGCGCCGTATTGCGGCCGAACACGGTTATGAACTAGTTGGCCACAGCTTAGTGCTCTACGTTAAACCCATAGGATAGAACGATAGTTGTTTTTCATTGCCGGTGGGCTTAACGCCGTTGGTTGAAAATAGTGATGGGGTGTGATTGAACGCCCCGCGAACGAGGAGAGGAAAGTGGAAGACATCAGTTTACAGTCACGTATCGACGTGCTCAGCGAAGAGCAGGTGATGATTCAAGATAGCGCGGTGGCGTTTATCGCCCAGGACGAAGAGCTTAAAAAGGTGCGTGAAAGCCGTTTCACGCAGCCCGGTTACGATGCCCAGACCTGGGCCGAAATGGCCGAAGCCGGTTGGTTGGGCTTTTTAGTGCCGGAAGAATACGATGGCATCGGCCTGTCGTTCTCCGATCTCAGTCTGGTGTTAATCCAGCTGGGCAAAGGTTTAGTGCCCGCACCCTTTTCTGCCACCGCAGTATTGGCGGCGCGCACCATCGTTAAAAGCGATAACGAGTCCTTCAAGAAAGCCCGTCTGCCGGCTTTGATTAGCGGTGAGTGGAAGCCGGCCATTGCCTGGCAGGAAGCGCGTGCCACTCTCGATGTCAAAGCCGAGAAGGTCACTTGTGCCGATGGTAAGTTGAACGGTCAAAAGTTGTTTGTGCCCGATGCCGGTGGTGCCGATGCCTTTATCGTGTCTGCAGCTAGCAGCGAAGGGACTGTTCTGTACATGATTGAGAAAGATGCCAGCGGTTTGAGCATTGAATACGCCCAGCGTGTCGATGGTGGTTTTTATGCGACGCTGACCTTTGACAATGTGGTCGCCGGTGAAGAAGTGGCCAGTGCCGCCGTTGCCGAACAAGCGCTGGCTTCTGCGTTGGACGAAGCGCGCGTTGCCGCTAGTGCCGAGCTACTGGGTGTAATGACCCGCGCTTTGGAAATTACCGTCGATTACCTGACTCAGCGCGTGCAGTTCGACAAGCCCATTGGCAGCTTTCAGTCGCTGCAACACAAGGCGGTCGATCTGTTTGTACTCTCGGAAATATCTCGCTCCGTCCTGTTGCAAACCACAGCCCTGTTCGATGGCGATGCCTCTGATAAGGAGCGCGCGATTGCCGCTAGCCAGCTGAAGTCGCGCTGTGGTGATGCGGCCCTGCAAATCACCAAAGATGCCATTCAGTTACACGGCGGCATCGGTTATACCGACGAGTGCAATATCGGTCTCTATCTGAAAAAAGCCATGTATCTCTCCTCCTTGTGGGGCAACCCCACCGCTCATCGTGGCCGTTATGCATCCTTGGTTTTATAAAACGGGGCTGTAAGGCAGGACGTAAATAGGGCTGTTAGTGGGCCCGGTTTTACTTGAGTGAATGATGCAATTTAAGTTTTAGGAGAGAACAATGACTGATTACAACGCGATGGCGGATGGTGACTTCCGCAAAATGCTCTGCGACTGGTTGGTGGAGAGCTACCCCGACGAGCTGCGCTTTCCGGCCGAACGCATGCACTGGGACCAGTGCGGCGACTGGTATCTGACCCTGGCTAAAAAGGGCTGGCTGGCACCGGGTTGGCCCGCCGAACACGGCGGTATGGGGCTCGACGCGAATAAGCTGCTGATATTAATGGAAGAGTTTGAAGGCTACGGTGTCGGCCGTACGCCGGATCAGGGTATGACGATGATTGGGCCGCTGTTAATTCAGTACGGTACCGAAGAGCAGCGTCAGCACTATCTGCCGAAAATCCTTAACGGCGAAAACATTTGGTGCCAGGGTTACTCCGAGCCGGGTGCCGGTTCCGACCTGGCGAGCCTGCGCACTGCCGCTGTCCGCGATGGCGACGAATACGTTGTCAACGGCCACAAAATCTGGACCACCTTGGCGATGGACGCCAATATGATCTTCACCCTGGTGCGCACCAATAAAGAGGGCAAGAAGCAGCAGGGCATTACTTTTCTATTGATCCCCCTCGATACCCCGGGCATCACCGTGCGCGGCATCGATAATCTGGGCATGCACGACGAATTTGCCGAGGTGTTTTTCGACGATGTGCGTGTGCCCGTTGCCAACGTAGTGGGCAAAGAGAATGACGGCTGGACCATTGCTAAGGCATTACTTGGCCATGAGCGTATCTTTATCGGCAGCCCGAAAATGGCCTCGCTGGCAATGAACCGCCTGAAAGCACTGGCGGAAAGCGCCGGTATGTTTGAAGACCCTCTCTTTGTTGAACGCTATACCGTGCTCAAGCTGGAGATTGAAGATCTCTCGGCGGCATATATGCGCTTTGTTGAAGTACTGAAGCGCGGCGGAAAAATTGGCGCCGAAGTGTCGATGTTGAAAATTTGGAATACCGAGACCCAGCAGCGCATCACCGACTTAATGCTCGATGTGGCCGGCGAAAACTGTGGTGTCTCCGACGCTATTCCCGCTGGTGATACGGCGGTCAGTGCGCCGGGTGAATTTATTGGCGCTCGCCCAACCACCATTTATGGCGGTAGTAACGAGATTCAGCGCAATATCTTGGCAAAAGCCGTATTGAAGCTGCCCAGCTAATAGGGACTACATAGTGGTGGGGTCGCGTTGCCTCGCCACTATATTCAATAGCTCATTATTAATAATAAGTAGGTAGCTAAGAATGGATGACCAGGCATTTCGCCTCCACACTCGCGAGTGGCTCGAGGCAAACTTTCCCGAAGACATGCGTTTTCCACCCCGGCGCCTGAATTTTGATCAGTCTATGGGCTGGCATAAAAAACTCAACGAACAGGGATGGGTGGCACCGGGTTGGCCGACAGAGCATGGCGGCATGGGTCTTAGCCCCTATCGGCAAATTATCTTCTCCGAAGAGCTCGACCGCGTCGGTGCCTTCGTGATTCCCAGTTTCGGTGTCACCATGTTGGGGCCGCTATTGTTGGGCTATGGCACTGATCGGCAGCGAGCGGAGTATTTGCCGAAGATTCTCTCCGGTGAGCATGTTTGGTGTCAGGGTTATTCCGAGCCGGGTGCCGGTTCCGACCTCGCAAGCCTACGCACGTCGGCCGAGATCGATGGCGATGACTACATCGTCAACGGTCAAAAAACCTGGACCACCATGGCGCAGCAGGCGAATATGGTTTTCTTGTTGGTGCGTACCGATAAAGAGGCGAAGAAACAAAAGGGCATTAGCTTCTTATTGGTGCCGATGGATAGCCCCGGTATAACGGTGCGGGAAATTCAGAATATCGGCGGTTACTCTGAATTTGCTGAGGTTTTCTTCGACACGGTGAGAGTGCCTCGATCGAATATGGTTGGCGCCGTGAATCAGGGCTGGACCATGGCAAAAGCGCTGCTGGGTGCGGAGCGTATTTTACTCGGCAGCCCCAAGTTAGCGAAGTTCCCCTTACAGCGCCTGCAAGCCATGGCCAAAGATTTTGGTTTGTTTGACGACCCCGTGTTTAAGGAGCGCTTCACCAAACTGCATATGGATGTTGAAGATTCGGTGGCGGTTTATATACGCATGCTAGAGGTGATGCGTCGCGGTGAGCAACTGGGGCCGGAAATATCTATCTTGAAATTGGCAGTGACCGAGATGTTTCAGCAAGTGACGGATTTAATTCTCGATGCCTGCGCTGAATTTGCGGGTACCGAGTCAGTGATCCCCCTTTCTGACGGCACCGCCTATAAGCCCGTCAACACCTATTATCTGTCGCGCCCCTCCACCATCTATGGGGGCAGTAGCCAGGTACAGCGCAATATTCTTGCCAAGGCAGTGTTAAAGCTGCCGAGCTAGGTGGTTTGCGCCCTATGATCTTGTTGTGTTCGCCTTGGTGACAACAAGGTCTATACCACTTGGCCAAGTTTGCGCCCGATCTCTATGGCTGGTAACGCTGGACTTTCTCAACGCTAATTTTTCTAGAAGTTCACTTAGAACAGAGAGGGCAGCGTTAAAAAGGGCATGGGCAGCTGCAACACTTTGATTACCATTATCATGGCGGTGGCAACAGTGATTACAGTCAGTAGCCCCCAGTCTTGGTATAGGTGGGTGGGGTGCTGGTGGGGAGCGTGTATGTCGTTTTGATCTGGCATGAGTATTACCTTTTGAGCTTTGCCTATTAATAGAGAGCGCTTAACTAGACCCTAGTTGATCTCCTCAGAAATACCCAATGCTCGATGATGATTTTGCGTTATACGGTGGCTTTGTTGGGATTAGTGGTGATTTCCCGTTTTTGACGTGCCATTTTAAAACGTGACTGGGCTGAGATAGGGTGATACTTGTCGAGAGATTGTGCCCTCGCACAAAAAGAGAGTGTCTGTATAGCGAGGCGAGTTAGAGCTGTCTTTAAGTCTTGTACTTAAAAAACTTCGATACCGCCTTGATCTTCGCGGTATCGAAGGGAGGGGTGGGCGTTGCGCCATGTGCCTGTTGTTGCGGCAGCTATAAGCAGCACGCTTTAAAAAGGTATGGGTGCGGATAAAAAGGGTGTGCTGACTTGTGCCACTAAGATCAGTTCCGCCATGGCGATGGTTAAAATCACCAGGCCGGCGGTAATACCGGCGCTGAGTCGACTTTTACAAACTTGGGTTTCACATTTGTGCAACATAATATTTTCTTCCTGTGTTTGTGTTGATGGCTTAGCCGTTTGAATCTGTCTTGCTTGGCTTGGGGGGAATATTACGCCTGAGACCACTTTGTGTAAATTCACACAAAGTGCAAACCATCTGTGCAATAATGCACGAATGAATGATTGGGATGATTTGCGATATTTTCTCGCTGTGGCGAGGACAGGCACCGTTTCAGGGGCTGCAGTTGAGTTGGGTGTAAACCATTCTACGGTTTCTCGCCGCATAAATGCATACGAAAAGAAACATGATGTGCGTTTATTCGAGCGCCTCGCTCAGGGATATGAAATGACTCAGGCGGCGGAGAATATTTATCGCTATGCCCTGGAGATCGAAGAGCGCACTCATATTGTCGAGCGGGAGTTATTCGGCCGCGATACGCGCTTGCAGGGTAGGCTTTGTATCACCGCTTATCACAGCACCGTCAATGACTTGGTAATGCCGGTATTGAGCGATTTTTGTGAGCGCTACCCGGAGATTGAGCTCGAGCTCTCCGTCACCGCCGATATCAGGGATTTGTCGGCGCGCGAGGCCGATATCGCCATTCGTGGCACACCGCGGCCACCGGACCACCTAGTGGGTAAGAAGGTGGCGAATGTGGGCGCAGCCATTTATACCTCGGAAAGTTATCAGAAACGTCAGCTGCGCCGCCCGGAGGTCATACTCTGGCGCGACGAGTTGGTATTGCCCGAATGGGTGGCGACACATTTTCCCGATGCGCGAGTGGTGTTGCGTACCGACGATGTCAGCACCATGCGCGCGGCTGTCGTGGGGGGCTTGGGCATGGCTCGCTTGCCCTGCTGGGGGGCCGATATCTGCCCCGGCTTGTTTCGACTCAAGCTCGACTTGGCGCCGATGGGTTGGGGTTTGTGGGTGCTGATTCACGCCGACTTGCGCTCTACGGCCCGGGTGCGAGTGTGCCGTGATTTTCTAATTGACACTCTGGAAACAAAGCGAGATTTAATTGAAGGTCGCTGCTCCACGTATTTATGAGTCGGTAATATGCTGACACTGATGTTGCTAGCGTCCTAAAAAAAATGAACAGGATTATCCCGATGCAAATACCCCTCAGCGGCGGCTGTTTTTGCGGTGCCCTTCGCTACACTCTTTCAGCTCAACCCTATGGCCAGGCAAATTGCCACTGTCGGGCCTGCCAGCATGCTACCGGGGGTGCCTTTGCCGGCGTTGTGCTGGTGCCGACGGAGGCGCTTGAGCTGAAGGGTGAGTACACAGAGTACACGGCGCCGGGTGATAGTGGCCACCCGGTCAGTCGAGGCTTTTGCCCTCGGTGTGGTACCACTGTGTTTGCTCACACCGCACGTATTGAATCGATGCGCCCGGTCTATGCCAGTACGCTCGATCAACCCGAGCAATTTGCACCCAGCCTCGATGCTTGGGTAGACTTTGCTCAACCCTGGGTGTTGATGGACCCCGCATTGGCAAAATACCCCCGAGACTTGCCGGCGGAATGTGCCGGTTTACCAGCGCCGAAGAACCGCAAGCGGCGGGGGCAAGAATAAAACGGCAATGCTCTTTTATGGTTGGTGAAATGAGCGT
Organism: Gammaproteobacteria bacterium 53_120_T64; assembly: GCA_002162815.1. Classification (GTDB taxonomy): domain Bacteria; phylum Pseudomonadota; class Gammaproteobacteria; order Pseudomonadales; family Porticoccaceae; genus Reddybacter. The sequence goes on along the minus strand of MAAT01000002.1, from coordinate 16,236 downwards.
GCTTGCTGTTAGTATAAAGCGCGAATAGCCGGATTCTAAGGGCGGCTATATAGCAAAATAATAAACACAATCGCATAGTGGGATGCAGTATGGATTTGGATTTAATCGAACAGGGCGGACCTGTCGTTATTGTTTTAATCGGCCTCTCCGTCGTGGGTTTAACCCTGGTGTTTTTTAAACTCTTTCACTATCGCCATTATTCCCTGGCTAAAATTCGCCATATTGAAGGCGCGGTTGACCACTGGGTTGCGGGTGATAAGCAACAAGCCCTAGAGAGCTTGAGCAAAGACCCCGGCCCCTATGCCACGATGCTGGGGCAGGGTATTCGCTGGCTGGATACGGGCGATAAAGAGAAAAGTGCGATTCGCGAAGAATTGAATCGCCAGGGTCAGCAGATTATTTCTCGCATCAACGGTATGAATGGTTTTGTCGAGCAAATTGCCTATTTGTCGCCGATGCTCGGTTTACTGGGCACCGTACTGGGTATGATCGATGTCTTTCGTGGGCTGGCCAATCAGAGTGGTGGCGCCGACTCCGGTGCCTTAGCCGGGGGTATTTGGGAGGCGCTGATGACCACCGCCGTGGGCTTAACCGTCGCGATTCCCTTCGCCTTGCTCTACTATATGCTCGATAGCCACGCCACGACGATTCGCCGCAGTATGGAAGATCAGCTGACCCGGCTCTTTACCGTCACGCTCTACGACAAGCCCTAAGCGCAGTCGCCTCGATATGCACTTACAGTCCCACCATCGCAAAGCGCTGCGGCGCATTAGCCTGACTCCACTGGCCGACTTGGTGTTTATCTTGCTGGTGTTCTTTATTTTAGAAACCAGTTTTACCGAGTATCGGGAAGTGGCCTTTCGGGTGCCCGATGAACCCAGTAAGGCGAGCCATGGCGAGGGCGAAAGCCTGACGATTCAAGTGTTTCCCGGCGGTAAGTTGTGGGTAGAGGGTGAGTCCCTGGCGCTGGCAGACCTCAGTTCCTGGCTGCTGCGTCGGCAATTTTCTGAAGACACCGTGGTACTTCTCAAGGCCGCAGACAGCGTGCCCCTGCAAATCTTGGTCGAGGCCATGGACCGGCTGCGCGCTCAGTCCTTGCCACGAGTGCAGATCCAGGCCCTGGGGGATTAGCGATGTTTAATCTCGGCGGCGAGCACGATAAGAAAAAACAGTCCGATGACAATATGTTGCCGGTGATTAATATGACCTTCTTGCTACTGCTGTTTTTTATTGTCGTCGGCAATTTTAGCGAAACGTATATGAAGGAGATCGCGCCGCCCGACTCGAGCAGTGAGATCTTGATTCAACCGGCCGAGGCGCTGTCACTCAGTGCCGACGGTCAGCTGTGGTGGCGGGACGAGACGACCACCCCGGTGAACTGGGCCACGCAGCTACAGGCCGAGGGGCTGCCCGTACCCTCGCGCATCAGTTTGCGCGCCGATGGGCAAACCCCTGCTGCTCTTATCATTCCGTTGCTTGATGAACTGCGCCTGCTCAAAGTCACCCGAGTGGCACTGGTTACCGTGACTAGCCCGGAGCAATATTAGTGCTGTCGCTCTTAACGCGCGTTAAGGCTCTGGGTCTGTGGCCGGTATTGTTGTTGGTTTCTCTGGCGATTCATTTTTTACTCACTTGGCAGGCCTCGCTGCATATTGTTAGCCCCGAGTTATCCACTGTAAAAGCGGTTGAAGACATCGAAATTCTCCTCGATATCGCCGAGCCGGAGGCGGTAAAAGACGAGCTGGTATTTGAAGAGGCGATCGAGTTTGAACCGCCGCCGGTACTGGTTGCCACCTCCGCTTTGGAGGCACCGCCACCGGAGGTTAACCTCGCTATGGAGGCCGCCGCAGGTGGCCAGACGGTTGCCGGTTTTGCCGCGCCTTTACTGTCCGATACGGTGGCAACCGCGGGTGATGGCTTGGCCGGTTTTGGTAGCGGTGTCGGTAGCGGGCTGGGCCAGTCGGCCAATCAGTTTGCGGCCTATGTGCAGGGGCTGCGCGAAACCGGCCTCGACGTGGTGTTTGTGGTTGATGCCACAGGCTCTATGGATTGGGTGATCGAGGAGGTGCAGGCGCGCATCGTCGATATCGTCGACGTGATTCGCACCTTAGTGCCGGTGTCCCGTTTTGGTGTGGTTGCCTATCGCGACGTCGGTACCCCCTCCTATGTCACCCAGCATCAGGTACTGACCTTTAGCCTCAATAAGTTGAGCCGTTTTTTGGGTAATTTGAAAGCCGAGGGCGGTGGCGATATGCAGGAGGCCGTGTACGAGGGGATGCTGGTCGCCACGGAAAAAAGTGGTTGGCGCCTGGGTGCTAAAAAAGTCATTGTGCTGATTGGTGATGCGCCGCCCCATCAGGATACCTTTAATCGCTTACTGGCCCTGAACCGTGAATTCGCCAGTGGCCATGGCCAGATCTCGACCCTCGATGTCAGCCATCTAGCCAACCCGGCGGTACTCGAAGCAGCACTGGGGCGCCCGGTGAACCGTGTCTTCTACAACGAGACGGCGATGATGGACTATCAATTGATGGCGGAGGCCGGTGGCGGCGTGGCGGCGACCCTCGATGGTGACGTACATATTACCCGGCAATTGGTGTCGTTGATTATGGGCGGCCAATTCGCCCGTGAAATGGCCTTATTGTTGGAGGGTTTTTAGTGACTTTTCTAGCAGCTAGTGGGTGTTTCACACAGCGTGGGCTGCGCTGTCTCACCTTGCTTACCCTATTACTCTCGCCTCTCTCTATGGCGCAAAAGCAGGGTGAAGAGTTGAGTGCCCTATTGGTGCAATCCTCCCAAATAAGTGGCTCGGTTCAGAGCAAGGCCCTGCTCGATCAAATTCAGCGCTCATTGGCAGTCGATCTGGCCAGCCTACAACCTCAAGACTTTGTCGACGTTGCGGATGCCTATGGCAAGCTCGTGGCGGGAGAGCAGGAACGGGGTGGCAGCAGGGCCGATTTTGAATATTTACTCGAGCGTGGCGAGGGCTTTTACCAGCGCTGTCGGGCCAAGGTGAGGGATTTGGAGCAGGCGACTGGCGACCGGGAGGCGGCTCTGGAAACGCTCTATCGCTCCGACCTTTGGCACGATATTAACTATGCCCTGTCGGCCTTCAATTATTGGCGTGCCTGGAGCAAGTTGGGTCTGGCGCACAGCTATCAAGGCCAGAGCGAGCAGGTCACCTGGCTGAATCAGGCCGAGCACGGTTTTCAGAGTTCCTCGGTGCGTATTCTCTATCCGGGCATTGTCTATGGCAGTTGGTTGGGCATGGCCTATACCGCGCTGGCGAAGGGCGACGAGGCTTTGGCAGAACAGCGCTTGCGCCGCTTGGTGCTGGCACTGGCGAATGATCGGGAAAACCCGGCGCGGCTCCAGGCTGAAACGGAATTGACGCTATTGGCGATCCGCAAGGGCGAGTTGCCGAGCTTGCCGCCGATGTCGGCTGAACCCCTGACACCGACCACGGCTCGGGTTTATCAGGATCAAGCTTTGATGCTGTTGCAGCGTGAGCGCGATAGCCACAGCGGTGCCATTGAAGCGGCGGCGCGCTTGAAGCGGGTCATAGAACTGGGTTATTTAAACGATGCCTTACTGAGCCGCATTCTGGCCTATCGGGATGAAATTGCCGGTCACGACATCGGCCTGTTGAGTCTCTATATCGACAGCGAATACGGCTATGCCTGGCAGCATTACGATACCGCCGTACTCAAATATCAGGCATTTCGCCAACAGGGCGGGCTTGATCTGGGGGTGAATGTGCGCGTACTGCAATACCACTACGCCGTTGCCCTGTTGAAAATACAACTGGCCCGCGATGCGCTCCAAGAAGTGGAGCAGTTGCAGCATCAAACCGACTTACCCGAGCCGGTGGCTCAGGCCCTGCCGAAGTTAAAGTTTCTGATTGCCCAGGCCCTCTATCAGCGCCGAGACAATCGAGCTAACCGTCAGCGCGCACTAGCCGAGGCCAAATACTTTCTGCGTAGCAGCCCGAGCGATGTCGATGTTGGCAGAGCCCATTTGATGATTGCACAATTGAGTAATGACCCAGCAACAGTGAAACAGCATTTGCGGGCGGCGAGACAGGATAAAAAGTTAAAGGGCAGCGTTGCTTTGACGCAAATTCAGCGCGCCATCAGCGCCTTTAACCGTGCCGTGGTTCAGGATGAAATTGGGGCTCAGCGCGATGAGGCCGAAAAAGTACTGGTGGCACTGGGCGATCTGCCAAGGAGCAAACGTAAGCAGGCTTGGTTTAAGGCGGTGTCACTACAAATGCGCACGGTGCTAGCGGTAGAGGATGCAGACAAACTCGCTGAGGTGCTGGCTGCGATCGACAACATGTACGTTGCGGCGCAAGCTAAACCTGACGACAAAAAACATGCTCTCGATCAGCGTATCCGGCGGGTGTTGTTCTGGACGCAGTTGCGCGCCCTCGATCAATATCAGCAGGGCAGGGATTTGCCGGCGTTTATCGCGGGGCTGGCCCGTCAAGCCGCCAATGCCATGGCGCAGAAGGAGGTCTACCAGTTTTTACTGGCGAAAGAACTGCGTCACAACTACGCTCAAATAATAGAACTCGGCGATGTTTTTTATCCGGCCTTGGTGGGCCAACCCCAGGACCAGCGACAGTTGCGTCTACTACAGATACGCGCTGCCACGGCCCTGGGTCAGCATCAGCACGGCCATGCCATTGCCCAGCAATTGATCGCCGACTTTCCCGACTCCGGCAATGCCTGGATGGCCTACGCCACAAGTGCCGAGCAGCTGGGTCGTTGGTTTGAGGCGGAGCGGGCCTGGGCAAAAATCACCCGTGGTCAAGTTGCGGGTTCGCCCCGTTGGCGTGCAGCCATGGCGCGACGCAGTGTTGCCCTCGCGGGGCAATTCAAGGACGTCGACGGGGGGGCAAAAGACGTTGCCGGACTGTGCAAGGTACTGGCGCAGACGACGGTGTATCGTCATTTACTAAACCAGAGCGAGCAGCGGACACTGGACCAAAGTGTGGAAGAATGGGGCTGCCAATAACAATACTGTATTTCGAGTCGCACCGGGTGTAGCAACTTGAATGTGATAATAAAAGGAAGGCGATGAGAATCCGCAAGTATGACGTTAATTATGGGCGGCGCCATTTTTTAGGCCAGCTGAGCAAGGGTGTGCTGGCGACGGGCGTATTGTCACCACTGTGGAAGGCGATCGCCGACACCGGTGATATTCGCGGTGTCTACCCCGACGAGTTGATGTCTATCGAAAGCTATACGCGCGGTAAAATAAGTACCGGCGATATGATTAACGCTGACAATGTCGAGCATGTGAAGGATCTGTTAGATCCCATCCGCTACGCCCAGGTTGCGCAAATGGGTCGACAAATGCGCATGATTGATACCACCACCGATATTATGAAGCTCAGTGCCTGGGAGTATAACGAGGCCACCTTGCGCAATTATGGCAAGGCCAGGTTTGATGATGATGGCAATGTGGTGACGCAAGAGGGTTTGCCCTGGATCGGTGGCAATCCCTTCCCCAATCCGAGCACGGCTCTGGAGGTGTTTGCCGGTATTACCCTCAGTTGGGGTCGCCACGATGCGTCGTTTTACGCCATCAAAGAGCAGGATGTTGGGCCCAACGGTGATATTGAATACAACTATGAACTGGGTTGGGCGGAGATGTCGCCTGTGGCGCGAACGGTGCTCGACCCGAAACCTTATTTGCCCGGTCACGAAGATAAACTGCGCTATCAATCGGTATTTTTTGTCAGCCCTAATGATATCGCCGGCACCTCATTTTTGAATGTCTGGCACTACGATCAGCGTCGCTTCCCCGACTTGAGCGGCTACCTACCAGCCTTTAAACGGGTGCGACGCTTTCCCACCAATCAACGTTTTGAGCCGATGATTCCGGGTTCAACGCTCTATCTTTCCGATGCTTGGACGGCGGGCGACCCCTTCTTGACTTGGGGCAACTACAAGGTTGTCGGCCGTGGCCCCACCCTTGCCGCTATTTCACGCAGTTGGAATTCGAAGCATGAAAATTGGGAGGCCGGCACCCACGGCGGCCCCAAGGGCAATACCTTTTGGGATATGGACGTCGAGCTGGTACCCGAGGCGATAGTCGTGGAGGCGGAGCCGACGAAATTCCCCCGTGCGCCAATCAGTAAAAAGCGCGTCTGGTTTGATGCTCGCACCCTCCTGCCCCTAGCAATGGTGTCCTATGATCGGCGCGGTGAAATGTTTCGCTCTTTTGACGGTGCTGCATCACTGTACACCGACGGTGAAAACACGGTTTACGACGGCAAGCACCCCTATGCTTCATGGACCCGGGTGCACGCCCACAATATTCAAGTCAACCGTATGGCTCGGTTGGCCCAGGTAAAAGAGATTTCTGGTGGCTATAAAACCAGCGTCAACGACGACAACCTCTATGATAAATTTCTGACACAGGCGGCGATTCGACGCTTGGGGCGCTAGTGGGTAAGGGCTGAATGCGCCTGGTGAGCTAATCTTGAACTGAAGCCCGATGGGATTTTACTGTTCAATGTTGAGACTGATAGCACCGAAAGATAAGCAGCTGAGACTCTGTGGGCCGCGCGGAGCTGAATGGTTGTGGGCTGTTAAGCCCTTTGCCCAACAATTCACCACGGCGCTAAACGCCGCTTGTATTGCGTCGCAAAAGCTATGATGGGCAAGGTCTCACGTCAACAACCTGTCACCCTGATGGTACTTTTGTCAGCCATTATCCCACTGTTATTGATGACGCTGGCCTACGGTACGGTGCTCTATCGGCAGCAACTTGACACAGTCCTGGCTCGCCAGCAGCAATCCAACACAGACTTGGCGCTACGCATTGAGGCCAACCTTGAGCGTCTTAGTCGTTTACTGACTCGCGAAGCTCAGCTCTTGCCTTGGTTGGCGCAATCTGGGCAGGACCCGGCGCAACAACGCCAGTGGTTTTTACAGTCCTTGCTCGATAGTGAGCCCGCCTTTGTACAGGCCATGCTGGTATCCGCCGAGGGTGAGGTGCTCGTTAGGGTCAAACGTGGCACGTCGGCAGTTGTACTGCTCTCGACCCCTGAGGTGCAGGTACTACAGAGTATGGTTGGGGGTGTTAGTGGGCTTGAAACCAGAGCCGGGCAAGCATTGCCGGCCGCTGTTAATGTCGCCATTGTCGCGGCCCCAACGCCGAGTGAGACCTTCTCTTTTGTGATGATCGCAAGCAGTCACACGCCGCTAACAGCACAACTACTTATCAGCGTTGATGCCACTACCCTGTGGCGGGGTGGCGAATCTGTAGCAAACCCTGCCACCGGGCTTCGCGAGCGCCACTATTTACTCGATGCTCAAGGCCGGTTGGTGACGCCACTGCCCAGCAGCCCCTCGCAAGTGGGTGATGTACCCAGACATTTGAGCGCTGCTGGCCTTGCGCACGACGATAGCCCGTGGCCGCTGCATAAGCGTTATCAAAATACGGTAGGCGAGACTGTGTATGCCTTTCGCTCAATGATACGCGTCGGGGCTTGGACGCTGATTTCTGAGCTGCCGACGGCAATTATCTTGCACCAAGTCTGGTCGCCGGTGGTGACCTTGGCGCTCTTTTTATCCGCTCTTGTGCTGTTGATGATCGGCTTTCTGGTGCGCTTGATGACGCGATTTTTACAGCCCTTTATGGCGGCCCGAGAGGCGATTGATAAAATTGGTGACGGTGATTATGAACTGGGTTTAAAACCAGTGGGTATCCCCGAAATTGATAGCATGACGGCGAGTATCCTGCGCATGGCCGCCGTGCGTCAGGCCTCCGAGCAGTCGCTCCAAAAGAGCCGCCAGGACTTACTGGTGACACTACACAGTATTGGTGATGGTGTTATTGCCTGTGATGAAATGGGCTTGGTGAACCGCATGAATAAGGTGGCGGAGGCGCTAACCGGGTGGCCAATAGCCGAGGCGCAAGGGCAGCCCATTGCCACGGTGTTTAATATTATCAATGCCAGTACCGGTGCCGCCATCGATAACCCGATTGAAAAGGTCTTGCGCAGCGGTGAAGTGGTGTCGCTGAGCAATCACACCACCTTAATTGCCCGGAATGGTCGGCAATATCATATTGCCGATTCCGCTGCGCCGATTCGCGATGACGATCAGCAAATCCTCGGTATGGTACTGGTGTTCAATGATGTCAGTGAGGCGTATTTGTTGCGACAAGAAACAGCCCTGGCTCAGCAGGAATTACAGGGCTTGTTGGCCGATATGCACACTATGGTGTGTATTACCGAGCCCAATGGCACGGCAATATTTGCCAATAAAAGCTCGCTGGTGGGAGCTGGTGTCACACTGAGCGATGTGAAGGGAAAGAAGCTCTGGGACTGTGCCTGGTTTGAAGGTGACCCGGCTCTGCAGCAGCAAATGCAAAGCAACTGTACCGATGTGCAGGCTGGAGCAAGTATTCATGGTGATATACAAGCCAATATGCAGGGCGGCTTACTGTGGGTGGAGTACAGCATGCATCCGATGTTCAATGAGCAGGGCGAGGTGGTGAAGATACTGCACGAGGGACGCGATATTAGCGCCCGAAAAAGCATGGAGGTTGAGGCTCTGGCTGCGGCCCAGCACCTTAAACTGTATCGTGAGCAAACACCTTTGGCGGCCATTGAGTGGGATTCGGCGCAGCATGTGGTCGATTGGAATACTGCCGCAGTGGAAATGTTTGGCTATAGCCTCGACGAAATTAAAGGTAGGGATATTAGCGGCTTACTGTTTACTGAAGATACACAGGCGCAACACGTTTTCGAGGGCTTGTTCGAGCGCGCCGGGGCTCGAACAAGCCGGAGTCATATCCGCACCAAAGATGGCAGAGATATTGTTTGTGAATGGCACAATACGCTGTTAAAAAATGAGTCGGGTGAGGTCATTGGTGCGGCATCTGTGGTACTTGATATCACTGCCCAGCAGAAGGCCCAAGAGGCACTGTCGCTGAAAGAACGTGAACAAAGCGATATTCTTAACTGCATGGTCGATGCGGTCATTACCATCGATGAGGCTGGCGAGGTCTTGAGTGTAAACAAAATGGCCGAGACCCTGTTTGGCTATCGTGCCGATGAACTCCTTGGTCGCAATGTCTCTCTATTGATGCCTGCTGCGGAGGCTGCTGAGCACGACAACTACTTACAACGTTATGCGCGCACTGGCGAGGCACATGTCATCGGCCGGGGGCGGGACGTTGATGGCCTGCATAAGAATAAGCAGATCTTTCCAATACGCTTGCAGGTTGCCGAATTGCCCCGAGATAGCACAGGTCTACGACGCTTTATCGGCAGCTGTCACGATTTAACTAAGTTTAAACAACAGGAAGAGCAGCTGCGGCGCAGTTATAAAATGGATGCCTTGGGTAAACTCACCGGTGGTGTGGCCCACGATTTTAATAACATTTTGGGTGTGGTGACCGGCTATGCCGACCTACTGGAGACGATGCTCGGTGGCGACCCGAAGTTGGCCAATTATGCCCACGAGATCAATCATGCGGGGCAGCGCGGCGCTAAGCTCACCAAGCGCCTACTGTCCTTTTCTCGGCAGGGGGCGACGGCTGCATCGAAGGTTGACCTTGCCGCACTACTGCAGGGTCAGGAGGATATGCTGCAAAAAACCCTCACCGTCAGTATTCAGTTGGTGATGGATTGTGCGGCCGATATCTGGCCGATCTGGCTCGATGGCTCCGACCTAGAAGACGCGGTGCTGAATATGAGTATCAATGCCATGCATGCCATGGAGGGGAATACGCGGGATACACGCTTGATGATTAGCGCCGCCAACTTTAGTTTTAATCAGTTCGATGTGGAGACATTGGGTCTGCCCGAGGCGGGTGATTATGTCGAGTTGCGCCTGGCCGATACGGGATCGGGTATGGATCAGGCGACCCGAGAGCAAATCTTTGACCCCTTTTTTACCACTAAGGGCGAGAAGGGCACGGGGCTGGGTCTGTCCCAGGTTTTCGGTTTTGTCACGCGCGCTGGTGGCGGTGTGAAGGTCTATTCTGAGTTGGGTTTTGGCAGTGAGTTTGTACTCTATTTTCCACGCTATCTCGAAGAACCTGATGAAGGGGCGTCCGAGTTGAAAGAAGGCCTCGATGTGGCGGGAGGAGAAGAACAGATTCTTGTTGTCGACGACGAGGAGGCCCTGTGTGAGCTAGCCGCCGAACTCCTCAGTCAAAAGGGCTATCGGGTAACGCGCACAACAGATGTTCGCCAGGCCCTAGAGATCATGCAGACGGCCAGCTTTGACTTATTGCTCTCCGACCTGATTATGCCGGGTATGAACGGTTATCAGTTGGCGCGCGAGGTGCGGGAAAAATACCCAACAACAAAGATCCTCTTGGCCAGTGGCTTCGCCGATGAGCACAATGTAGAGAGTGTTGACCAAGAGTTGTATGCGGACATGCTACATAAACCTTATAATTCTCAAGTATTGTACAAATCCGTTCGCGATTTGCTGGATACTGAGTGTGCACCGCAGGGCTAACACGAAGGCATCGGCTCTTGCGCTATGATTGGCAAGGGCGAGAACGGCTGGTCGCTCTTTGAGTAATGCTTGAGCTAGTTTTTTAATGAAGGAGGTTATTATGTTGTATAAGAATTTTTGTTCAGCGGTTGTGGTGTTGATGGCGGCTGGTTTTATCGCTTCGTGTTCGGTAACCACGGCACCCACCGATGCCAGTTCGGCGACCACAGGTCAGAGTACGGATGCATCGTCCGATTTAACATCCAGTACCACCCTCGGTGATGACGATGAAAAGGCCGAGGAGGCCGTTGAAGAGTTCGTGACAGCCAATTTCTCGCGCTTGCGCGCCGATATGTCGGTGGGTCAGGGAGAATACTTGACCAGTCTGGCATCCCTTCTCGCCATCGAGCCAGGGCATCGGGACAGCTTCTATGCGCTGACAAAAAACAATTTCACGGATCTTTTTGTCTCGTCGCAAACCACGGCAGCAGAATTAGTCAGTCATTTAAAGCAAGAGATCGCTCAGGCTAAAATTTAAAGCGTTGGGCTCCATACCTTGGTGTGGAGCCGGTATTTTTATCAAGCTCAACTTACGTGCATATATTCGACCCTTCCTTTTCTAAGGCCTGTGTTGTTGTCCGCTAGACCTGCCCTAATAGCCGCCCTGTTTATCGCGCTCTTTCCTCTGCCCAGTGTTGCCGGAAGTACTGTTAGGAGTACTACTGGTGCAGTGGGTATTGAAACGCCAGCTGTGAGGCAGTATCTGCTCGAGGCCAGAGCACAGAAAGTTTGGCGGCGCCCCGAGTGGCGAGTATTACTGCATTACTCGCCGAGCTTCTTGGTTCGCAACGAAAGAAGCCTGGTCGACGATAGCCAATTCTTTCTGGCAGCGCAGGGTAAGTCTTCGCCGCAGGCCGAATTGGAGGCCACCCTAGAATTACTTTTTTCCCGCGCAGAAAATAACGACCAGGCGTTTGCCTGTCGTTTTCCCGCTCGGGTGGCATGGCTGCGACGCACCTTAGATATCGATGAAACGATCTTGCCCGCCTCGCAATGCCCGGCCTTGCATAAGTGGTTGAAGAAGCTGAATGCCGATGGGCTGACGCTGATATTTCCCGTAGCGCTGTTAAACAGCCCTGCCTCGATGTTCGGTCATACCTTTTTGAGACTGGATCGCAAGGCCGCGCAAAAACCCGATTTACTCGCCTGGACGCTGAACTTTGCCGCCCATGCGGGCGAGGGTCGTGGCTTTGCTTTTGCATTGAAGGGTTTGTCGGGGGGTTACCCGGGGCGCTTTACACTGGCACCCTATTACCAGCGCGTGAAAGCCTACAGCGAGATAGAAAACCGGGATATTTGGGAGTACACGCTGAATTACAGCCCGAGCGAAGTGCGCTTTATGTTGCTGCATTTATGGGAATTATTACCGGTATATTTTGATTATTATTTTATTGATGAAAACTGCTCCTACCACTTATTGGCATTGCTTGAGGTGGCGAAACCGGCGTTAAATTTAACCCAGAGTGTGTATTGGGACGCCGCGCCAGCCGATACCGTGCGGGCTTTGGTGGACGTTCCGGGCTTAATAAAAAAGGTCGCTTATAGGCCCTCCCTACGCCAGCACATCAATGCTCGAGTTGCGGCAATGAGTGTTGCCGATCAGCAAATAGCAAAATCTTTGGCACTGGGTGAGGTGCAGTTGCAGAAGGAGCCCTTTGTCAGTAAAACGCCGGCCACACAGGTAGAGGTGCTCGAGCTGGCTAGCGCGTATTTGAAGTACTTGCAGGCTAGTGGTTATCGACGCCAGGATCAAAGGGCTGAGGCCTCTACCCTTGTCTCCAGCGATAATCAGCGACAACGCGATAGAGAGTACGACTTGTTAACAGCGCGTAGTGCGATGTCGGCAGTAGTGACACCGACGCCGGTTAAAGAGCCCGCTTACCGCCCGGATCAGGGCCACGGTGGCCGGCGTATGGCTTGGCGCTACGGAAGGGAGGCCTCGGAAGACTATCTGCAATTTGACGTTCGCTGGGCCTACCACGACCTGTATGACCCCGATAATGGCTTTATTCAAGGCGCGCAGCTGGCGTTTTTAAAGCCGTCGTTACGCTATTACCTGGGGTCGCAAAGCCTGCAGTTGGAGAGTTTCGATGTTGTCGATATTATCTCGGCACCGGCTCGCAATGACTTTATTCGGCCCCTTTCTTGGCAGGCATCTGCGGCGCTGCGGCGCTATCATTTCGACGACGATGTGCGCCCTTTGTTAGGTGCTTTTAAAGGCGGTGTTGGGCTGAGCTACGCAGTAAATCAGCAAACTCAGGCGCTGTTTTTTGCCAATACGCAATTGCTGGTGGGCGCTGAATTAGAGCATGGCGCGGCGGCCGGCCTGGGCCTCAGTGGCGAAATTATTTATACCTTGGGGGATCGCTGGAAGGCCGGTGTTTACACGGAATTACTGCAGTATATGGCGGGGCAGAGCCAAACAAGCAGCCAGCTGAGAGGCCGTCTGCGCTTTAGTGTTGCAAAGGAGAGTGCGATTTTATTCGAACTCGCTGAAAAAAGAGAGTTCTCTAAGGCCTTTTCACAGGTGCAGCTTTCCTGGCAGAGCTATTTCTAATAAAACGCTGGGCTGGCGTAGCCCGCAAGCGTCAGGGCTTGATTTTAGCCGATCATTTTCTTTAGCGCCTGGCTGGCCTCGGGCAGTAAATCTTCGCCTCCGGCGGCAAGGTATTCGCCAATCTGCTTCTTCATCAGCGGCGACCAGAACTTGTCCATATGATTGGCGGCACTGGCTATTCTCGCCTCGGCCGTGGCGGCGGGAATATTCTGCACAATTTGATTGGCCATTTTTACCAGGTGTTCACTGCTGTTTTCTGACACGAGTCATTACTTCCTTATCTGAAGTTACTTTAAGCGACGATGCGCTCGGGGTGGGTGTAGACCATGTGGCGACCACTGCGGGCAAAGCCAACTAGGGTGATGTTCACCTGTTCGGCCAAGCGCACGGCGAGGCTGGTGGGGGCTGACACGGCCACCAGCATACCGACGCCCATCACCGCAGCTTTTAAGACCAGCTCGTAACTGGCACGGCTGGAAATGAGCACAAAACGTTCGCTTATTACTGAGCCTGATTGTTTGCACACCGCGCCATAAAGTTTATCCAGCGCGTTGTGGCGGCCGACGTCTTCACGCAATAATTCGATATTGCCATTGATATGACACAGGGCTGCGCCGTGTACGGCACCGGTAATGGCTTGTAAAGGTTGTCGGCTTTCCAGTTGGGCAACAGCGGTTTCGATAGCGCTGTGGCTATAGGCTTGTTGCGCGATAACAGGGGCGGGTTGGCGAATGGCTTGTTCGAGCGACTCCGCGCCACACAGTCCACAACCGGTGCGCCCGGTCATATTGCGCCGCGCCGCTTTGAGTAGTGCAAAGCGTTCGTTGCTAATGGTCATTGCTATTTCTATACCGTCGTCGAGCACCCGTGTGTCGAGCTCGTAGAGCTGCTTGGGGTTCTCGATAATGCCCTCGGTAAGGCTAAAGCCCAGGGCAAAGTCTTCGAGGTGGTCGGGGGTGGTCATCATCACCACGTGGGAGATACCGTTGTAGACCAGCGCCACGGCGACCTCCTCGATCAGCTGGTCGTCGACGGACAGGCTGACGCCTTGGCGCCAGTCGTTTGCGGTAACAGAGGCGCTAACGGCGGGCGCTAGCACCTCGTCGCTAACCGGGGGTGCGACTGCTTTCATCCCGGCGCCGTGCCTTTTTCAGCAGGCCCTGTTGTTGGTCGTTGAAGGCTTGCTGACGCTCCTGCCAGGCCGAGGGGGCGGTAACTTTGCTGACTTCCACCGCCGTGACCTTGTACTCGGGGCAGTTGGTGGCCCAGTCGGAGTTGTCGGTGGTAATCACATTGGCGCCGGACTCGGGGAAGTGGAAGGTGGTGTAAACCACGCCGGCCGGCATATTGTCGCTGACCTTGGCGCGCAATACCGTATCGCCAACACGACTTTTAATACCCGCCCAGTCGCCGTCCTGAATGCCGCGTTCCTCGGCGTCGTGGGGGTGGAGCTCGATAATGTCTTCACTGTGCCACTGATTGTTCTCGGTGCGGCGGGTCTGCGCGCCGACGTTGTACTGGCTGAGAATGCGGCCGGTGGTCAGTAGTAGTGGGAACTTGCGGTTGGCGCGCTCGTCGGTGGGCACATACTCGGTGACCGCGAAGAAGCCCTTGCCACGCACAAATTCGTTGATGTGCATGGTCGGGGTGCCGTCGGGGGCCTCATCATTACAGGGCCATTGAATGCTGCCATCGCGGTCGAGCTTGTCGTAGTTAACGCCGTCAAAGGTGGGCATTAAGCGGGAGATCTCCTCCATGATTTCGCGGGGGTGGTCGTAGTGCATATCGACCCCCAGCGCTTTGGCGAAACCCAGTGTCGCTTCCCAGTCGGCGAGACCGGCCTTGGGCGGCATGGCCTGGCGTACCGGCGAAATACGCCGTTCGGCATTGGTAAAGGTGCCGTCTTTTTCGAGGAAGGACGAGCCCGGAAAAAATACATGGGCAAACTTGGCCGTTTCGTTGAGGAAGAGATCCTGCACCACCAAACACTCCAGTGAGGACAGCGCGGCTTCGACGTGATGGGTGTTGGGGTCTGACTGGGCGATATCTTCGCCGTGGCAGTACAGGCCCTTAAATTCGCCGTCGATGGCGGCGTCAAACATATTGGGAATGCGCAGGCCGGGCTCGGGATCGAGCTCGACTTGCCAGTCGCTTTCAAATATGGAGCGGGTGTCGCCGTCGGAGATGTGGCGGTAGCCGGGTAGCTCGTGGGGGAAGGAACCCATATCGCAGGAGCCCTGCACGTTGTTTTGGCCGCGCATGGGGTTGACGCCCACGCCCTCGCGACCGATGTTGCCGGTGAGCATGGCGAGGTTGGCGATGCCCATCACGGTGGTTGAACCCTGGCTGTGCTCGGTAACACCCAGACCGTAGTAGATGGCGCCATTGGCGCCGGTGGCGAAGAGTCGCGCTGCGGCGCGGATGTCGGCGGCGGGAATGCCGGTGACGCTTGCGGTGGCTTCCGGTGCGTGTCTGGCATCGCTGATAAAGGCGCGCCACTCATCGAAGGCCGGGGTTTCACAGCGCTCGGCGATAAACTCGCTGGCTTCCAGTCCCTCGTCGATAATCACGTGGGCCATGGCGTTGATAAAGGCGACGTTGGTGCCGGGCATCACCGGTAAGTGGTAGTCAGCCTTAATATGGGGAGCGTTGACCAGCTCGATCTTACGTGGGTCGACAATAATTAACTTGGCACCTTCGCGCAGGCGTTTTTTCAGACGCGAGCCAAACACCGGGTGGGCGTCGGTGGGGTTGGAACCCATCACCATCACCACGTCGGTTTGTGCCACGGAGGCGAAGGACTGGGTGCCCGCCGATTCACCGAGGGTGGTCTTTAAACCGTAGCCGGTGGGGGAGTGACAAACCCGAGCGCAGGTGTCGATATTGTTATTGCCAAAGCCGGCACGCACCAGTTTTTGTACCAGCCAGACCTCTTCATTGGTACAGCGCGAGGAGCTAATGGCGCCAATGCTGTTGTGGCCGTGTTTCTTTTGGATGGCGCGCATGCGGTCGGCGGCAAAGGTAAAGGCTTCGTCCCAGCTGACTTCGCGCCACTCGTCTTCAATATTGTCGCGCACCATCGGTGAGGTAATGCGGTCCTGGTGGGTGGCGTAACCGAAGGCGAAGCGGCCCTTGACGCAGGCGTGG
>MAAT01000012.1 GCA_002162815.1 Gammaproteobacteria bacterium 53_120_T64 | reverse complement strand
TACAGCCGTCAATAGCGAACATTTCACCACCGATCAAGCCCTCGCGACTGCAGACCAGTAAAACCTCAGTGAACAAGGACTGAATAACGTCGTCCATTTCGCTGATGAAATTCGCAATGGTGGTGAAGTGGGGCTGACTGTCGGCAGACAACGCCATAAAGACAACATTTTCCCGGCACAATCGTTCAATTTGTCGGCTAGAGGTATGACCCCGTGCGTAGGCGGCAAGGATGATTTTTAGCAACAGCGCTGGATCGTAAGCGGGGCTGCCCACTGCATCGTTTTTATAACGCGCATCAAACACGCTCATATCGAGGTGTTCGTCAATCAAAAAACTGGGGTGTGCTCGAAGGTGCCCGGGATTATTTGATCAGAAAAAACGATGGGGATAAATTTAGTCTGGTCGAGGTTATAGTTCTTATAGCGAGCCATGTTGAAATCCACGAATGGGATAATGACTGTATTTTATAAGATGAAGGCACCTTAATCACGATAAAAATAGGGTTTATTGCGGTTTTTCTACAGCCTCAACGCCGCAATAATAGGCGAGCGTTAGTGCGTTCAGCACACGTTTTTTGTGGGCGGTTTTTAATTGCCTGTTAACTGCTAGCTGGCTGATGAAACTCGATAACATTGCTGTCTGGGTCTCTTATAAAAAAGAACTTTGCGCCTTCAAATTCCACTTCACCAGTAATGGTAATACCAAGGCCTTTAACAGACTTCAACGCTGACACAGCGTTATTTACCTCTAATGCGACATGGGTATAACCTGTATATTTTCTCGGGGAATCCATAAGGATATTTTCAGTACACTTGGTGTCAGCATTGAGAATGAAATTTATATTTACGCCTGAAGGATGTTCCATGATTGCTACAGGCTCTGGACCAACTGGGCCAGCTAAGAATATAAACCCAAGCCTTTCGTAAAACTCTCTGGAGACATTTAGGTCTTTAACTCTTAATCCAATGTGATTAATTTTGGTTATTTCTTCCACGATACTCTCTCTACTTATTTGGGCAGTTAAGGCCTTTAGCATGTGCGCAACGCTTTACCGCGTTACATGCCTAAACTTGTGTACGCCCAGCATGGGCATGAACTAATGAGGTGGAAGTCCTCTGTAGGAAGAAGACCGTTGAAAACCATGTTGTCAGTAGACGATAACTACTAGCGAAGGGCAAGGGTATCAAAGAGAAACCCATCTTAAGCTCTCAGCCCAAAAAACGGCTCGCAAAAAAGGGTCAGATACGAGCTCTTCCAATCAAGTATTTTGATGAGGAGCTAATACCGCTACCCAGATAAGTAAACCGGGCCACAGCGTAAGTAACAACATCACCACTACCAAGTTCGCCCAGAGCGTTGCCGGCAATATGGGGGTAATGCTGTCATCCGCTATGCAGCACCTATATAGATGCAGAAACATAGCTGCAGAAACTGCCGAACAAGATCAGCCAAGAAAAGTAGCCAGATGCAGGGGGCGGGTAGGGATCGTTTTCGGTGTACAGGTGTCCATACTCAAGCAAGCGATGGCAGCGGCCATTCAAGCGCTGGTGTCGAGCTTGGGGGCCCGCTAAAAGCCCTCGATTGTTGAGATCAGGGTTACACTGCCAGAAGGCGTATTAATACATTATTAGGCACATCATTAAGGGTCAACCATGCTAATTAAGTCGAAACAGCCTCTGCTAGAGTCCGCGACCACACCAGAGAATGTATACAGTGAGCGCAGGGCAATACTCAAAGGTCTGGGGCTCGGTGGACTATTGCTTGCCGGTCCATCGCGGGCGGGCTTCTTTTCCAAAGAAGCCTCTGGGCCAGTCCCAGCGGCGGCGAAGCGCTACCCTTTGAGCTACCAAAAAGCAGCCTCGGCCTCGCCCCTTGTGCCAACACCCGAAAATAAAATTTTGACCCACAATAACTTTTACGAATTCGGCACCGGCAAGACGGATCCGTTTAAAAACAGCCAGGGCCTGCGATTGGAGCCCTGGACGCTGAGTGTCGAGGGTGAAGTGGCCAAGCCTGGCACCTTAGATGTTTGGGAGCTGATTAATGGTGCGCAAAAGCAGGGCGCACAACTGCAGGAGCGCATCTATCGGATGCGCTGTGTCGAGGCCTGGTCGATGGTCATTCCCTGGATAGGCATCGAACTCGGTCAAATACTGAAGCAGTTTGAGCCCACCAGTAAGGCAAAATACCTCGCCTTTGAAACCCTGTATGACCCGCAGCAAATGCCCGGGCAGCAATCCCGTCGCATCGGTGGTGGCATCGATTACCCCTATGTCGAAGGCTTGCGGATGGATGAGGCGATGCATCCATTGACGATTTTGTCGGTGGGTCTCTACGGTAAAACCTTAGCTCCACAAAACGGCGCTCCGATTCGCCTGGTGGTGCCCTGGAAATACGGCTTTAAGGGTATTAAGTCGATCGTCAAAATTCGTCTCGTTGAGAAAATGCCGCCCACCACCTGGAATATTTTGGCGGCAAAAGAGTATGGCTTTTACGCCAACGTCAATCCGGCCGTCGATCACCCGCGCTGGTCTCAGGGTAGTGAGCGGGCGATTACTGAGGGCGGGCTGTTTAGTGCTAAACGCCAAAAAACTCTGCCCTTTAACGGTTATGGCGATGAGGTCGCCGGTTTATACAGCGCGATGAATCTTAAAAAATGGTTTTAGGCGCAAGCGTTTTTATTGAAAGTGGCGAAAGCTAGCGCTGCTAGCGAGTGCTGATCTACTAACTCTGGCTCCCGAGTTTAAATAAGCTCTATTTAGCCAAACCCCACGTGTTGAAACCATGTCTGTAAAAAAAGTGTTTGCTCTCGTCTTACACGGTGGCGTCCATCTCGCTGCGCTGCTACCTCTGGCCTGGCTCTTTTGGGCAATACCCGCTGGGGAGCTGGGGGGCGACCCCGTCGAGGAGCTGATTCATTTCCTCGGCCTCGGTGCATTGCGTTTATTGTTACTGAGTTTATTGATCTCGCCGCTGCTGAAGTCCCTGAAAATTGCCGCGCTCTTTAAGTTGCGTAGGCCCCTGGGGCTGTGGGCATATACCTGGGCCAGCCTGCATTTTTTCGCTTGGCTGGCTCTCGACCTGGTCTTTGAGTGGGGCCTGATTGGCGAGGAGATTATCCAGCGCAGTTATATCCTTCTCGGCTTTTGCCTCTGGCTGATCCTATCGGCATTGGCGCTGACATCGCTGCCACGCTTGATGCGCGCCATGCAAAGCAAATGGCAAAAGCTGCATTGGTGGATTTATCCCGCCGCCATCATGGGCTGCATACACTTTTGGTGGTCGCTGAAGAGCGGCTGGCTTGAACCCGCGGTGTATTTGCTGATCACTCTGGTTCTGATTGGTCTGCGTCAACAAAAGCTACTTAGGATTTTTGCTCGCTAGTCGCTATCACTGCCCTAGCCATCCCGTCCCTTTTAATGCATCAGCCCCGGTAACCAGGTCACCAAAGCGGGCCACAGGGCGAGTAGTAAGAGTACTGCCAGCTGGATACCGATATAGGGCATTACACCGCGATAAATATCGCTGGTGAGGACTTCTTTCGGCGCCACGCCGCGCAGATAAAACAACGCGAAACCAAAGGGTGGGGTCAAAAAGGAGGTCTGCAAGTTAACGGCGATCATAATACCCAGCCAGATGGGGTCGACACCCATGGCCAGCAGTGCCGGCCCGACAATGGGCACCACCACGAAGGTGATTTCAATAAAGTCGAGAATAAAACCGAGAACAAAAATCGTCAGCATCACCACTAGGGTGGCACCCAGCGCGCCGCCGGGGATGCTGGCAAACAGTGATGTCACCAATTCTTCGCCACCAAAGCCGCGAAACACCAGGGAAAATATCGCCGCGCCAATTAGGATCATAAACACCATGGCGGTGACTTCAACGGTGCCCTCGAGTACTTCCTGCAGTCGTTGTCGAGAGAGTTGACGGCGCAACAGGGCCAGCACTGAGGCGCCAAAGGCACCGACCCCGGCGGCCTCTGTGGGGGTGGCGATACCGCTGAGGATGGAGCCGAGCACGGCGAAAATCAGCAGCAGCGGTGGCGCTAAACTGAGCAGTAAGGCAAGGGTGCTGACCTTATCTTCGCCATCGCCAGTGGGTGCATCGTCGGGGCGCAGGCGCGCATAGAACCATATATAGGTGCAGTAACAAGCGACCAGAATCAGCCCAGGTATCACGGCGCCCATAAAGAGGTCGCCAACCGAGACGGTTTTTGGCGCGAAGATGCCCATGCTTAACTGTGCCTGAGCATAGGCGGTGGAGAGAATATCACCCAGTAGCACCAGGGCGATGGAGGGCGGAATGATTTGCCCGAGGGTGCCGGTGGCGCAAATGGTACCGGCGGCAAAGGCCGGGTTATAACCGCGTTTGAGCATGGTGGGCAGGGACATTAGACCCATGGTCACGACCGTCGCGCCGACAATACCGGTACTGGCGGCCAGCAAGGTGCCGACCACGACCACGGAAATACCCAGGCCACCACGGACGCGACCAAAGAGGCGCGCCATATTGTTGAGCAGGTCTTCGGCGAGTTTGGATTTCTCCAACATGATGCCCATCAAAATAAACAGCGGAATGGCGACCAGTGTTTGGTTAATCATGGTGCCATAGAGTCGGTTGGGTAGGGCCTGTAGAAAGGCGGTATCGAAATGGCCAATGGCCGTGCCGAAGGCGGCGAACAGCAGGGCGGTACCGGCCAGTGAAAAGGCCACCGGGTAGCCGAGCAAGATCACCAGGCAGACAGCGAGAAACATAAACAGGGGGAGGAGTTCGATCATGGGGATTATCGGGTCGCTGTGGCAGAGTCGTTCGCGGAGGAACGCAGGGTACGGAGGGATTTGAGAAATTCACCGAGGCCCTGCAATAGCAGCAGAGTCGGCATGATTAATAGCAGTGTCTTCAGTAGATAGACCCAGGGTAGGCCGGCGGACTCGGCGGAACGCTCATAAATAGCCCAGCTACTGCCGACATAATCAAAGCTGAGCCAGAAGATCAGTCCACAGGTGGGCAGCAGGAACAATACTGCGCCGCAGGCATCGACCAGGGCGCGACGGCGCGCTGAGAAGTTTCGGTAAAAGATATCGACCCGCACATGGCCGCCCCGTTGCAGGGTGAAGGCGGTGCCGAGCATAAAGGCAAAGGCATGGAGGTAAATGACCGTCTCCTGCAGGGCGATGGAGCCGGAGCCGAATAAATAGCGGGCGAGGACCACAAAGCAGGTGCAGAGCATCATTGCCAAGGTCGCCCAGGCCGTGAGCTTGCCGCAGAATGCGGTAAAGGTATCAATGGGGGAGTGAGGGGTTGTCATGGTTTCAACCAGTGGTAAGTATATTGAGGGTGTGGATTTGCTTCTGCTATTGCCGCCATCAAGGGCAAAACCTGATGGCCAGTATGAAAACGGCGCGGGTGGGCTTTGTCACACAGCTGTCATATTTTGTACATAGTCTTGTCACCTGAGCTGCCTAGGATGCGCGTACTAGCCCCATCATTGATGGCAACGTCGCAGGAGACAAAGATGAAAAAACACCTTAAACCGGCAGCATCACTAAAGTTCGCTGCCATCGGCTGTGGTATCGCCATTAGTTTGGCCAGCACCCAGGCCATTTCAGCCTCGCGGGATTATATCAGTATCGTTGGCTCATCAACGGTCTATCCCTTCGCCACGGTTGTTGCCGAGCGTTTCGGTAAAACTACGTCGAATCCCACCCCGAAGATTGAAGCGACGGGTTCCGGTGGCGGCATGAAGTTGTTTTGTTCCGGTGTGGGTACAGGCCACCCGGATATTACTAACGCCTCGCGTCGCATGAAGAGCTCTGAATTTAAAAAATGTCAGCACAGTGGTGTAAAAGATATTGTTGAAGTGCTGATTGGTTTTGACGGCATTGTTCTCGCCAACTCGGTGAAAACCCAGCAAATGAGCCTGACGCGCAAGGACATTTTCCTGGCACTGGCCAAAAATGTGCCCGCACCGAAGAGCATGCAGGATGAGTTCACGACCTCTAAAACACTGATCACTAACCCCTACAACACTTGGCAAGAAGTAAACCCTGCGCTGCCCAATGTGAAAATTGAAGTGCTGGGCCCGCCGCCAACGTCGGGAACCCGTGATGCCTTTGCCGAGCTGGCTTTAGAGGGTGGCTGTAAAAAAATCAGCTGGATCAAGGCGATTAAAAAGCGAGATAAACGAGGCTATAAGGAAATTTGCCACACCATTCGTGAAGATGGCCACTACATCGAAGTTGGCGAGAACGATAATCTGATCGTGCAAAAGCTCGACGCCAACCCCAACGCCCTCGGCGTCTTTGGTTTTAGCTTTCTCGATCAAAATGCCGACAAGGTTCAAGGTTCACTGATCGAAGGACAGGTGCCGACGTTTGACACCATTGCCGATAAGTCCTACCCCATATCTCGCCCCCTGTACTTTTACGTGAAGCGAGCCCACGTTGGTGTGGTGCCGGGTATCGAAGGATATTTAGCGGAATTCACCAGTGAAAAAGCCTGGGGCGAAGAGGGTTATCTGGCTGAAAAAGGCATGATCCCACTGAGCGATGCGGTGCGACGGGCTAACGGCGCGGACATTAAAGCGCTGAAGTCGATGACTGGCGAAGGCTTATAGTCGGGTATTAGGCTAGCGCGTGAGCGTGGCGAATAACACTCTGTGATCTCAGTGCGGCCTGATTTTCTCAGGCCGTTTTTTCTGGTTTTAAACGACGTGTTTAGCGGTGCAAGGGATATGGCTTTATAAAATGCAAACCTCAAACCTCATCATTGCCCTGCTGCTAATGTCTGCGCTGGCCTATTATTTGGGTTACCAGCGCTCCCAGGGTTTTGCCCGCCAGTTAGGCGGTGTGCGCAACTTACATTCATTGCCGACTTACTACGGGATGCGGGTGGCACTCTGGTGTGGCCTACCCTCTGTGTTATTACTATTTATCTGCCTGGCATTTGAAGAAAGCATTATTAGTAAAATACTGCTGTCGGGTATACCCGACGAGATCCGTCCGGCCTCTATTGCCGAATACAACCTTTTAATGAATAAGATAGAAAACCTGGCCAGCGGTGCACTGTCGGCTGAAGGGGTTAAACCCGCATTATTAGATGCCGCGGCCACACTGGCTTATTTACGTGACATGAGCCAGCGTTTATTGACGGGCTTGGCACTGTTAGTCGCGGGCGCTGGTGGCCTTTGGGGCTGGTGGCGAATGTCAGCCCAGTTGCGGGCACGTCAGCAGGTCGAGAAAATATTTAAAGGCTTTTTACTACTGTGTGCCAGCCTGGCCATTTTCACCACGCTGGGCATTCTGCTTTCAGTAATTTTCGAATCCGTGCGTTTCTTTCAGCAGGTGCCAATATCAGAGTTTTTATTCGGTCTGGAGTGGAGTCCACAAACGGCTATACGGCCAGATCAGGTGGGTGGTTCGGGTAGCTTTGGTGCGGTACCTTTGTTTCTAGGCACGATGTTGATTTCATTGATCGCCATGACTGTGGCGGTGCCAGCAGGTTTAATGTCGGCAATTTATCTGGCGGAATATGCCGGGTCAAAAGTGCGCAGTTTTGTTAAACCGGCCTTGGAAATTCTCGCTGGTGTACCCACCGTGGTTTACGGGTATTTCGCGGCATTAACGGTGGCGCCATTCATTAGAGAAACCGGCACCAGCATCGGTTTGTCGGTAACTTCAGAAAGCGCCCTGGCGGCGGGGCTGGTGATGGGCATTATGATTATTCCCTTTATTTCATCACTGGCCGATGACGTGATTAATGCCGTACCGCAAACCATGCGCGACGGTTCGCTGGCCCTTGGCGCGACCCACTCTGAGACCATCAAACAAGTGATTATTCCGGCTGCGCTGCCGGGCATTGTCGGTGGCGTATTGTTGGCGGTATCGCGAGCCATTGGTGAAACCATGATCGTGGTGATGGCGGCGGGCCTGGCCGCCAATCTCACCGCTAATCCGCTGGATACGGTCACCACCGTGACGGTGCAGATTGTCACCTTACTGGTGGGCGATCAGGAGTTTGACAGCGCCAAAACGTTGTCGGCCTTTGCCCTGGGTTTAATGTTATTCCTGGTCACCCTGGGCCTCAATTTTATCGCCCTGCGGGTGGTGAAAAAATATCGAGAACAGTATGAGTAAGCCAGTGAACGCAACAAGCCAGCGTATTCGGGAAACCCTGGCCCAGCGCTACCGTGCGGAAAAGCGCTTTCGCCTCTATGGTGTTGTGGCGATTCTTTTCGGTTTGCTTTGTGTCGCAACATTATTTGTCGATATTATTGGCAAGGGCCACGGCGCCTTTCGTCAAACCTATGTTCAGCTCAGTGTGAATTATGAGGCGGATGTTCTCGGCATCGGCGATATCGACGACGCACAACAATTAGCCCTGGCAAATTTTTCTGGACTGGTGAAAAAAAGTTTGCGATCTCGCTTTGGCGATGTGTCTGGGCGCAAAGAAAAGCGCCAACTCTATCGGCTGGTCAGCAATAGCGCTGAATACGATCTGGCCGACCGCTTAAAAGCCAATCATCAGCTCTTGGGGCAATCGGAAAAAATCTGGGTGTTGGCCGACGATGATGTTGATACCTATTTTAAAAGCCTGAATAGTGCAGACGGTCCCTTTGTCGGCCGCACCAACGAGAAGCAGCAACAGTGGATACAATCCCTGGTTGATGAGGGGCAAATAGAGTTGCGCTTTAATAGTGATTTCTTTACCAGCGGCGATTCGCGAGAGCCGGAACAGGCCGGAATCGGCGGTGCCATAGTCGGCTCTTTATTGACACTATTTATTACCCTGGCTCTGTCCTTTCCCATTGGTGTTGCCGCTGCGGTGTATCTTGAAGAGTTTGCCCCGCAGAACCGCTGGACGGATTTTATTGAGGTGAATATTAATAATCTCGCGGCGGTGCCATCGATTATTTTTGGCTTGCTGGGCCTGGCGATCTTTATTAATTTTTTCCATGTGCCTCGCTCCGTACCCATTATCGGCGGCCTGGTATTGGCGGTAATGACCTTGCCGACGATTATTATTACCAGTCGCGCGGCCATTAAAGCCGTGCCGCCGTCGATTCGCGAAGCGGGCATTGGCATTGGTGCCTCCCCGGTGCAAGTCGTACTGCATCATGTACTGCCACTGGCTCTACCGGGTATGTTAACCGGCACTATAATTGGCATGGCGCAGGCCCTGGGTGAAACGGCGCCATTGCTGATGATTGGCATGGTGGCTTTTATTGTCGATGTACCGGGTGGTTTCAGCGATCCCGCGACGGTATTACCGGTGCAAATTTTCCTCTGGGCCGATAGTCCGGAACGCGCCTTTGTTGAAAAGACCTCGGCGGCGATCATGGTACTGCTGGCTTTTTTAATTACCATGAATACCTTCGCGGTGGTGTTGCGTAAACGTCTTGAAAGGCGTTGGTAGAAAACCCAGTAATAGCATGTTTGCCACATTGAAATTGGCGATCAAATATATCAGAGCAAATTATGAGTACTGCAACAATGAAACTAAGCAGTAATGACACGGCAGAGAGTGGTCTTCATGCATCACCGGAACAGATGCTGGTGGAGGCCACCGTTGGCAGCCCTCTTGTCGACGACCCGAAAATTCGCACCCGCAATGCCAGCGTGTTTTATGGTGACAAGCAGGCGATCTTTAATATTGATCTCGACATCGGTCAGCATGAAGTGATCGCCATGATCGGCCCTTCCGGTTGCGGTAAGTCGACCTTTTTACGCACCATTAATCGTATGAACGATACTGTGGATGGCTGTCGAGTGGAGGGTGAGTTTTTACTCGAGGGGGACAATATCTACGATTCGACAATGGATGTGGTGGAGTTGCGTGCTAGGGTCGGCATGGTCTTTCAAAAACCGAATCCCTTCCCGAAAAGTATTTTCGACAATGTCGCCTACGGGCCAAAAATTCATGGCCTTGCCGGTAGCCGTGTCGAGCTGGATGAAATGGTTGAAAATAGCTTAAAGCGTGCCGGCTTGTGGGCCGAAGTTAAAGATCGTTTACATCAGCCGGGTACGGGTTTATCCGGAGGTCAGCAACAGCGCCTGTGCATTGCCCGCGCCATTGCGATTAGTCCCGAAGTGATTTTAATGGATGAGCCCTGTTCGGCCCTCGATCCCATCGCCACCGCGCGGATAGAAGAGTTGATCGCTGAACTGGCAGAAAATTATACGATTGTGATTGTTACCCATTCCATGCAGCAGGCGGCACGGGTATCCCATCGCACCGCGTATTTCCATCTGGGTAAACTGGTGGAAGTGAATGAGACCGAGAAGGTGTTTACCACCCCCGAACACAAACTCACAGAAGCCTATATCACCGGGCGCTTCGGTTAAGGCCTAGCCGATAGGAAAAAAATCATGGACAAATTAAAGCTCGATCAACATATCTCCCAGAAGTTTAACGACGACCTCGAACATATTAAAAGCCAGATGCTCGAAATGGGTGGCATGGTGGAAAAGCAATTGGCCGAGGCGATTAAAGCCCTGGAAAATGCCGACAGTTATATTGCCGAGCGCGTTCTACGAGTGGAAGAGCAGGTCGACGACATGGAGGTGAGCATCGATGAAAGCTGCATCACACTCATTGCCCGCCGTCAGCCCGCCGCGACCGACCTGCGTTTGGTGATGGTGGTGACACGCTGCATTCGCGATCTCGAGCGCATCGGTGATGAGGCGCAGAAAATTGCCAAAATGGCCATCAAACTGGCCGTCGACGGTGCCTCCCCCCGAGGTTATAGCGAGGTGCGTCATATTTCCAACGGGGTGCGCAGCATGCTCAATGACGCTCTCAATGCGTTTATGCGCTTTGATACGGCCGCTGCCATTGCCACCATGAAACGCGATGAGCAAATCGATGCCGATTATAAATCGGCGCTGCGTGAATTGATGACCTATATGATGGAAGACCCGCGCAGTATCACCCGGGTGATGAATGTGCTGTGGGTACTGCGCGCCTTGGAGCGGATAGGTGATCACTCAAAAAATATTTGTGAGCACGTGATTTACCTGGTGGAGGGTAAGGACGTTCGCCACGGGCATTTGGACGCCATTGACCCCAAGCTTCTATCCGACACTTAACAGTCAGCCCGATTCCTTCTTGTTATAAGCAGCTGTGCCTAAGGGCTTGTCTGGACAAAACCCGAGGCCCTTGTAATAGTGAGCCATGAGTGAATTTACCGGCTTTCCCCCACAACTCCTGGCCTTTCTCGATGAACTCGCGGTGAATAATAACCGTCTCTGGTTTGCCGACAATAAACCGCGCTATGAAGAGGCGGTGCTGTCGCCGGCACTGAGCTTTGTCGAGCACATGGCGACAAAAATCGACAAACTCTCGCCCTATTTTGAGGCCATTCCGAAACGCAGCGGCGGTTCTCTAATGCGGGTCTATCGCGATACTCGCTTTGGCAAGGATAAAACCCCCTACAAGACCAACTTGGGCATTCAGTTCCGCCACCGTCGCGGCAAGGATATTCACGCCCCCGGCTACTACCTGCACGTCCAGCGCGGAGAGGTCTTTCTCGGTGTCGGTTGCTGGCGGCCGGACTCTGCGGCACTGGCGAAGATTCGTCAGCGCATCGACGAAAAACCCGAGGCCTGGCAGGCAATACTCAACGGTCGCCCTTTTAAGCGGCAGTTTGTCTGGGGTGGCGATACACTGGTGCGACCGCCGCGAGGCTATAGCGCCGACCACCCCTTATTGAGTAGTCTCAAGCGCAAAGATTTTATTGTTATGCAGACGCTCGATGACAGCGCGATTGAGGATGAGGATTTTGCTCAACAGCTTTGTAAATCCTTTCGCTCGGCGAAGCCTTTAATGCAGTTTTTATGTGAGGCGCTGGAGATCGGTTTTTAGGCTGATTGGATGCCGGCAGAAATGTCAATCGATTGACCAAAATGGCGAAGTGTGATTTTATTGCGCCCCGTTTACACGGGCCATAAGCGCTTTTTTTACTGGCTGCGCGCGCCGTGTACACCCCCTACAGCTAAGTATTTAGCTACTTATAATAGACGTAACTTCTCTACCAGCTTGAGGAAAGAGCATGTCTGATAATTCACTCGATTTTAGAGATAAGGCCGCCATTGTCGGCATCGGTGAAACCGACTACACCCGCGGGGCGCTTCGGCCCTCGGCTGAAATGATACTGGAGTCCACCCGCATCGCGATTGCCGATGCCGGTCTCAAGAACAGCGATATTGACGGCATTATCTTACCGCCGGTAATGATTACCGCCGAAGAAATTGCCGCCAACCTGGGTATTGAAGACCTGCGCTACAGCGCCTCCATTAATATGGGTGGCGCCAGCCCGGTCACGGCATTGCAAACCGCAGCCATGGCCATCGCCGCCGGCGTCGCCAATAACATCGTGGTCACGGTTGGCTGGAATGGTTCCTCGGCGCTGCGACCCAAGCCCAATGCCAAATTTCCCGAGCAGATCTCCATTCCCGCTCTGGAGCGCACCCTGCAGAATTACTACTTCCCCTACGGCAGTGCCTCACCGGTGCAGATGTACGCCTGGATCGCCATGCGTCACATGCAAACCTACGGCATCAGTCACGAAGCCATGGGCGCGGTCGCTCTGGCCTGTCGTCGTCATGCGCAGTTTAATGACAAGGCGACAACCCGGGGCCAGGAACTGGACATGGAGGGCTATTTAAACTCCCGCTGGATTTCCGAGCCCTTCCGCCTCTTTGATTGCTGCCTGGAAACCGACGGTGCCTGTACCGTCATCGTCAGTCGCGCCGATCAGGCCAAAGACCTGCGCCACAAGCCGGTTTATATTATGGCGGCGGCCGAGGGTCATCCTTACCCCGCCGACGATATTGCCAATCGCCCGGATATGTTCCACATCGGTTTAGCCAACTCGGCGCCGAAGGCCTTTGCGATGGCGGGCCTGAAGCCGACGGATATGGACTTTCTACAAATTTACGATTGCTTTACCTACGTTGTGTTACTGCAGCTAGAGGCACTGGGCTTCTGCGAACAGGGCGCGGTGGGTGAGTTTGTTAAAGATGGCACCCTGGAAATCGACGGTAAATTCCCCATGAATACCCACGGTGGCTTGCATTCCCAGGCCCACGTTTGGGGCCTCAACCATGTGGTTGAGGCAGCGCGCCAGCTACGCGGTGACGGTGGCGAAATGCAAGTGAAGGACGCGGAGCTCGGCCTGGTGACAGGTTGGGGTGATTTTGGTGATGGCAGCCTGGTGATATTGAGGAAATAAGACGATGACCGATACACAGTTTATTCCAAACCCGGCACCCCGGCCGACCAATTATCTCGACGAACAGTTCTGGGAAAATTGCTCGAAGAAAATTCTCAGCTTCCAGTGCTGTCACGACTGCGAGACCTGGCGTCACATCCCCCGTTTTATGTGTGCCAAGTGCGGCTCACCGAACTGGGGCTGGCGCGAATCCCACGGTCGCGGCACCATCTATACCTGGACGGTTTGCCACATGCCGATGTCCGCTCACTTTGAAAAAGACTTCCCCTACGCGGTATTGGTGGTCGATATGGAAGAGGGGGTGCGCATTACCGCCGGCCTGCGTGGCATGGACTATAAAGACCTGAAAATTGGCTTGCCGGTAGAGGTGGTGTTTGAGCCCCTCGAAGACGGTGGCTTCCTGCCTTTTTTCCGTCCTCGCCAAGACAGCTAAGTTTTACGGCCCCATAGGGCGCTGTAAAAAAGGCCGAACGTTGCAACGTTCGGCCTTTTTTGTTGCTGCTGTAGAGCGTCGCCGTACCGGGGCTTGAGCGCCCTTTAAACCCAGCTCTTTCGCGGCTTACTGCGCCACCACAGGCTTGGCGGCAATCACCAGGGCGCGCAAACGTTGCAGCGCCACTGCATCTTCAATCGGGCCGATGACGGTGGCGATGGTCTTTTGGGTATTGGCGCCAAGGTTCCCGACATTGACCTGCCGCGAGGGGCCGGTCACTGAGTGCCCGGTTATTTGCGTGATTTGTACCACCAGAGCGCTGACCGCAATGTTGCTTTTGTTGTAGATCGACAGCTGTAAATAGCCATCGCTGCCGATACTCAGTCGGTTGAGAATATAGCGGTTGGGGGCGCGGCTGAGTTCGATAATGGCGAGCTTATCCTGTGCCTGTTGAGCGATGTCGCCCGTGGCTTGCGCGGCCTGCCGGTAGTAGGTAATGGCCAGCTTTTCATCGCCCTTATCACTGGCGATATCGCCAAGGTAGAGGCTGGCCCGGGGTGTTGGCAGTAAGTTCTGGCTCTCGAGCAAATCCTCCTCGGCCTTGGTGTGTGCGCCACGTTTAAAGCGCAGCAGCCCCCGGGCAAGATAGTGGCTGAAATAGTCGGGGTTCTTGGCAATGGCGGTGGAATAGGCTTGGTCGGCTTTTGTCGCTTGGTCGAGCATTGCCCAGGCGTGACCGCGCAGCTCCCAGAATTGGCCCTCTGCGCTTTGCAGTTTCACGGCTTGATCGAGAAGCTTCAGGGCCTGGCGTGGTTGTTTAGCGGCCAGTGCTTGCATCGCTTCAGTCTGGGCCTGATAGGCGGGCTGGTCTTTGCGCAGTTGGGCGAGCTTTTTCTGAAACAGCGCTCGGTTGGTAATGCCACCGGGAGGGTAGGTCTTCACTTTCTCTTTGTTGGCCTCAACTCGGGCCTGTGAGGGAGGGTGGCTGGCAAACAGGCCGGTGAGGAAGTCGCTCTGTCGGCCCTCGGCGAGCTTTACAAAGGTCTCCTGTAAGGTGACTGCGCCACGGGGGTCGTAGCCGGCGCGCACCATATATTCCATGCCGTAGGCGTCGGATTCGAGCTCCGCATCGCGGCCGTAACTGGCCATCCAGGCACCGCCGCCGAGCTGTGCCGCCATACCTCCGAGCTCACCCAGGCCATTGCTCTGGGCGGCGGTACTGAGCGCTTGGGCGCCAATATTGATCAGGGTGCTGCGGGTCATTTGTGCGGCACTGTGGCGGGCCGCGGCGTGGACGATTTCGTGGGCCAGTACGGCGGCGAGTTCCGCTTCATCCTGCAGGTGCAGCAGAAGGCCGCGGTTGATGGCAATCTTGCCGCCGGGCAATGCCCAGGCATTGGGTACGGCATTATTCAGCACCACAAACTCATAGGGCAAGCCGGACCGATCGCTAACGGCCGCCAATTTATTGCCGACGCTGGCGACATAGAATTGTATCTCCGGGTCGATGTGGTAGCGCCCGCCCTGAGCCTGCTGCGAGGGTAGATACTGTTGGCGGCCGATGGCGACTTCTTTTTCGGCGGAGACCAGAGACAGTTGGCGCTCGCCGGTAACGGGGTTGACCGAGCAGGCAGCCAGTATGAGTAGGATGGCACTGAAGCTAAGCAGTGAGTATTGACGGCGCACAGAATATCTCTCTTTACAGGGGCGGCAGGAGTGTTGATGGGATTATAATGACACGCTAGCTAAAAATAGTTGAAGGATTCTCAGATAAAGGAAACTGCAATGTTAATGGTGATTTCCCCGGCCAAAACACTGGATTTTGAAACGCTGCCCACCACCCGCGAGCACACCACTCCGGACTTTCTCGATGACTCCGCCGAGTTGATTGAGCAGTTGCGCGAAATGTCGCCCCACCAGGTCTCGGAGCTGATGAAAATCAGCGCCAAGCTGGGCCAGCTGAACTTTGATCGCTACCTGAGCTGGGATAAGCAGTTCAGCCCGGACAACGCCAAGCAGGCCCTGCTGGCCTTTAAGGGTGACGTCTACACCGGGCTGGATGCGCAGTCGATGTCCAAGGCCGATCTACAGTGGGCTCAAGAGCATCTGCGCATTCTCTCCGGCCTCTACGGTTTACTGCGTCCCCTCGACCTGATGCAAGCCTACCGTCTCGAAATGGGCACCAAGCTGGCCAATGGCCGGGGCAAGGATCTCTATCAGTTCTGGGGCAGCCAAATTACCGATGCCCTGAATCAACATCAGGCCGACGCGGCCTTACCGGTGTTGGTCAATTTGGCCTCCAATGAATATTTTAAATCGGTGCAGACGCAGCAACTGGCGGCGGAAATCATCACCCCGGTGTTTAAGGACTGGAAGGGTGATAAGTATAAAATCATCAGCTTCTATGCAAAAAAAGCCCGCGGCCTGATGGTGTCCTACATCGTCCGCAAGCGTTTGACGGATGTCGAGCAGATCAAGAATTTTGACAGTGAGGGCTACGTCTATAACCCGGCGATGTCATCGGCCCAGGAGTGGGTGTTTACCCGCGAGGCCGCCGCCACTTAAGCTCGGCTGTGTTGCCAACCGATAGGAGTCACAGTGTGTTAGAAAAACCCTTTTCCCAGGCCTGTGAGAATAACCAGCAGGCCATTTTCGCCGTTCTCGAACGTGCCTTTGCCGAGGCCCAAGAGGTGCTGGAAATTGGCAGTGGCACGGGCCAGCATGCCAGTTACTTTGCCCCGCGCCTGCCCCACTTGTGTTGGCAGACCAGTGACCAGGCGCAATATCACCCGGGTATTAAGGCCTGGGTCGAGGCTTCATCGGCCCCTAACCTGCGTCCGCCGCTACTGTTAAATGTTGATATGCCCGACTGGCCCATTGCTGAGGTCGATGCCGTGTTTAGCGCCAACACCTGCCACATTATGGGCTGGGCCAGTGTCGAGAATATGTTTCGCAAGCTGGCGGATGTGCTCGCCGCTGGGGGCATCTTGGCGATTTATGGGCCCTTTAATTATGAGGGGCAGTACACCTCGCAGAGTAACGCCAATTTTGACCAATGGTTAAAACAGCGCGGTGCCCAGCAGGGTATTCGAGATTTCGAAGCGGTGGATCAGTTGGCGCGCGCAGCGGGTATGAGCCTGTTGGAAGACAATGCCATGCCCGCCAATAACCGCCTGCTGGTGTGGCGTAAAGGTTAGCGGTGTAGCCGGGTGATCTTTGAGCCCTCAAGATTGAGGTTAAACATCAGCCCCTCGTTGGCAAAAATAAAGCCAATGATCGGTTGTTGGGCGGTTTTGGTGTCGATATCACCGCCGGCACCAAAGGTGGCAATGGCGACACTGCCGTCGACACCCGCCTCCCAGCCCTCGCTGGCGCGGAATTTTTTCAGGGCCGCGTGGCTCATAAACAAAATAATTTGCGCCTTGCGTTGGGCTCCCACTTGAAAGCCGATCGAGGCAGACGCGGTGCTGTAATAGGCAACATTGGCGCCGCCGATGCGCAGTGCGCCCTCGCCGTACTCGCCACCGATACCAATACCGGCCTTATAGACCTTGGGGAACACCAGCATGCCCTTGGCTTTTGCCGCCAGGCTTTTACCGGCGGGTGAGGAGCGATAGAACTTGTTCAGCGCCTCGCTGACATAGGCGTCAATTTCTACCTTGCTGGCGGCTTGTACCGGGCTGGCGCACAGGGTGGCGAGCAGCAGGGTGAGAGCGAGTAGGTATTGACCGAGGCTTGGGGCTAGAAAAGGCTGTTGTATCGTCATGATGGGATTTGTTCTTCCTGTTTATAGGGTAGGGCAGATTTTGCCTGCTCAATATAGCGTTTAATTTCGACGGTTTCACGGTCGAGAAAATCGCCGATGGCGGTGGCAAAGCCGGGGTGGCGAATCCAGTGCAGGGAGTGGGTGGCTAGCGGTTCAAAGCCACGGACGATTTTGTGTTCACCCTGGGCGCCGGCATCAAAGCGCTGCAGGCCCCGTTGAATGGCATATTCGATGCCCTGGTAGTAGCAAAGTTCGAAATGTAGAAAGTCGTACTCCTCAGCGCAACCCCAGTAGCGACCGTAGAGGGTGTCGTCACCGTGAAAATACAGCGCGCAGGCGATGGGCTGGCCCTGTTTGCGGGCCACCGCCATGGCGATATTGTCGGCCATCGAGGCGCCCAGTTGCAGGAAAAAGGCCTGGCTCAGATAGCCCCCATTGCCACTGCGTTTGCGATAGGTGGATTGGTAGAGTTGATAGAAAAAACGCCATAGCTCGGGGTCGATGGCACTGCCTGCCAGCAGCTCCACGTCGATGCCCTGCTCGCCAACACGGCGTCGTTCGCGCTTCACCATCTTGCGTTTGCGGGAGGCAAAGCCGGCGAGGAAGTGCTCGAAACTTTCATAGCCGCGATTCAGCCAGTGGTACTGCACCCCGGTGCGCAGCATTAGCTCGGGGTGTTGGAACCAGTCCAGGGTGTCGGCATCGGGAAATAATAAATGCCAACTGTGGGCGCGCTGCTCGTCGGCGAGTTCGCGCACCTGCTGAAACAGGTTCTGGCAGACCTGCCGGCGATCGCCCTGACCATTAAATACCACCCGTGGCCCGGTGGCCGGGGAAAAGGGAATGGCAGACACCAGTTTGGGGTAGTAGTCGAGCCCATTGCGCTGGTAGGCATCGGCCCAGGCCCAGTCAAACACATACTCTCCCCAGGAGTGAGTCTTCACATACGTCGGCATAAAGGCGCTGTTGTCGGGGGCGTCTTCAAGCCGTACATGGGCGGGTAGCCAGCCGGTGTCGGGGCCAACACTGCCGCTGTGTTCGAGGCTGTCGAGAAAGGCGCTGCTTAAAAAGGGGTAGTCACTCATGGCGGGCAAGATAGCGAGATTTTTAGCTTTGAGCAAATCGACAGGTAAAGGTCGCCCCCTTGCCGAGGGTGCTGGCGATGTCGAGCTCACCATCGTGGCGCAGTAGTACATGTTTGACGATGGCCAGGCCCAAACCGGTGCCGCCAGATTGTGTCGCCCGGCTGCTATCGGCGCGATAAAAGCGCTCGGTGAGGCGGGGAATATGCAGCGGGTCGATGCCCAGGCCGGTATCGCTAATACTGACGTTGAGGCTGCCGGCACGCCGCTCGATGGCAATGGCTATATCGCAACCCTGGGGGTTGTGCCGGACCGCGTTGTAGACCAGGTTCGACAGCGCGCTGTGCAGTTCCCTGGCATCGCCATCGAGCAGGGGCTGATCGCAAGAGCTAAAGCTAATGTTGTGCCGGTCGCCACTGAGGGCGCGGGCGTTGTCGATAATGGGCGCAAACAGTGGCTCGAGCTGAACCGCTACTTTCGCTGGCGCGGTGGTGGTTTCGAGGCGCGATAGCAGTAGTAGGTCTTCGGCGAGCAGGTTCATGCGCTCGGTTTGCTGGCCCATTTGCCCCAGCGCCTTGCTCCAAGTGGCGGGCAGATCAGCGCTGGCTTGATCTTGCAGAGTCTCTATATAGCCGGTGAGCACGGTGAGTGGGGTGCGCAGTTCGTGGGAAATATTGCCGACAAACTCTTTGCGCATTTCCTCCAGTTGGCGCAGGCGGGTGATGTCCATAACCACCAGGGCCGTTTCAGCCTTGCCGAATACTCGCGCCGAAAATTGCAGCAGCCGTTGGGGCTCGTTGGGTGCGGGTAACTCGAGGGGCAAGTCAAAATTGCCGGCCTGGATAAATTGCACAAAGGCGGGGGTGCGCAGCAGATTGGTGATGGGCTGGTAGAGGTCTTCACTGCGCAGGCCCAGCAGTTTAGTGGCCGCCGGGTTCCACCAGTCGACGCCGTGTTCAGCATCGAGAATGATCAGCCCTTCATCGAGGGCACTGGTGATCTTGCGGACACGCTTGACCACGGCGCGCAGCTCATTTTTGGCGCGGGTATTGCGCTTTTGCAGGCGGTAGAGCTGGTCGGAGATGTCGCCCCAGACGCCGCTGGCGTCGGGGGGAATGCCCCGGCCTCCGGCATCGAGCCATTGATAGAGGCGGAGGATTTTCAGCAGAGTCCAGGCCATGTACAGGCCGCCACCGACCAGTAGGGTGAGGGTGGGATAGCCATTGAAAACCCCGGCTATGGCCAGCGCCATGGCCAGCAGGGTGATGCGCTGCAGCTCGACTCGCAATCCTCTTTGCACGGGTCAATATCCCTTTAAGTGGCTAGATGGCCGAATTAGTCGGCAGGCAGTTTTTGTGAAAAGCGGTAGCCGGTACCGCGCACCGTTTGCACGAAACGCTGGTGGCCCGCAATACTCAAGGCCTTGCGCAGACGGCGAATATGCACGTCGACGGTGCGCTCATCCATATAGACATTGCCGCCCCAGACGTGGTCGAGAATCTGGTCGCGGGAGTAGACGCGCTCTTGATGGCTGAGAAAGAAGCTCAGCAGACGAAACTCGGTGGGGCCCAAGCTCAGTGCCTGGCCATGGATGCTGACATGGTGACTTATCGGGTCAAACAGTAGGCCGTCGACCTGTATCGGCTCTTCCTGAGTCTCGCTACCCTGGCGGCGCAGCGTGCTTTTGATGCGGGCGATTAGCTCGCGGGGCGAAAAGGGCTTGTGCATGTAGTCGTCGGCCCCGGAGTCGAGGCCCTGAATCATATTGTCCTCTTCCGCCTTGGCGGTGAGCATAATTACCGGCAGCTTGGCGGTGAGCTCTTCGCGGCGTAGGCGCCGTAGTAATTCGAGACCGCTGGTCTCGGGCATCATCCAGTCGAGCAAGACCAAATCGGGGCTCTCATCGATAATCAGGGCGTGAGCGCTGCGCGCATTGTCAGCCTGTAGACACGTATAGCCCGCTACCTCCAGCGCCACGGCAACCATGTCGCGGATCGCGCTTTCATCATCGACAATTAAAATGGTGGCTTCTGTCATGCCTGCTTACCCTTGCTGAAGTAGGCTTATTAGATGACGCCCGCGTGACAATGAGATGACAGCGGCGGATATTTTTGTGCTTTCAGGCCGTTAGGCGGTCGACCACCAGGGCGATAAACAGTACCAGCCCCAGCCAATGGTTATTGCGGAAGGCCTTGAAGCAGGCGGCGGGCTGGCGGTGGCGGGCAATAATTTGCTGATAGACAAACAACAGGGCGGCGATCAATACGCCGGCGAAATAGGGCGTACCCAGCTCGAAGGCATCGCCGGTGACCACCAGCCCGAGCAGGGTTAAGAGCTGCAACACGCCGATTAAAAACAGATCGAGATCGCCAAATAAAATCGCGGTCGACTTAATGCCGATTTTCAAGTCATCTTCGCGGTCGACCATGGCGTAGAAGGTATCAAAGGCCACCGTCCACAGCACCACGGCGAAATACAGCACCCATATTTCCTTTACCAGGGTGCCGGTCTGGGCGGTGTAGGCCATGGGGATGCTCCAGGCCCAGGCCGCGCCGAGTACCACCTGGGGCAAATGACTGTAGCGTTTAACAAAGGGGTAGATGGTGGCGATGGCAACGCCGCCAAAGGACAGGGCAATGGTCAGGCGGTTAGTCATCAGCACCAGAAAAAAGGCCCCCAAGCAGAGGCCGCCGAAGAGGATGAGGGCCTCGCGGGGCTCAATGCGGCCGTCGACCAGGGGGCGGTGGCGGGTGCGGGTCACGGCGCCATCGACCTTGCGGTCGGCGTAGTCGTTGATCACGCAACCGGCGGCGCGCATCACGATCACCCCGAGCACGAAAATAATTAGTACCGAGGTGGAGGGCAGGCCGTCGGCGGCAATCCACAGTGCCCACAGTGTGGGCCAGAGTAAGAGCAGGGTGCCGACCGGTTTATTGAAACGCATTAACTCGAAAAAGGCGCGGGTTCTGGGCGAGGCGATGGGCATGGTTAGTGGTGGCCTGCGAGGTCGTTGGGGGTGGAGTGGAGGGGGCTGAAGGTGGGCAGAAAGATCTCACTCACCAGCAGGGCCTTGTCGGCGACATAAAACACCGAGCGCCGACCCCATAGCGGAGAGTCAAAGATACCAAGTTCCGGGGGTAAAGCCACCTTTGCCGGCTGCACGCGGGCCAGCTCTAGCTTGCCACGGCGCATCGAGGGGTCGGCAAACAGTAGAGCGCCGAGGGGCCGTTCATCGAGCTTGCGCAGCCGTGCCAGGCGGCCGGTCAAGCTGCTCAAGGGCAGTACGCTGCGGGCGTAAACCCAGGGCTGGTCTTTGCCGTAGAGCACCACCTCACGCACCACGGCGAGTTGCTGGCGGGGGATGCCCAGTGCCTTGGCCTCGGTGCGGCGGGGTTTGGCTATGCCCTGGCTGAGGATGCGCACCCGAAATTGCCCCGCACTGGCGGCGATTAAACGCTGGGTCAGCGAACCGCGGTCGAGCAGCCAATGGCGCCATTGTGCGGGCACGGCATAGGCGGGCAGGCGACGATAGCTCTGCCAGTGGGCTTCGCGGGTGCGGGCAGGGGCTGTATCGATGGCTGTCACAGGGCTTACCGGCGACCAGGTGCGGGGTCAGTGCCGCGCAGGCTGTTGCGATGGACGCTAAGGTTGCCGCTTGGGTAGTCCCATGTCTTTGTTCGGTGTTGTGCCATCACTGGTGCGTCGAATTCCTTGGGCGATTAACTCTGCGCCGACATTGTACTTTTGAAAGCCCGAGAGGTCGTGAAAAATTACAGTCACTGCTGTCACCGGCCTGAAGCCAGGGGTGCCATGACTCGGCTGAGGTGATCGACAGCGAGCCTGAGGTGTCGCAAGTCGTGCGCAGGCGGCAGCGGTGCAGCGGCTGAAGGAATGCTGTAGTACCATCGCGACAGGTTTTGCCCCAGTCAACGGCGTCGATGAACGAGCGATGGCGTTGATGAAGCTACCTCTATCAACCCTACACAGGAGAATAAAATGACAAGCAGTGATTACACCACTCTATCGATTGAACACAAAGATGGCGCCGACTGGCTGACCCTGAATCGCCCCGACGCCTTCAACGCCATCAACCAGGTAATGACAGAAGAGCTGCTCGACTACTTCGGCAAGCTCTACTTCAAGCATGAAGTACGGGTCGTGGTACTGCGCGGTGCTGGCAAACACTTCTGCTCCGGCCTCGACCTTAACGACGCCGGCCACTTTGGCGCCAGTAACCCCGCCGACATGCGCGGCCAGCGTTTAATCTCAGAAATCATTATGCGCATGCGCCGCTGCCCCCAGCCGATTATTGGCCTGATGCAAGGAGCAGCCACCGGGGGTGGTTTTGCCTTTGCCCTCGCCTGTGACGTGCGCTACGCCGCTGAAAATGCCCGCATGAATGTCGCGATGGCGAAAATTGGCCTCACCGGCTGCGATATTGGCATCAGCTACTTTTTGCCCCGCTCTGTCGGCACCTCCAATGCCGCCGAAATGATGATGAGCGGCCGCTTTGTGAATGCCAAGAAAGCCCTGCGTATCGGACTGGTTTCTGAAGTGGTTGAATCGGAAGATCTCGAAGCCGCCGGCCAAAGCCTCGCCAGCGAAATGCTGGCGATGTCACCGATGGGTTTGCGCATGACCAAAGAGGGGCTGAACTTTTCGCAAGATGCCGGAAGTCTGGAAGTGGTCGCCGCGATGGAAGATCGTGGCCAGGTGCTGTGTATATCGCCGTTTTTAGAAGAGGGTGGTAAGGCCTTTATGGAGAAGAGGGCTGCGGTTTATAGCGACGAGTAGAATGCTATTTTTTTCAGAATAGTGTTGGCGTAAGTTTTTTTGATGGCTAAGTGGCTGAGCTGCGTTCAGTTGGCTGCTTGCTGTTATTTATTAGCTTTATATATTAAATATATTTATCGTAA
The DNA here is from genome assembly GCA_002162815.1 of Gammaproteobacteria bacterium 53_120_T64. Classification (GTDB taxonomy): domain Bacteria; phylum Pseudomonadota; class Gammaproteobacteria; order Pseudomonadales; family Porticoccaceae; genus Reddybacter. The sequence goes on along the minus strand of MAAT01000012.1, from coordinate 2,392 downwards.
ATACTTAATGGGTTTGTTGAAGGAATAAAGGAGTTGGTTGTAGTGAATAGGGAAGTTATTGTTAAGCAAGGGAAGGATGGAGAGGCCGCATTCCAGGAATGGCTTAATTTCCAAGAACTTGGTTTTTTAAGAGTAGATCAAGACTGGGAATCGATGCCAGCGATTTTTAAAAATTCGGTTAAACGGCCAGATTACTTACTGTTATTAGCAAGCATTGGTTTTATTGCGATTGACGTAAAGAATAGTAAGCTAAACGGGTCGTATTTTACTTTGCAGATTAATGGTGAAATTGATAGGAGTATCGCTTTTGAGCACTATACGAGAATATATTTATGGTATGCGTTTAAGAATAAAGATACGAGTAATAATGATGAGTGGTATTTTGTTAGTGCTCATAAAGCTTGCGAGGTTGGCTTAAGGAAATATAACAAAAAACGAAATGTGTATTATTACGAGATTGAATTAAAATATTTTGAGAAAATAACAAGAGCTGAAGACCTAGGGAAATTATTTAATGCAAGAATAGGTATGCTTGGTAAGTTTACAAGAGCGGTTGAGCATGGATTTAGATCAATAAAAGATGGGGTGTGCTAAAGGTGGCGTGTTCGAACCACAAAAGCTGGAAGTCGGAGGAAAGCAGGGTCGGATTTTGCAATCAAGAATTCCCTAGTTTGAAAGAAAACTTGGGTCTTTCCATGCCACAATCTCTAAGCTTAAAGATCCAGCCATGTTAGCGTGCGTTGGTCTGGAGTTGTAGGTGGAGCCGAAACTGGAAAAGTAAAAACATTTTTTAAGTAGTAAGTAATATTTCAAATAATAATTAAGATTCCTATCCATGAAGAAATTCACAAAGAACAAATTTTATTTATCTTGCTTCAGTCTTGCCATGGCTGTTGGGTTGGGCGGTTGTATGTCGGTCCAGCAGAAAGAAATGAAACAGCAATTACAGAAAATTAAAGAACAGGTGAATAATATTCAGCAACAGGTAAATCAAGAGCAGCAGGAGCTGCCATATGGGGGGAATAAACGTACCTTGGGAATGTTTAAGGTCGGCTATGATCAATGTTACGATCGCTCGATCATGCCGCACACTTCAGTAGTTGATGCCCATAATCATTTTCAGCCTTTTGGTGGCAATGCTATTCCTCTCGTAGAAATGGCGGAGTATTTACGTAAGTTAGGTGTTTTGTTTGTTAACGTTTATGGCATAGGGCAAACATTACCGATTGATTCAGGTTGTGAATACTATCTTGATTGCAAAGATACCGCGGTGATTCCCAGTATCAGAAATGATTTCAGAAACGCCTCCAATTATCTTCAGTATGAGCCTAAGGGGGTACACTTAACCTTGTCGATGAGTTTTCCAGACTTAGCGGTGCCAGAGGAGATAATGCCTCAAATCAATTTGTTAGATAGGGAGTATCCGGGGCAGTTTACATGGATGGGGGAGGTGAATCTGGTGAAACAAGCCTTATTCAATAATGATGTGGTTGCAACGCCTATTGAAATAATTGATCAGTGGAGCGACTTTATGCAGCGGCTTAGGGAGGATGAAAAAACCCCCAGGGGAAATATCCCAATCGCTATTCATTCGGATTTTGGCAATAACGATGAGCCGGAAAAATACCTGCCCTTGATGGAGAGGGTCCTAGAGCTGTACCCGGATAATAAAATCGTATGGGTACATATGGGTCTGTCAAAAGAGCTTACTAATATGGACCCGAAAAGACATATTGAAATTTTAACCCGGTTGTTAGATACATACCCCCATTTGATGTTGGATTTATCGTGGCGAGTGTTGTGGGATTCTTATTTTTATGATGAGGAAATTAGACGTCAGTATGTTGCCTTCATTAATCAATATTCAACGCGTTTTCTACCGGGTACTGATTTTGTGGCCTTAGATAAAAAAGATTTTGACGATTATAAGGATGATGTCAACGTTACTGGGCTGATCAACAAATATCTTGATGACAAGGCCTTTCGTAATATAGCGCTGGGGAAGAATTACTTTGATTTGTTAGATTTAAAAGACAGTAATGGGTTTAATTACATCGCGCCAAAAATTTGTGAGTAAACATTCAAATAACGCTAACGCTAGGCGTTGTTGCATGACTCGTGGGGAATAGTCGATTATCATTGGCCCCATGAAAAATAAAGATCAATACCGTGTTAAGAATTGGTGGGAAATTTGAGGTCTTTCCATGCCACAATCTCTGAGCTTAAAGCCCCAGTCATGTTAGCGTACGTTGGTCTAGGAGATGTGGCGTGGAAAGACCTCGTATCTTGATACAGCCACTGCCGATAAAATCAGTTGAGAGTGGCACGGCTGGGTGACATCGCCAAGACTTTAGGTTTCGAACCTGTGGGTCAGATAGGTGCCCCGGCCGTT